>JAFUEP010000017.1 GCA_017470345.1 Prevotella sp.
GGCCCGCATCGCCAACAACGGGAACTTCGCAGTGGAGAAGTTTGAGTCGATGGCGGCCATCGGTGCCACGGGCGATGCGCAGAATGCCTACCACTGCGGCAACACCATCGGCACCTATCTGCGCCGCTACGGCTTCGACATCGACTTCGCCCCCGTGGCCGACGTGAACACCAACCCTGAGAACATCGTCATCGGTGCCCGTGCCTTCAGCGACAATCCCGAGGTGGCCGCGCCGATGGTCGTCAGCTATCTGCAGGGGCTGAAGGATGCCGGCGTGACGGGCTGCATCAAGCACTTCCCCGGCCACGGCGACACCAAGGCCGACACGCACTTCGGCTATGCGCAGAGCCTGAAGACGTGGGACGAGATGCTCTCCTGTGAGATGACGACCTTCAAGGCCAGCATCTCGTGGGGCGCGCAGTTGATTATGACGGCCCATATCGCCACGCCCAACGTGACAGGCTCCGACATCCCCGCCACCATGTCGAGCATCATCCTGCAAGACAAACTACGCGGCGAACTGGGCTACCGGAACATCATCATCACCGATGCCATGGAGATGGGAGCCATCACCCAGCAATACACCAATGCCGAGGCCGCCGTGGGTACGCTGCTGGCCGGTGCCGACATCGTGCTTGGCCCGCAGAACTTCGTTGATGCCTTCGATGCCGTCATCAAGGCCGTGGAGGACGGCACGCTCACCGAGGAACGCATCAACCAGAGCGTGCGCCGCATACTGAAAATGAAAAAGCAAATAAAAGATAATAGATGAGACAGAAGAAACTATGGATGTTCGCCGCCATCTTCTTCTTTATCTGCGGCGCATGTGTGATAACATGCTGCAACAATAAGGATGACAATCCTGTGGTGGCAGAGCAGCTATACGTGCCTGTGGCTCCCGACTACGACGACCCGACGATGTGGGTGACAGCCGAAGGTGACGCTCTCGGCACGGGGGCCGACGTCTTCTACGTGGTCTCGACATGGGAGGAGGACTGGATGACGGAGGACGGGCGACGGTGCCACTACGCCGATGTGTGGAACGCCACGCACCGCGAGCACATGGCTACGGAAATCAACAAGGTGGCAGCCTATATGTCGCCCGGCAACCGTTTCTATGCCCCATACTACCGCCACACCACCATCGATGCCTGGGTGACGCAGAACGAGGACACCATCAACAGCCGCGTCAGGTTGGCAATGGACGATGTCCGAACGGCCTTCGACCACTTTCAGGCCCGGCGCGACCAGAGCCGTCCGCTCATCATCGCAGGCTTCAGCCAGGGCGGCAGGGCTGTGGTGGAACTGCTGAAGCACATCAGCGACGAAACCTACTCGCAGTTGGCCGCTGCCTACGTCTTGGGCTACAAGGTAACCAAGGCTGACATGGCCGAATGTCCGCATATCCGTCCCGCCGAGGGCGAGACCGACACGGGCGTCACCATCTGTTACAACACGGTGAAGGACGTGAAGTACATCAAGCCCATTATCGCCGCCTCCGACATCTGCATCAACCCCGTAAACTGGCGCACCGATGCCACGCCCGCCACGCTCCACGACACCATCACCATCACCCTTGCACCTGAGCACCACGTGCTCGTGGCCACCGGCTACAGCGGCTCGGAGTACCTACCGTATAAGGATCTCATCAACGTGGGCGACATCCACGGCTGTGAGCCGTGGCTCTACAGCGAGTGCCTCGCCAGGAACATCGCCGTGCGGGCCAGAGCGTGGAGAAACAAAAATTCAAAATAACATAATCAAATATGAAACAAAAGAAACTATGGTTGCTTGCCGCCATCCTCATCCTCTGCGGCGTATATGTAATGACCTCTTGCGGCAGCAACGATGACAATGCCGCTGCCAAGGGACAGTTGCTCGAAGTGTTCGATGTTCGTGGCAGCGAGGCCAAGGCCCGGCTGACCATCGACGGCAAGGAAATATTCACCACCGACGTGTACATTGGCAAAAATGGCATTGGCAAGACGGGTGAGGGTGATGCCAAGACACCCACCGGTACGCTACACGTGATGAAGGCCTTCGGTGTGAAGCCCAACCCCGGCACAGCTATCCCCTATATCGACGTCACGACATCCATCTTCGCTTGCGACGAGGAAGGGCCGTACTACAATCAGGTAATCGACACCGCCGCCGTCCACCACTACGGCTGTAAGGGCGAGGACATGTACCACACCGTGCCGCAGTACAACTACGGGCTGACCACCGACTTCAATCTCAGTTGCGAATGGCCCAAGGGCAGCAATATCTTCATCCACTGCAAAGGGCCTAAGTCCTACACCGGCGGCTGCATTGCCCTCGACGAGGACAAGATGATAGAGATACTCCGCCGTTGCGACCTGTCGCTGGTCGTCACGGTCAGGGAATAAAAACAAGGAAGACAATCATGAGACAGATTACAGAACGAAGGAGAAAGACGACAAAACATAATAGTAAAGGAACTATGAGAAAGAAGAAACTATGGATGCTCGCCGCCATCCTCATCATTATCTGCGGCGCAACAAGTATAGTTCTGACAGCCTGTGAGAAGGCACATGCAGACAACGCGGTGACACCGCAAGTGGTATCCACGGAACTGATACGCACCTCGCAGAGCTGGGACGGTGTGGAGCTGCCCGACTACCTGCAGGGCCGCCCCGAACTGGTGGCGGTGAAGTATGAGTTTCCCGCTGGGCAGAAGCTGGGCTGGCACCATCACCCCGTGATGAACTACGGCATACTGGTGCAGGGCGAACTGACCATCATCGGACAGGACGGCAAAGAGAAGACGGTGCATGAGGGCGAGGTGGTCGTGGAGATGGTGAACACCATCCACCACGGCGAGAACCGGGGTACGAAGCCCGTCATCCTCTACATGTTCTATCTCTCGCAGGAGGGTCTGCCCCTGGCCGTGCAGCATCCGGAGATACCATTAGACTAAACTCTTATAATAATGAAACAAAAGAAGCTATGGATGGCCGCCGCCATCCTCGTAATTATTTGCGGCGTATGTGTGATCACCTGCTGCGGCAGCGAGGACGATAACCCTGTGGTCAGTCCGACGGATGACAGCAGCCAGTTTGTAACCCTGACCGACGTGGTGCCCGATGCTATCTTAGAAATACGCTACTACGGCACGTACAACTTCGTGGGCCAGCGCATCGACGGCTACGAGGAGCCCACGGCCCTGCTTACCAAGCAGGCCGCAGCAGCACTGAAGGAGGTGAGCGACGACGTGCGACAGCAGGGCTACCGCCTGAAAATCTACGATGCCTACCGTCCGCAGAAGGGCGTGGACCACTTCGTGCGCTGGGCCGCTGACCTCACAGCTACGGAGATGAAGCCCTACTTCTACCCCAACCTCGACAAGAGCGTGCTCTTCGAGCAGGAGTACATCATGGAGAAGAGCGGCCACACGCGCGGCAGCACCGTTGACCTGACCCTCTTCGACATGGCAACTGAGAAGGAACTCGATATGGGCGGTACCTTCGACTGGTTCGGCCCCGAGAGCCACCCAGACTTCTGCGGCAATACCGAGACGGGCGAATACACAGGCGAAAACTCGAAATCGTCCGCCACGCCGAAGAGCAGCATCACCGAGCAGCAGTTCAAGAACCGCATGATTCTGCGCCGCGCCATGCTCGCCCACGGCTTCAAGCCCCTCGACACCGAGTGGTGGCACTTCACGCTGAAAGACGAGCCCTTCCCCGACACCTACTTTACTTTCCCCGTGAAACAGTTAAAATAATCAAAAGATATGATACACATCCATGAAGAGGCGGCACGCTGCCTACTGTGCGAGGATGCTCCCTGCACGAAAGCGTGCGAGACTGGCGATGTGGCGCGGGCCATCCGTTCTATCAGGTTTGGCAACGATAAGTATGCCCTACGTTTTGTGGCGAACTCTACCGATGCCGACCTCCAGAGGGCAGAGGATGCCTGTATTCATTACGACCGGCCTATCCGTATCCGTGAGATGCTGAACGCGGTCGGCACGGAGGCCGTCACCACAAACGATGCCAACCCCTCGCTTGCAATTAGCTTCTGCGGCATTGCGTGCGAAAATCCCTTCTTCCTCGCCTCTTCAGCCGTGTGTACCAACTACGACATGGTGGCACGGGCCTTCGATGCCGGTTGGGCGGGTGTCTTTTACAAGACTATCTGCAAGCAGGAAATCCACGAGGTGTCGCCACGCTTCGATGCCGTGAAGAGTGATGCGCGCTTTGCCGGGTTCCGCAATATGGAGCAGTTGTCGGAAAATCCCTACGAGGTGGACTTCGACATTCTGCGACGGCTGAAGCGCGACTATCCCACGAAGGTGGTCGTGGCCTCCATCATGGGGCAGTTCGAGGAGGAGTGGGCCGAGCTTGCACAGATGGCCGAGGCCGCAGATTGCGATGCCGTAGAGCTGAACTTCTCGTGCCCGCAGATGCGTCTTGCGGGCATGGGCAGCGATGTGGGGCAGAACCCAGAAATGGTAACCTTCTATACCGCCTACGTGAAGCGCAGCGTGAAGATACCTGTCATCGCCAAGATGACACCCAACATCACGCAGATTAGCCAACCTGCCATGGGGGCCTACTTTGCCGGTGCAAATGCTATTTCTGCCATCAACACCATCAAGAGCGTGACGATGAGCCACGAGGCGGAGGTCAGCGGCAAGCAGACACTTTCGGGCTACTCTGGTCGTGCAGTGAAGCCAATCGCCCTGCGCCACATCCTCGAGATGGCGAAAAATCCGATTATGAAGAATGTGCAACTGAGCGGCATTGGCGGCATCGAGACATGGCGCGACGCTCTGGAGTTTATCCAGCTGGGCTGTCGCAACGTGCAGGTGTGTACTGCCGTGATGGAGTACGGCTATCGCATCATCGACGACCTTACGCTGGGACTGCAGACCTATATGCATGAGCATGGCATCGAACGGCTCGATGACCTCGTGGGCTCGGAGCTGAAGAATTTCGTGCTACCCTCCGACCTCGACCGCGACACTATCGTATATCCTAAGATAGACCGTGAGCGTTGCATCGGCTGCGGTCGCTGCTATGTGTCGTGCATGGATGGCGGTCACCAGGCCATCACCTTCGACCACGACACCCGCCAGCCCTGTATCGTCGGCACGAAATGCGTAGGCTGTCACCTCTGCCGACTTGTCTGCCCGATGGGCGCCATCAGCCTGACCAAACGAATCAACAAAAAGAAATAACAATGAACAAAACAAAGAAACTATGGATGCTCGCCACCATCCTTATCCTCTGCGGCACCACGGCGACGTTGGCATCGTGCTCGAAGGACGATGACAGCCCCGTCGTCACTCCGGCGGCGAAGGAATACTTCACGCAGTGGAACCAGTGCGAGGCGCTGACTGCCCTGCAGGACTATGTACAGGAC
>JAFUEP010000056.1 GCA_017470345.1 Prevotella sp.
CAGATGCCCTCGCGGCAGTCGTGGTCGAAGACGAAGGGCTCCTTGCCCTCGTTGATGAGCTCCTCGTTCAGGATGTCGAGCATCTCGAGGAACGAGGTGTCATCAGGGATGTCGTGCATTTCGTGCGTATCGAAGTGACCCGCATCTTTCGGACCATTCTGACGCCAAAATTTAATCGTGAAACTTATATTCTTAGCCATAGTCTTTAATTCTTATAGTTACGGGTTTGTACTTTGATTGCTTCATACTCCAGCGGCTCCTTGATGAGCTCGGGCTCCTGGCCCTTGCCCTTGTACTCCCAGCAGCCGACGTAGAAGTAGTTCTCGTCGTCGCGCTTGGCCTCGCCTTCCTCCGTCTGGTATTCCTCGCGGAAGTGGCCGCCGCACGACTCGTTACGGCTCAGGGCGTCGAAGGCGACGAGCTGACCCATGGTGAAGAAGTCGCGCAGGTGGATGGCCTTGTCGAGCTCGATGTTCAGACCCTCCTTCGTGCCGGGCACGAAGAGGTTGGTGTCGAACTCCTTCTCCAGGTCGTGCATCTTCTTCAGACCCGTCTTCAGGCCCTCGGCGGTGCGGCCCATGCCGACGTACTCCCACATGATGTGGCCCAGCTCCTTGTGGATGCTGTCGACGGAGCGCTTGCCCTTGATGTTGAGCAGGCGGTCGAGCTCGGCGTTGACGGCCTTCTCGGCCTCGGCGAACTCAGGACGGTCCGTGGGCACCTTGGGCCATACGGCCTGGTCGGCCAGATAGTTCTGGATGGTGTAAGGCAGCACGAAGTAGCCGTCGGCCAGACCCTGCATCAGGGCCGAAGCGCCGAGGCGGTTGGCGCCGTGGTCGGAGAAGTTGCACTCGCCAATGGCGAACAGACCGGGGATGGAGGTCTGCAGCTCATAGTCGACCCAGATGCCGCCCATGGTGTAGTGGATGGCGGGATAGATCATCATGGGCTTGTAATACTTCACGCCGTTGATCTCGTTGGCCACATCGCCGGGGAACACGTCGGTGATCTCCTCGTACATCTCGAAGAGGTTGCCGTAGCGCTGCATGATGACGTCGAGGCCGAGGCGGTTGATCGACTCCGAGAAGTCGAGGAACACGGCCAGACCGGTGTTGTTCACGCCGTAGCCCTTGTCGCAGCGCTCCTTGGCGGCACGCGAAGCAACGTCGCGGGGCACGAGGTTACCGAATGCGGGATAGCGGCGCTCCAGATAGTAGTCGCGGTCCTCCTCGGGAATCTCCCATCCCTGCTTGGTTCCAGCCTGCAGAGCCTTGGCGTCCTCCAGCTTCTTAGGCACCCAGATGCGGCCGTCGTTGCGGAGCGACTCCGACATCAGCGTCAGCTTCGACTGCTTGTCGCCGTGGACGGGGATGCAGGTGGGGTGAATCTGGACATAGGAGGGGTTAGCAAAATATGCTCCCTTGCGATAGCACTGCACGGCAGCGGTGCAGTTGCAGCCCATGGCGTTGGTCGAGAGGAAGTAGGTGTTGCCATAGCCGCCGGTGGCGATGACCACGGCGTTGGCCGAGAAGCGCTCCAGCTTACCGGTGACGAGGTTCTTGGCGATGATGCCGCGGGCGCGACCGTCGACAATCACGACGTCCTCCATTTCATAACGCGTGTAGAGCTTCACCTTCTTGGCCTCCACCTGGCAGCTCAGCGAGCTGTAGGCGCCGAGCAGCAGCTGCTGGCCCGTCTGACCCTTGGCATAGAACGTGCGGCTCACCTGGGCACCGCCGAACGAGCGGTTGGCCAGCATGCCGCCATACTCGCGGGCGAAGGGAACACCCTGAGCCACGCACTGGTCGATGATGTTGTTCGACACCTCAGCCAGACGATAGACGTTGGCCTCGCGGGCACGATAGTCACCGCCCTTCACCGTGTCATAGAACAGACGATAGACCGAGTCGCCGTCGTTCTGATAGCACTTGGCGGCGTTGATACCGCCCTGGGCGGCAATCGAGTGAGCGCGACGGGGAGAGTCCTGAATGCACAGGTTGATGACGTTGAAGCCCATCTCGCCGAGGCTGGCGGCTGCCGAGGCGCCGGCCAGACCGGTGCCGACGACGATAACGTCGAGCTTCAGCTTGTTCTTCGGGTTGACCAGACGCTGATGAGCCTTATATTCCTTCCATTTCTCAGGCACGGGACCTGCGGGAATCTTTGAATCAATTACTTTTGCCATAATAATTTTCAATTTTCAATATTCAATATTCAATTCATTAACATCCGCCACAGCAGGCAGCGCCGCCGCAGCAACCGCCGCACAGCGAGGGAGCAATGCCGAAAGCGAAGGCCAGCACCACCACGAGGAAGCCCAGCATGAGCAGCGTCACGTAGATCAGACCGATGCACTGCCAGCGCTTCTGCCAGATCTTGCCGTTCCAGCCCAGCGTGTGGATGGCCGACCAGAAACCATGGCTCAGGTGCAGCCAGATGGCCACGATCCAGATGACATAGAGCACCACGAAGATGGGGTTCGAGAACGTGTTCACGATCTTGCCGAAACCGTCAGCGGGAGCGGGATCATAGTGAATCGAGGGGAACAGCTCGGCAAACATCATGTTGTACCAGAAGTTGAACAGGTGAAGAATCAGACCCAGCAGGATGATAATACCCAGCACGAGCATGTTCTTCGAAGCCCACTCCACCTTGCCGGCATTCACCGTCGTCGACACCTCGTAACGATTGTCGCCACGGGCACGGCGGTTCTGAGCCGTCAGGATGAAAGCAAAGACGATGTGGATCACAGCCAGCAGGGCCAGACCCATCGTTGCAACTACGGCATACCAGTTGGCGCCGAGCAATTCACAAATCGTGTTGTAAGCCTCGCCGGAGAAGAGCGCCACGATGTTCATGCAACAGTGGAATGTCAGGAACAAGATCAGCGCCAGTCCGGTGACAGACATGACAACTTTACGACCGATAGATGATTTTAATAACCACATAAGTTGTTGAAATTTAATTGATTAGATGTTATTGAATGTTTTTTTATAGATTCCCTGTCTGGCCCTCACGGGTTCGCGTGCGCATACTTATAAATTGGTACGCACACACATATTAGGCTACAAAATTACTACAAAAATATGAGACGGCCAAATAAATGGCCTTTAAAATTGCAGGAATCATCCAAATTTAGACTA
>JAFUEP010000018.1 GCA_017470345.1 Prevotella sp.
TACGAACAGGAACATGAGCTGCTCAGGATGAAAAGAAAGAGCGAACAGAAAATGTCCGCTCCATTAGAATTTATTAACTAAATGCACTTGCAAATTTCCATAGGAAGCAAGGGGAGGGGTTGGGGGTGGGGTCTGTAACTTCCATATAGATAAACATCGGACGCCACAATCAAGAAATGGCCCTTTTCGATAGTAATATAGGGGTATATTACCTTCGAAAAGGGCCATTTTTTTGTTTTTGTCCTGTCCGATCAGACGACAACGCTGACCGCCAGACGGGCGGCGTCGAACGTGACGCCGGGGGTGCGCTCGACGAATCGCGACAGCACACCCTGGCGGGCCAGCGCGCGGGGCTGGCCGATGTGGAGGCGGCCGGGCTCCATAAGCCACAGCACGTCGGCCACCTGCAGGGCCAGCTCCAGGTCGTGGGTGGAGAGGAAGACGGTCTTGTGGGCCTCGCGGCTGATGCGTCGCAGCAGCAGCAGCATCTCCACCTTCGAGGGATAGTCGAGGAAGGCCGTCGGCTCGTCGAGATAGACGACGGGCGTCTGCTGGGCCAGCGCCTTGGCGATCATGACCTTCTGGCGCTCGCCGTCGCTGAGCGTCGAGACGAGGCGCTCCTCGAGCGACTCGATGTCGACGAGGCGGAGGGCCTCGCTGACCACCTGCTCGTCGTCGGCCGACAGTCGGCCCCAGAAGCCCGTGTAGGGCGAGCGGCCCAGGCTGACCATCTCGCGGGCCGTCATCTGCTGCACGTCGGGCCGCTCGGTCAGCACGACGCCAATCATGCGGGCCAGCTCGCGGTCGGTGTAGCTGTCGAGCTCGCGGTCGCCGATGGTGATGCTGCCCGCCAGCTTGGGCTGAAAGGCTGAGAGGGTGCGCAGCAGGGTCGACTTGCCGATGCCGTTCTGTCCGAGCAGGCAGGTCAGCTCGCCGCTGTTGATGGTGGCGTCAAGGTGCTCGGCGACGACCTTGGTGCCTTTCTTTGTCTGATAGCCGATGCTGAGGTCGGTGAGGGTTACCATTTTTTTCTTTTTTGTCGTTATGTCGAAATTTCGTTATATCGTTATTTCGAGATTTCGTTATTTCGAGATTCCGAAATATCGATATTCCGGAATTTCGTTATAACGAGATTTCCCCCGGGGTAGAATTATTTCACGATTTTCTTTCCCTGCTGTATGATGATGCCGCGGTGGGCGGGGGCGGCGGGGCGGCCCTGCAGGTCGTAGGGCTGAGGGGCGGGGGCGGCGCTGCGGCTGATGGTGCTCACGGCCTGCGGCTCGGCCTCAGGACTGACGACGAAGACGAAGCGGCGGGTCATGCGGCTGCCCGACTGCGGATCGACGACGCCGACGTTGAGCCAGCGCACCAGCGGCAGCTCGGGCGCGACGCGCAGCTGGCGGCCCTCGTAGCTGTAGACGAAGCCGTCGCGCAGGTGCTCGTCGGTGTCCTCGGGCGTGAAGTCGGCATAGCCGGCGAAGTAGGGCGCGAGGTCGATGACGAGCTCGTCGCCGGGGCGCACGGCAAAGTGGGGATGGGCCATCACCTCGAGGAAGTCCTCCAGGTTAGTGTAGCCGTTATGGTCGAGGTCGCCGTTGTGGTCGGGCGTGGCGGGGTCGGAGCCCGTCGTGCGCTCCCACCAGTCGGGCATACCGTCGCGGTCAGTGTCGTAGTCGGCGGCGCGGAAGGCCTCGGTGATGTTCAGGTTGAGGAAGCCCTCGGCGTCGGTCTCGCGGTCGATGAGCCCCTTCTTGTGCGACTTGCAGCCCGTGGTCGACGTGGTGCCCGTGAGGGTCTCGCGGACGATGCGCGCGTCGTGGCCGCTGAGCTCGGGCTGGTTGCAGCCCACGTCGCTGAGCACGTTCTGATAGGCCTGCCCGGCCGTCTCCACCGTGGCATAGCTGCGGAAGAAGGGCTCCCGGACGAAGACGTCCCACGTCAGTTGCTGGCCGCCCGAGAGGGTGTACTTATAAGTATTGTTGAGGGCGTCGGGCGTGCGCGTGCCGTTGAGGTTCTCGCGGATGTTGCCGCTGACGTAGTAGGCCTGCGTGCCCGTGCCGGTGCCCTCGATCTGAGCGTCGAGCAGGATGGTCTTGGTCGTGGCAGGACCCATCTTGTAGTAGTTGGCGACAAACTGTCCCTCGTGGGTGCCGCCGTCAGTGGCGCGCGAGCCCCAGTTGTAGACCACGTTATTAAACACGTCGTGATGGCCGTCGTAGGCTCCCTGGCCGTCGAGTCCGCCCGAGAGGCTCCAGTTGCGGCCCTCGTTGTGGGCCAGCAGGTTGTGATGGAACGACGAGCCGAGGGCGCCCTGCTCGCCGCCGCCGATGGTGGCCGCAAAGCCGTGGGCCTTGCCGGCCTCATAGTTCGGGTGGTCGGCGATGTTGAGGGCCTCGCTGATGATCGTGCGCTGCAGGGTGATGTTCTTCGCATTGCGCGACGAGAAGCCCTCGTCGACGGTCCATGCGATGGAGCAGTGGTCCATGATGGCATGGTCGGCGCCGGCCATGCCCATCCCGTCGAGGCCGCGGCTCGTGTCGCCGTTGTGATAGCCCAGGTGGAGACGGAGGAAGCGGGTGATGCCGTCGGAGGCCATGCCCAGGGGCGCACCGGTGATGACGATGCCCTGGGCGGGGGCCGTCTGTCCGGCGATGGTGACATAGGGGTCGCTGCAGGTCAGCCGCGCCTTGAGGTCGATGCGGCCGCCGACGTCGAAGATGACGGTGCGGGGTCCCTTGACCTTGGTCAGTGCCCAGCGCAGCGTGCCGGGCTCCGGGTCGAAGGGATCGTCGTCGAGCGACGTGACGTGGACCACCGCGCCGCCGCGTCCGCCGATGGCGAAGCGTCCGTAGCCCTCAGCGTCGGGGAAGGCGAGCCGGCGCGGGCGGAAGGCCCACGTGTCGCCCTCGTAGACGGTGCCGTCGGCCGTCTCCTCGTCGACGCGCCAGTAGTAGACGTTCATCGGCGAGAGGTCGTGCTGCTTCAGGTTCGTGCCCAATGTCGTGGCATAGCGCTTCAGGCTGTCGGGCGACGTGCCGACGTAGACGTGATGGCGGACGGCCGTCGCAGCCCCCGTCCACTCCAGCGTCGTGACGCCCGCCTCGCCGCAGTCGGCATGCCAGTCCTGGTCGGCAGGATAAGGGTCGGAGGCCGTCGTCAGCGGGTTGGGGCGGTCGAAGACGAGGGCGTCGATGAACAGCGACGTCGTGCGGTAGCCCTGCGTATAGTCGACAGCCGGGTCGGGCTGGGTGCGCCAGACGATGCTGACGGGCCGGCCCTCGGTGGCCGTGAAGCGCACGTACGACTGGCCGCTGGCGGTCGTCGTCTGGGCGCGGTTGGTCTGGGCGACGCCTTCGAGCTGGAGCTCGCCGTCGACGTAGACGTTGAGCCGCGGCCCGTCGTAGCCCGAGGGGTTGTTGTGGTAGGCCAAGAGCGAGTGCTCGCCGGGCGTGAGACCGCTGACGGTGAGCACGAGGCCCACCTCGCCCGCCTGCAGCTGCGGCGTGTTGCCGTCGGCGTCGAGGCCGTAGACGCCGACGCCGTCGCTGACAAGCTTCGAATACTTGTTCACGCCGTCCTTCCACCACTCGCCCTTCAGAGTGCGGCCGGCCGCCGCGCCCTCGAGCCCCAAGGTGAGGGTCAGCCCGCCGACCTCGGTCGTGGCCTCGGCCTGCGTGCCGATGCTCCACGCCGTGAAGCCCGTCTCGGTGCGGTTCTGCGAGTTATTGATGTCGATGCGCTGGGCGCTGCTGCTGACGGCGGCCGCCAGCAACATGGTCATGACGTAAAAGCGGTTCATAAGCATGGGCATGATTAGTTTTAGGCTGCAAAAATACGAAAAAAGCTTGATATTGCCGTCACATTTTGGGAAGATTAACGCTCCGCGGCTTTGTCGTCTCGCAGAATCTGTGTACTTTTGCCTGCAATATGAACGAATGGCACGAACTACACTCCGGGCAGCCCCGCCCCACGGCGATGAACGATCCCTTCTGCTACGAGCCCCACCCCATGTGCGTCGAGGCGGCCGAGGCCGTCGTGGCGCACGTCAAGACACTCCCCGACTGGCACGACGAGGTCAGCCAGGGCAAGATGTTCGGCGTGCTCATCTGCGAGGATGCCGACGGCCGGCTGGGATTCCTGGCGGCCTACAGCGGGCAGATCGGGGGGCGCGCCGACTGGCCGTGGTTTGTGCCGGCCGTCTTCGACTACCTGCAGCCCGACGGCTACTTCAAGCAGGAGGAGGCCCGCATCACGCAGCTCAACCATCGGCTGGCCGAGCTCGAATGTGCCGATGATTACGTGTCTTTAAAGGCGCAGTTAGCCCGCCTGAGGGAGCAGGCCGACCGCGAGATTGACGACTATAAAGCCATGATGCGCGAGGCCAAGGCCCGCCGCGACGCCATTCGCGAGCAGGCGAGCAGTCCTGACCTCATCAGAGAGAGTCAATATCAGAAGGCGGAACTGCGCCGACGGAAACAGCGCTGGCGCATGACGATAGCGCAGGCGGAAGCTGATGTGCTGTCGATTCAGGGCGAGATGGACCGACTGAAGCACGAGCGCAGCCAGCGCAGCGACGCCCTGCAGCGATGGCTCTTCGACCAGTTCCGGATGCTCAACGGCCGCGGCGAGCGCCGCACGCTGACCGAGATCTTCGCCCCCTCGGTCCCTCCGGCCGGCTCGGGCGAATGCTGCGCGCCACGCCTGTTGCAGTATGCCTACGGCCACGGGCTGCGTCCCCTGCAGATAGCCGAGTTCTGGCAGGGCCGCTCGCCGCGCATGGAGATCCGCCACGAGGGCCATTTCTACACGGCCTGCCGCGGCAAGTGCAAGCCTATCCTCGAGTGGATGCTGGGAGAAGGAGGAAGGTTGAAGGTTTTTAAAGGTGGAAGGTTGAAGGTTGAAGGAGGAGGGGTCGGCTTCGCCGAGGATGAAGGACAAAGGATGAAGGACGAAGGACATCAACCCTTAACCTTCAACCTTCAAACATCAACCCTCAACCCTCAACCTTCAACCTTCAACCTCGGCGCAGCCGACCCATCAACCTTCAACCTTCAACCTTCCACCTTTAAAAACCCTCAACCTTCAACCTTCACGCTCCACGTCGACCGCGACATCATCGTCGTCGACAAGCCGTCGGGGCTGCTGTCGGTGCCGGGGAAGGGCGAGGCGCCGTCAGTGGAGAGCCTGCTGGGCGAGCGCTATGGCGAAGTCTACATGGTCCACCGGCTCGACATGGACACGTCGGGGCTGATGGTCGTGGCGCGCAACCGTGCGGCCTACCACCACCTGCAGCGGCAGTTTCTTGAGCGCACGGTCAGCAAGCAATACATCGCACTCGTTGACGGCATCATCACCCACGGCGGCACCATCCGGCTGCCCCTGCGCCCCGACCTCGACGACCGCCCCCGCCAGCTCGTCGACTACACCTACGGCAAGGAGGCCACGACCGACTATGAGCCTATCTGTCAGCGGCCCGACGGCCGCACCCTCCTCCGCCTGACGCCCCACACGGGCCGCACCCACCAGCTGCGCGTCCACTGCGCCCACGCCGACGGACTGGCCGCGCCCATCGTCGGCGACCGCCTCTACGGCCACCCGTCCGCCCAGCGCCTCTGCCTGCACGCCGCCAGCCTCCGCTTCGTCCACCCCACGACGGGCAAGCTGATGCAGTTTACATCTGAGGCGCCGTTCTGAAGAGACTTGGGGAATGACGGCACAGCTACTCCCCTCCCTTCCGCTCGGCCGAAGGACGCTTGCTACCGAAGGGACGCAAGAAGGGAAGGAATTGGGTTCAGAATTATCTTTACATTACGCTCTCCCAAAAAGGAAAAGCGGCGCTTCTCGGCACGAGAAGCGGTGCTTTTCGCATCAAAAAGGACCGCTTCTCGCATCGAAAAGCGGCCCTTCTTTTTTATTAGGTCATAAATACGCTGAATATCAAGCGATTACACTCTCACAATAATCCATTCGGAATTCTTATGACAAAACCACCGCCATCCAGCCCCGCTGCGTCACCGCGCGAGGATGACGTCGACGAGCATCGTCACGTCGGCTATGGTCACCTGGCCGTCGCCGTTGAGGTCGTAGTTCTTGTTCTTGTCCATGAAGAGCACCGTCCAGGAGCCGTCCACTGCCAGCTTGCTCATGACGTCGGCTGAGGCGAAGCTGGCCGTGTAGACCTTACGCCCGTCGGCGTCGGTCGAGACGAGCGACAGATGGCTGGTGAGGTCGGCGCCGTTGAACCACAGCTTGGCGACATAGCCGTCGGGCACCGTGATGCGTGCCGACTTCTGAGCCGTCGCGGGGTCGGCATCGCTCATGGTGCCGGCGTCGGAGGTCTGGTCGGCGCCGACGCTGAGCGTCATCGTGCCGAGGCTGACCTCAGCCTGTGCGCCCTCGGGCACGTCGTCCTTGGCCTGCAGGCTCCATGTGGCCATGGTGGCGTCCTTGGCCTTGAAGCCGATGATCCAGTTGGTGGCGTTGAGGATGTCGCCCGTCAGGGGCTGCTGGGTGCCGAGGCCATACATGTTGCCCACCCAGGCGGGCTCGGTGGTGAAGAGCGAGCTCAGGTCCACGCCGTCGGCCATGACCACGAGGTCGTGTGTGGCAAAGAATTCGTCACTCTGCTGAGGCGTGCCGACGACCATGGTGACCGAGGCGGCCTTCTCGCTGACCGGCACGATGCCGCTTTCCCAGACATAACAATCGTCGAGGCGCTTGCCGTTGGCCTGTTCGAGGGTGAAGACGGCCGAGGATCCTTCCAGCAGCGTGACGTTCCACTCCTTGACGGCGTCGGGCTCCTTGACCTGCACGACGAAGGCCTGGTCCGCCATGCGATATTCATATTCGTTGCTGCGCATGTGGTAGACGTCGTAGTCGATGCCGTCCTCCGTCAGCGTCTGCTCGTCCTTCGTGAGCATCCAGTCGATACTGACGTTGGCCTTGCTGACGCTCAGCAGATAGCCTGCGGGCACCTTGATGGCCATGTCGACGAAGCAGGTGTTCTGGTCGTAGGTCACCTTGGGCAGCGCGAACGTGTTGACGCCCTCGTTGACGCTCATCGTCTCGGCCTCGCCGGCCGACGTGTTGTAGCTGTAGCTCATCTTGGCCTGCGCGCTGGCGTCGATGAAGTTAATGTGGTGGCTGACGTAGTCGGGATTAGGATCGCCGTCGCGATGGACCGTGAGCTGGAAGTCCCACACCTGGTGCGACGACAGGTCGGTCACCTCATACTGGCAGTTGCTGCTCTCATAGCCTGGCGCGGCATCCTGCACCTTCACGCCGTTGAGCGTCAGCACGCCCTCCTCGCGCGGATTGCCATTGGCCAGCGGCAGATACATCTGGATGACCTTCGAGGCCGGAATGCTGTGGAACTCGCCAGGGTGCAACGTCTCGGCTGTGTCGTAGTTGGTCGTGCCATCTTCATTCTTGTCCAACATGGTGAAGACGATGCCGTCCTGGTCGAGCGTGTTGCTGGTGAGTCGGACGGTGCGCACGTCGGTCTGGACGGCGTCGGCAAAGAGGATGAAGATGTCGGCCTCGTAGGTATTCGCATTATTGAATCCGAGGACGGCATAGTCGAAGTCGTAACAGGTGTCGCCCTCCTTCTCGCGGTAGGTCTTGGTGGCCTGCTGCGTGATGTCCTCATTGCCCAGATAGACGCTGATATTGCGGGTGGTGTAGACGACCAGGTGGAGGTCGTGACCGCCGCCGGTGGCGACGTCGGAGCGCAGGATGCTATGGGTGGAGGTGCCTCGTGACACGTATATGGTCTGGAGCCGGCCAGACTTTAAGTACTGGATGGCCACGGCTGCGCCGACGGGGTCGCCGTTGCAGATGTTGAGCGTCAGCGAGTCGGGCACTTCGACGGGCATGTCACCGATGCCCTCGAACTTGCCGGCTACGATGTGGCCAAACTTGGGGAAGCCATAGTTGGGCGTCGACTTCTGATAGGCCGACAGGCGTCCTGCGGGCACGACGAGGGTCATCTGCGCGACGTCGCCGCTGAAGGTGCTCTCATAGAGCGTGAAGCTGCCGGGATCGTTAGACAGGATGAACACCTTCATCGTGGGGTTGGCCTGCTTGAAGATCGAAGCCTTCAGCTCCTGGGCCGAAGAGGGCAGCCAGAGCGTGTCGACCTGGGTGAGGCCGCTGAAGGCATAGCTGGGGATGATGTCGGCAGCGGGGATGTTGCAGTCGTAGTTGCCGTTGTTGCAGAAGGCCGTCGCATCCTGCACGAACGAGGCGCTGGCCAGGTCGAGATAGGTGACGTTGTAGCCCGTGGCGGCACCGCTGAGGGCGTAGGGCACGCCGCACAGCCGGCGGATCTCGCGCAGGTCGGCCGAGTTGAGCGGACCGCTGACGGTCAGCCCCGACAGCATGTGCTGCTCCTTGTCCGACATAGTCTGCAGTGCTGCGGCCAGCGAGCCGGCCGCGGTGCTGCGGAAGGCGAAGCTGACCCATGGCGACTCGCTGATGCCGTCAGCCGGCCGCATGTTGCCGAAGAGGCGCCAGCCCGTGCGCGCGCTATACTTACTATAGGTGCCGGCGGGCACGATGAGGGTCATGCCCTCCACGGCGCCGGCGAAATATGCATCGTCGGCCACAGGCGGTGTCTGGTCGGAGACGATGACCACCAGATTGATCTTGCTGCCCTGCATGCCGCACTCTTCTCCCGTATAGCGGCGCGACTTAGGCAGACAGAGCGTGTCGAGCGACAAGAAGCTGCTGAAGGTCATGTCTTGGTCGGTCAACTGAGCCTCCGACAAGTCGAGCATGCGCAGGCTGACGCCGCTGACGGAGCCATCGCACATCTGGCGCAGCGTCTCCCAGTCGTCAGCATAGAGCTTTCCCTTCACCTTCAGGCGCTTCACGGCGCTGAGCTGGCTGGCCGAGTATTGGCCGAACCAGCCGGAGAACGAACTGCTCACCTCCTCATATTCCGAGAGCGTCACCCCGGAGAGGTCCTCCACGATCTTAAACTGCTGCCAGCCATACATCGCCCGGTAGGGCTGGCCCATGCCGGCCGGCACACGGACGGTGATGAACCGCTTCTGGCCGTCGTTGAAGGCAGAGGAAATCATCGGCATCGGATAGCCCTCGACGGCCGGCGAGAGGCAGTCGATGGTGAGCGCACGACCCGGGTAAGACGCTTCACTATAGAACGCCTGATAGCCCAACATCAGGTCGGGATTGGAAAAGCGGAGGGTGACAGGCGTCACGTTAGGCAGCACCTCGGCAAAGGCCCTGTCGCCAATCGTCCGAAGCACGTTCGAACCCCAGTTGAAGCCGGTCAGGCCTGAACAATTGCAGAAGGCTTCAGCTCCGATGGTCTCCACCTTGGGAATGTTGATGGTCGTCAGCGCTCGGCTGTAATAGAAAGCCCGCTGGCCGATGGTCACCAGATTGGGTCCGTCGAGCACGGTCAGCGCCGAGTTCATGAAAGCACTATCGGCAATCTCGGTCACCCGCGGCAGACTGATCGTCTGGATAGTAGTTTCCTCAAACGCACGTTTACCAATCATCGTCACGTTTGGAATCTGAATGTTGCTGATGCTTGAACCGCGGAAAGCACCGGGCGGGAGGATGGTCACCAGAGGCAGCTGAATGCTCCTAATCGCCGATGAAGCAAACGCCTCATCCCCGACAGACGTCACTTGACTCGCGTCGAGAGTGGTCAATCCGGAAAATGCGAAAGCAGCCCGACCTATCGTCTTAACTGAATTGGGCAGGGTGATGGAGGTCAGTTTGGAGCAGTTTGTAAAGCAACTGTCGCTAATAGACTTCAGAAGCGGAGGGAGGACGACATGGCTGAGAAGTGGATTATTCCGCAGCAATCCTATAGGAAGCGTCTCCAACTTTGACTGCGCTGAGAACTCAACGCTCTCAAGGTTCTGACAACCACCCAGAAAGTAAAGATTAGCCGTAAAATTAGGCGGCAGAATGACTTTCTTCCAATTGGTCGTATGAGTATATACAAAATTATATTGTTTTGTGAGCAAGGAACTACTGAACCCTTTCACGGGATAGGTCTCACTATTTATGATAATCTCATTGAGCGGAGCAATCGTCGTCAGTGCGTCCGGAATACTTTGAACAAAAGCATCGTGATCAATAAAACCGTAAACAATACCATTAGCATCCGTATAAAAATCTTGTTGTGCCCATGCCGCTTGGCCCCAGGTAACTGCCATCAAGGTGGCTAATAAAAATCTGAGATTTTTCATATTCCTTTGTATTTTAATTGGTTTTACTCGCACAAAAATACAAAGAAATCTGTTAAGTCCGGGTGCCACCCCCTTAAATAACGTTAAACCTGCGCGTTTTGAAAAGAATAGACAAGCTATTTGGAAAAAATAGACAAGCCCGTTGAGACTTTATGGGATTATTCTGCCACGAGGCGGCCTCCACGGATGTGGAAGCCGCAACGTGGGGCTGAGGTGAGGGGCCGTCCCTGCAGGTCGTAGGCGGGGGCGTCGGTGGCCGTGGGCAGCGCGGGGTGACTGACGGCGGCGGCCTCGGCGGGCTCGTAGCTGACGGTGTTCATCGACTGGGCCTCGTTGACGAGCGCGTCGGCCGAACGGCAGGGCACGTAGAGCTCGAGGCTCGAGCGGAGCAGGCGTCCCTGGCAGTGGGCCGCGACCTCGTCGGGCGAGAGGGCCGAGCGCCAGAAGAAGACCTCGCTGAGCTGGCGACTGAGCGCCGGGCGGCTCTGGTCGCCGACGACGACCTGGCTGAGCGAGCTGAGGCGTTCGCGTATCTCGCCGTCAGCCGGCTCGTCGTCGAGATAGAGCAGGGTGCGGCCCTGGGCGTAGTAGTGGGTCAGTGTGACGGTGTGCCAGGCGTCGTCGTCGTCGGCGATGGCCGATGCCGACGTGAGGGTGCGGCCGGTGGGGTTGGTGTAGACGACGCGTCCGGCGTCGTCAATGTCGACGCGGCCCTGGCGGGCGGCGGCCGTCAGCTGCAGCAGCATGAGGCGGCCGGCTTCGCGTCCGCGGAAGCGCAGGCTGACGGTGAAGGGATGGACGGTGCCCTCGACCATCCAGCGGAGGGCATCGCCGCCGGCGAGCGTCATCGAGCCCGTCTGGTCGCGAACGGGCTGCGGCTTGCCGGCCTGCAGGGCATCGAAGAGCGAGGGCGTCATGGCGAAGAGGAACTCGCGGTGGCCGGCCGTCGTCGGGTGGGCGTTGTCCTGCATGTAGCCCGAGGCCCAGTGTCCGGCGCCGTCGTCGATGGCGCCGAGGGTGTTGACGGAAGCAACGTCCCACTCGTGGATCATGAGGTTCATTTTCTTGATGGCGGCATAGTCGTCGGCGGTGAAGTCGCCGCGCGTGTAGTTGTTCATCACCACGGGCACGCGGCCGTCCTGGCGGATGCGGCTGATGAGGGTCTGCATGTTGCGCGAGAACTGGTCGACGATGCGCTGCTTGTCGCTGGCCTCGTGGACGCCCTCGTTGCCCATCGACAGGCCGATGATGACGTAGTGGGCGTGGTCGCGCGTCATGTCACCGTAGCGGTCGAGGAGGTTCTGCGTGGTGTTGCCGCCGATGCTGATGCCCGAGACGTAGAAGGGATTCTCGCTGAGCCCGGCGTCGAGGCGCTCGCGGAGCTGCTCGCCGTAGAGGTAGGCATAGCCGCGGTTGCCCGTGGCGCCCTGTCCGTTGCAGACGCTGGAGCCGAAGGCCGAGATGCGCCAGGGGTCCTCGGGGGCGCTGAAGTCCCACGCCTTGGTGTCGAGTCGGAAGGAGACGTCGTAGGTGCCGCCGTTGATGCGTATGTTGGCCGACTTATAGCTGATGTCGGGGCACTCGAAGTAGACAAACTTGTCGCTGAAGAGGAACACCTTCGAGTCGTCGAGCGTGGCCGATGCCTCGTAGTTGTTGCCGTCGGTGGTGGTGAGCTCGATGCCCTCGCCGGCGATATTGCCGCGCAGGTAGACGCGGCGCCCGTCGGCCACTGAGGCGGCTGCGACCAGCAGGAGTAATGTACAGGTTGATAAGAGTCGTCGCATAGTTCTGAAAATGCAAAAGTGCCGCTTCCCGACGGTAATATAGGGGTATATTACCTTCGAAAAGCGGCACTTCGGGTTATTTGATAGTTAAATTCACTGTTTGCGTTGGGGGGAAAGTTACAGACCCCAGGGAAGTTACAGACCCCACCCCCGACCCCTCCCCTTGGAGGGGAGGGGAGCTGCTGCGCCGTCATTTGCGACTGGCAGAGCGGTAACCTCTCCCCTCCCTTGGGGAGGGGCTGGGGGTGGGCTTCTCCCCTCCCTTGGCGAGGGGTTGGGGGTGGGCTTTACTTGACGTAGAACTTACGTCCGTCGCGGATGAAGAGTCCCTTCACGGGGCTGCTGACCTGCTGGCCCTGCAGATTGTAGGTGCGGCCGGTCTGAGCCGTGGTGCTGGTGATGACATCCTTGACGCCGAGCTGCTCCTCGGAGGGCTTCTGCGTGCCGTAGTAGGTCAGCCGGAAGTTGTCGACGACCACCCAGTCGCGCTCCACGTCGCCGCGGATCTTCGAGACGATGAACATCAGTTCGCCGGTGGTGCCCACCTCGACAAGCATCTGGTTCTTGTAGAGTCCGTTCTGGAAGAACTCGCAGGCCTGGTCGATGTTGTAGGGGAACTCGCCCAGATACATGCGCTCGGCCGACTGGTCCTCCTTCATGCGGAGGTTGCCGTTCTCGTCGTACTGTTCCTGACCGTTCTCGTCGAGGTCGGGGATGAGGGGCAGCACCGTGCGGCGGTCGCCCAGACCGGGCGCCTTGTCGACCTCGCTGAGGATGTTGGGCAGGAGGACGTCGCCATCCGTGGCGTCGAACGAGGTGAGCGAGGCGTCCTGACGCTGCTCGCCGCCGGCGGCGACGACGCGGATCTGGTTCTCATGGTCGCCGTCGCGATAGTAGCCCTGCACGCCGACGGCATAGTAACCGGGCAGCAGGTCGTAGACGGTCTGCGAGAGGTCGAACTCGGCAGCGTTCCAGCACTCGTAGGCGAAGTCGGGATGGTTGTCGTAGCGTCCCCAGATGGAGCCGGTGTTATACTGGTTGACCCATGCTGAGACGTCCTCGCGCTGGTTGAAGTTAGGCGACAGGATCTTGTAGGTGGCATCCTGCGGCTGGTCGGCCGTGGCCGTGGCCAGCAGGGCGTCGCGGTCGGCGCGGCTGACGAGTCGCCACTGGTTGTTGGGATCGTCGACGCCATACATGTCGGTGTCGATGTTGCCATAGGTGCCGGGGCGATAGCCGAGGAGCATGCGCTGGCCATCGGGGCCCACCTCGCGGTTGGCGCGTGCCATGACGTAGACGCCGTCCTTACCCTCGACGGGGAGGAACTCCCAGAGGTTCTGGGTGGGCGTGTCCATGTAGCCGCCGTAGTTGAGGTATTCGCTCTCGCCGCCGTTGTTCAGGTGGGTGTTGATCTTGAATCCGTTGATGGGATCGCCCTCCTCGGGATACTCCGTGCCGCTGATGAGGCTGACCTCGACGCCGGGGAATCCGACGTAGGCGTGTGCACCCCAGTCGCCACCGCCGCAGAGGAAGCGCTGGAGACCTACATTATAGATATAGAAGTCGCCATCCTCGGGCGTGTTGCCCTTGAAGACATCCTTCTGCTTGTCGGCAGCCTTGATCTTGCGGGCGATGCGCAGCTGGTTCAGGGCGTCGTTGATCTGACCCAGGCTCTCGGCATGCTCAGTGACGGCCTGTGCCTGGGCGATGACGTCCTGGCTGACGCCAGCCTCCTGGGCGAAGGGGATGGTCTGCTCGATGAAGCGCAGGGGATCCTGGGCGCCGCGCACGTCGTTGAGGGCGTTGACGAGCTGCTGGGTGGCCTCGCGCAGTCCTTCGAGGGTGTCAGCCTCGTTGCGGGCCTTCTCGCCGTTCTCGAGGGCCGTGGTGAAGAAGTCGGTGCGCACGCCGTCGAAGCTCTTGGCATTCTCGAGGGCCGTGTTGTAGTCCTTGGTGGCCTGGAGGGCGTCGCGCAGGGCGATGACGGCGCTCTGCATGACGGTGGCGTCGTTGCTGTTCAGTGCGTCCTGAGCGGCAGCCAGAGCGGCGGTGAGCAGGGCCGTGGTCTCGCCGTCGAAGGCCTTGGCCTCGTCGAGGGCGGTGGTCAGGTTGGCCTTCACCTCGTCGAGGTTGATCTCATTGCCGAGATAGGTCAGACGGAAACTGTCGAAGACGGTCCAGTCGTCGTTGACGTGGCCATCCTTGACGACGCCAATCTTCAGCGTGCCGTCGCTGACCACCACCTTGATGGGCTCGTTCCAGTAGCCGCCCTTGAAGAAGCAGTTGGAGGCGCGGTCGAGGGCATTGCCGGGGACGGAGTTGCCGGGGATGTAGACGCCGCCCTGGGGCACAGCGTATGACTGGAGGTCTTCCTCCGTGACGCCGCTGTTGCAGATGGACATGAAGGGATGGGTGACGTCGTTGGCAAAATAGGAGGCGCGGATGACCTCCTCGCCAGCCAGGAACTTGTTACCGATCTGCGTCTCTGGTCCGTCGCGATAGAAGCCCTGGACGCTCAGCTCGTAGGTGCCGTTGGGAATGCCGGTCAGTGTCTGCGAGAAGTCGATGATGCGGTCGGAGTTCCAGCTCTCGAAGGCGCGGTTGGCATGCACGATGCCGTCGCCGCCCGTGACGTTGTTGCCACCCTCGAAGCGGCGTGTCCACTGCTCGAAGCGCTCGTCCTGGTTAGCGAAGTCGTGGGCACCGATGAGCCATGTGGCGTCCTTGGGGTTCTCCTTCGTGGCGGTGGCCAGGTCGGCCATGCGCTCCTCGCGGGTGACGAGCTGCCAGTCCTCGTTCTGTCCGAAGTCGTCGAGGAATCCGTCGTCGTCGACGTTGAGGAAGTGCTCCTGCTCGCCGGTGAAGATGCGGTAGCAGCCGTTCTCCTTCTTGTCGAAGGTCCAGATGGTCGTGGGTCGGCCGGTGTCGAGATAGAAGGGGTCGTCCCATCCGTTGATGCTGTGGTTATGGCCGAACTTGGGGTTGATGCGGTAGCCGCCCTCCTCGGCCACGATCTCGAAGTCGAGTCCGTAGGGGCCGAGCTGTGCGCGTGTGGTCCAGTCCTCAGCCACGCGGTTGTTGTTCTGCAGCCATTGGCCGGAGTTGGTGTTGTAGAGATAGTACGTACCGCCCTCGGCCGGCAGTTCGTTGCCTGCCCATGGCGACGTCTGGGCCTGGATGGCAGTGGCAGCCATGAGGCCAGCGACGAGTAAAAGATTCTTTTTCATACGCTTTTAGTTATTAAATCACTACTGTCCAAAGAAATTTTTCCATAAGGTCAGCTGACCATTATCGGAGTCATTCTGAGGATGTTTTGGTTTAACAAATAGCTCGCCTAAGGGTTTCCTCTCAAAGAGTACTTTCCCTATGGCAGCCGATAAAATA
>JAFUEP010000002.1 GCA_017470345.1 Prevotella sp.
AAAATTCTCTAATTCGTGATAAAAAGAAGGAACAATTCGAAAATTCTCTAATTCATGATAAAAAAGTAAGAAAGAAGGAATAATTCGAAAATTCTCTAATTCGTGATAAAAAGAAGGAACAATTCGAAAATTCTCTAATTCGTGATAAAAAGAATAATTCGATAACTCGTGATAAAATAAACAATAATGACTATGACAAGACTACTGAGTTATATCGTCTGGAATCCGGACCTGACCGCGCTGCACATCGGCTCGTGGGGACTGCGGTGGTACTCGCTGTGCTGGCTCGTGGGCCTGCTGCTGGCCTACCTCATCGTGAGGCGGCTGTTCAAGGAGCAGAAGATCGCCGACGAGAAGTTCGAGCCGCTGTTCATCTACTGCTTCCTCGGCATCTTGATAGGCGCCCGGCTGGGCCACTGCCTGTTCTATCAGCCCGACTACTTCCTGACCTCGGGCAAGGGCTTCGTCGAGATGCTCCTGCCCATCCGCTTCACGGCCGACGGCGGCTGGAAGATGACGGGCTACGAGGGCCTGGCATCCCACGGCGGCACGCTGGGCCTCATCCTCGCCCTGCTGCTCTACGTCAAGCGGACGAAGGTGCCCCTCTGGACGGTGCTCGACAACATCGCCATCGCCACTGGCACGACGGCCTGCTTCATCCGCCTGGGCAACCTGATGAACTCGGAGATCATAGGCCGCCCGACCGACGTGCCATGGGCCTTCATCTTCGAGCGCGTCGACCAGATGCCGCGCCATCCCGGACAGCTCTACGAGGCCATCGCCTACGCCCTGTTCTTCGTCCTGGCCTGGGTGCTCTACAGGCGCCGGCCCGATAGGGTAGGGACGGGCTTCTTCTTCGGCCTCTGCCTGTTCTATATCTTCCTGTTCCGCTTCTTCATCGAGTACACCAAGGAGATCCAGGAGGCCTTCGAGGCTTCGCTGCCCCTCGACATGGGCCAGATTCTCTCGCTGCCCTTCATCGCCGTCGGCGCCTGGTTCATGGTCAGGGGGTGGAGGAAGAATGTACAATGAACAATGTACAATGAACAATGTACAATGAACAATGTACAATGAACAATGTACTATGAACTATGAACTATGAACTATGAACTAATCTGCAGGGCGGTGGAGCAGAGCGTGGGCTACAGCCCTAAGACGCCGAAGGACTTCGACCGACTGTCAGACGAGATCTTCGGACGGCTCCACCAGCGCGTCAGCCCCACCACGCTGAAACGCCTGTGGGGCTACGTGGCGAGCGACGCCGTGCCACGGCAGTCGACCCTCGACCTGCTCGCCCAGTTCGTCGGCTGCGACGACTACGACGCCTTCTGCCGACAGCAAGAGGCCGTCAGCCACGAGGCCCTGCAGCCGCAGACGGGCACCGCCGCTGAGGGCCGCACGGCGGGGCGCCACGACTGGATGAAGTGGGGTGGGGCAGGGCTGATGCTCATCATCGCCCTCGCGGCCGTCTACGACCTGCTCAGCCGCCCCGCAGCGGCCGGCGGCGGCGACGACGACTCGCCTTACGTCATCACCCTCGGCCAGCGCTTCGGCTCCTACGACGACTACCTCATGCTCTTCGGCATACAGGCCGACGACACCCTCTGGGGACAGCGCCTGCCCCACCATCCCTACATCTCAGTCTGGAGCCCACAGTGGCGCCACTGGCGATGGCACAACGACGGCGACTCGGCCCGCCTGCTGCCCACCATCACCGAGCACTGGGAGCCCGACGACGGCTCGGCCGACAGCATGCTCGTCGCCGTGCGCAACAACGACCACTACCTGGCCCAGCGCGACCTCAACGAGCTGCGCATCACCTTCGTCCGCGGACTCACCCCCGACGGCGACAGCCTCACCTTCTGCGGCGTCTACCGCATGGACATGAGCCTGAGCAACTTCCACCACGTCACGTGGCGGCGCGTCGCCGACCGCATCGACCTGGAGCACCTCGACTACCTCGAGCAGCTGCGCAACTAGCTCAGAGTTTACGATTTAGGAGGTCACGTGTCCTCACGTGACACCTGCGGCAAGTGCGACGTGGGGACACGTCGCCTCCTACAGGGGCAGCTAAATCATACCAAGTTATTTTTTTAATGGTTACTAAGGACAATAATCTTCAAAAATCTTTTAACCTGTACTGGTCGCTTTCATAAATAGACGCCCTAATAGCCATCCTTGAAAGATTTTTGAAGACTTTTGTCCAAATAAACAAGCAAAAAACGACGATTTCATCGGTGTTCTTGCAAAAAGAACCAAATGGACCAACGAAAAGGACCAAATGGACCAACGTCCGTCTGGCCCTTTTTATTTATTTTTGCACGCGGAAAACTTAAAACAAAATATTTTAGACATGAAAAAACTATCCATTCTCCTGACCCTGCTCCTCCTGCCACTGGCTGCAGCCATGGCCGAGGAGGCGGAAATCGGCGGCATCCGCTACGATCTCGATGCAGGGACTAAACAAGCAACGGTGATCCAGAAAACCGAAGGACACTACGAAGGCGACATCGCCATCCCCGCCTCAGTCAGCTACGGCGGAACAAGCTACAGCGTGACGGCTATCGGCACCGAAGCCTTCGCTGATTGTCCCAACATAGAGAGCATCACGTTGGCACAAGGTCTGAAGACCATAGAGGCAAGGGCATTCTCAACAAGCAGCAATAAGCTGAAAGACATCTTCGTTCCTGAAGGTGTTACAACGATTGAAAATCAGGCGTTTAGCAATAATCCGGCACTGGAGTCGGTGAGCTTGCCGTCAAGCCTGACAAGCCTGGGCGGCTATGCTTTCTATAACAGCAATAATATCAGGATGGTCAATGCCAATTCGAGCACTCCGCTCAGCATCAGCCAGACGCTCTATCCCTATAGTGCAACGCTTTACGTGCCGGCAGGCTCGAAGGCATCATACCAGTCGGCTAACTACTGGAAGGAGTTTGCCAATGTCTTGGAAGTGGGCTATACGGGGAAGACGGACTCGGAACTGACTGGCGAGACCGACATCTCATGTTTCTACGTCAACCGGCCCGGCCTGCTGGGGAACTTCTTTGTCCAGGCAGGGAAACCGAGTAAGGTGAAAATCACCGGCGAAGTCACGCCTGCTGACTTGGAAGCGCTTTCAGAGAGTGGCTATTCGTATTATTATACAAACTATGTTGACCTCACAGAAACAAACATACATGCAGGCAGCTATTATAACTGGAGAACCTACCCTTATGAAATAGTTGATACACCTGACGGCTATTTAAACGCAGACTGGATGGGATGCACAAACAGTGAAAACGATGACTCTAACTGGTATGGCCCCACAACAATCGTCTTGCCCAACACGCTGACAGAATTTGAAGGATGGGCTGAAAACATATACTCAACACAGACGACGCCATTTAAAACGACGATAAGAGAACCACATATAGGCGAAGTATATGGGACCCCCAAGTTCTACGTCCCTGCGGGAACCAAGGCAGCCTGGGTGGCACTGACCACTTATCCCGACAATGTGTGGTTCTACGACGGGCCTGAGAAGACGGTCACGGTACAGACGGCAGGCACACTGCGGAGCCAGCTGACCACCCAGGAGCTTGCAACCGTCAATGAGCTCACCATCAACGGCACCATCAACGCCAAGGATTTTGCAACGCTGAAGCAGATGGCGAGCCTCACGACGCTGTACATTAGGGCCAACATCGTTGCCTACGAGGGAACGGAAGGCCCCGTCAGCGGCTACACGACCTACAGGATGGGAGAAGTGCCTGCCGGCACATTCCAGAACAACCAGATTCTGCAATATGTGTCTGTCAGCGCGTCGTCGGGTGTCAAAGGCCTCATCATCGGCGATTTTGCCTTCGACGGCTGCATCAATCTCACCAAGTTTAATTGCGCCGGATTCAGCTCGCTGGGCGACTTCTGCTTCCGCAACACGAAGGTCATAGGGGGTCTCCTGCTGCTGGGAACTACGTACACATACTCTGACGAAGAAGAAACCTATACAGAAAACAACAGGGAGTTTGAGCATATTGGCCTCCAGCCCTTCTTCGGAGTCAAGGGAACTACTAATGGGTTATGGTCATGGCCACGTTATAGCAGCACCATCGAAGGTGATGATTACGATAAATATTACGAACTGAAGAATTTCTCTGTCATCCCGAAACTCTATGATGAATCCAACTACTATAGCGGTGTGACCAACAAGGCGGAAACCCTGCTCTATGCGATGACAACACGGAAATGGCTTGACCTCACCCTGCCCGCCAGCATCACCACACTGGCCAACTACGCTGTCTCCGGCTTGGAGCTCGAGTCAATCAATCTGAGCGCAGTGACAAGTATTGGCGACGGCTTCCTCTATCAGTGTCCGCTGCTGAAGAGCATCACCTGCGACAACGAGGCTTTCAAGAGCGTCGACGGCGTGCTTTATACGGCCGACCTGACGACGCTGGTGAAATATCCTTGTGCAAGCACCGCTGAGTCGCTGACCATTCCCGCCACTGTCAGTCAGATCAGCAAGTGGGCATTCGAGGGTTCGCAGAATCTTAAGACCATCACGATGGAGTCCACAACGCCCCCGACATTGGCCGGACAGGCTTTCGAGGATTTCAATGTCGCCGGCATCACCCTCTACGTCCCCGTCGGCACGAAGGCGGCCTACGAGGCTGCCGACTACTGGAAGGAGTTTGGGGAGATTGTGGAGATGACACCTCCCAGCCCTGCCATCGAGTTTGCCGATGCCAACGTGAAGGCCATCTGCGTGCAGCATTGGGACACTAACGGCGACGGCGAGCTGAGCGAGGCCGAGGCAGCTGCCGTGACCGACCTGGGCGACGTGTTCAAGGAGAACAGAGAAATCACTTCGTTCGACGAGCTGGAATATTTCACGGGGCTGACAGACCTCGGCTCGGCATTCGAAACATGCACGGAGCTGCGGTCGATTGTCATTCCTGTCAATGTCGTGGCACTTGATGCCGTCGGTAATTTGGCATCACTGGAAAGCATCAGGGTGGTTGAGGGCAACACCAAGTATGACTCACGGAACAACTGCAATGCCGTCATTGAGACTGAAACGAACAAGCTCGTTATGGGTTGTCAGACAACCATAATCCCTGAAGGTATTACGGTGATTGGCCAAAATGCCTTCGGGGGAAGGTGGGGAATGCGTGAGATCAACTTCCCGGCCTCCCTAAAGACTATTGATGAGAGTGCATTTGCCTATTGTATATCTTTAAACAACATCAAGCTGCCATCAGGACTTGAGACCATCCAAGACGGCTATTTCGGTGCATTTGCCAATTGTGAAGGGTTGAAGGAAGTGATTGTGGAATGGGCTGAGCCTCTCAGCATACCTGCAAATACTTTTGAGGGCTGCGATTTGGAAAACGCCACACTCTACGTCCCCGCCGGCACGAAGGCTGTCTACGAGGCTGCTGATGTCTGGAAGGATTTTGGAACGATCGTCGAGATATCCGGCACCATCTTCACCGCCGAGGTGAACGGCTTGCAGATGCAGTTCCGCGTGACGGATGCCTTCAAGAAGGAGGTGGAGACCTACGGCACCTACGAAGAGGGGCCCGCCATCGACAATCAGACTGTGGGCGAAGTGGTGATTCCCGCCGAGGTGGAGGGCTACACCGTCACGGGCATCGGCGACTGGTCGTTCCGCAACTGCCAGGGAATCACCGCCGTCAGCCTGCCCACGACGCTGACCTACATCGGCGAGTCGGCCTTCCGTACCTGCTACGGCCTGACAGAGGTGGATATCCCCGAGGGTGTCACCACGATCGGCTCGCGCGCCTTCTTTGGTGCCGGACTGCATAAAGTCACGCTGCCCTCCACTCTGCAAGAGATTAGCGGCGACTACACCTTCACGCTTTCACAGTATTCCGACAATATCGTCATCGTCAAGAATCCTGAGCCTATCGCCATCCCTCTGGGGGCCTTTGAATGGGATTCGATGAAGCGGTCGGTGCTCATCGTACCCCTGGGCAGTCGCGAGGCCTACCAGGCTGCTGACGTCTGGAAGGAGTTCAAGGCCATCTACGACAATCCGGTCTTCTACTCAGTGGATGTGAATATCGGAAACTCGGTCCCTTACAGTACGGAAGGCTGGGGCAACGCCGGCGATGAAGTGACGGTGCCTTACCATCGCTACGTGCTTGGTAAAGGGTTCGTATCCCCTTGGGACAAGTGGCTCTTCAAACGCGATGCCACGAACAAAGAGTATAACCATCGGTTCACGCTGAGCGCCGACAATCCTATCATCAACGGTTATCCTTATCAAACCGAGAACCTTGAATATACGTTTACCGGCATTGAGGACGTCGTCTACCTGAACGAGGCTGAGGACATCGAGGGCATGACGAAGTGTGAGTCCGACCATGCACTGGTGCGCAGCTCGAATGCCGCAGCGGCCTATCCCGCCGACGGCGATGTGGAGCTGGTCACGCTGCCGGCCGGCATCTATCAGCTGACGGCCGTGATGTACAATATGCATCCTACGGATTCACCTTATTTCGACTCAGACAACCCCTGGACCTTCCTGGCCGACGGTGAGCCGATAGCCACGCTGACCAACGACGTCCCCAACTTCGACGAGAAGACCACCGAGCCCTTCGTGCTGACCAAGGAGACAACCCTCGCCATCAAGCAGAAGGGCGAATCGAAGATCGGCCTCGACCTCATTTACATCAGACGCCTGCAGGACAACGAGCTGTACGTCGCCGAGACGCCGTCGGTCGTTGCCGGATGGAAGACGGAGCTGAACATCGGCCTGAGAAACGTGGATGCCGTCAACATGACCGACTTCTACCTGCGGCTGCCTGAGGGCATGACGATTGCCAACAGCGCCGTCACGATCGCTGCCGACCGCTCGGACAAGCATCAGGTGAGCGCACAGTGGAACGCTGACGGCGGCTACTACCACATCGTCAGCTTCTCGTCGCAGAACAACGCCTTCAAGCTGAACGACGGCACGCTGTTCACCATGATGATCGAGTGCGACGGGAGCGTCGCCGCAGGCAGCTACGAGGCCCGGGTGATGACCATCGTCATGTCGGACACGGACAAGACGGAGCTCAGCCAGCAGGACTTCACGTTCACCATCGACGTGCCCGACCTGAAGCTGGGCGACGCCAACGGCGACAAGAAGGTGAACGGACTGGACATCGTCGAGACGGTCGACCACATCATGCAGCGACCCTCCGACACGTTCCACGCCGACGCTGTCGACCTCTACTATGACAAGAAGATCAACGGCCTCGACCTGGTGAGGTTGATCAACCTCGTGCTGAGCCAGCCCGTGAGCTCACAGGCAGCCATGGCCAGAAGCCTCGCCCCGACGACGACGGCCGACGGCCCCTGGCTGGAGACTGAGGGCGAGGCCCTGACGATGAACATCGACGCGGCTGCCGACTATATCCTGGCACAGTGCGTCGTCCATCTCGACGGCGACATGCAGCTCCGCGACGTCACGGCCGACGGCCGCCACACGGTCGCCTGGCAGCGCCTCGACGGGCACCGCTATGCCGTCGTGGTCTACTCGACGAACAACGACGCCTTCGAGGCAGGCGGAAAGCTGCTGACGCTCGACGTCGCCGGCAGCGGCACCGTCCACGTCAGCGACATCATGCTCGTCGACACGGAGCGCGGCGAGCACTGCTTCGCTGACGCCGCCCGTAACGCCACGACGGGCATCGACGCGACAGAAGAAACCAGCCAGCCTCTCGCCGAGCGCTACGACCTGCAGGGCCGCAAGGCCGACGGCCGTCAGCCGTCGAAGGGCGTCTACATCATCCGTGGCAAGAAAGTGGTCATCAAATAACGATAGCTCAATCATGAAACTATACAGAACATTATTCCTTTGGGCATGCCTGGCCATGGCCGGGCATGCCATGGCCGACGAACTGAACGTGGCCGACCTGACAATCAATCCCGGCGAGAGCAAGACGGTAGCCGTGGAGCTCACCAACCCTGACCATGCCTACATCCTGCTGGAGTTCACCCTGAAGCTGCCCGAAGGCGTCGGCATCGCCAAGACGGCCGACGACAAATGGGACGTCGTGCTCAACACCGACCGCTTCAGCGCACACGAGCTGCAGGTGGAGCAGCTGGCTGGCGGCGACTATAAGTTCCTCATCTTTTCAATGCCTAACACCGTGGTCAACGGCACGTCGGGCGAGATCCTCACAATGACCCTCACGGCCCAGGCCGACGCACCGCGGGGCAACGCCCAGGGACTCTTCTATGAGCAGCTCTTCGCCGATGCTGACGAAGCAGGCTACACGCCGGCCGACAAGGCTTTCAACATCCGCGTCGGCGGTATCCCGGGCGATGCTGACGACAGCGGCGACGTCAGCGTCAGCGACGTCACGGCTGTCATTGCCCACCTGTCGGGCCGTGAGCCGGCGGGCTTCGTCCTGGGCAATGCCGACCTCGACGGCGACGGTCACGTGACGGCCGAGGAGGTCGTCGGCATCGTCAACATCATCTTGGGGAAATAAGAATCACTGACCCCGAGGATAATCATGAGCCGAAAGCTTGGTGCTTTCGGCTTTTTTGTGTACCTTTGCAGCCCTTTAATCAATCATCCGTACATGGCTGAGAAATCAAATACATCGATAGGGGGCTACCTGCTCGGAGCCCTCGCCGGCGCCACCTACGGCACCAACCCGCTCTTCGCCCTGCCGCTGCTCGGAGCGGGCGTCGACGCCTTCAGCGTATTGTTCATGCGCTATGCCTTCGCCATACCCATCCTGGCGGTGATGATGGTGGCGCGGGGTAGGGGATTCGGGCTCCGACGGGGTCAGGTCGGGCCGCTCATCGCCCTCGGACTGCTCATGGCCGCCTCGTCGCTGACGCTCTATCTGAGCTATGCCTACATCGGCGCGGCCATCGCCTCGACGCTCCTGTTCATCTATCCCATACTCGTGACCGTCATCATGGCCCTATGCTACCGCGAGCGGACTTCGCTGCTGACTGTCCTCTGCATCCTGCTGGCCACGGCCGGCATCGCCCTGCTCTATCGCGGCGACGGCGGGGCGACGCTCAACCTCACGGGCCTGCTGCTCGTCTTCCTCTCGGCCCTCAGCTATGCCGTCTATCTGGTGTGGGTCAACCGCCCCGGCATCCGCGAGATCCCGACGCTGAAGCTGACGCTCTACGTCATCTTCTTCGGCATCTTCCTCTTCGCCTTCCGCTTCGATCCACACACGTTCACCGTGCTCTCCGAGCGGCCCATGCTCTGGCTCGCGGCCTTCTCCATGGCCCTCTTCCCGACGGCCCTGTCGCTGCTCTGCACCAGCGCCGCCATCCAGCGCATCGGCTCCACGCCCGTGGCCATCCTCGGCGCCCTGGAGCCCGTCACGGCCGTCGGCATCGCCGTGCTGCTCTTCAATGAAGCCCTTACGCCCCGTCTGGCCATCGGCATGCTGATGGTCATCACGGCCGTGACGCTCATCATCGGCGGGCCCAACCTGGCCCACCGCATCCTCCGCGTCCGCAAGATGTTCCCCCGGATCCGGCGGAAATAAAGACAGAAAAAATCCGAAACGCTTGGCCGCTTCGGATTTTTTGTTTATCTTTGCAGCCAGAACTATAAACTGATTCTCCCGCATGAGCACCAATGCAATGACCAAGACCATAGCCGATTACTTCAGGACGCAGCCAGTCCTGAAAGCATGGCTGTTTGGCTCATACTCACGTGGCGAACAGCGACCCGACAGCGATGTTGACATACTCGTCGAATATGACCGTAGCCAGCCTGTCGGCCTGTTTAAGATCTCCAAGATGCACCTGACCCTGCAGCAACTGCTACAAAAGGAGGTTGACCTGGTCGACGAAGAGACACTCTTCCCGTGGGTTGCTGACAGTGTAAACCAAGACAAGCAGTTGATTTATGAGAGAGGCTGTTAGAGACAAAAACCGCCTGGAGCATATCATCAAGGCCATCGATACCATTCAAAGCAGAGCTGGACACATTATCCTACGAGGAATTAACGTCTGACAAACTCCTCTTTGGCGGCGTGGTCTATTATACGATGGTCATCGGCGAGGCGGCCTATAAGCTCAGCCGCCCCTTTGTGGCTCGCTATCAGGACGTGGAATGGGACGTCATTGCCAATATGCGCCATCATCTTGTTCATGGTTATTATCAGGTGAACGCCAAAGACGTCTGGGACGTTCTGCAGAATGACCTGACGCCCCTCCGCGAGCAGATAGCACATCTTTTAGAAACCATCGACTGGGAGGAGTGGAAATAAAAACACTCCACTCAAACTAAATCCGAAGCGGCCGAGCGCTTCGTTTTTTTATTCCCTTGCGTGCAAGATTTGCTATCCGATGGAGTTATAAAGAAAAACGCATTTCCATGAAATTCGGCAAACACATCTGCGTGATTCTGATGGCGACCGCTACGGCGGGGTCGCTGGCGTCGTGCATGATCTTATTCAGCAAATCAGACGCGTCCATCCTCGTCAACCGCGACACGACAGAGCCGCTGACCATCCTGACGGCGGACGACACCCTGCAGGCGTCAGAACAGCTCATGGAGATCCGCGTCAGGAAGAAACACCTCAACCGGCCCATCCGGTTCGTTTCGGAAGAAAACGTCTATCAGGAGCTCATCCCCGGCCGCCGGATCGATGCCTTCGGCCTTCTCGCTGACCTGTATCTCTGGGAGGTCGGGCTGCCCGTCGACTTTGCCACGGGCAAGATCTATCAACCGGCCAAGACGACCTACTACGTTGCCTCTGCTCCGGCTGACTCCTGCCCGGCGCTGCCCGTGCAGGACTGCCGCCTGCCGTCGCCCTGGCGACCGCGCGAAGGGAGGCTGTATCGCCATGAGCTGCGCCTGGGCGCCGCGATTGGCAATCGGATGAACAAGGCGTCGCACGACGAGCTATACCGTCGCACCTGTCGCGAACTGCATCTGACGGAGGATCCCGATGCCTTCTACTGCGGCTTGGGCGCCGTCGTGAACGCATCGGCCAGCCTCGCTTATTATTATCATTTGGACCGCCGCTGGGCCGTCGGACTGATGGCCGGCACGGGCGGGCAGTGCTATGAATCGCTGGCCAGCCGCGAGGTTGCCCACGGTCAGCAGCAAGAGTCGACGACATATGCCGGCGACATCTATTCCACGTCATGGTTCTTCATTCCGACCGTCAAGCTGCACTGGGCCTTCCAGCCGGCCATACGCTTCTATGCGAAGTGCGGCGTCGGCGCCATGAGCCAGCACAACTGGTTCGACCCCGCCAACGGCTTCCGCGCCGCCCATTCCTTCGACGAGCGCACATGGCATTGGGCCTACCAGCTGTCGCCTGTAGGCATCGAGATGGGCAAAGACCGGCTGCGGTTCTATTGCGAGCTTGGCTATGGTCATGAGGGGGTGCTGACCATGGGCTTCAGCACCTTCTTCTGAAAACGGTTATTTTCCCCCGACGATCTTCTTGATTTCCCAGAGCTTGTTGATGGCCTCCATGGGCGTGAGGTTGTTGATGTCGAGCGTGAGGATCTCGTCGCGCACCTGGATGAGGACGGGGTCGTCGAGCTGGAAGAAGCTCAGCTGCATGCCCTCGCGCGAGTCAGCTATCTCGGCCAGTGGCCGCCCAGCCTTGCCCACCTGGGCGTTCTCCGACTCGAGCTGGCGGAGCACGGTGTTGGCGCGCTTGACGATGGAGCGGGGCATGCCCGCAATCTCGGCCACGTGGATGCCGAAGGAGTGCTCACTTCCGCCGCGCTCCAGCTTGCGGAGGAAGATGACGCGGCCGTCCACCTCGCGGACGGAGACGTTGTAGTTCTTGATGCGCGAGAAGTTCTTCTCCATCTCGTTCAGCTCATGATAGTGGGTGGCGAAGAGGGTGCGGGCGCGGGCCTTGGGCTGCTCATGGAGATATTCGACGATGGCCCAGGCGATGGAGATGCCGTCGTAGGTCGACGTGCCGCGGCCCAGCTCGTCGAAGAGCACGAGCGAGCGCGGGGTGACGTTGTTGAGGATATTCGAGGCCTCGGTCATCTCGACCATGAAGGTCGATTCGCCCAGCGAGATATTGTCGGAGGCCCCGACGCGGGTGAATATTTTGTCCACCAGACCGATTCTCGCACTCTCTGCGGGCACGAAACAGCCCACCTGGGCAAGTAGTACGATCAGGGCCGTCTGACGCAACAGCGCGGATTTACCGGCCATATTCGGGCCGGTGATGATGATGATCTGCTGTCGCTCCTGGTCGAGCATGATGTCGTTGGGCACGTAGGGCTCGTCGACGGGCAGCTCGGTCTCGATGACGGGGTGGCGTCCCTGGCGGATATCGATGACGTCCGAGTCGTCGACGACGGGGCGTATGTAGCGGTGCTCCTCGGCCGTCTTGGCGAAGGAGAGGAGGGCGTCGAGGCGCGCCAGGAGCATGGCGTCGGTCTGAATCTGGGGGATGTAGACCTGGATGGCCTGCACGAGCTCGGCGAAGAGTCGGGCCTCGAGGGCGAGGATCTTTTCCTCAGCGCCCAGGATCTTCTCCTCGTAGTCCTTCAGCTCCTGGGTGATGTAGCGCTCGGCCTGGGCCAGCGTCTGCTTGCGCACCCATTCGGGCGGCACCTTGTCCTTATACGTATTGCGCACCTCGAGGTAGTAGCCGAAGACGTTGTTATAGCCTATCTTCAGCGACTGGATGCCCGTCTGCTGGGCCTCGCGCTCCTGGATCTGCAGCAGGTAGTCCTTGCCCGAATAGGCGATGCGTCGCAGCTCGTCGAGCTCGTCGTTGACGCCGCTGGCGATGACGCCGCCCTTCTGCACCTGCTGGGGCGGGTCGTTCTGCATCTCGCGGGCGATGCGGTCGCGGATGTCGGGGCAGAGGTCGAGGCGGTCGGCAATCTGGGCGATGACGGCATTGCGGCCCGCGGCGGGGGCTGGCCCCGAGGCGTTAGCTGCGGCATTGCCGCAGCTAACCGGACAGGAAGAGGCGGCGGGGATTCCGGAGGGCGCGGCGGGGCTTCCCGTCTGGTTTGTTGCGGCATTGCCGCAACAGAGGGCGCAGGCATGCTTGACCATGGCGACGGCCTCGAGGGCCACGCGCAGCTGCACCACCTCGCGGGGCGTGACGCGGCCTACGGCCACCTTCGAGATGATGCGCTCCAGATCGCCGACGCGCCGTAGCTGGGCGTCGATGACCTGGCGGAACTCTGGCTCGCGGAAGAAGAAGTCGACCACGTCGAGGCGCGCCTCGATGGCCGCCCGCTCCTTCAGGGGGAAGACGAGCCAGCGGCGCAGCAGGCGTCCGCCCATGGGCGAGACGGTGCGGTCGACGACGTCGAGCAGCGAGCGGCCGTCGTCCTGCATGGGCTGGATGAGCTCAAGGGAGCGGATGGTGAACTTGTCGAGGCGCACATACTTCTCCTCCTCGATGCGCGAGATATGCGTGATATGGGAGATCTGCGTGTGCTGCGTCAGTTCCAGATACTGCAGGATGGCGCCCGCGGCGACGAGGCCGCTGCGGAGATGGTCGACGCCGAAGCCCTTCATCGACTTCACCTGGAAGTGTCGCAGCAGCTTCTGCTGGGCCGTCTGCTCAGTGAACACCCAGTCGTCCATCTGGAACGTGGTCCAGCGCGTGCCGAAGTAGCGCTCGAAGTCCTGGCGGCGCTCGCGGTCGTAGAGCACCTCCTTGGGCTGGAAGTTGCCCATGAGCTTGTCGACGTAGTCGTAGGTGCCCTCGCCGACGAGATATTCGCCCGTCGAGATGTCGAGCAGCGAGATGCCGCAGGCCCCGCGGCCGAAGTGGACGGCACAGAGGAAGTTGTTCTCCTTATAGTTCAGCACATTGTCCGACAGGGCCACGCCGGGCGTCACCAGCTCGGTGATGCCGCGCTTGACGAGCTTCTTCGTCAGCTTCGGGTCCTCCAGCTGGTCGCAGATGGCCACGCGCTTGCCGGCCCGGATGAGCTTGGGCAGGTAGGTGTCGAGTGCGTGGTGGGGGAATCCGGCCATCTCGTCGCCCTTCGCCCCGGCGCCGTTGTTGCGCTTGGTCAGGGTGATGCCCAGGATGCGGGAGGCCTCGACGGCGTCGTCGCAGTAGGTCTCATAGAAGTCGCCGCAGCGGAAGAGCATCAGTGCGTCGGGATGCTTCGCCTTGAGGTCGAAGAACTGCTTCATCATCGGCGTCAGTTCGCCGTCTTTCTTTGCCATAGTCCGAATAGGTTTTAGTCTGCAAAGTTACAAAAAAGTCATGAAACGCGCCCTCCTTTTTTGGAACATTAACCATTTTGGGAGGGCTTTTTTCCTGTGTGCTAATCAGAGACCCCGCCCCCGACCCCGCCCCTTGAGGGGTGGGATTTGGGGGCGGGGTCTCTAACTTAACGACTCGGTCAGTCAGGCTTTAGTGACAATAAAATAATAACTTGGTACGATTTAGGAGGTCACGTGTCCTCACGTGACACCGGCGGCACGTGCGACGTGGGGACACGTCGCCTCCTACAGGGGCTGCCAATTTGTACCAATTTATTATTTGCATTTTACTTACTTCACCAGATACTTCTTTCCGCCGATGATGTAGAGGCCGCGCTTCATGCTGACGACGCGCTGGCCCTGGAGGTTGAAGACGGCCTGCTGGCCGGCCTGCATCTCGACGGCGGCGATGGAGCTGCTCTGTCCGTTGATGGAGTAGAGATAGCAGCTGGAGATCTCGGGCGTCATCACGTCGTTCTTCACGAAGCGCTGCAGCTTGCCGCAGACGACGACCTCGTCGCCCTCGTTCAGGGCCGAGACGGTCTCCTCGGTGAAGGGCACGTTGTCGAAATACTTGGCACGGAAGACGGTGATCGTGGGCTCGCCGTCCTTCTCGTCAGCCAGCTGGAAGTTGGCGTTGCCGTAGAGCGAGCCGTCGTCCTTGCGCTGGAACTCGGGGGCACCGACGACGAAGCCGGGGATGTAGTAGCTGACGGCGGTCGACTGGCCGTCCTGGAGCTCCTCGTTGATCATGTCGAGGGCCTGCTCGACGCTGATGGTCTCGATCTCGACGGGCTGGGGCGTGGTGCCGCCCTTGGTGACGTCGAGGACGGTGACGTCGACGAGCTCTACGGTCGTGTTATAGGTCTTGCGCGGACCTTCGACGGTGACGCTGTCGCCCACCTCGATGCCCCATGCGGCGATGGAGTTGTTCTGGCCGTTGTTGCCCTCCTTGTCGCGCGTGCCGTAGATGAGGATCTCGCCCGTGGCGTCGCGGAGCATGAAGTTGCCGTAGACGGTGTTGCGGATCTCGGTGACGAGGCCGCGCACGCGGTAGGTCGTGCCGTCCTCGCCGGCGAGCACCTGTGCGCAGGTGCTCAGGTCGCCCTGCGGCTGGGGCTGGGGCTCAGTGCCCTCCTCGGCCTTGGTCTGGCCGTTGAGCGCGTAGATGTAGGCATTCTTGCTGGCCGTCTCGGGCGTGTTGCCCTGATAGTTGACCAGCTTGCCGCAGATGATGACCTCGTCGCCGACGGCAATCTGGGTATAGCCGTCGATCCAGGACTTGTTCTCGAGATAGTAGACGCTGTAGCAGGTGAACTGCGTGCCGTCGGTGGTGCCGTCGGCCGAGATGTTGAACGTGGCGGTGCCATACTGTGCCGAGAAGAAGAACTTGACGCTCGAGATCTTACCCTTGATGTAGTAGTCCTGCGTCGACGTGACGTCCTTTTCCATCTGGCTGGCCACGCTGTAGGCATCGGCCGGCGTGTAGGGATTGGCCAGGGTGCCGTCGCCGGTCAGGTCGCCGGGCTGCGGGTCGACGGGCGTCTCACCGCCCTCGCCGTTGATGGTGATCTTGCTGATCTGGGTGTTGGCCGAGATGCTGATGACGAGCTCGCGGGTGTTGCCCGTCCACGTGACACTCGTCTTGGCCTGTGTGTCGAGCGTGCCGACGGAGGCCGAGTTGTCAGCACCCCACTTGGCGCTGGAGGCCTGCGAAGCCAGGGTGAATACGACCGTCTTGATGTCCTCAGAGGCCGAGGCGATGGTCAGCGTGCCGCTGTAGAGGCGCAGCTTGGGCGACTTGTTCCAGATGCGGTTCTGGGTCTTCTGTCCCTCGGCAGCTGCCGAGACGGTGATGCTGAAGTTGCCGACGGTGGCCGTCTTGGGCTCCAGGATGTCGCCGTCCTGCGATTCATTAGCCGACTCACCGGGCAGTCCGAAGAGCGTCTGTCCGTTGGCGTCGAAGTCGAACACGGTCTGTGCCGACAAACCTGAGCTAATCAGCATGAGCATGCCGAACAGCATAAAGCGTAAAGTTTTTTTCATAGATAAAACAATTTAAAACATTAATTTAGTAGGATATTTGGGTGCAAATTTACTCATTTATTTCGGTTCTGCAAAGATTTGGCGCTCCTTTTTCGTTTTCGGAAAGAAAAATGATGGGCTTTAAGATAACCAATATGGTGATTAATGCCCGAGATTGCAACGCCCCCCTGGCATCCTCTAATCTAATTTTGAGGGTGAGAGTCAACGCCCCCCTTAGAGGGGGAGTCAACGCCCCCCTGCCCCCCTCTAATCTTAGAGGGGGAGTTAGATAGCGTGCATGCCACTCGCATCCGCTGGTGTCACAGCCCCATCTGCTCCTACGGTGGTATCCAACTCCCCCTCTAAGATTAGAGGGGGGCAGGGGGGCGTTGACCCTCACCCTCAAAATTAGATTAGGAGGGCAGGGGGGCGTTGACTCCCCCTCTAAGGGGGACGTTGACTCTCACCCTAAGAAGAGAGTGGTGGGGCAGGGTCAGTTTTGCCGCAATCTGATTGTCAGTTTCCTTTACAAACGGCGGCGCGACGGCGGAGAAGCGGCGCTTTTCCATGCGAGAAGCGGTCCTTTTTGAGTCGAAAAGCACCGCTTCTCTGATCGAAAAGCACCGCTTCTCTTTCGCGGTTGTTATAAGCCGTTGAAAAACAAAGGCTTGCGCTCCGAGCGCAAGCCTTTCGGAATAATGTTTACAAATTATTGTTGTCTGCTTACTTCATGATGACCTTCTTGCCACCGATGATGTAGAGACCGCGCTGGGGCTGGGCCACGCGCATTCCCGAGCTTTGCTCGCCTACCCGTAGCCTTTGGCCGCGGAGGTTGTAGACCTCGGCCGGGGCCTTGTCGGCAGCGACCTCGCTGATGCCGGTCCCGACGTCCTTCTTGGTGATGCTGAGCACGGTCACGTCGACGAGCTCGATCGTGGTCTTGAAGGTCTTTCTGGGACCGCAGACCTCGACGACGTCGCCCACCTCGATGCCGAGGCTGGTGAAGTTCTTGGTGTTGCCCTCAGCGTCGAGGGTGCCGTAGATGAGGATCTCGCCCGTTTCGTCCTCCAGGATCCAGTTGCCGTAGGTGGTGTTCTGGATCTCCTTGCAGGTGCCCTTCACGTGGTAGAGCTCGCCGTCGACGCCCTCAGTCAGCACTACGGCGCAGGTGGTCAGCTCAGGGATCTCGACACTCGGAGTGGTGCCATCCTTCACACGCAGCGTGTAGCTCACGGTCTGAGCCTCATACTCGTCGTTGCCTTCGAAGGCAGCGCTGATGACGGTCTCGCCGGCGGCCAGCAGCTCAATGACGCCCTCAGCGTCGATGGTGGCCACTGTCTTGTCGCTGCTGCTGTAGACGACGGTGAGGCCGTTTTCGTTGCTCAGCTCAGGGAAGACGTTGCTGTCAGAACCGATGGTCACCTCGCGGCTTGCTGTACCCCAGCTCAGTCCGGCATTCTTCTTAGCTTCGCCCTGATAGAGCTTCACATCGTCGAAGCGTACATTCGACGGGTTGGAGTTGGTAAAGGTGAAAATGACTTTTGTCGAACCGGCATTGACGGTCACAGGAATGGTGTAGCTGTTGCCGGTCTTGGTCTTCTCGCCCAGGACGGCACCTTCGGCGGTCACCGTCAGGCGGTCGTAGTTGGCCAACCACGTGAGCGTCATCTCGCCGCTGTTGCCCTTCAGGTCGACCACGGCGGTGAACGAGCCGTTGTTCTTGCCTATCAGCAGCTCAGGGGCTGTGCCACCGGCCAGATTCTCGGCATAAACTTTTGTTCCGCTGCCTACCTCAGAATAAGCCGTATTCTTTGCAGAAGGCACATCGTTCTTTTCATAAGCACTCCAGTCTTCCGACCAGATGACATTCTCGGCAAAGGCCGAACTGCACACAAGCATCAGCATGCTGAGCAGCGAGAAGCGTAAAGATTTCTTCATAGTCTGAAAATGTTTTGTTAAAATGGTTTGAAGTTAATATGATATGAATTTGGGTGCAAAGTTACTCAAAAGAATTTAAACCTACACATCTTTTTCCGCTAATTTTTTGCGATTTCCGCATTTTTCATTATCTTTGCAGGTTGAAACAGAATTAAATAACAAAAAACGATATGGAATACAACTTCAGAGAGATTGAACGCAAGTGGCAGAAGCGATGGGTCGACACGGGCATCTATCGCGTGGTGGAGGACGAGCGGAAGAAGAAATTCTACGTGCTCAACATGTTCCCCTATCCCTCAGGCGCCGGACTCCACGTGGGCCATCCACTGGGCTACATCGCCTCCGACATCTATGCCCGCTATAAGCGGCTGCGCGGATATAACGTGCTGAACCCCATGGGCTACGACGCCTACGGACTGCCCGCAGAGCAGTATGCCATCCAGACGGGTCAGCACCCCGCCATCACCACCGAGAAGAACATCCAGCGCTATCGCGAGCAGCTCGACAAGATAGGCTTCTCGTTCGACTGGAGCCGCGAGGTCAGAACCTGCGACCCGCAGTATTACCACTGGACGCAGTGGGCCTTCCAGCGCATGTTTAAGAGCTACTACTCGCTCTCCTCGCAGAAGGCTCAGCCGACGATCAAGCTCATCGAGCACTTCGAGCTCATGGGCACGGAGAACTGCGGCGCTCTGGGCACCGAGGAGCTCCACTTCACGGCCAGCGACTGGGCGTCGTTCTCGGAGAAGAAGAAGCAGGAGGTGCTGATGAACTATCGCATCGCCTACCTGGCCGAGACGATGGTCAACTGGTGCCCCGCGCTGGGCACGGTGCTGGCCAACGACGAGGTGGTCAACGGCGTCTCCGAGCGCGGCGGCTATCCCGTCGAGCAGAAGAAGATGCGGCAGTGGTGTCTGCGCGTCTCGGCCTACGCCCAGCGCCTGCTCGACGGCCTCGACGAGATCGACTGGAGCGACTCCCTCAAGGAGGCCCAGCGCAACTGGATCGGCCGCTCCGAAGGCACCGAGATGGTCTTCAAGGTAGCCCCCAATGACAACGCCCCCGCCGCCAATGCTGCCGCCTCCCGTCCGGTGAACGGCGGCAGTGCCGCCGTTAACAACAACGGGAAGTCCTGCGACAGCTTCACCATCTTCACCACCCGCGCCGACACCATCTTCGGCGTCACCTTCATGGTGCTCGCCCCTGAGTCGGAGCTCGTCGACCAGCTCACCACGCCCGAGCAGCGCCAGGCCGTCGACGAATACCTCGCCTACGTCAAGAAGCGCACCGAGCGCGAGCGCCAGACCGACCACTCCGTCACCGGCGTCTTCTCAGGCTCCTACGCCATCAACCCCTTCACGGGCGAGAAGATCCCCATCTGGATCGCCGAGTACGTCCTCGCAGGCTACGGCACCGGCGCCATCATGGCCGTCCCGGCCCACGACTCGCGCGACTATGCATTCGCCCGCCACTTCGGACTCCCCATCGTCCCCGTCATCGAGGGCGCCGACGTCTCCGAGCAGAGCCAGGACGCCAAGGAGGGCATCATGTGCAACTCGCCTGCCGCCGGTCCGGTGAATGGCGGCACTGCCGCCATTAGCGACGGCTTCTCCCTCAACGGCCTCACCGTCAAGGAGGCCATCGCCGCCACGAAGAAATACGTCACCGAGAAGGGCCTCGGACGCGTCAAGGTGAACTATCGCCTGCGCGACGCCATCTTCTCGCGCCAGCGCTACTGGGGCGAGCCCTTCCCCGTCTACTATAAGGACGACATGCCCTACATGATCCCCAAGGAGTGCCTGCCGCTGGAGCTCCCCGAGGTCGACGAGTATAAGCCGACCGAGACGGGCGAGCCCCCGCTGGGCCGCGCCAAGCGTTGGGCATGGGACACGAAGACCGACACTGTGGTCGATTGTTCCGCAATCGACAATAAGTCCGTCTTCCCCCTCGAGCTCAACACGATGCCCGGATTCGCCGGGTCGTCAGCCTACTACCTGCGCTACATGGACCCCCACAACGACCGCGCACTCGTAGGCCGCGACGCCAACGAGTACTGGCGCTCCGTCGACCTCTACGTCGGAGGCTCCGAGCACGCCACAGGCCACCTCATCTACTCGCGCTTCTGGAACAAGTTCCTCTACGACTCAGGCTACACCTGCGAGGACGAGCCCTTCCGCAAGCTCGTCAACCAGGGCATGATACAGGGATGGTCGAGCTTCGTCTTCCGGCTCAAGGGCACCAACCGCTACGTCTCCTACGACCTGCTCGAGACCACCTTCGACAACGAGGCCAAGAAGCAGCGCTACTACTACGAGGGCCAGGAGGCCGACCCCATCTACACCGACATCAGCACCGTCGACGGCAAGGAGCTCGACGTGGAGAAGATACGCCAGTGGATGCCCGACTTCAAGGACGCCGAGTTCACGATGAACGCCGAGGGCAAGTACATCGTCATGCAGGCCATCGAGAAGATGTCGAAGTCGAAGTATAACGTCGTCAACCCCGACGACATCTGCGAGCGCTACGGCGCCGACACGCTCCGACTCTACGAGATGTTCCTCGGACCCGTCGAGCAGTCGAAGCCGTGGGACGTCGCCGGCATCGACGGCTGCCACCGCTTCCTCCGCAAGTTCTGGAACCTGGTGGCCCCCCTTTCGTCCCCCGAGGGGGACACTATAGAAAAAGCAACTATAGAAGCCCCCTCGGGGGCCGTAGGGGGGGCTTCCCCCGCCGAGCTCAAGTCCCTGCACAAGCTCATCAAGAAGGTGACGCAGGACATCGAGGCCTTCTCATACAACACCGCCATCTCGGCCTTCATGATCGCCACCAACGAGCTCAGCGCCCTCAAGACGAAGAACCGCGACGTGCTGCGCACCCTCGTCGTCCTCATCGCGCCCTTCGCCCCCCACATCGCCGAGGAGCTATGGGAGATGCTCGGCGGTGAGGGCTCCGTCTGCGACGCCCAGTGGCCCGAGTGGAACGAGGCGTACCTCGTCGAGAGCCAGGTGAAGATGGGCGTGGCCTTCAACGGCAAGGCCCGCTTCGAGATGCAGTTTGCCGCCGATGCCGACAACGCCGCCATCGAGCAGGCCGTCCGCGCCGACGAGCGCACTGCCCGCTACACCGACGGCAAGCAGATCGTGAAAGTCATCATCGTGCCCAAGCGCATGGTCAATATCGTATACAAGTGAGAAAAGATGAAAGGTGAAAGATGAAAAATGAAAGATATGATTAGACCTGATTCGCGGACGGACGGCATAAGTCAGGTAATCATATTTTTCATTTTTCATCTCTCATCTCTCATCTTTAAAAACCTATCCTAAGAATCTATGACCTTAAATCACAAACTTATCATGAAGGAAGTGCAGGACTACGTCTTCATCACCATGGGACTGATCCTCTACGCCTTCGGATTCACCGTCTTCCTCATGCCCTATGAGATCGTGACGGGCGGCGTGGCCGGCATCTCGGCCATCGTCTTCTACGCCACGGCCTTCCCGCTGGAGTACACCTACTTCGGCATCAACGTCGTCCTGGGCATCGTCGCACTGCGCATCCTCGGATGGAAATTCCTGTCGAAGACCATCTATGCCTTCACCATGCTCTCCTTCCTGCTCGGACTCTTCCAGCAGCTCATGCCCGTCGACGAGAGCGGACACTTCATCAAGATCCTGGGCGAGGGACAGAACTTCATGTCGCTCATCCTCGGCTGCACCATGACGGGCTCCTCGCTCGGCATCGTCTTCCTCAACAACGGCTCGACGGGCGGCACCGACATCATCGCCGCCTCGGTCAACAAGTATCACGACGTCTCGCTCGGCACCGTCCTGACCATGCTCGACCTCGTCATCATCGGCTCCTGTCTGCTCATACCGCAGTTCGGCGACATGCTCCAGCGCGCCCACATGGTCGTCTTCGGACTCTGCACGATGGTCATCGAGAACTTCATGCTCGACTTCCTGATGAACCGCCAGCGCCAGTCGGTGCAGTTCATGATCTTCTCCAGCAAGTGGCAGGAGATAGCCAACGCCATCGGCATGAAGCTCAACCACGGCGTCACCATCCTCGACGGCCACGGCTGGTACACGGGACAGGAGCGCAAGGTGCTCTGCATCCTGGCCAAGAAGAGCGAGAGCACCGTCATCTTCCGACTCATCAAGTCGATCGACCCGCAGGCCTTCGTCTCGCAGAGCGCCGTCATCGGCGTCTTCGGCGAGGGATTCGACCAGATTAAGGTAAAAACGAAAAACGAAAAGTGAAAAATTTGCTACCGCCGGATAAGGGAAAAGTGAAGAGTGAAAAGTGAAAAATTTGCTTCCGCAATAATATGATGAAGATTGTCTTTGCAACTAACAATGAGCATAAGCTCGACGAGATACGCCAGATACTGGGACCGCAGTTCGAGGTGCTCTCGCTCAGCGACATCGGATGCCATGAGGACATCCCCGAGACGGGCATGACCCTCGAGGAGAACGCCCTCCAGAAGGCCCGCTACGTCTACGACCACTACCACGTCAGCTGCTTCGCCGACGACACCGGCCTCGAGGTCGACGCCCTCGGCGGACGGCCCGGCGTCTTCTCAGCCCGCTACGCCAACGTCATGTTTTCTGCGGCAATGCCGCAGAACACCGGACAGGCAATGCCGCAGAACACCGGACAGGAGGCGCCGCAGAACGGCGGACAGGAGGCGCCGCAGCCCCACGATTCCGAGGCCAACATGACGCAGCTGCTGAGCGAATTAGCAGAAAATAACAATCGCAAGGCACGATTTCGCACCATCATTGCGTTATTAATAAAGCACGACGTATGCCCATGCGGCTGCACGAGCGTGAAGGAGGAGCACCTCTTCGAAGGCATCGTCGAGGGCGAGATCACGCGTGAGCGCAGCGGCGCCGCCGGTTTCGGCTACGACCCCATATTCCGCCCCTCGGGCTACGACCGCACCTTCGCCGAGCTTGGCAACGACATTAAAAACCAAATCAGCCACCGGGCCCGCGCCACACAGAAACTGGCTGAATTCTTACTTAACAACACCACTAAAAGATGATGAAACGATTAGCAACACTACTCTCACTCATGGCCCTCACCACCCTGACGGCCATCGCGCAAGTAGGCACGTGGAAGGCTTACATCTCCTACAACGAGCCCCAGCAGATAGCCAAGGGCGGAGGGAAGCTCTACGTGCGGGCCTCCAACAGCCTCTACTACTACAACCTCACCGACCACAGCATCACCACCTTCGACAAGGTGCGCCAGCTGAACGACAGCAAGGTGAACGCCATCGCGTGGAACCCGACCGTCGCACGCCTCATCGTCGTCTATGAGAACGGCAACATCGACCTCATCGACGCCAACGACAACGTCATCAACATCAGCGCCCTCTACTCGAAGGTGATGATGCAGGACAAGACGGTCAACAACGTCTTCATCCATCAGCAGTATGCCTACCTGGCGACGGCCTTCGGCATCGTCAAGGTCAACATGCAGCGGGCCGAGATCAGCGAGTCGTACATCCTCAACCAAAACATCAACAACGTGGAAGTGAAGGGCGACAGCCTCTATGCCAAGATTGTCGACACTTGGACGGAGAATAACGGCACCCCCGTCATTCCCTGGCAATACGATGGCGATCTCATGGAGTTCGTCAACAACTGGAACAAGACCCACACCGTCAACACCGCTATTTCTGGCGCACTGAATGACAACCTCATCGACCCCCACAACTGGAAACTGCTGGACAACGTCCCCGCAGGTATGTTCAGCGAGGACCTCACCGACTGGAACGACAACATCGAGCTGGTGCGCACGCTCAGCCCCGGCGGCCCGAAGTACAACAACTTCGCCTTCATGCGCCTGAAGAACAAGAAGCTCTACACCGTCGGCGGAGGCTATGCGGCCGGCTCCGAGCTCAACCGCCCGGCCACCGTCCAGGTCCTCGACACGGACAACGACGACTGGATCTTCCTCCAGGACGACATTAAGGGCAAATATGCGGGCACGGAGGCCTCCAACTGGCAGTTCATCGACATGCTGACGGTCGACGTCGACCCCCTCGACGAGAACCACGTCTTCGCCGGCGGCCGCACCGGACTCTACGAATACTACGGCGAGGAGCTGAAGAACTACTGGAACAAGGACAACAGCCTCCTCCAGTCGGCCACGTCGAGCAACCGCTACGTCATCATCGCCGGCATGTGCTTCGACAAGGAGGGCAACCTCTGGATGCTGCAGACCGGCACACCCGACAACTCGCTCGTCGAGCTGACCAAGGACGGCGAGTGGAAGAGCCTGTCCCACCAGGAGCTGATGAACACCCAAAGCAGTCTCTTCGGCCTGTCGCGCATCACCGAGGACAGCCGCGGACTCCTCTGGTTCATCAATGCCCACTGGGAGACGCCCGCCTTCTTCAGCTATGACCCCTCGACCGACCAGATCATCATCAACCACCGCGCCTTCCGCAATCAGGACGGCATCAACTACTCCAGCTACAACCCCCACGACATCACCGAGGACCTCGACGGCAACATTTGGCTCAGCACGATGGACGGCCCCTTCATGCTCGAGGCCGCCAGCGTTAACGACAACGACGCCTATCTGACCCAGGTCAAGGTGCCCCGCAACGACGGCACCAACTATGCCGACTACCTCCTCTCGGGCGTCAACATCAGGAGCATGGTCATCGACGGCGGCAACCGCAAGTGGGTGGCCACGACGACCAACGGCGTCTACGTCATCAGTGCCGACAACATGACCCAGGTGGCCCACTTCACCACGTCGAACAGCCCGCTGCTCTCCGACCGCATCGAGTCCATCGCCATCGACAACGAGACGGGCGAGGTATTCATCGGCACCGAGAACGGCCTCTGCTCCTACATGAGCGACGCCACCAACGCCGTCGAGTCGATGGAAAAGGACAACGTCTGGGCCTATCCCAATCCCGTCGTCCGCGGCTACGACGGCCTCATCACCGTCGTCGGCCTCAGCTTCGACGCCGACGTGAAGATCCTCTCCACCAGCGGACAGCTCGTCGCCCAGGGCCGCTCCAACGGCGGCACGTTCACCTGGAACGGCCGCGACCGCTCCGGCAAGCGCGTGGCCAGCGGCATCTACATGGTGGCCGCCGCCACGAGCGACGGCAAGAAGGGCACCGTCTGCAAAATCGCTATCATCAACTAAATGAAGTCGTGCGCGCATACCCTTACAAGCAGAATGGCCGATAAGACAGCCTGGGTGGTTTTCCTATTGGTCAATTCTGCTTTTATATTAAAATACACGGCCCGCACCCCCTACAGCCCCCTCCTCTTCCTCGTCCTCTGGCTCGTCGCAGCAGCAGCCGTCGTCTGGGCCTTCCGCCGCATCGTCAGCAGCGAACGGCGCGCCCGCTGGGCCGTGACGGCGATGACCGTCGCGGCCGTGGCACTCATCGCGGCGCTGCTCATCGTCGTCGACCCCCTGAGCGTCAACGTCGACCGCTGGTCGGCCACGACCTACTGGCTCGACGCCCTCTTCGACGGCGTCTATCCCTACGGCGTCCACACCCACGTCTGCGAGACCAACTACCCGTCGCCCTTCCCCCTCTGGCACTATCTCAACCTGCCCTTCTGGCTCATGGGCGACGTCGGCCTCGGGCTCATCTTCTTCCTCCTGCTCCTCGTCGTCACCCTGCAGTGGTTCCGGCGCTCCTGGCGCCTCACCGCCCAGGCCCTCCTGCTGCTGCTGCTCTCGCCCGCCTACTGGTGGGAGGTGGCCGTGCGCAGCGACGGCCTGAGCAACGCCCTCCTCATCTTCTGCGTCGTCCTCTTCATGGAGCGCCGCCGCATCAGCTTCACCACCCACTGGCCCCTGGCCGCCCTCATCGTCGGACTGGCCGCCGCCACCCGCCTCTCGGCCATCATCCCCCTCGGCCTCTATCTCGCCGCCTCCTATCTGCGCAGCAGCCGACTGAGCCTTTGCCTGTCGCCCCTGATCGTCGTGGCCGTCGTCGCCGCCTTCTTCATGCCCTTCATCCTCTGGGACACCACGACGTGGCCCTTCCTCGGCCGCAACCCCCTGCTCACCCAGTCGTCCACCGGCAACCCCTGGACGCTGCTCGCGATGGCCGCCGTCGCCCTGCTGCTCATCCTGCGCTACAACAAGAATCTCTGGCGATATATGAACAGCACCGCCGCCTTCATGTTCCTTTTCTTCCTCGTCGCCATCACCTACAACCACCTCGTCAACCACGCCGGCACTCATCCCTTCGACGATGCCGACTTCGACATATCCTACCTCACGCTGTCCTTGCCATACGCCCTCTATGCCATCGCAGCCCCTAAAACCACACCACTGAGCGCATGAAGAAAGTATCCGTCATCATACCCTGCTACAACGAGCAGAGCAACATCCGACCCCTCTACGAGGCCCTCACACGGCTCTTCGAGAGCCACCCGCAATACGCTTGGGAAGTCGTCATGATCAACGACGGCAGCACCGACCAGACCCTCAGCGAGATCCGCCGCCTCCGCGAGCACGACCCACGCATCTGCTACGTCGACCTCTCGCGCAACTTCGGCAAGGAGCGCGCCATGCTCGCCGGCTTCGACTACGCCACGGGCGACTGCGCCGCCATCATCGACGCCGACCTGCAGCATCCGCCCATGGTCATCGGCCAGATGCTCGAGCTCTGGGAGCAGGGCTATCAGGACGTCTACGCCCAGCGACAGACGCGCGGCCGCGAGAGCTTCATGCGCAAGCACCTGACGCGCCTCTACTACCGCATCCTGCAGCGCATGGCCGACACCGAGGTGCTCACCAACGTGGGCGACTTCCGACTGCTCGACCGCCGCTGCATCGACGCCCTGCGCCAGCTGCGCGAGACGCAGCGCTACACCAAGGGCCTCTACTGCTGGATCGGATTCCGTAAGACCTTCGTGCCCTTCACCACCGACGACCGCCGCGAGGGCCACTCCTCGTTCAACACCTGGAAGCTCTTCAACCTCGCCGTCGAGGGCATCACCAGCTACTCCACCGCCCCCCTCCGCATGGCCACCGTCATGGGCACCGTCATCTCCCTCCTGGCCTTCGTCTACATGATCGTCGTGCTCATGAAGACCATCATCGTCGGCGAGCCCGTCCCGGGCTATCCCACCCTCATCTGCGTCATCCTCCTGCTCGGCGGCCTCCAGCTGCTCTCCATCGGCATCATCGGCGAATACCTCAGCCGCATCTTCCACGAATCGAAGCAGCGGCCCGTCTACATCGTCAACGAGCTGGCCGTCAACGAGCGGCCCGAGAGCGCCCATTTGTAAGGAAAATTCGCAGTTTTCCAGACCATTCATCTAACCGATTGATTTTCAGATAAATAATATATGCAGAACAAAGAAACGGCCCTTCTCCATCAAAGAAGCGGTGCTTTTCACCTCGAAAAGCGGCACTTCTCTGCCCGAAAAGCACCGCTTCTCGCAGGGTGGGGTAGGGCAGTGTCAAAAAAATTCGTAGCCATGCAGCAGCTCCTCGCCCTCATCCTACTGCTCCTGGCGACCCCCACGCCTGGGCGCGCCCAGCTCATCATCGACGGTCGCCACGTCCACTACGACGCGCGCACCAACACGCTGCTGGCCTGCGTCCCCCGCACGCTCTTCGGCACGTCGCCCGTGCTCGCCGTCAGCACGTCCGACTCGCTCTGGGCGAGCGTCAGCATCGCCTACCAGGACGTCCACGACAGCTGCTACTTCCGCAAGATCCTCGGCGGAGTCATCTATCCCGTCGTCATGACCGACACGCTCGGCCAGACCTTCGTGCGCAACCTGCAGTTCACCTTCCTCCCCCTCGTCAGGCTGCACGGCGAGATAGGCTACGACTACATCGACTCCCATCTCGACTTCACCGACCCCTCGGCAACGGCCACCACAAGGCTCACGACGCGCGTCAGATGGCGCGGAGGCACCACCAACGCCCCCGGCAAGCACAAGCGCAACTACAAGCTGAAGCTCGCCCAGGACACCACCCTGCTCGGCATGCGCCATGACGACAGCTGGATCCTCGACGCCGGACAGGCCGACGTCTTCCGACTGCGCAACCGCATCGCCATGGACCTGTGGAACGACATGGCCCCCAAGCCCTACTGGGCCGACCGCGAGCCAGAGGCCCGCTCGGGCGTCAGCGGCCGCGTCGTCGAGGTCTTTCTCGACGACGAATACCGCGGCTTCTACAACCTCTCGGAGAACATGGACCGCAAGCAACTGAAGATCCGCAAGGTCAACCCCGAGACGGGCCAGATACGCGGATGCCTCTACAAGGGCATCAACTGGGACGCCACGCAGATGTTCGACTCCATCACCGCCTACGACAACACCCTCGGGCGGCTCCGAGGATTCGAGGTCAAATACCCCGACCTACAGGACAGCGACACCACCGACTGGGCACCGCTCGTCGAGGCCATCAACGTCGCCCGAACCAGCACCGACGAGGACTTCGCACAATGCGTCGAAGAATATTACGACCTGGAGCCCATCTTCTACTACAGCCTCTTCGCCAGCATCACCAATGCCTACGACAACAGCGGCAAGAACATGTACTGGGCCGTCTACGACAAGAACATCGACCGCCGACTGACGCCCGCACCATGGGACCTCGACGCCTCCTTCGGACAGCGCTGGGGCACCGTCCTCACGGGCGAGGAGGACCCCGAGGTGAACCCCATCGTGCCGGAGAGCATGAACGACGTCGACGTCTTCATCTTCTACTGGCTCCTCAAGACCAACTACAAGGGCTACAACGACCGGCTCAACAGCCGCTACCGCGAGATGCGACAGCCCGGCGGACTGCTCCACACCGACTCGCTCATCCGGCGCTTCACCGACTACTACGAGCTCATCACCGCCAGCGGCGCCGCACAGCGCGAGGCAGGCCTGTGGAGCGGCGACAGCGACGTCAAGGGCGAGACGATCGACTTCAACACCGAGTATGCCTACATCTGCCAGTGGATCGAGCGCCACATGGACGAGATCGACCGCCACACCTTCCCCCTCTACTTCAACGACGCCTTCTTCGGCCGCGACTCAGAAGGCATCGCCGCCACCACCGCCGACCCCTCCGCCCGGCCCGGCCTCTACGACCTGCAGGGCCGCCGCGTCAGCGACACCTCTCAGTTCTCAACTCTCAACTCTCAGTTGAAGCCCGGCCTCTACATCGACGGCCGTGGGCGGAAAGTGGTGGTCAGGAAACGATAGAATGTGATTTTTTTATAAACACAATCAATAAAAAAATGTTGCATCCCTGTCGTCGTCTGCTCACGCTCCTGCTGCTCATCCTGACAGCAGCAACGGCCGTTGGCCAGACCGACGCCTACGATGCTGACAACTACCGGCCGACGCACGACCAGACCGTCGTCGGCCGCACCAACCTGCCCATCGTCTTCATCGACACCCGCTGCGGCCGCACGGAGCCGACCGTCATCCACAAGACCTACCGCGTGGCCGTCCGGATGAAGGTCATCGACAATCCTGACGGCATGAACTACGGCGACACCATCGCCAACCCCGACCAGCGCACCGACTACGACGGATGGATCGCCCTGCGCTATCGCGGCAACTCGTCGTTCTCCCTCTCAGCCAAGAAACCCCTCAGCCTGAAGACCATCGAGACCAGCGACGTCGACGGACCGAAGCGCAAGACGACGCTGCTGGGCATGCCCAGCGACCACGACTGGGCGCTGCTGGCGCCGTTCAACGACCGCAGCATGATCCGCGACGCACTCATGTTCCAGCTGGCCCGACCATTCTTCGAATATACGCCCCGCGTGCGCCACTGCGAGGTCGTCATCGACGGCACCTACTACGGCGTCTACGTCATGGCCGAGACGCCCCGCAAGGGCAAGAACCGCCTCAACCTCGACGACCCGGGCTCGGAGGGCGACGCACTGACGGGCGGTTACCACCTGCAGGTGGACCGCAACGACGAGCCGACGTTCGCCTCGCGCTTTCCCGCCGTCGACGCTGACGGCAATGCCTACCGCCGCTACTATCGCATCTACTTCCAGTATGAGCACCCCGACTACAACGAGTCGACCGCCCAGCAGCGACAGTACATCCAGCAGGCCGTCTACCGCATGGAGAGCACCCTGAAGAGCGACGACTTCGCCGACCCCGACACGGGCTACCGGCAGTATCTCGACGTCACCTCCTTCATCGACCAGATGCTGACGCAGGAGTTTGCAGCCAACATCGACGCCTACCGACAGAGCTTCCACATCTACAAGCGGCGCGACAGCCAGGACCCGCGGTTCAAGACCACCATCTGGGACTTCAACATCGCCCTGGGCAATGCCAACTATATCGGCGCGTGGCGCACCGACGGGTGGCACTATCAGAACACGTGGGAGTCGGACCTGACGGCCTACTACAAGATTCCCTTCTGGTGGGCCCGGCTGATGGAGGACTCCACCTACGTCAGCGAGCTGCGCCAGCGCTGGGCCCTCTATCGCCGCACCACCTACAGCGAGCGCCACATCACCCAGACCATCGACTCGCTCGTCAGCCTCCTCGACGCCGACGGCGCCCGCGAGCGCAACTATCAGACGTGGCCCATCTGGGGCCGCGCCATCTGGCCCGTGCCTTACCATAAGATGGTCAACACGTGGGAAAAGGAAATCGAATACCTCAGGACGTGGATCACGGAACGCCTCCACTGGATGGACACGGAGCTTGGCTACGTCGCTGAGGAGCCCCAGCCCGAGCCGCCGACCGTCGACCCGCAGGTCAAGGCCTACTACAACATGAAGGGCCAGCGGCTGCCGTCGCTCGGCTCAGCCACGGGCTTCGTCATCATACTCTACACCGATGGAACAACAAAGAAAATCTACATCCGCCCCTGACGGCCGACGCATGACCCACGTCGACATGCTCAAGGCGCTGGCCATGCTGCTCGTCGTCATGGGCCACGTCTTCTATTTCTGCACCTATAATGAGACGGGCTTCGACGACGAGCTCATCTTCAACGTCATCTGCACCTTCCACGTGCCACTGTTCTGGTTTCTCTCTGGCTTCGTCGTCTATGAGGCGCCCTCGATGCGCAAGTCAATGCGCAAGTCGTGGAGCTTCCTCCGACCCATGCTCGTCGTCGGCCTGGCCAACGCCCTGCTCATCGGCAAGGTCAGCGGATTCTTCCTCGAAGGCGGCCACAACGGCTACTGGTATCTCCTGGCCCTCGCCATCTTCTACCTCGTCATGCCTGTATTCCGGGTAACGTCAAATCTGCTGATAAATAAAAAAGGTTACACGTTCCTGGCCGACGTCCTGCTGGCCATGGCCGTCTGGATGGCGTTCAAGGTGCTGGTGCATCTGCCCGAGCCGATCCTGTCGGTGTTCACTATATACAGCTGCTACATCTTCTGGCCATTCTTCATCATCGGATTTCTCGTGAGGAAATACGAGCTGCACCGACTGCTCACCGATAGCCACAGCCTCGCCAAGGGACTCCTCCTAGCCGCCGCCTACGTGCTGACGCTCACGGCCTGCTACGACAGGCTGCAGACGCTGGAAGGACTGACGTCCGTCGTCGTCGAGGGCCTCATCGCCCTGCTGGCCATCGCAGCCCTCTTCGCCCTGTTCTATCAGCTACGCGACAACCAGACAGTGGTCAGCCGACAGCTCCTCTTCGTCGGCCGCCACACGCTCCACATCTACATCTTCCACTACTTCTTCATCCGCTTCATCTCGACGCCCTTCCTGCAGGGGCCGCAGATGAACGTGCTGCTGAAGCTGGCCGTCGTCACGGCCATTGCCGTGGCCGTCGTCTATGCCTCGATCCTGCTGGGCTGGCTCTACGACAGGACCATACAGTTGCTAAAAACAGCTTGCCGTAATCTTTCCGCCTAATCAACCTTTATTTAAAACAACGAATTAAAACGAATTTCACGAATTAAACGAATTATTATCCTATTTCACAAATTAAAAAACGAATTTCACAAATTGTCCGCTATCAACAGTGATTACCTGTGAGCAGTAAATTCGTGAAATTCGTTTTTAATTCGTGAAATTCGTTTTTAATTCGTGAAATTCGTTTTTAATTCGTGAAATTCGTTTTTAATTCGTTTAATTCGTGAAATTTGTTTTAATTCGTGAAATTAGTTTTAATTCGTTGTATATAAAAAAACGTGTGTCAAGCAGTGGCTCACTCGTATTCTATGTGGTTCAAGCGCCGCATGACGTTGGTCATCGGGCGGGTGAACACGAGGTAGGGCCGTCCGCTGACCTCCACGACCTCATAGCGATAGTCGTCGACCTCGTAGGTCGGCTCCTTGTAGGCCAGCAGCCGCTGATGGGGCATCAGTCGGCTCAGGTCCTCATCGTCGAGCACGAAGGTCACCTTACTGACCGTCGTCGTCGAGTCCGGCAACTGCCAGACGTAGAGCGACTGGTCAGCGCAGAGCTCCGGCTCTGTGTAGGCCGTCGGGTCGTGACAGATGCGGCTGACGACGTCGTCGGGCAGGAAGACGAGCTTCTCCTTGCCGTAGAGGCGGGCGGCACAGCGCATGTTGACGTCGGTAGAATCGAAGGCCATATAGGAACTGTAGTATCCGAACGTGATGCAGGGATTGACGTAGCGATCGCGGAAATAATCCATCACCTTGTTCTCACCACGCACAGGACAGCTGACGGCTATCAGCTCGCGGCCCGGCGCCTTCATCTGTGCCTCAGCCCGGCGCCAGCAGTCGTGGTTCTCCTGCCTGACCAAACAGGCCGGCACGAGCATGATCAGCATCACGACCGAGGCCAGGGCCGCAAGGCGCCGCTGCCAGACGTTGCCCACGCGCATCGTCAGCACCTCAATGAGCAGCAGCGTCGAGATGAACTCCACGAAGAAGCAGACGCGCTCAAGGTTAGTGCCGCACAGCACGACGATGCCCACGGCCGCCAACAGCGTCACAAAGGCCGGTAAACGCTCGCTGACAGCTTTTCTCGTCGCCGCCTTATCCCTTCGCCAGCAGACGGCCAAAGTGAGCAGGAGGAGCCAGAAAACGCGCATATTGAACACCAAGTTGATGGCTCCGCTGAGGAAGCGGTTCAGCATGGTGATGCCCTCCGTCGAACGGTTCCAGATGCCTGGCGAGGCGAGCACGCAGAGGGTGCCCACCATATACCACAGCATGGGAATCGCGAGGCGTCGGGCCGTCGGCTGCTTCCTGTTGATAAAGAGATAGGCAGCGAAGCCTATGCTCATGGGCAGCGAGAGCCCCTCGTGGCTGCAGCCGACGAAGAAGGCCAGGGGCGCGAGCAGCACCGTCGCCACCGTCAGCGGCCGTTCCTTCCGACGGCGCATCCAGAGGAGCAGGCCCATCGTGGCCGTGAGCACCCACAGGTAGTTGAACGTGCCGATGTTCCACAGCATCGTCGTCGACAGACCCCGGATGACGACGAGCACGAAGAAGCTGACCGCCACGGCCGCAAAGAGGCGTCGCGAGGGGTCGGCCGTCAGCCAGCAGGCCGAGAGATGGATGAGCAGGACGAAGAGCAGCGCGTTGATCACCTCGAGCACCACCGGGGGGACGAAGACGAGGAAGGCCTGTGCCATGACATGGACCACCCACCGGCCGTTGGTCACCATATAGTGGGTCCACTGCGATCGGAACACGTCGCCCAGCGAACGGATCGACTCGACGGGGGCCGACTCGTCCTCCTGCCACATGAACCGATAGATGATGTCGTCGCTCAGCGTCGGCACGTCGAGCAAGTACAGACAGAGCATGGCCACGCCGAGCAGGGCGAGGAAGAGCCGGTAAGATTTCTGTTGCTTCATGCGCGTCTCTTTATGTCTGGAATCAGCGCTGACGGCTGCTGATGACCTTGCGGTAGCCACCCTGGCCGTCGGCCTGCAGAAGGAGGCCACGGCGAGGCTGAGCATCGCTGATTCGGCGGCCCTGCAGGTCATAGCAAGGCGTACTGAGGCTGGAGGCGCTCTGTGGCGTCGCAGTGATGCCGGTGGTGGGTGTGAAGGGATTCTCCTGCTCCTCGGGCACCTCCTCGAGCATCTCAGCACAGAAGAAGTCGATGTTCTCTTGGCTGACGCCCAGCTTGATGCGGAAGTAGCTGTTGAAGCGGTCGCGCAGCGTCGCGCCCTCCATGTTGTCGATGAAGTCGAAGGTCTCGTCGATCTGTTCCTTCTTGTCGATGCCGCTGAACATGAAGCTCAGCTCATAGTCCTTGATGAGCTCGTTGTAGGGCACGCCCAGCAGACCCTCGAGCAGGAACGACAGATAGCCGGTGCGGTCGCGCCCGTAGATGCAGTGATAGTAGATGCCGCGGCCCTGGCGCAGGTTGTTGACGATGAACTCAAACTCCTGGCGCCACTTGTACTTCCACAGATACGTGTCCATGTTCGACGGGATCATGCCGCTGTCGTTTGTGTAGAGATAGGTGGGCACCTCGCCCGCCGGCGTGTTATTGCTGTTCGTGAAGCCGAAGACGGAGACGCCCGACTGCGCCTGGTTGTCGATGGCCTCACGATAGTTGCGCATGTCGATCTCAGCGTCGACGCCCAGCTGGCGCAGCATCGCCAGTCCCTCAGGCGTGGCCTCGTAGGCCCAGTTGAGCTCCGAGCCGCGGAAGAGCTTGCCGTAGCGGATGCGCAGGCCGTCGACGTTGATCATACCCCCCAGGTCGCGCACGTTGAACGCCTTGCCGTCGACGCGGATCATGCGCACCTGTCCGCTGGTCAGGATCTGACCCTTCTGCAGCAGCTGTCCGCCGTGGTCCTTGACCTCATAGTAGTAGGTGCGCTGCGGGATGAGGTTGTAGAGCGTCACCTTGTTGTCCTCCGTGAAGACGTCGTAGACGATGGAGTCCCCGTGCGTCGTGGCGTCGCAGCAGACGATCTGCAGCGAGTCCGTGCGATAATAGGGCACGTCGATGACGAGCGGGTTGGGATAGTAGACGACGATGCCGTCATAAGGCTTATAGTCGTTGATACGGCTGGGCTCGCCCGGCATATACGACACCTCCCTCATGTAGCGTCGGATGACCTCGTTCTCGACGTTCACTTTGTAGTTAAGCTCCAGGACCTGCTGGGCCCCGGCAGTGGCGGCGCCCATGATGAGCATCACGAAGAGCGCGGCGCGCTGCTTCAGAAAACACTTATTCTTCATCTTTCTTGTTATTATTCCTATAAGTTAAGGCAAATCTCACTAACAGGTAGTTAATCGGCACGACCATCACGAAGACGGGCAGCGGCGCCACCTCGCGGCTGACGCCCAGCCACAGCACCACGTTGAGCAGACCCACGCCGATGAGATAGTTCATCACGTGGCTCAGGCCGAAGCTGGCGGCCCGACGGACGGACATGCCGACGCGGAACGTGAAGCGCGACGACAGGACATAGTTGCAGCAGAAACTGACGGCATAGCCGATGGTGTAGGCCAGCGTGGGGTTCACCACTGAGAGCAGCACGTAGTAGACGCCGTAGTGGATGGCCGTCGCCACGACGCCAACGACGCCGAACCGCACAATCTCGGCCATCCGCCCGCTCTTCATCCACTGCATAGGCGTTCAGCTCAGCTGCAGCATCCGCTCGATGGGCTTGACGGCCTCACGGGCGATGGCCGGGTCGACGTCGACGCTGGGCCACTCGTACTTCAGGCAGTTGTAGATCTTCAAGAGCGTGTTCATCTTCATATACTGGCACTCGTTGCAGTGGCACCCGACGCTGCCCTCCGACACCTCAGGCGGCACGGGATAGAACACGGTCTGGGGGCACTGGCGCTCCATCTCGTGCAGGATGCCGGCCTCCGTGGCCACGATGAACGACTCGGCAGGATGCTCGACGGCATACTTCAGCAGCACGGCCGTCGATCCCACCACGTCGGCCACCCGCAGCACCGGACCCTTACACTCGGGGTGGGCCAGCACCGTGGCCTCGGGGTGCTCGCGCTTCAGCTCGAGGATGGCCTCGACGGAGAATCGCTCATGGACATGGCATCCGCCCTGCCAGAGGAGCATCTCGCGGCCCGTCACGGCGTTGATGTAGGAGCCGAGGTTATAGTCGGGTCCGAAGATGATCTTCTCGTCCTTGGGGAACGTGTCGATGATGCGGCGGGCGTTGCCGCTCGTGACGACCACGTCGGTCAGCGCCTTCACGGCCGCCGTCGTGTTGACATAGCTCACCACCTTGTAGCCCGGGTGCGCCTCCTTGAATCGCTTCAGGTCGTCGGCACGGCACGAGTCGGCCAGCGAGCAGCCCGCATTGAGGTCGGGGCATAGCACCAGCTTCTCAGGCGACAGCAGCTTACAGGTCTCGGCCATGAAGTGGACGCCGGCCATGACGATGATCTTCGCGTCCGTCTCGGCTGCCTTGCGGGCCAGCGCCAGCGAGTCGCCGATGAAGTCGGCAGCCTCCTGGACGTCGCCCGTCGTGTAGTAGTGGGCCAGGAGGACAGCCTGCTTCTCCTGGCATAGTCGCCTGATTTCAGCTTTCAAGTCAACGGGTTCGTCGATGTAACCCTGTTTGATCCATTCAGTTTTCAACATGACATTATAATTATATTCTTTTTTTTCTTTTTAAAATAAATAGATATGTATATGATGATGTGGCGTTGATAAGTTGATAACTTTCCGACGTTTTTCTTGCTCATCCCGTTATCCACCCGTGGTCGGCCCGTTATCCACACCACCGGTGGATTCTTTCGCGCTGAGAATGAGGCGGATCCGTCGGTTATCCACAATTTCCTGGTTCTGACCGCTGGCGCCTTGGTCGCATATCTTTTTTTGCTCCGGGGTGTGGAAAAGTCGGACGCAACGTGTTCGTAAATCCTGCGTAATCCACACCTCGCTTTGGTCCTTCGGGTTATCCACAACGACACGGCGGAGTTATCCACACGTTATCCACAGCCATTTGTGAAGATCAGGTCGTGGGCAAACTGATAGATGACGATGCCGGCCGTCACGGAGACGTTCATCGAATGCTTCGTGCCCAGCTGCGGAATCTCCAGGCAGGCGTCGCTCAGGTCGATGACCTGCTGGCTGACGCCCTTCACCTCGTTGCCCAGCACGACGGCATAGCGGCGTTGGGGGTCGGGGCGAAACTCGTGGAGCAGCGTCGACCCTTCGGCCTGCTCGATGCTCAGGATGACGTAGCCCGCGCGGCGCAGCTCGCCGACGGCCTCCGCAGCCGACGGGCAGTGGCGCCAGCTGACGCTGTCCTCAGCGCCCAGGGCCGTCTTGTGGATCTCGGGGTGGGGTGGGGTGCCGGTGATGCCGCAGAGCAGGACCTGCTCGACGAGGAACGTGTCGGCCGTGCGCAGCACCGACCCGACGTTGTGCATCGAGCGCACATCGTCGAGGACGACCGTCAGCGGCATTTTGCGGGCCTCACGAAACTCGTCGGCCGTCAGTCGCTTCATCTCAATCGTGCGCAGCTTTCTCATGGATGACATGCTTGATGCGGTCGATGATTGTCTGGGGCTGGATGTCGGCCATGCAGTGGTAGTCGCCGTAGTGGCAGGGGCGCTGCCCGTAGATGCTGCAGGGCCGGCAGCTGAGGTCGAGGCCGACGGCGTTGTCCAGTGACTGGTGGAAGCCCATGAATCCGGCCAGGGGGTGCGTGGCGCCCCAGACGCTGACGACCGTTGTGCCCGTCAGCGAGGCCATGTGCATGTTGGCCGAGTCCATCGACAGCATGACGTCGAGGTGGCTCATGAGGATGAGCTCCTGGTGCATCGTCTCCAGATGCCATCCGCAGTAGACGCACGCGGGCCACCGCTTGACCCACCGCGGGAACACCTCGTCCTCCCTCCGGCCGCGGCCGAAGAGGAATATGCGGCACTTCGGATATGTCTCCGTCAGTCCCTCGATGACCTGCTCCATGCGCTCCGTCGGGTAGACCTTGCCCTCATGGGCGGCGAAGGGCGCGATGCCAATCCACTGCTCCCACGAGCGCTTCGGCCCCACGATGCGGGGCAGCATGTTGAGGTTGCCGCCTTCGGGGGGGAGGATGGAGCGGAAGTCGTCGAGCCGATGGATGGGGAATCCCAGGCGGGCGAAGACGTCGAGATAGTTCTCGAAGGGTGTCTTCAGCGGCTCCAGCACCTTGTTGTTGCGGCTGACCAGTCGCCGCCGCTCATGGCGCTGCTTGGCGATGTGCTCCACGCGGAAGCGCCCCAGGTTGAAGCGCATGCGCAGATATTCCGAGCGCAAGACCGAGTGGAGGTCGGCGATGTGGGTAGGCTGCTTCGCCACCAGCCGGCGGTAGAGGGCGTTGAGCCCCCGCACACCGTGGTATTCCTGGTGCACGTCGGCCGCCATGAAGTTGACGTTCGGAGCCAGATCCTCGAAGAACGTCCGGGCATAGGGCCGCGAGAGCACCGTGATGCGCACATCAGGGTATTCCCGCGCCAGGGCCCACACCACGGGCACCGTCATGGCGACGTCGCCCAGGGCCGAAAACCTCATGACGAGGATATGTTCGTGTTTCACGACTTTTATTGTTTATTCATTATTTTGCTGGGAGTGAAGGGGATTTAAGGGGGAGTGAGGGGGGAGTGAAGGGGACGTCAGTCCATTCCTTAATGGTAGCGACAGAACTGACGTCCTTTTCACTTCCCTTTTACTCCCCTTTTACTCCCCTTTTACTCCCCTTTCACTTCCCCTTTCACTTCCCCTTCTTATACAGTACTGGGTTCGTCGACGGGTCGTTATACATCTTCATCTGGCGATAGACCTTCATGTACTTGCGACCCTCCTGGATGTCCTCCAGCAGCTGGTCGATAGCCGTCGAGAGGTCCACGCGCTGCTCCTGCAGCACCTCGAGCTTAGCGCGGCAGCGGGCCACGTGATCCTCTGACGCATCCGTGCGGTCGGCCTGCTCCTGCATGTGCCAGATCTTCAGCGCCAGGATCGACAGGCGGTCGACGGCCCACGCAGGGCTCTCCGTGTTCAGACGCGCGTCGGGCAGCGGCCGCACGTCGCTGTAGAGGCGGCGGAAGTAGGTGTCGATCTCCTCCACCAGGTCCGTGCGGTCCTGGTTGGAGCGGTCGATGCGGCGCTTCAGTCCCAGCGCGTCGGCAGGGTCGATGTGCGGGTCGCGGATGATGTCTTCCAGATGCCACTGCACCGTGTCGATCCAGCACTTCAGGTAGAGCTGGTATTCGATCGAATCGCGGTCGTAGGGGTTGCGGATGGGTGTGTCCACATGGTCAGTCAGGTGATAATCGCGTATCGCCTGCTGGAAAATCTGGTTGGCTTGTTCAGTGAAGGTCATTTTCTTGTCTGTATGAGATGTTTTTAATAATTCAATCTGCAAATATAGCCATCTTTTTCCATATCACCAACCTTTTTCCATATTTTTAAGAAAATAAGGGCCGCCAGGTGTCTGTTCAGCGAATGGCGAACAGCCTGCGGCCTGAACGATTGGTAAGTTCAACTTGGGTTATATTCATACCGCATAGCGGTCTTATAAAAACAAATCTAAACAGACATTATGATAATGGTATCAATATGGTGATTAATTCCCGACAGCGATCAACGCCCCCCTGCCCCCCTCTAATCTTAGAGGGGGAGTTGAATACACCGTAGGAGCGGATGAGCGCGTTGACACCAGCGGAGGCGGGCGGCTTGCACCCTATATAACTCCCCCTCTAAGATTAGAGGGGGGCAGGGGGGCGTTGAAATCTCGGGCATTTATCACCACATTGAGAAAAGGTTTTATTATGATTTTTTGGTTTTTGATTTGTTTTTGTAAGACGCGTAGCGTTCAGCACAAATAATGAAAACACTATCGTTGTAGGGTTGAAAATGGCCGAGAAAGTTGCGGTTTTATCATTATTTTTCGGAATAATTCTGTCGGAAAACACAAACCGCTGTCTTTCAGACGGATAATGATATGCGGAAAATGAAGCGGTGCTTTTTGGGCTGAAAAGCACCGCTTCTTGCATCGAGAAGCGGTCCTTTTCGGGCCGTGAAGGGCCGCTTTGTCGGCTGAGACCATGAGTTTGTAAAAATAAGTTATGCAGGGGTGGAGGGGAGTGGGGCCTCCCCCGACCCCTCCGAAGGAGGGGAGTGGCTGCGCCGTCATCCGCGTCAGTCCGTGCGCCAGCCCCTCCTCCCCTTCGGGGAGGCTGGGAGGGGCTCTTGCGGGGCTTTTTAGTTTTTCTTTTTCCCGAAGGTCTCGCGTGAGAGGTCGGAGAAGAAGTCGTAGTTGAGTGTGCGGCTGAGCTGTTGCAGGAGCCGCGTGTTGATGTCTTCGCGCACGAAGATGTTGTAGACGTTGGTGCGCTCGCAGCCCAGCTCGCGGGCTACGCTGACGACCGACGTGTGGCGCTGGTCCATTACTTCCTTGATTCTGTGTCCGATGTGCATAGTGTTATGTTGGTTTTTAGATTTAGATTCAGATGTTACGTCGATACTGTGAGGGGGTCATCTCGAAGGTCTGCTTGAAGACGCGGCTGAAGTAGGCCACGTCGTCGAAGCCGCAGCGCAGGGCCACGTCGCCGACGGGCATCGTGGGGTCGCCCTTGAGCAGTCGCTTGGCGCGGGCCAGGCGGAGGCGCATGATGTAGGTGGAGGCGTTCTGTCCGGTGAGTGCGAGGAGCTTGCGGTTCATCTGTGCGCGGCTGATGGCCATCTCGCCGGCGATGGTCTCCATGTCGACGGTGCCCTTGGCCATGAGGCGGTAGACGGTGTCGACGAGGCGGTTCATCCACTGGCGGTCGGCAGCCGTGAGGTTGTCGTCGGAGGCGGGTGCGTCGGCATCTGCCGTCTGGGCATAGCGCTGGCGCATGAGCCGCTGTCGCTCCATGAGCTTGTCGACGCGGATGAGGAGCTCGTCGGAGTTGAAGGGCTTGACGAGGTAGGCGTCAGCGCCGGCCTGCAGTCCGCTGACGCGGTCGGCCTCGGTGGTCTTGGCCGTGATGATGATGATGGGTATGTGGCTGAGCAGCTCGTCGCTGCGGATGCGTCGGCACAGCTCCAGCCCGTTCATGTCGCCCGGCATCATGATGTCGGTGATGATGAGGTCGGGCACCACATCGCGGGCTTTCTTGAGGCCCTCCTCGCCGGTGTGGGCATAGAGCAGCTGACTGTCGGCCTGGAGGTGCATGCCGATGTAGAAGGCGATGTCCTGGTTGTCCTCGACGATGAGGATGCGGCGCTGCTCGGCGGGCTGCGTCTCAGCCGGGGCGTCGTCGGGCAGAGGGGTGTCGTCGCCCATGTGGAAGGGCAGGGGGGTGGGTGTGGGCTGACGGTCGTCGCTGCCGACGGGCTGGTGGCGGCGGTCGGCGTGTAGGGGCAGCAGGACGGTGAAGGTGCTGCCCTGGCCGGGGATGCTGGTGGCGCTGACGGTGCCGTTCATGGCCTCGGTCATGACGCGCACGAGTGACAGTCCGATGCCGGTGCCGATGTCGCCCCCGTGGTTCTCGCCCTGGAAGAAGGCGTCGAAGATGTGGGGCAGGTCGCCGGCGGGGATGCCTTGTCCGGTGTCGAAGACCTGCAGCTTCACGCGGCTCTGTCCGCTCTGCTCGAAGGTGACGTTGATGCGCCCGTAGGTGGGGGTATATTTGATGGCGTTGGCGACGAGGTTGGTGACGATGCGCTGCACGTAGTCGGGCACGAAGTCCATCTGGAGCGAGGTGAGCGAGTGGGTGAACGTGAGCTCCTGTCGCTTGCTGTCGGCATAGGGCCGGAAGTTGTCGACGACCATCGTGATGTAGGCGATGATGTCGGCGTGGCGCCATTTGGGCTGGCCGATGGCCGAGCGCACCTTGGAGATGTCGAGCAGCTGGTTGATGAGGCCCAGCAGTGAGTTGCCCTGGCGCACGATCATCTTGGCCGAGGAGCGCACCTGCGACATGTCGTCGATGTCCTGGTCCTCGAGCTGTTGGCCCAGTCCGAGGATGACGGTCAGCGGTGTGCGGAACTCGTGGGTGATGTTGGTGAAGAAGGCCTCGCGTGTCTGCTGCATCTGCTGCATCATGTGCTGGCGGTTGAGCCGCGCACGATAGTGATACCACATGAAGGCGATGATGCTGGCGGCGAGCAGCAGGATGACGATGGCGGTCATGAGGGTGAGGCGTCGGGCCGACCGCTCCAGCTGCAGGTCCTGCTCGGCCTGGCTGAGCTCGTGCTGGCGGCGGCTGCGCTCCAGGTTGAGGCTCATGTTCTGGATCTGGTTAACGGTCTGCAGGTTGAGCACGCTGTCGCTGAGCGTCCGCGCCGTCTTGTAGTGGTCGAGGGCGAGTCGTGTCTGGCCCATCTTCTCGTAGAGGTCGGCGAAGAGGCTCTCGACCTCGGCGCGGTGCTCGGTCGAGCCGTGGCGCTCGGCCGTGGCGCGTGCGGCGTCGAGATATTGTCGGGCCTCGCTGAGGCGCCCCAGCTTGATGAGCAGCCGGACCATGCTGAGGGCTGACTCCAGCCGGTGCCAGTCGTCGGGGCTGTCGGCCATGAGTTGATAGGCTGCCAGATATTCGTCGAGGGCTTCGTCGAGTCGGCCGTCGCGCTCGTAGAGGTCGCCGAAGTGTGAGTGGCAGAGGGAGAGGCCCAGCGTCGAGCCGGCCTCCTCGTTGAGGCGCAGCGACTCGCGGTAGTAATGCCATGCGGAGTCCGTCTGCCCCAGCTGCTCCTTGATGGCGCCCAGGTTGGCCATGTTGATGGCCTGACCCAGGGCGCTGCCCAGTCGCCGCTCGCCGTCGAGGGCCAGGCGGAGGACGCTGTCGGCCATCTCGAGCATGCCTATCGAGAGGTAGACGTTGCCCAGGCCGTTGAGCGACACGACCTTGTTCTTCAGGGTCGCGGGGTTGTCCTGGTCGGCTATCTCGTTGCTGAGGCGTGCGGCCAGGATGTGAAACTGCGACGCCTCGTCGTGCTCCGACATGCGGCGGTAGTTCGTTCCTATATTATTATAAGCTTGGATCAGCTCCATCGTGTCGGCGCAGGCCAGCGCCAGGTTGATGCTGCGGTTGTGGCAGTCGATGGCGCGGTCGAAGTGGTTCTGCTCGCGGTAGAGCTTGCCCAGCTGCCGATAGGCTACGATTTGGCCAAGCTGGTTGCCGTCGAGTGCGAAGCGGTCGATCATCGTCAGCAGCGAGTCGACCGTCGTGGCGGGTCGCAGCATCGAGTCGACGGCAGCGCGCTCGGCGTCGGTGAAGGGCGTCGGCGTCGCTGTCCGTCGGCATCCTGCTGCGAGTGCGAGCAGAAGGGTCAGCGTGGTGATATATGTGATAGTTTTTGCCATGTGGTCTTGATGTCTCAGGGTGCAAAATTACAAAAATATACGAGACCAACAAGAAAAAGTACAATTTTTTTGACGTTTCTTTTTTTGGACCAAAAAAGAGGCATTTGACTAATCAACCGCCTGATTTGCAGCCGTTTAGCCAAATGCCATGTTCGCTCAGTACAAAACGGAGTGTAGAAAAAAGTTCTACATGTCCTAAAATTTAGTCATCGAAGAGGCTGGGCTGCATGACGCCGCCCGTGTAAGGATTGCGGCCGAAGTGGCGGTAGGCCAGCTCGGTGACCATGCGGCCCCGCGGGGTGCGCTTGATGAAGCCCTCCATGATGAGGAAGGGCTCGTAGACCTCCTCGACGGTGCCTGAGTCCTCGCCGATGGCGGTGGCGATGGTGGAGATGCCGACGGGGCCTCCGCGGAACTTGTCGATGATGGTCAGCAGGATCTTGTTGTCGATCTCGTCGAGGCCATACTTGTCGATGTTGAGGGCCTGGAGGGCGATGCGCGAGATGCTGGTGTCGATGCGTCCCGTGCCGCGCACCTGGGCAAAGTCGCGCACGCGGCGCAGCAGGGCGTTGGCTATTCGGGGCGTGCCGCGCGATCGGCTGGCAATCTCGTAGCTGGCGTCCTCGGTGATGGGCACGCCCAGGATCGACGACGATCGCTCGACGATGCGTGCGAGCGTCTCGGGGTCGTAGTATTCCAGGTGCATGTTGATGCCGAAGCGGGCGCGCAGCGGTGCCGTCAGCAGGCCGGAGCGCGTCGTGGCTCCGACGAGCGTGAAGGGGTTGAGGTCGATCTGTATGGAGCGTGCCGAGGGGCCCTTGTCGATCATGATGTCGATGCGATAGTCCTCCATGGCCGAGTAGAGATACTCCTCGACGACGGGCGAGAGGCGGTGGATCTCGTCGATGAAGAGCACGTCGCGCGGCTCGAGCGAGGTCAGTATGCCGGCCAGGTCGCCGGGCTTGTCGAGCACGGGGCCGCTGGTCAGCTTGAAGCCCACGCCGAGCTCGTTGGCAATGATGTTCGAGAGCGTCGTCTTGCCCAGGCCCGGGGGGCCGTGCAGCAGGGTGTGGTCGAGCGGCTCGCCGCGATACTTGGCGGCCTCGACGAACACCTGGAGGTTCTCGACAATCTTTTGCTGGCCGCTGAAGTCGCTGAACGTCAGCGGGCGCAGCGCGTTCTCGAACTCCTTCTCGGCGTTGCCGGCCTGCGAGAATCGCTCCTCGCGGATGTCAAAGTCTTCGTCCATCATTTTTCTGAGTGAATCCTGGGAATTCTTTTTCTGTCATAATCGACTGCAAAGTTAATGGATTTTTTTGAGAATACAAAAAAAATGCCTATCTTTGTCGGCAATTAACCAAATGAAATATCACTGAAACAATGAAACTCAAACTACTGACAATGGCTGTGCTCTCTGCGCTGGCAGGACACGCCCAACAAAGACAGGAGATCAACCTCGGCGACGGCTGGCAGTTCTCGAAGGACAAGCAGACGTGGCAGCAGGTCAGCGTGCCTCACGACTGGGCCATCAGCGGACCCTTCGACAAGAAGTGGGACCTGCAGCGCGTGGCCATCGAGCAGAACGGCGAGACGGAGGCCACCGAGAAGAGCGGCCGCTCGGGCGCACTGCCCTGGATCGGCGAGGGCCACTACAAGCGAAAACTGACGATTCCATCGGGATTCAAGGGTCATGCCGAACTGCTCTTCGACGGCGCCATGAGCGAGCCGACGGTCTACGTCAACGGGCAGCGGGCGGGCTATTGGGCCTACGGCTACAACTCGTTCCGGCTGGACATCACGCCCTTCGTCCATGAGGGCGAGAACGACCTCAGCGTCGACCTGCAGAACGTCGAGGAGAGCTCGCGCTGGTATCCCGGCGCCGGCATCTACCGCCCCGTGACGCTCATCCTGACACCATCAAAGACCTACATCGAGGACTGGAGCATCTTCGTCCGTCCGACGGACGATAAGAAGGTGAAGGAGGGCGAGCGCGTGGTAATGAAGGTCAACTTCAACATTGTCAACCCTTCGGAGCGCATCAGCTACGAGGTGAAGGTCACCGATGCCGACGGCAAACAGCTGTTACCGGAAAGCAAGAATGCTTTGGAGTTTGCCAATGGCAAGATTGGCTTTTGGTTCCCTGTCAAAAATGCCCGCCTGTGGTCGCCCGAGTCGCCCACATTATATAATATGGTCATCAGCCTCTACGACGGCCAGCAGAAGATTGACGAGAAGACGCAGCGCTTCGGCATACGCACCGTGAAGGTCAGCAAGGAAGGCGGCTTCCAGCTGAACGGCGTGACGCGAAAGATTAAGGGCGTCTGTCTGCACCACGACCTCGGCCCCCTGGGCGCTGCCGTCAACAAGGCGGCCCTCATTCGCCAGATCAAGACGATGAAGGCGATGGGCTGCGATGCCATCCGCACGGCCCACAACATGCCGTCGCAGATGCAGATGGACGTGTGCGACTCGCTCGGCATGATGGTCATGGCCGAGTCGTTCGACATGTGGGTCTATCCAAAGTGCAAGAACGGCTACGCCCGCTTCTTCCGCACGTGGGCCGACCGCGACATCGAGAACCTCGTCCGCGCCCACCGCAACCACCCGTCGATCGTCATGTGGTCGATCGGCAACGAGATTCCCGAGCAGGGCATGGAGGGCGGACGACAGATGGCCCAGCACCTGCAGGACCTCTGCCACCAGCTCGACCCCACGCGCCCCGTCACGCAGGGCTGCGACCGCCCCGACAATGCCATGGCCACGGGCTTCCTGCCGGCCATGGACGTGCCCGGACTGAACTACCGCCTCCACCGCTATCAGGACACCTACGACCACCTCTGGCACGGCTTCCTGCTCGGCTCGGAGACCTGCTCGACCGTCTCCTCGCGCGGTGTGTATAAGTTCCCCGTCGAGGTGACTGACAACTCGCAGTACAGCTCATGGTCGAAGAACTACGACCCGCAGGCCATCAAGAAGGCCGACGGACAGTGCTCGGGCTACGACGTCGAATATTGCTCATGGTCGAACCTGCCCGACGACGACTGGCGATGGCAGGACGACAAGCCCTGGGTCATCGGCGAGTTCGTCTGGACGGGCTACGACTACCTCGGCGAGCCCACGCCCTTCGACGAGTACTGGCCCGCCCGCTCCAGCTACTTCGGCATCTGCGACCTCGCCGGACTGCCCAAGGATCGCTACTATCTGTATCGCTCCCACTGGAACAAGCAGCAGCACACCATCCACCTGCTGCCCCACTGGACGTGGCCGGGCCGTGAGGGCGAGGTGACCCCCGTCTATTGCTACACCGACTACGCCGAGGCCGAGCTCTTCCTCAACGGCAAGAGCCAGGGCCGCATCCGCAAGTCCTCCCCCAATGGGGGGAGCGGAGAGGGGGCTCGCCTCGACCGCTACCGCCTGCGCTGGAACGACGTGCGCTATGAGCCCGGCGAGCTCCGCGTGGTCGTTTATGATGAAAACGGACAGCCCGCCGGCGAGCAGACCCTCCGCACCGCCGGCAAGCCCGCCCGGCTGAAGCTCGACGTATGGACGCAGAACAGCGACAGCGGCAGCGCCTCGCTGCGTGCCGACGGTCAGGACCTGGCCTTCGTCACCGTCAGCCTCACCGACAAGAAGGGCACGCTCATCCCCGCCGCCGCCGACCAGCTGCGCTTCGACGTCAGCGGTGCCGGCTCCTTCCGGGCCGCCTGCAACGGCGACGCCACGTCGCTCGAGCCCTTCACCGAGCCCCAGATGAGCCTCTTCGCCGGACAGCTCGTCGTCGTCGTCCAGGCCGCCAAGGTCCCCGGCAACCTCACCCTCACCGTCACCGACCCCGAGCGCCGCCTCACGCAGCGTGTCGTCATCCCGGTCAGGGGCCTCTTCTAAGGATTCTCTTTCTAGGGATATTTTTATTCTAAGGATTCTGGGATTTAGGGATAGCTGCGCGATATTGGATATTTTATATTCTAAGGATTCTGGGATTTAGGGATAGCTGCGCGATATTGGATATTTTATATTCTAAGGATTCTGGGATTTAGGGATAGCTGCGCGATATTGATAATCCTAAAATCCCAGAATCCTTAGAAATATAATCAGAATCCTTAGCTATAAAAATCCCAAAATCCCAGAATCCTTAGAAATATAATCAGAATCCTTAGCTATATAAAATCCTAAAATCCCAAAATCCTTAGAAAAACATAAAAATCCTTAGCTATAAAAATCCCAGAATCCCAGAATCCCTAGAATAAAAAAATATCCAGAATCCTTAGAATATAAAAATAAATCCTTAGAATTCGCGGGCATCGTGGCGGTTCGGGCGCCGCCCCGGCTGCCGCACGTAGCTGACGTGGAGCCAGCACGTGCCCATGTAGAGGCGCTGCTCGAGCAGCAGCTGGTCGAAGTCGCAGTTCTCGCGGATGAAGTCGTAGCGGCGGCGCGCCTCCGTGAGCGACGAGCAGTAGATGTCGGCCGCCTCGCCCCTGAGGTGCTGCGAGCGGTCGGCGCCCCCCACGCGCCTGTTGAGCTCCTCGCAGCGGTAGCCGCTCGAGATGATGGTGCGCCCGAAGCGTCGGCGCACGGGCTCCAGGACGTTCTCGCAGAGCGCCTGCAGGTTCTCGATGACGGCGGCCGTCGGCGTGTTGTCGATGCGCAGCTTGCGGGCCGTGCCCGAGTCGGTCATTTCCTGGAGGGTGAAGTGCGGTGTGAGCCACAGCGGCTCCGTGAAGGTCATGTTGTTGTTGTCGTTGTTGTAGTTCATGGTCATTTTTTTTTTAATGGTTTTACTCAACTTTCGCAAGCATGCGAAAGCCTTGATTTTTAGTCGCCTACGGCGAGAAATCCTTCAAATCTGAACAAATCAAACAAATCTGCTTTGGAAGATTTGAAAAGATTTGCTAGATTTCTGTCACGAAGTGACACTCA
>JAFUEP010000057.1 GCA_017470345.1 Prevotella sp.
AGCCTGCGTGAAGTTGGCCTCACCAATCTCCTTGTTGTAAGAAGCAGTGCCGAAGCTGATGGTGGCCGCCTTCTTGGCCATAGTCACAGCCACCTTGTCGGGAGCCGTGTCGCTATGACTGGCATCGCCCTCCACATAGTACCATACGTAATAGGTACCGGCGTCGGTTGCCTCGGGGATGCTCGTCGAGTAGCTTTCCGATGCGGCCGAGTTAGTGCCCTTGGCGTACTTCACCGTTCCGCCAGTAGCCGTACCGGCATTGACCAGTGCCTGTGCCGAACCGCTGTAGGTGAGCTCCTTGGCCGTCGGGGCACTGTCAAGGGTGGCGGCGGGCTTGCTGCTGACGGTTACGGTGTAGGTGGCGGTCTTCGAGGCGTAGCTGTAGTTGTCGCCGTCGGTGACGGTGGCGGTAATCGTTGCCGTACCTGTCGTTGAACCGATGGTAACCGCTCCGGTAGAACTGTTGACATCAGCGATACTGGAGTTACTCGTAGAGTAGGTCACAGCACCGTCGCCAGTTTTCGTGACCTCCTGCGTGAAGTTGGCATCACCCACCTGCTTGTTGTAGCTGCCGTTGGCGAAGCTGATCGTACCGGCTGCCTTGGCGATGGACACAGAGACCTTGTCGGGCGCACTGTCGGTATAGCCCACGTTACCAGCGGCCTTGTACCAGACGTAATGAGTACCTGCGGCAGTGGCTGTCGGGATGTCGGCCGAGTAGGCAGAGGTGGCCGCCGAACTGTTGCCGATGGCATACTGCATCGTACCGTTCGCAGCCGTACCGGCATTGACCAGTGCCTGCGGATTACCATTATAGGTCAGTGGCGTGATGGCCGTTGGCGGAGCGGTGACAGTGGCGGCATTGGCCGTCACGGTGACGTTACAGGTGGCCGAACCGCCGCCTGGGATGGTAGCCGTGATGCGGGCCGTACCAGCAGTCAGACCAGTCACCAGACCTGTGCTTTCATTGACGGAAGCTACTGTGGGTGCACTGGACTCGTAGGTCACGGTCTTGCCGATCGGCGTGGTTGTAGCTGTCAGGGTGTACGACTCACTGGCATTGAGTGACAGGCTCGTCTTGTCGAGCGAGAGCACGGTCGGAGCAACGGTGACGTCACAGGTGGCCGTCTTTCCACTCTCGGTGGTGACGGTGATGTGCGTCAGTCCTGCCGCATTGGCAGTCACAAGACCCGCGCTGCTGACGATAGCCGCAGCGGTGTTCGACGATACCCAGGTGACGGGTCTGTCAGCAGGCGAGGTGGTCGCCGTGAGCTGTTCGGTCTCGGTGGCGTAGACCGTGGTACTCGTCTTGTTGAGCGAGACGGTCACGTCGGGCGTCGACGGTGTCGTCACGGTGACGGCGCACTGGGCCGAACCGGCTGCCGACGTAGCGGTGATGATGGTCGTACCGGCAGCCACCGGTGTGATGGTGATCGACGAGGCCCCGTTGACCTCACCGCGCGTTCCGCCTCCGGCCGCTGCGATGGTAGCCACGCCGTCATCGCTGTTAGTCCAGTTGACGGTCTGTCCGGCGGGCTGTGTGGTGGCGGTCAGCGTCTGTGCGCCACCGCTGAGGGCCATGGTCAGGCTCGAGCCGAGACTCAGGGTCACGGGGGCGTCGATGGCCAGGTTGCCCGGCAGCCAACCCTCACCGTTGACCACGTCGCCGTCGTCCCAAGGCGTAATGTCGGCATCGAACTTCACGGAGTTCATGCCCAGGTGGAGCTTGATGGTGTACTTCTTGCCACAGTCGAGTCCGCTGGTGGCCCCGCCGAAGAGGATGTCCTTGGTGATCTTGTTCTCGATGCTCACGCCGTGGGTCGTACCGTCGCTGATATAGGTAGAGAGGTGGGGATTGGTGGTCTCCACGTCGTAGACGATGGTGACGGTCATCTTCTCACCCGTCGGGATGACGTAGACGCACTTGTCGAGATCATTGGAGTTGAAGAGGTTCACCGCGGTGTGGGTGACGCCATCCGTGTCGGTGTTCTTCTGGATGATGGCATCGTTGAGACCCGACGGGATCTCGTTGGTGGCCTCGGCATTCGCCGAACCCTCACGGCCGTCGCGCCGACCGTCCTTCACGGTGACACTCTCGCCGAAGGGCAGGTCGGTGGTCCCGGCATAGTCGAGCCACAGGGCCTTGTTGGCCACGGTGTTGTTCAGGTTGAGCGCACCTTTCAGGGCGATGCCCGTGAACGAGATCGAGCGCACGTAGATCTTCGTACCGTCGGCGATGTCGCCGCTGGCATCGTGGGTCAGCCCGTCGGCGTCGGCATCGATCTGCACGTTGAGCTGCGAGAGGGCATGCTTGAAGGTGAACGTCATCTTCTGGTTGACACCCTGCGGATGCTCTACGTCGAGCCAGGGCAGACCCGTGGTCATCGACTGTGAGCCGTTATTCTGGATCCTGTTCCAGGAGGCCTGGTCGCAGACGCCCCAGCAGAGATCGACGCTCTGTGCAGGATTGAACGAGGCGATGTACTTCACGATCGGGTCGCCCGCGGTCGTGTTGCGCGAGAAGCCGGTGATGCCCCAGGAGGCGTCGCCGTCGACGCTGCCCGCAGCGGGAGAGCTGTGGTGGACGTAGGGGGCATAGGCGAAGAACGTCACCTTGTCCTCGTCGTCGCTGCCCGCGTCGGAGCCGTACTCGTTCGGCCAGTACATCACGGGCGTGTACTCCCAGTTGCCTCCGCTGTAGAAGACACCCTGGTTGTACATGAAGTTCGGGATGTAGGTCTGGTCGTACTTCTTCAGGTCGGTGTAGTAGGCGAACACGCCGAAGCCGCCGAGGTCGCCCTGCGCCTGCTGCAGCTGGTCGATCGTCAGCGTACCGGCATATCCGGCGCGGGTGACGGCACGGTTGGCGTAGGCATTGAAGCCCACGGCGTACTTGCCGTCGGAGGTCGCCCCGACGGGCGGCTTGTCGCCCAGCGACTCACTGTCACCGGCCGCGCAGCCCGCCATCAGCACCGACATCATCAGGTAAAACAATATTTTCTTGTTCATAGATCTTCTGATTAGTTTGACTTTTCTCACAGTAAGGACTGTCCCCGTTGTGAGATTTAAGGCTCTACGGGAGTGTTGGATGGCAGCCAGCCCTCGCCGTTAATTGCTTCACCTTCCCAACCTGTGACTGCAGCCTCATACTTCACGGTGTTCATGCCGAGATGGAGTTTCACAGTGTAGGTGTTGCCGCTGACGAGACCGCCAGCCGGTGTGAACGTAATCTGCTTTGAAATTCTGTTCTCAATGCTCGAGCCGTGGGTAGTACCATTGCTGATATAGGTGGGCAGATCTTCATTGGTAGTCTCCACATCGTAGACGATGGTCACGGTCATAGCCTCACCAGTAGGAATCACATAGACTGCATCGGCCAGCTGGGCAGCAATCTCTTCTCCAGTGGGATTTTCAGGATCAGCGATCGTTGAAACTGGCTTGAAGAGGTTCACTGCGGTTTTGACCACACCTGGGGTTACCGCATCCGTCTGGATGATAGCAGGATTCAGACCACCAGGCAACTCATTGGTAGCTTCAGCACCTGAGCCACCCTCGCGACCATCACGGCGCTGGTCCTTCACGGTAATACTCTCGCCATAAGGAAGATCGGTAGAACCTGAGTAGTCCAGCCACTGGGCTACGCCTGCCGTAGCGTTGTTCAGGTTGAGCGATCCTTTCATAGCGATACCAGTGAAAGAGATGCTGCGCACGTAGATCTTGGTTTCAGCGGCGACCTCACTGCCTGCACCATGAGTCGCGTTGTCGATGTCGGCATCAATCTGCACGTTGAGCTTGGCCAAGGCGTGCTTGAAGGTGAACTTCAGTTTTTGGTCAACACCCTTCGGATGCTCCACGTCGAGCCAGGGCTTTCCCACTGTCAGGGTCTGGTTTGTGTTGCCCTGGATCTTACCCCATTCGGCCTCTGAGTCTCCAACGACACCCCAGCAGAGGTCTACGGACTTGGCGGGATCAAACGAGGCGATATACTTCACCATCGGGTCGCCAGCATTGGTATTACGTGAGAAACCCGTGATACCCCAGGTGGCATCACCAGAAACGCTACCTGCAGCAGCCGAGCCTGTCTCTACCCAAGGAGCGTAGGCGAAGAAACTCACCTTGTCCTCGTCGTCGCTCTGCGCATCGGAGCCGTACTCGTTAGGCCAGTACATCACAGGAGAGTAAGTCCATGCACTCGTACCGTCATAGCTGACATGGGTGTTGTACATGAAGTTGGGCACGTAGGTCTGGTCGTACTTCTTCAGGTCGGTGTAGTAGGCGAATACACCGAAGCCGCCAGTCGATACTGTCTGGAGAGCAGTCAGATCGAGTACACCGGTAGTACCTGCACGGGTCACGGCTCGGCCGGTGTAGGCATCGAAGCCGACGGCCGTCTTTGTGGCCAAGACGGGGGCCTTACCGTTGTCGGCAGCCTGCTGGCTGTCGTCACTGCTTGAGCATGAGGCGAGCGTCATGGCTGCCATCACTGCTCCGAACAAAAAAATCTTCTTCATAAGCTTGAATTTTTTAGGGACGCTTTCGCGTCGGGTTAATAAATATAGTTATCTGATCACTTTTAAAACGCCAGTACGGGACGGACGCGGTACGTCTCATCCTTGTCGCCGCCCTGGGCCTTGCCGTTCTCGAAACTGACATACCAGGCATCGGAGGTGCTCTTCTCGGTCGAGGACCAGTAGAGGGCGCTTTGCAGTGCGTCGCCACCGCGATCCGTGAAGAACGGGCTGACGGCATCAGCCTTGTAGGCGGCATTCTGATTCCCAGAAAGGTCGGTATCACTGTCGGCGATGGCTTTCACCATCAGGTTCCACTGACCCATGGAGGGCAGGAACCAGCGCGACGTACCCGCCGGATGGGCACCCGATCGCACCGCGCCGTCGAAACGGTAGTTGTAGGCTGCAACGGCGGCAGTATGCAAGTGCG
>JAFUEP010000019.1 GCA_017470345.1 Prevotella sp.
GCTACCGAAGGGACGCAAGAAATTTTTCAAAATTATTTCAAAATTATTCATTTAGTATAATTACGCTTGTCATTTTGTTTAATTTTGTTTTCAATTTTGAATAATTTCTTGCGTCCCTTCGGTAGCAAGCGAGCAGAGCTCGAGCGCCCGCCGAAGGCGGTTCGTTTCTTAATTCGCTAAACTGTTACGCCGCAGGAAACTCTCGTCACGACGTGACGGCATGCCGTCACGTCATGATTTCATGCCGTCACGTCGTGACCTCATGGCGTCACGTCGTGACGAGAGTTTCGCCGACGGTGGGGAATGATGATTTGGAGAGCTAAAATTTGGTTGTCTCGGAAAATCGTTGTACCTTTGCAGCCTAAATTGATAATCAGGAGAAAAAAGGCAATGTTAGAAGTACGCAACCTGCACGCACGCATAGGCGACAAAGAGATACTGCGAGGCATCGACCTCACCATCCGCGACGGCGAGACCCACGCCATCATGGGCCCCAACGGCTCGGGCAAGTCGACGCTGTCGGCCGTCCTCGTGGGCAATCCGCTCTACGAGGTCACCGAGGGCACGGTCATGTTCAACGGCAAGGACCTGCTGGCCATGAAGCCCGAGGAGCGGGCCCACGAGGGGCTGTTCCTCTCGTTCCAGTATCCCGTGGAGATTCCCGGCGTCTCGATGACCAACTTCATGAAGGCGGCCGTCAACGAGAAGCGCAAGGCGCAGGGGCTGGCCCCGCTGTCGGCCGGCGAGTTCCTGAAGCTGATGCGCGAGAAGCGGCAGATTGTCGAGCTCGACCCGAAACTGACCAACCGCTCGGTCAACGAGGGCTTCAGCGGCGGCGAGAAGAAGCGCAACGAGATCTTCCAGATGGCCATGCTGGAGCCGAAGCTGAGCATCCTCGACGAGACCGACTCGGGCCTCGACGTCGACGCGATGCGCATCGTGGCGGCGGGCGTCAACAAGCTGAAGACCGAGGATACGTCGGTCATCGTCATCACCCACTACGACCGTCTGCTCGAGATGATCCGCCCGCAGGTGGTCCACGTGCTCTGGCAGGGCCGCATCGTCCGCACGGCCGGCCCCGAGCTGGCTCAGGAGATCCAGGAACATGGTTATGAATGGCTAAAGGCGCAGTCGGAATGAACAGCGAGCAGCAATATATCGACCTCTACCGGGAGTGCCGCGAAATGATCTGCCGCCATTCGTCCGACGTGATGAATGCGCAGCGCGACGCGGCTTTCGGGCGGTTCTGTGCTGAAGGGTTCCCCTCGAAGAAGGTGGAGCGCTATAAGTATACGGACATCGCGCGGCTGATGGCCCCCAACTACGGGCTCAACCTCAACCGGCTCGACATCCCCGTCAACCCCTACGACGCCTTCCGCTGCGACGTGCCCAACCTGTCGACGTCGCTCTATTTCCTGGTCAACGACGCCTTCTACGACAAGGCGCTGCCCAAGACGGCACTGCTAAAGGGCGTCATCGTCGACTCACTCGCCCGCCATGCCGACCGCTTCGGCCACTACTATAACCGGCTGGCCGGCCAGGACGGCGACGCCATCACCGACCTCAACACGATGCTCGCACAGGACGGACTGCTGGTCTACGTGCCCCGCGGCGTGCGCGTCGACCGTGCCATACAGGTGATCAACATCCTGCGCTCCGACGTCGACCTGATGGTCAACCGCCGCGTGCTCATCGTCGCCGAGGAGGGCGCCGAGGTGACGCTGCTGTTCTGCGACCATGCGGCCGACGACCGCCCCTTCCTGACCACGCAGGTCATCGAGGTCTTCGCCGAGGACAATGCCCGCGTCAACCTCTACTGCCTGGAGGAGACCCACGCGAAGAACGTGCGCCTGAGCAACGTCTACGTCGACCAGCAGCGCGCAAGCCGCGTCAGCCACAACGTCATCACCCTGCACAACGGCACGACCCGCAACAAGCTCGACCTCACGCTGAGCGGCGAGGGAGCTGAGTGCCGCCTGGGCGGATGCGTCATCGCCGACAAGCAGCAGCACGTCGACAACAACACGCTCGTCACGCACCGCGCCTGCCACTGCACGTCGGACGAACGCTATAAGTACGTGCTCGACGATGAGGCCACGGGCGCCTTTGCCGGCAAGGTCTACGTCGCGCCGGGGGCGCAGAAGACCTCGTCGCAGATGACCAACCAGAACATCTGCGCCTCGCGCGAATCGCGCATGTGGACGCAGCCGATGCTCGAGATCTATGCCGACGACGTGAAGTGCGCCCACGGCTCGACCGTCGGCCAGCTCAACGACGCGGCCCTCTTCTACATGCGCCAGCGCGGCATTCCCGAGCAGGAGGCCCGCACGCTGCTCGAGGTGGCCTTCGTCGGCGAGGTGATCGACGCCATCGAGCTGGAGCCGCTGCGCGACCGCCTGCACCACCTGGTCGACAAGCGTTTCCGCGGCGAACTGAGCAAGTGCGAGGGCTGTAAACTTTGTAAATAGCAGAAACTTTGCAACCGGGTTGCAAAACAAAAGCCATACCTTTGCAGCGGAATTAAGAACTGCAAAGGTATGGCACACGAACATCACCATCATCACGATCACGATCATCATCACGAGCACGCTGCCGAAGGCTGCTCCTGCGAACATCATCATCACCATCACGAACATGAGCACGAGGGCGGGCTCCGCCGCCAGTTGGCGCGCATCCTGCTGACGGCCCTGCTGCTCGTCGCGGCCGTCGTCGTTGAGAAGACGTGCGGGCTAAGGACGTGGCAGCTGCTGCTGGTCTATCTCGTACCTTATATTATTATTGGCCGCGAGACGCTCTGCGAGGCCGCCGAGGGACTGGCCCACGGCGAGCCATTCAACGAGCACTTCCTGATGTCGGTGGCCACGATCGGCGCACTGGCCATCGGATTCCTGCCCAGCGCCGAGACGCAATTCCCTGAGGCCGTCTTCGTCATGCTGTTCTTCCAGGTGGGCGAACTGTTCGAGGGTTATGCCGAAGGGCAGAGCCGCCGCAGCATCGCCCATCTGATGGAGATCCGGCCCGACGTGGCCCACGTGGAAGGTGCAGGCGGGGCGGACGACGTCAGGCCGGAGGACGTCGCTGTCGGACAGACCATTGTGGTGCGCCCCGGCGAGCGCGTGCCCCTCGACGGCGTCGTCGTCGACGGGCAGTCGGCTCTCAACACGATGGCGCTGACGGGTGAGAGCCTGCCGCGCGACGTGGCCACCGGCGACGAGGTCGTCTCGGGCTGCGTCAACCTGAGCGGAGTGCTGCACGTCCGCGTCACGAAGGCCTTCGGCGAGAGCACCGTCCAGAAGATCATCCACCTCGTCGAGGAGGCCGGCGAGCATAAGTCGAAGCGCGAAGCCTTCATCACCCGCTTCGCCCGCGTCTATACGCCCGTCGTCGTCGGGCTGGCTGTCACCATCGTCGTCATCTCTGTCATTCTGAATAGCTTGGGCATGCTTCCCCCCTCCTTCGGAGGGGTCGGGGGAGGCCTCTACCGCGCCCTGATGTTCCTCGTCGTGTCGTGCCCGTGTGCGCTGGTCATCAGCGTGCCCCTGACGTTCTTTGGCGGCATCGGCGGGGCCTCGCGCCGCGGCATCCTCATCAAGGGGGCTAACTATATGGACGTCTTGGCCAAGGTCACGACCGTCGTGTTCGACAAGACGGGCACGCTCACCGAAGGGCGATTCGCCGTCGAGGCCGTCCACCCCGACCTGTGCGACGAGCAGCGCCTGCTGCACCTGGCGGCCCACGTGGAGCACTTCACCACCCATCCCATCGGGGCCGCCCTGCGCGATGCCTTCCCCCAGGAAGCCACCGACGGCTGCCGCGTCAGCCAGGTCGAGGAGGTGGCCGGACAGGGCGTCCGGGCCCGTGTGGGCGACGACGTGGTGTGTGTGGGTAATACGAAGATGATGGAGGCCGTGGGCGCCGCATGGCATGAGTGCGACCACGACGCCGGGACGATTGTCCATGTGGCCATCAACGGCGACTATGCCGGACATATCGTCATCAACGACACCGTCAAGCAGGGCGCCCGCGAGGCCGTCGACGCGCTGAAGGCGCTGGGCGTCGGCCGCACCGTCATGCTCACCGGCGACCGCGAGGAGGTGGCCCGCCGTGTGGCCGACGGCCTCGGCATCAGTGACTATCATGCGGGATTGCTGCCTGACGAAAAGGTTGAGCAGTTTGAGGCCATCAAGTCGCAAGCCGCGACAGCCTTCGTCGGCGACGGCATCAACGACGCTCCCGTGCTGGCCCGGGCCGACGTGGGCATCGCCATGGGCGGACTGGGCAGCGACGCCGCCATCGAGGCGGCCGACGTGGTGCTGATGGACGACCAGCCGCAGAAGGTGGCGCTGGCCATCCGCATCGCCCGCCGCACGCAGGCCATCGCCCGCCAGAACGTCTGGTTTGCCATCGGCGTCAAGGTGCTCGTCCTCGTGCTCGCCGCCTGCGGCCTGGCCACGATGTGGATGGCGGTCTTCGCCGACGTCGGCGTCACCGTCCTGGCCGTCCTCAACGCCATGCGGGCGCTGCATGTCAGGGGTTGAGCTGCGATATGTGCTCAAAAAAACGAAATAACATTGCGCTGGAGGCCCTGTTTTTTCACGTAGCAACGCTTTTTCGGCAAAAAACAAGTCCAGGTCGGGATTTTTTTGTACTTTTGCAGAAAATTATTGATCACTCATGATGAAAAGATTTGTAATCATTGCCATGGCCGCCCTGACGATGGCCGCCTGTGGAAACAAGGAAGAGAGCTGCAGCAAGGAGCAGGCCGTGCGCGATGCCATGGGCGACTATCTGGTGAAGGAGATCGGCGCTCACTACCTGCAGGGCGAGCTGTGCGTCCCGACGCTGATGATCGTGGCAGGTGAGGAGAACGGCGACGAGGCACAGGTGTGGTGCGACTGCTGGGTGGACTGGTATCGTGTGGCAGGCGACACGCTGAAGACCGTCTCGGGCGGCAACCACTCCGGCCTGATGACCATCAGGATGCAGGACGGCAAGCCCGTGGTGACCGCCTTCGAGCAGACCACTGACGGCGCAGGCTTCCTGCCCAGTGCGAAGCGCATCTTCGGCCAGTACTTCGATGTCTACGAGCGGATGCACGCCAGTCAGGACGTGCGCGATGCCGCCCGCAAGGAGCAGCTGAAGGAATATGTCAGCCGCAGGGGTCTCAACGTCAGTTACTATCAGGACTATGGCTGGGACGCCGTGGAACTTTAAATGAAACGAACCATGAGCTACGATGTCAATAAGGTCCGCGAGGACTTCCCCATCCTCGGGCGTGAGGTGTACGGTCGGCCGCTGGTCTATCTGGACAATGCCGCGACGACGCAGAAGCCGCTGTGCGTGCTCGACGCCATGCGCGAGGAATACCTGAACGTGAATGCCAACGTGCACCGCGGCGTCCACTACCTCTCGCAGCAGGCCACCGACCTGCACGAGGCGGCCCGCGAGCGGGTGCGCCGCTTCATCAATGCGCGGTCGACGAACGAGATCGTCTTCACCCGCGGCACGACGGAGGCCATCAATCTGGTGGCGCAGACGTTCTGCGAGAGCCAGATGCGCGAGGGCGACGAGGTGCTCGTCACTGACATGGAGCACCATTCGAACATCGTGCCGTGGCAGCTGCAGGCCCAGCGGCGGGGGATTGTCGTGCGGCATTTGCCGATCACGGACCGGGGGGAGATATGCTGCGACAATGTCGCAGCACACCCGACAGGAACAGCGGACTTCGCAGCACACCGAACGGGAACAGAGGGCATCGCAACATACCTGACGGAGCGGACGCGGCTGGTCAGCCTGTGCCATGTGAGCAACGTGCTGGGGACAGTGAATCCCGTGGAGGAGATCATCAGGATGGCGCATGAGCGGGGCATCCCCGTGCTCATCGACGGAGCTCAGAGCGCGCCGCACATGAAGATCGACGTGCAGGCGATGGACTGCGACTTCTTCTGCTTCAGCGGCCACAAGATGTACGGGCCGACGGGCATCGGCGTGCTCTACGGCAAGGAGGAATGGCTGGAGCGCCTGCCGCCATATCAGGGTGGGGGAGAGATGATCGACCAGGTCAGCTGGGAGCGCACCACCTTCGAGCACGCGCCGCTGAAGTTTGAGGCCGGCACGCCCGACTACGTGGCGACCCACGGCCTGGCCACGGCCATCGACTACATGGAGCGCCTCGGGCTCGACAACATCGCGGCCCACGAGCAGGAGCTGACGCGCTACGCCATGGAGCAGATGCGCCAGATTCCCGGCATGCGCTTCTTCGGCGAGGCTGAGCGGAAGGACGCCGTCGTGAGCTTCCTCGTCGGCGACATCCACCACCTCGACATGGGCACGCTGCTCGACCGCCTCGGCATCGCCGTGCGCACGGGCCACCACTGCGCCCACCCGCTGATGACGCGTCTGGGCGTGACGGGCACCGTACGCGCCTCCTTCGCCCTATATAATACGAAGGAGGAGATCGACGCCCTCGTCGAGGGCATCCGGCGGGTGGCGAGGATGTTCTAGATGCTTCTCCTGCACTTGACCACCGCCCCGACGAGCCACGTCAGGCAGAGGATGCGAAGGGCGAACGACATCGAGGGGAAGACCGTCATCAGGAAAGCCAGCTGGGCATTGAGCAAGAGGAGCGTCTGGCGGGTGCTCAGCTGCCGATCCAGGACGTCACTGTAGTATCGGGTCAGCCCCGCCAGGGGACGCTCGGCCATTTTCGTCATCACTTCGGTTGAGAGACCCGGCTTGCGGGTCGTGATCATCATTTCGTTTGTCATAATCGTATTCCTTTTATTGAGTTATTTAAGTTTTCTGGGTGCAAAATAACGCGTTTAGAGTGCACAAAAAGTTCACAAACGAAACTTTTTGTGTTAAAAACGCGGGAAATTAAGATTTTTTAGTAACTTTGCACCCAAATCAGAGCCAAACCAATATGCTCAAGAGCCACTACTACGAAGGATTGACCGAAGCCGGCTGCGACGAGGCCGGCCGCGGCTGTCTGGCGGGAGCCGTCTTTGCGGCGGCCGTCATCCTGCCGCCCGACTACGAGAACGCGCTGCTCAACGACTCGAAGCAGCTCACCGAGCGCCGCCGCTACGAGCTGCGCACGCAGATAGAGCGCGACGCCCTGAGCTGGGCTGTCGGCATCGTCGGGCCGGACGAGATCGACCGCATCAACATCCTGCGGGCCTCGATCCTGGCCATGCACCGCGCCCTCGACCAGCTGCAGCCGCGCCCCGAGGCCGTCATCGTCGACGGCAACCGCTTCACGCGCTGGCAGGACGTGCCCTACACCACTATTATAAAAGGCGACGGCAAGTATCTCTCCATCGCGGCCGCCAGCATCCTGGCCAAGACCTATCGCGACGACTACATGCTGCGGCTGGCCGACGACTATCCTCAGTACGACTGGCAGCACAACAAGGGCTACCCCACGCCGTCCCACCGCGAGGCCATCCGGCGCTATGGACCCACGCCCGTGCACCGCCGGACGTTCAACCTGCTGGGCGACGGCCAGCTGTCGTTCGACTTTGCGGAATAGAAAAATCCTGACAACGATGAAGGAGCCCCCAAACACCTTTTGACGAGAAGTGCCGCTTTTCGGGGCAAAAAGCACCGCTTCTCACCCCGAGAAGCACCGTTTCTCCAGAAAAGGACCTGTGGGCTGTTTTGACGAAATATTGACAAGCTGATGCGACACGACAAACTGGAGCGCGAGCTGCGCCTGCTGCTCCTGCTGATAGAGAACCACCGCTACACGGTGCCCGAGATCTGCGACAAGATGGAGATTTCGCGGCGCAACTTCTACTATTATCTCGACTTCTTCCGCTTTGCGGGCTTCACGGTCGAGAACCGTCGGCCGTATTATTTCATCAGCAAGAACTCGCCATTCTTCCGCAAGCTCGACGCCGCCATCCACCTCACCGAGGACGAGGCCATCATGATACGCCGCATTCTGGAGCGCAGCGACGACCGCTCGCCGCAGATGCAGCGACTGATGCAGAAGCTCGACAAGCTCTACGACCTCGACATCATCGACTCGGCCGAGCAGCGCGAGCGCGTGGCACATAACGTCTCGGCCCTCTACGACGCCATCAAGCAGCGGTGCACCGTCGTGCTCATCGGCTACTCCTCGCCCCACAGCAATACGCAGCGCGACCGCACCGTCGAGCCCTTCCTCTTCATGAACGGCAACCAGGAGATCCGCTGCTACGAGCTGTCGTCGAAAATGAACAAGACGTTTAAACTATCGCGCATCCAGGACGTCAAACTGTTGGACGATCTCGCATGGTCGAATGAGCGCCATCACCGCCATGTCTACACCGATCCGTTCATGTTCAGCGACGAGCACCAGATGCCCGTCCGCCTGCGTATGGGCCGACTGGCCACGTCGATCCTGCGCGAGGAATATCCGCAGGCCGAACGCTACATCGAGGACATCGAGGGCGACCCCGACCACTGGCTCTGCGACATGCCCGTCTGCTCGTATGCCGGCATCGGCCGCTTCGTGATGGGCCTCTACGAGGACATCGAGGTGCTGGGCGACGAGGGATTCAAGGATTATCTCAACCAAATAATAAATCATTTAAAACAACTGACAGTATGAAAAAGATTTCAATCTTCGCAATCGCAGCGGCAGGCACGATGATGCTCAGCAGCTGCGGATCGGCCGGACTGGCCGCACTCGGACAGGTCGTCGCCGCCACGGCCGGACAGCAGACCACCGGCACCACCCAGACGTCGACGGGCAGCATCCTGGGCGACATCCTCGGCGCCGCCACCAACGGCCAGACCATCGGCAACGTGCTTGGCTCCGTCCTGGGTACCAACACGCTGACCCAGCAGCAGCTCATCGGCACCTGGACCTACTCGCAGCCCGGCGTGGCCTTCACCAGCGACAACCTGCTGGCACAGGCCGGCGGCGAGGTGGCCGCCACGACCATCAAGCAGAAGGTGCTGCCCGTCTATCAGAAGGTAGGCATCAAGTCGTCGAACACGCAGATGCAGTTCAAGGAGGACGGCACGTTCGTCGCCGTCATCGCCGGCAAGCAGCTCAGCGGCAACTACACCTTCGACGCCAAGACGTCGCAGGTCGTGCTCCAGACCCTCCTCTTCAACATGACCTGCTATGCCAAGCGCAACAGCGACGGCATCGCCCTGCTCTTCGAGTCGACCAAGCTGCTGACGCTGCTGCAGACCATGTCGGCCATGAGCGGCAACTCGACGCTCGGCACCATCGGCGACCTGTCGAAGAACTACGACGGCCTGCGCCTCGGCTTCGACTTCAAGTAAAAACAAATCAGGGAAAAGTTTGGCCGTCTGACGTAAAATGTGTAACTTTGCAGTCTGAAAGCGAAGTTACACATTTTTTATATTCAGAACAAACAATGGCAAAGAAAGCACTTCTGATGATTCTCGACGGATGGGGAATCGGACAGCACGGACGGGGCGACGTGATCTTCAACACCCCCACACCTTATCTTGATTATCTCACAGCCACCTCGGCCCACTCGCAGCTGCAGGCCTCCGGCGAGGACGTCGGACTGCCCGACGGACAGATGGGCAACTCGGAGGTGGGCCACCTCAACATCGGCGCCGGCCGCATCGTCTATCAGGACCTGGTGAAGATCAACCGCGCCTGCCGCGACAACTCCATCGTGGAGAACCCGCAGGTGAAGGCCGCCTACACCTACGCCAAGGAGCACGGCAAGAAGCTCCACCTCATGGGCCTCTGCTCCGACGGCGGCGTCCACTCAAGCCTGGAGCACCTCTTCAAGCTCATCGAGGTAGGCAGCCACTACGGCCTGAAGAACCAGACCTTCGTCCACTGCTTCATGGACGGCCGCGACACCGACCCCCACTCGGGCAAGGGATTCATCGAGCAGGTCGAGGCCGAATGTCGCAAGAACGACGCTGCCATCGCCTCCATCGTGGGCCGCTTCTACGCCATGGACCGCGACAAGCGCTGGGAGCGTGTGCAGCAAGGTTATGCCTTGCTGGTCAAGGGCGAGGGCAAGCAGGCCACCGACATGGTCCAGGCCATGCAGGAGTCGTATGACGAGGGCGTCACCGACGAGTTCATCAAGCCCATCCACAACGCCTCGGTCAACGGCTGCATCGAGGAGGGCGACGTCGTCATCTTCATCAACTTCCGCAACGACCGAGCCAAGGAGCTCACCATCGTGCTCACCCAGCAGGACATGCCCGAGCAGGGCATGATGCGCATCCCCGGACTGCAGTACTACTGCATGACGCCCTACGACGCCTCGTTCCAGGGTGTCCACATCCTCTTCCCCAAGGAGAACGTCGAGGACACGCTCGGCGAATACCTCTCGCGTCAGGGCAAGCGCCAGCTCCACACGGCCGAGACGGAGAAGTATGCCCACGTGACATTCTTCTTCAACGGCGGACGCGAAAAGCCCTTCGAGGGCGAGGACCGCATCCTCGTCGCCTCGCCAAAGGTGGCCACCTACGACCTCAAGCCCGAGATGTCGGCCTACGAGGTGAAGGACAAGCTCTGCGCCGCCATCCGCACCCAGCAGTACGACTTCATCGTCGTCAACTTCGCCAACGGCGACATGGTCGGCCACACGGGCGTTTACAACGCCATCGCCAAGGCCGTCTGGGCCGTCGACAACTGCGTGCGCGAGGTCATCGAGGCTGCTAAGGCCAATGACTACGAGGCCATCATCATCGCCGACCACGGCAACGCCGACAACGCCATCAACCCCGACGGTACGCCCAACACGGCTCACTCGCTCAACCCCGTGCCCTTCATCTACGTCACCGACAACAACTCGGCCACCGTCCGCGACGGCCGTCTGGCTGACGTCGCTCCCTCGATCCTCCACATCATGGGTCTGGAGCAGCCGAAGGACATGACCGGCGAGAACCTCATCAGCGACTGAAACAGCCGTTAAGAGAGCCTAAAAGAATAACTTGGTATAATTTGGCTATCCTTGTAGGAGGCGACGTGTCCCCACGTCGCACTTGCCGCAGGTGTCACGTGACGACACGTGACCTCCTAAATCCTACCAAGTTGCTTTTTTACAGTTACTAAATAAAAACTTTGGTACGATAAGGCCCCGCCCCCTAATCCCTCCCTGGTCGGGGGTGGGGTCTGTAACTTTTCTCATTCGTCCTTACTTGTAATTGCTATATGGACGTTAAGATAGAGGAGTCGTGGAAGCGACAACTGCAAGGGGAATTCGGCAAACCCTACTTCCTGCAGCTCACGGAGCGCATCCGCCAGGAATATTCGGCCGGCGCGTGCTATCCTCCGGGGCGGCTCATCTTCAATGCCTTCAACCTCTGTCCCTTCGATCGCGTGAAGGTGGTCATCATCGGACAGGACCCCTACCATGAGCCCGGGCAGGCCCACGGACTGAGCTTCTCCGTGCAGCCGGGCGTGCCCTTCCCCCCGTCGCTGCAGAACATCTTCAAGGAGATCGAGCAGGACCTCGGCACACCCGTGCCGCAGGACGGCGACCTCACCCGCTGGGCCCGCCAGGGGGTGCTGCTGCTCAACGCCACGCTCACCGTCCGCGCCCACATAGCCAACAGCCACGCCACCCTCGGATGGCAGTACTTCACCGACGCCGCCATCCAGGCCCTGGCACGCCATCGGCAGCATCTGGTCTACATGCTCTGGGGCGGCTTCGCCCGCTCCAAGGCGTATATGGTCGACCGTCAGAAGAACCTCGTCCTCGAGTCGGTCCATCCCTCGCCCCTCTCGGCCAACCGCGGCGGTTGGTTCGGCCAGCACCAGTTCTCGCGCTGCAACGACTATCTCACCCAAAACGGAATAGAACCCATCGCATGGTGAAAGCCCTACCGCCCATCCTCCAGATCGGCGACATCCTCATCTCGTCAGACCTCCTGACCGAGGAGTTCTGCTGCGACCTCGACGCCTGCCACGGTGCCTGCTGCATCGAGGGCGAGGCCGGCGCACCCGTCACCCTCGACGAGATCATGGAGATCGAGAACTGCCTCGACGACGTATGGCCCGACCTCTCGGCCTCCGCCCAGAGCGTCATCGACCGTCAGGGCGTCGCCTACACCGACCAGGAGGGCGACCTCGTGACGAGCATCGTCGGCGGCAAGGACTGCGTCTTCACCTGCTACGGCGACATCGACCTCGGCAAGGGGCACGTCGTCAACAATTGTTGTCTCTGCGCCCTTGAACGCGCAGCCACCTCTCAATCCTCCATTCACAATTCTCAACTGGAACGCGCAGCCACCTCTCACCTCTCACCTCTCACTTCTCACTTCACCAAGCCCATCAGCTGCGCCCTCTATCCCATTCGCGAGAAGACGTTCTCCGACGGCACCACCGCACTGAACTACCACCAGTGGGACATCTGCCGCAGCGGACGCGAGCTGGGCCGCCGCCTCCACCTGCCTGTCTATCGCTTCCTCGCCGGGCCCCTGCGCCGCCGCTTCGGAGACGCGTGGTACGACGAGCTCTGCGCCGTCGCCGACGAGCTCCGCCGGCAAGGCTACCTGCCGGCCTGACCCCCCGAAAAACGAACCTCGGCCGAAAATCCTGAAATCAGGAGGCTTGTATTTCGATGGAATCGCGTTTTTTTGCGTCCGCCATCGTCGTTTTTTGCGTTTTGACCCCCTTTTTCCCCTTTTTGTTGAAAAAGCATAAAGATTCAGCATAATTGCAAATGCGCGATTGTGCAAAGCTTTTGTCGAATTGTGCAAAGTCAATGCGCGATTATGCAAAGCCAGTTTCGAATATTTTTCTTAACTTTGTAGCGGCAAATGACAACTAATAACATTAATAAACTATTATGGAAAAAAACTTATTCAGAACCATCAAACGGACAATGCTCTTCCTGTTCCTCTCGCTGTTGCCGCTGGGCGCACACGCCTTCTGGGACTGGGAGTGGACCGAGACCTGGGGCGAAGCCCACGCCTGGTGCGAAGAGTGCGGCGGCGACTACGTCATCTATGCCGAAAGCACCTCCGAGGCCGAGGCTGCAGCCGAAGACCTCTTCTGCCCGGACTGCGGCAGCTGCTCGGAAGACGTCAATGCGGACTGCTACCGCGCGCACCACTGCCAGTACTGTGGCGGATGCATCGAAAACGGCGAGTATCACGACGGCATCTACAACCTCGTCGACGAGTACGTCTGCTACGACTGCGCCGACGAGCTCGCCGATGCCGGTCAGATTCCCGCCTGCGCCTATTGCCACGAGCTGTTCGGCGAGGGCGCCATAGCGTGCGACTGCGAATACTCGATGGCGGAGCAGCACTGCACGGACTGCAGCGAACTGCAGTGCGACGTGTGCGGCATATGCATGGTCATCGGCGGTGAAGAGTCGGATGCCGCTGGCGGCGATGCCTGCGTGGAACACGCCATCTGCGCGGCCTGCATGGAGAATGCGGCAGCCGAAGACCAAGTCCACTGCCGCGAGTGCTTCAAGTGCGACGAGGACATCTGCTCGGAGTGCGGCCTCTGCGAGAGCTGTGCTTCCTACGAGGAGCACTGCCCCGAATGCGGCTACTGCTTCGGCGACGAGGTGCAGTGGTGTGCTGACGGCGGCGAGCACTGCATCCACTGCTGCGACGACAACGAATGGAAGTGCCAGGAATGCGGCAGGTGTACCGAGGGCGTAGGCGTCGAAATCTGCTCCGACTGCGAGCTCTGCGAGGAATGTTGCCGCAGCCACAGCGAGTCGGAAGGCTGCGAGCACGGCTACTGCATCGCCTCGGCCGAGTATGAAGACCACCTCTGCCCCGAATGCGGCACGTGCCCGCAGGACGATGAGTGTGAATACTGCGGCCTCTGCGCCGACTGTCAGGCCGACTATCACTGCGAGCACGAGCTCTGCCCCGACGGGTCCGACTGGGACGACCACGTCTGTCCCGACTGCGGCGAATGCTTCGACGAGGGCGAGCTCTGCGAGTTCTGCGGTCTCTGCGAGGACTGCCGCGAGCACTGCGAGCACGACGTCTGCCCCGCGAACGACGATGCCGACGGCCACTTCATCTGCGACCAGTGCGGCGACTGCTACGAAGCCGTGGACCGCTGCGACATCTGCGAGCTCTGCCTCGACTGCTGCGCTGACAATACATCGAGCATGGGCTGCGACCACGACCTCTGCATCGAGAGCGACGACTTTGCCGAACACTGGTGCTACGAGGACGACCAGTGTCTCGAACTCTGCCAGCACGATGCCGACTGCGCCCACACCAACGTCGGCACCGCGTGGCGCATCGACGGCAACGCCCACTGGCTCGTCTGCGAGGACTGCGGCATAGCCCTGAACAAGGCCATCCACTCGGAAGGCGAGCCCACCACTCTGACCGCGCCCAACGCCGCCACCCATACCAACGGCACGGCCCAGGTGAACTGCGCCGTCTGCAACTACAAGATGGGCATCGTCGCCATCTCCTACATCGAGGCACCCGCCGACGGCAGCCCCTACATCATCACGCAGCCCACCGACTACACTGGCAAGACCAACACCAGCCGATACATCGAAGGCGGTGAGCGCTATGCCACCTTCAAGGTGAAGGCCGGCGGCGAAGGCCTGACATACCAATGGTACGAGCAGTACGGCTCAAATGCGCCCAATGAGCTTTTCGACTTCCAGACAACAGAGGGGGCAGAGACACCGACTCTGAAAGTGTATGTCTATCACGACGACTGCGAGAAGCTGAATTATCACAAATATTATTGTGTCGTGAGCAACGCTAAGGGCAGTGTCACCACCAATACCGTCTATGCCAATGCGCAGCATGTATTCGGCCACTATGTGGAAAAGGACAGCCTGACGCACGAGAACCGTTGCTACGGCTGTGGCAATGCCGTGAAGAGCACGTCCAAGCACCGCTTCGCGGAGTGGACGCTTGTACGTCCGGCCACGTCCGAAGAGACCGGCCTGAGCGAGCAGCAGTGTATGGACTGTGGCTACAAGAACACCAAGATCATCCCGAAGGTGGAACCCAATCACGTCCACTCGTTCGACATCGCGAAGTACAGCGTCACGCAGCACTGGTTCGTCTGCAAGTGCGGCATCGCCGGCCCCGACGAGCGTGCCGACCACGTCTTCGACCAGACCGAGGTCGTCACCCCGGCCACCGAGACGAAGGTGGGCGAGAACAAGCTCATCTGCTCCGCCTGCGGCTACTACAAGACCGTGAAGTCCGACAAGCTGCCGCACGAGCACGACTGGTACGCATGGGACGAAATAAAGGAATTGGGAGCCAATGGCTGGTATATAAAAGACGCGAAGAAGGGCGGATGGGGTCCTGCGTCGCACACAGTCAGTTGTAAGGTCTGCGGCGAGAGGAAGACCGAGGACCATGTATGGCCGATGTGGGAATGCACGAGGGCTGCCAAGATTCAGGGCACCGATACCATCGCCGGAAAGATTGTGCGCTATTGCGATGAGTGCGGCTACAAGCAAACCAAGCTCTTCCCCTACGGCACCTGGCCTATCATGATAGAAGGCGGCACAGCCAGCAAGGACTACGCTGCAGCAGGCACACAAATCATCATCAAGTTCGACCCGAAAGCAGCCAGGGCGATGGACACGTATCACAACGGCAAGCCTGTCAAGTTCAAACAATGGTATGACTGTACAGGTTGGTGGGGCGATACAAACGTACCCTGGGGCAATGACGACATCGATTTGCCTCGCATAGCATTCCAGCGCCCAACAAGTAGCACAACGCAATTCAGAATGCCCGACGGCCCTGCCATCATCTTTGCCGACACAGAAGAGTGCACGCACACTGGCAACACGAAGCAGACCGCTCGCGTGGAGCCCACCTGCACCAGCAGCGGCCACGAGCCGCACACGCTCTGCGCTGATTGCGAAACCGTACTGGTGGAAGGCGAACGCATCCCCGCCCTCGGCCACGACCTGCCCGACACGCCCATCGCAGGCACCGAAGTCGTGGAGTACTGCACGATATATTATGGAAGTGGATTCTATAATTATTCCAACGAAGCAAAACATGGTTACGCGGGAGAATTCATTTGTAATCGCTGCGGCGAGACCGTCAAGAGTGAGAAGACGCCCCTCCGCCATGGCTTGCACGACAAGAACAAGATATATACGTCTAATCCTGGAAAAGTATGGCCTGATTACCAGAAATGGGTAGATGCTACGAATCCCCCCACCTGCACCCGAGCCGGCTACGACGACGACCTCTATTGCAAGTATTGCAATAAGCTTGTCCAGAAGGGCGAGCGCGAAGAAGCCTACGACCATGAATGGGGCGACTGGGAAGTGGTGCGTGAGGCCACGACGAGGGTGAAGGGCATGGAGCAGCGTGTCTGCGAGCGTGACGAGACACACATCGAGACCCGCCTCACCGACTACAGCGGCCCCGACTACAGGCTGAAGCCCGACAAGACCAGGCTCTACTTCGAGTGGACCTATGGCGACCCCGTCCCCTCGCAGACCATCACCTTCAAGTCGGTAGGCAGAAACGAAATCCAGGCCCTTACCTATGCCATGGAGGAAAACTGTCTGGCGGACGCGAGCTTCGACGGCTTGACGCTCACCGTCACGCCGAAGGATATCGTGGAAGACTATGAAAGTCACCTGACGTTTGACTTCTATGCGACCGACGCAAACGGAGAAACCATCTACCTCTCCTCACCCGAGATGGCCATGACCTGCAAAGTCAAGAAGACGCCCGCGAAGTACACGCTGACTGTGATTGACGGCGTAGCCACGACCGGCACCTTTGTCAGAAACACCTACGTGCCCGACGCGAACACGAGCAGCAAGCTGCAAGTGCGCGGCGGCGTGCCCATCCGGCTGGAGCCCGACGACCAGTGGCGGAAGGACTTCCTCCACTGGGAGGTGGTCGAAGATGCCAGCAACCTGTTGCGCGACCAATTCGACATTGAGGAAACTGGCGGAATGGGCCCGTCGTCCAGTCCGACATACGGTAACCGCACGACATACATGTCGGCCAACAACGTCACCGTGCGTGCCGTCTACAAGAAGAACACGGCCGAGATGTCGTTCAGCCAGACGGCGGTGACGGCCTCCTCGAACACTCCGTTCGTGCAACCCACCCTGCGCAAGAGCCACAGCAGCATGAAGGTCACCTACAGCAGCTCCGACGAGTCGGTGGCCACGGTCGATGCCAAGACAGGCGCCGTGACGTTCCGCTCGTTCGGCACCACGACGATTACCGCCACGTCGGCCGAGACCGCCCACTACACCTCGGCCACGGCCAGCTACACGCTGACGCTGCCCATTACGCTCAACTGGGTGGAGGTGAACGGCGTCTACTTCGCGCTCAGCTCCAGCAACAAAACCGCCCGAGTCATGCCACGGCCGGTCGGCAAGTATGCAGGCACGATCATGATTCCAGCCACCGTCAGCTATGGCCGCACCAAGTACAACGTGTCGGCCTTCCTGACACAGGCCTGCGCCGATTGCACCGGCCTGCGCAAGGTCATCCTGCGCAGCGCCGCGGTGACCGGTTCGCAAGATGCCTTCGCCGGTTGCCCCGCCGACATGCGCCTCTATGTGCCCTACGGCACGAAGACGCAGGTGGAGGGCAAGGCCTATAGCCAGGCCTTCGAGAAGGTCATCGAGATGGGCGACGCCAACGTCGACGACGCCGTCAGCGTCAGCGACGTGGGCGTGATGCGCGACCACATCCTCGGCACGCGTCCCGCCGGCTTCGACGAGACGGCCGCCGACGTCAACTTCGACGGCAGCGTCACCATCACCGACATAGGCCGCGTCATCGCCACGCTGCTGGGTCAGTAGGCGCCCGCTCCGCCCCGGAAAACTTTCGGCACGCCGTGACGCCATGACGTCACGGCGTGCTGTCATGACGTCACGTCGTGACGCCATGCCGTCACGACGTGACGAGAGATTCCTGGGGCGGCGAATGAAGCGCAAAGCCTGACCCTACTCCCCTCCTTATTGTCCTCTGTCGTGGCGCACTGCCCGCCACGACAGAGGGCCGATTATAATAGAATATTATTAAAATTCGTGGACCAAATTATGATGATTATTCAAATTCGTTTCCAATAAAAAACATGTGATGCCTTGGCCGTAACTATTCAGCGAATCGGAGAAACGGCAGCCTTCGGTAGCAAGCGAGCAGAGCTCGAGCGCCCGCCGAAGGTGGTTCGATTCGCGATTCGCTGAATAGTTACCCTTGGCCCGGAGCGCGTTAAAAATCATTAAATGCGCGATTGTGCAAAGTCGATGCGCGATTGTGCAAAGTCGATGCGCGATTATGTAAAGCCTGTTTCGAAAAAAATGCTTAACTTTGCCCCCGAGAAATCATCTATTCATAATCAAATAACGATGCGTATGAAAAAACTTGTTTTGACGGCCCTCGCGGCCCTGGCTTTTACCCCCCTGTTGAGGGCTGAAAGCATCCCCATCGACGAGGCGCACTTCCCCGACGCGGCGTTCCGCCAGTTTGTGCTGACCGAGATGAAGTATCACAAGAGCAACGGCACGTGGGCCTTGGTCGGAGAGGACGGCATGCTGTCGGACTACGAGCGCAAGAGAGTAGTGACGATAGGCATACCTGATGGCTGCAAGAGCGCTGAAGGCATCAAGTACTTCGCCAAGAGCGAGACGGGCACGTGGGGAATGAAGGTATGGGTCGAGTCCGACGACCTGAAGACGCTTGACCTCTCGGGCATGGACGTGACGTCAGTCAAGGCGGACGGCCACAAGCTCGAAACGCTCAACCTCGCAGGCTGCACGAAGCTGACGGAGGTGGAGTGCCAGATGAACCGGCTCACCACGCTCAACGTCGAGGGCTGCACGAAGCTGAGTGAGCTGAAGTGCTATGAGAACCAGATTACAGCGCTCAACCTGGCCCAAATGCAGGAGCTGCGCTATCTCGACTGTCATGATAACCAGCTCACGGGGCTGAACATCAATTCTCCCGCCCTCCAGAAGATCGACTGCAGCCATAACCCCCTGCAGTGGCTGTTCCTGCCCAACATCGACTATAGCATCAACGGGTATTGGACGGATCTGGACTGCTCCGATACGCAGCTCTCCTCCCTCGACCTGCGCGACAATCGCTACAATAGTGTCGACTGCTCCAATTCGCCCATCCTGGGCATCGAGTGGTCATCGGCCGGCAATGGCTATGTCGTCAATCTGAATTGCAACAACACGAAGATCCTCCCCGAGGACATCCTCGCCATCCCGAACCCCGATAAAGTGAAAGACCTGAGTTGTGCTGGGTGCGGCCTGACGACACTCGACTTGTCGAAGCTGACGAACCTGAATTGGGTGGACTGTGGTGACAACCTGCTGACCACGCTCGACGTGTCGCACAACACCGTGCTCAGAGGCTGCTTCGTAAACAATAACCAGCTGTTCGCGCTCGACGTGTCGGGCACGTCATGCCAATCTTTGAGCAACAGCTGGCAGCACATCGAGGGCCAGACTGTAGAGATGAACGGAAAGACCTACGTGCGGCTGAACAGCGAGGTCGATGTCAATAAGATTTCCGGACTCAGTGTCAGGCATGAATCGACATTCCGGGCTACTGCCATCAGCAACCCGACGATGCAGGGCGAATACCTCCTCGTCGATGAGACGGGCTCCGCCGATGTCAGTAAGGTGGAATATAAATACGACGCCGGCAACGGGTTGACGATGAACGTCCAGATCACCACCGGCGACTATGGCGTGGCCATCAACGAATACAACTTCCCCGACCAGGGGTTCCGCAACTACCTGCTCGGCCAGGACTATGGCCAGGACGCCCTGCTGACGCAGGACGAGATAGCCGCCATCACCGTGCTCTACCCGCAGAGCCAGAACATCTCCACGTTGGAGGGCATACAGTACCTGACGAACCTGACCACCCTGGACGTCAGCAGCAACAACCTGACCGACGCCGGCTTCAGCGACCTGATGGCCTACCTGCCCAACCTGACCGAGCTACAGTTCAACGACAACAGGAGCATCACCCGCTTCGACGCCGGCATGAACACGAAGCTGCGCAAGCTGTCCTGCTATGGCTGCGCCCTCACCTCGCTCGACGTGCGCGGATGCACCGAGCTGCAGGAACTCGTCTGCGACGATAATCAGCTGACGTTCCTGAACCTGAGCGAGAACACGAAGCTGCGCCGGTTGCAGACGGGCGGCAACCGGCTGACCGAGATCTACGGCCTCAGCGCCCTCACCGAGCTGCGCAACCTCGTCTGCGAAAATAACCAGATAGCGACTCTCGACGTCAGCACCTTCCCCATGCTGGCCGAACTCCAATGCGGCGGGAACAGCCTGACGACGCTCGACCTCAGGCAGAACGGCAACCTGCGGTATCTCTACGTGGAGAAGAACCAGCTCTCGACGCTCCTGCTGCCCGAGAGCGCACCGCTGAAGTGGCTCCGCATCTTCGGCAACCAGCTGAAGAACGACGCCATGCGCGACATCGTAGAAAAGCTGCCGACGCTGGCCACCACTTATAAAGTGCGCGCCTACTACGAGGGCCTCAGCACCGAGGGCAATGAGCTGTCGCCCGCCGTTGTCAGCGCCATGAGGGCGAAGAACTGGAATCCGCAGTACACCACCACCGGCACGTCGTGGCAGGACTACGCCGGCGGCATCGTCACCTACGCCCTGAAGCTTTGCGGCACGTCGGTGACCTCGGCCAACGCCGCCAACCTCTCGGCCATCAGCGGCGTCACGGGCACGGCCTCGTTCGACGAGCTGACGAACACGCTGACGCTCAGCGGCGTCACCGTCAACCACTCCAATAGCGTCGGACTGGAAAGCAGCATCGACGGGCTGACCATCGTGCTGGAGGGCGACAACACCTTCAATATCACCGGCTTCAATGGGCTATACCTGCGCAAGAAGACCACAATCACCGGCACGGGCACCCTGTCAGCTATGTCCAACAAGAACGGCATCTACATCCTCGCCGACACGCTCTTTGTCAAGGGCGGAGCCACGGTGAGCGGCGGCAGCACGGGCACGACCGGCTACGGCATTCTCGGGCGCAAAACCGCACGACAGGGCATCGACGGTGAGGTCTACACCTACTATGGCTCGCTCGCCGTCAGCGGAGACGAGACGAAGGTGCAGGCCCTCGGCGCCACGGCCAGCATCGGCCAGCTGAAGTCGCTGACCATGACCACGGGCACCACCATCAAAGTGACGGATAATTCGGGCGTGAATCCGCGTCAGGTGAACGGCTACTTCTATGACCACAGCGTCTGCACACGTTCGGGCAATGCCACGACGGGCTATACCTACACGCCGGCTACAGGCCAGGTCGTCATCACCGCCCCCAAGGCAGGCCTGCCCATCAACGCCACGAACTTCCCCGACGAGGCCTTCCGCAACTACCTGCTTGCCCAGAGCTACGGCACCGACGCCATCCTGACCGACGACGAGCTGGAGGGCATCAGCAGCCTGCAGATCATCAACCTCGGCATCGCCGACCTCACCGGCATCACCCACTTCTTCGCCTTGGAGAGGCTCTATGCCTCTGGCAACCAGCTCACCACCGTCTACCTCGAGGACCTGACGATGCTCGAGACTGTCGACGTCATGGACAACCGGCTCGACCTGTCCGGCCTCATCACCCTGGTGAACAGCCTGCCCGAGGGCGACGGCACGAATCTCGCCATGGTCTATCATGAGGGCAGCGCCAACGAGCAAAACGTAGAGCCGACCGACCAGCTGGTCACGGCGGCCTGGCAGAAGGGCTGGAAACTGGGCTATCAGAAGGCCGACGGCAGCTACGGCTGGTATGAACGGCAGGGCGTGCCCATCGACCAAGACCACTTCCCCGACGAAGCTTTCCGCCTCAATGTGGCCGTCGCTTATGATCTTGATCGAGACGGCTTCCTGACAACGACCGAGGCGCAGGCCGTCACCCACATGTTTATGAACGGGCAGGGAATCGAAGACCTCACGGGCATAGAATACTTCACCGAGCTGACCTGGCTCTACTGTCATGAAAACAATCTGACAAAGCTCCAGCTGTCGGAGAACACGAAGCTTGAGGTCCTCGACTGCCACGACAACCAGCTCACCCAGCTCACGATTAAGAACTGCGGCTATCTGAATATCCTCCGCTGCTACAACAACCGGCTGAATCAGTCGGCCATGAAGAACTTGATCGTCAACCTGCCAACCTGCGCCGAATCCGGCGAGATGAGTTTCTACTACGAAGGCTCGGCCAACGAAGGCAACAGCATCTCCATGGCGCACCTGAATAACCTGTGGGACAACAAGAACTGGAGCTGCTATTTCACTAAAAACGGCACCGACTGGCTGCCGCTGCTGGCCGGCGACGTCAACCGCGACGGCCAGGTCACCTCGGCCGACGTCGCTCCCCTGGCGGACGTCCTCCTCGGCAAGAGCGCTGCTCCCGCCATCCGTGTGGACGACGTGAACGCGGACTACAAGTTCACCGTTGCCGACCTGACGAAGCTTGTCGAGATGCTGGTCAGCGGCAAATGATTATACACCAGTAAAACTGAATAAAGCGATTGACTATGAAGAGAATCCTGTTCTGCCTCATGGCACTTGTGGCTCTGGCATCGCCGGTGCGAGCCTATTTCCTGTACGAAATCAGCGGCCCCGTCGAAGGTGTCTGCTATGGCAGCACCTATACGCTCAACGGTGTGAGCTATAAGATTTATGCCTGTTGCGAGGCTATTCCAATGTATGCGTGGCACGACTTAATCCAACCGTTGAAGTTTGTAGCCTTCATCACGTCGCTGGATGACGTGACCACCGAGGAGTGCGTCATCCCCGCCTCGTTCGAGCATACCGGCATTTCGTTTGCTACCGGACCGATTGTCATTAATGGCGTGCTTGACTACAGGTATATCTGGACCACCAGTCCCAGAGATCCGGGAACGGGCGGGAATCCTGCTAACGTGCTCCCTTCGACGGTCGAGGTGTGGGGCTTTTCCTCCTATTTTAATAGCAGCACCTACGGCAATTGTACCAATAGCAAAATCAAGTCGCTCCGCTTCGAAGGCGAACTCCGCACTAAGGAGGAGACGGTGATGGTCTATGACAACGCGGCCACCGTCGAATTCTTCAACGAGTATCCCTCGTCCAGTGGTGAGTACCTTTACAAAAAGTCGAGTGTCGCAGAGGGGAAGTTTAATTTCACTGAGGATAATAAGGTGTACCTCCCCAATATGGAGACGCTCGCCTTCAACACGCTGTCGGGCACCGGTGTTTACAATCTCAGCTATTACAGGAAGCTGACCGATGTCTACTTCACCTCGACCACGCCTTACGACACGTCCATGCCTCGCTGCATATACGTCAGCGACAAGACGGCCCACCTCACCAACGAGGCTTACGCCGCCTACCGGCCCGATGACACCAGCGACTACTTCGCCTATTTCAAGCAGGTACTGCCCGAGTCGGTCGACGTCGTCCTGTCGGTGGAGAACGGCGCCTACGTACAGCTCGGCGAACAGCTCTATGCCGAGGGTGAGTATGCCGTGACGGTGGCCACTCCTGAGCCCCTCTCCTTCTTCATGTGCGACGGTAACCCGTCGCGGGCATGGGTCAACGGCCGCGACGTGTCAGCCGACCTGACCTACGTTGACTTCTTAATCAATGACTTCGAGACCTACGAGTATGCCATCCCCGCCGCCCAATTGCGCCCCACGATGTATGTACGCTGTCGGGCCAACGACGAGCTCATCCATTTCGAGGATGCAGCTGTCGAGGCACTCTGCGTAGCCAGCTGGGACACCAACGGCGACGGACGCCTGTCGAAGCTGGAGGCCTGCAACGTCAGCTCTCTGGGCGAGACGTTCAGGGGTAACACCGACATCCAGACCTTCCCGGAGCTGCAACTGTTCACGTCGCTTCGCACCATTGATGCCAATGCGTTCAACGGTTGCACCAGTCTGGAAAGCATCGTCCTCCCCAAGAGCGTGACAAAAATTGATGCTGCGGCATTCTTCACGTGTACCGCCCTGACCGACATTGTCATGCCGTCAGCACTGGAGACTATCGGAAACCGGGCCTTTGCCTCGTGTTCCAGCCTTGAGCACATCGACATTCCTTCGAAGGTCAAATCCTTCGGCACCTCGACCTTTGCCGGATGCCGGTCGTTGAAGTCGTTCACCTTCCCCGCCAGTGTCACAAACGGAGGCATGGCGATGTTCGACGGTTGCGATGCGCTGGCCGCCATCATAGTCGACGAGGACAACACCAAAATAGACTCGCGTGGTGGATGCAATGCCGTCATGTATGGAACGTCACTAATGGCAGGCTGCAAGAACACCCGCATCCCCGAGGGCACCACCGAAATCGGGCGTCAGGCCTTCAGCGACATCAAGACACTGACCAGCATCGACATCCCGGCTTCAATGACTTCGATCTCTCAAGGCGCATTCTACGGATGTTCTGGGCTCACCACGGTGATTTCGCACGTTGTCGAACCATTCACAATCGGTAGCATTGCCTTCTCTGGCGTCGCTCCCGACTGTCGACTCATCGTGCCTTACGGCACGCGTCAGAAGTACATCGACGCCGGCTGGACGCAAGCCATGTTCCCGGGCGGCATCGTCGAGATGGATGCCTCATTCGACATCAACGGCGACGGTCGGGTGACCATCGCCGACGTGACGACGCTCGTCAATCAGCTGCTGAACGGCAACTGACAGCCATAAGGCGGGCATGACAAAAGTAGCGATTCACGGTGCAAAAAGGGGCACTTCTCTGTTTGAGGAGTGCCCCTTTTGCGTGGCGGGCTAAGCCGCACCGAAAGACAATTCATCGCCTTTCGCGGGCGGAGGAGTGCTAAAAATGTTGGCAGGGGCGGGCCCGCTCAATAGAGGTAGATGCGGAAGTCCTTGATGCTGCCCGGAGCGCCCTGCTCGGCGCGCGGCAGATACTCGAGGGCGCTGACGGTCTGCACCGAGCCGAGGTCGATGACGAGCAGGTGGGGCGCCTGGGCGGAGCGCTCCGTCTGCCAATAGGTCGACTCCTGCAGGTCGAAGACCTTGTCGCCGGTGTGGTTGCCGTTCTCCTCCTCCGAGTTGGCGTACTTGCAGGTCCAGGGCTCGCGCGAGAGTCGACGGCCGTCGGGGCCCTGCAGGTAGAGCTCGGCGATGGCGGCGCGGTCGCCGTCCTTCTGGGTGGAGAGGACCTCGATGGCGAGATAGCGGCCTTTCTGCGGGGCGGCGAAGCGGAAGGTCTGCCAGCCGTTGCCGGGGTTAGCGACGGCGGATCCGGCGGCTGAACCGCCGGACACACTGACGGGTGTGGCGGAGTTGAGGTCGGGCTTGTCGCCGATGTTGTTGTGCTTGTTGCTCTTCTCCAGCTGCAGCTTGTTGAGCTCGGGCTCGGCCTGGCCCCAGACGACGGGCTGCTTCGGGCCCACGATGTCGAGGACGATGATCTCATTCTTGCCCTTCTTCAGCCAGCAACCGGGCACGTAGAGCGTCTGCTGCGGGCCTATGCTCCAGATGCGGCCCATAGCGTGGCCGTTGACGTAGACCTGGCCCTTGCCCCACGTCTCGAAGTTCAGGAAGGTGTCGCCCACCTTCTTCAGGTTAAAATAGCCACGATAGTATCCGCGGCCGCCCATCATCTTGGCATCGTCTTTGAAGATTTCAATATATTCATTGTTTTCGGTGGCAGATGCGCGGTTAAGGGCAGTCAGAGCCGTTTCGTACTCATCGTTGACGAAATATATCTCCCAGTCGTTCAGCGAGTAAGTGACATCGTGCTTGCCTGCCTTGGAGCTGATGGTGACATTGCCGATGATACCCTTGAAGTCCTTGATGGCCCGTCCAAAATTGATGCGGCCCATGGCCTCGACCACAATCACGAGAGCCGAGCCTGCCTTTGCGGGAGGAATCGTAAGGCTCTTCTCATTCTTCACGCGGTCAATCTTGCCGATATACTTGCCGTCAATGAATACCTGCGCAAAGTCGTGGAAGTCGGCCGTGAGCACGCTCGAATGGGGCAGTTCGGGCAATGTCGTGTAATAGGCGGCATAACCCCAGCCTAAGTTGTGGGCCTCGAAAGAAAGGTCGTCTTGGTTGCCGTCAGTATTCAGGCCGCCGTTAGCATACATCAGCGGGGCAAACTCCTTCAGCTCGAACCGCGGCACGGTGATGATGGGCATCGGGGCCTTGGGCACGGCGGGCATCTTCTTGCCGTCGTTGTACTTCTCCATCATCTTACGCAGCTCCCAGTACTTCGGGGTGGCCTGACCATACTCGTTGATGGGGGCATCGTAGTCGTAGGAGGTCACGTCGGGGGCGAAGCCGGGCGAGTTGGCTCCGGCCCAGTGGCCGAAGGAGGTACCGCCGTGGGTCATGTAGAGCGAGAAGGAGATGCCCTTCGAGAGCATTTCGTCCATACCCTCGACCATGTCCTTCGCGGGGCGCGTCTCGTGGCGAGCGCCCCACTTGTCGAACCATCCGCTCCAGAACTCGGAGCACATCTTCGGGGCGTTGGGGCGCAGCTCGCCCAGGCGGCGGAACTGCTGGTCGATGTTGGCGCCCGTGCCGAAGTTCATCGTCCACGTCAGGTCGTCGAGGCCGTTCTTCTCGAAGTTCGACGACCAGTCGCACTGGAAGAGGAGAACAGATCCGGCCCCCCCTACGGCCCCCGAGGGGGCTTCTATAGTTTTGCTGTCAAGGGAAGGGTCTATAGTAGCCCCCTCGGGGGCTGAAGGGGGGGCTTCGTAGATTTTGCGCAGGCAGTCGCGGATCTCCGAGACGTAAGGCTTGTCCTCGCCATACGAGCCGTATTCATTCTCCACCTGTATCATGATGATGGGGCCGCCGTTCTGGATGGTCAGCGGGGCGAGCTGCTCGCCCACCTTCTGCTCGAAAATCTTCACGCGCTCCATGAAGTAAGGATCGCGTTCGCGCAGGCGTATGTCCTTTTTCTTCAACAGCCACCAGGGCAGGCCGCCCATCTCCCACTCGGCGCAGACGTAGGGGCCGGGGCGCACGATGACGTAGAGGCCGTTCTTCTGCGCCAGTCGGCAGAACTCGGCCACGTCGTTCTGGCCCGTGAAATCAAACTGGCCCTCGCGCTGCTCGTGGATGTTCCAGAAGATGTAGATGCAAACGGCATTCATGCCCAGCGCCTTGCACATGCGGATGCGGTGCTCCCAGTAGGGGCGCGGGATGCGGGGGTAGTGCACTTCGGCCGCCTTGACGATGAATGGCTCGCCGTTGAGAAGGAACGTCTTGTCGCCGACAGTGAAGTCGCCGGCCTGCATCGAGGCCGTCGGTGCCAGCATGAGCAAGGCAGCAAGCGCCAGTCGCTTGAGTAGTTTTTTCATGATGCAATGAGTTTTAGTTCTTAGATGATGTTGCAAAGGTAGTAATTATTTCGGAATTATCGTCCGCTTTTGCACTTTTTTGCATGAAATGTGCAACGATGTCGATTCTTTTTTGTATCTTTGCCCCAAAATCTAACAAGTGACCTATGAAAACAATAAAAAACTTTGATGAGTTGGTTGCCCATCTGACCGAGCGCACCGAGCGCCGTCGGGTGGCAGTGGTATGCGGACGCGACGAATCGACCCGCGAGGCAGTAGCCCGCGCCGAGGCTGCCGGATTTGTGGAACCCATTATGGTCGACGACGATGATGTCGACGTGGCTGCAGCCCGTGCCGTGGCGCTGGTGCGCGAAGGCAAGGCCGACGTGCTGATGAAAGGCCTGCTGAACACCGACAACCTGCTGAAGGCCGTGCTGAACAAGGAGACCGGCATCCTGCCTCAGGGTCGCGTGCTCACCCACCTCACCTGTGCACAGCTGCCACAGATGGACCGTCTGCTGTTTGTCACCGACGTGGCCGTCATTCCCTATCCCACGAAGGAGCAGCGTGCCGAGCAGTTGCGCTATCTGCTCAACCTCTGTCGCGCGATGGGCATTGAGGAGCCGCGCGTGTCGCTCATCAATTGCTCCGAGAAGGTCAACGCCAAGCATTTCCCCTTCACGGTGGAGTATCAGGAGCTGATAGCTCAGACGCGGGCAGGCGAGTTTGGCCCCTGCATCGTCGACGGACCGCTCGACCTGAAGACGTCGCTCTCGGCTCACGCCTTGCACAAGAAAGGCATCGAGTCGCCCCTGGAGGGTCAGGCTGACGGACTCATCTTCCCGGATATTCAGGCCGGCAACGTGTTCTATAAGACCATCACGCTGTTCTGCGGCGCTGAGACGGCCGCCATCCTGCAAGGACCTCAGGTGCCCGTGGTGCTGACCTCGCGAGCCGACTCGGTTGAGTCGAAGTTCTATTCCCTGGCACTGGCGGCGATCTGATTGAAGATTGAAAATTGAAGATTGAAGATTGAAAATTGAAGATTGAAGATTGATTGAAGATTGAAAATTAGCCCCCGCTCATATCTATTATCTATTATCTTTTATCTATTATCTAAAAAAAGCCTTAAAGCTATAGCCTATGAGAATATTAGTCATTAACCCGGGATCCACGTCGACCAAGATGGCGGTCTACGAGGGCGACAAGCAGTTGCTGCGCACCAACATCCCGCACTCGGCCGAGGACCTGGCCCGCTTCGAAGAGGTGGTCGATCAGATCGACTTCCGCACACAGCTCGTGCTCGACACGCTCCAGCAGAACAACATCCCGCTCGACTTCGCCGCCGTCATCGGACGCGGCGGACTTGCCAAGCCCGTGCAAGGCGGCGTCTACGAGATTAACCAGCAGATGATCGACGACGCCCGCAACTGTATCCACATGCATGCCTGCGACCTGGGCTGCATCATCTCCGACATCATCGCCAAGAAGATTCCCGGCTGCCGCTCGTTCATCGCCGACCCGGGCGTCGTCGACGAGCTCAACGACTATGCCCGCATCTCGGGCTCGCCACTGATGAACCGCATCTGCATCTGGCACGCACTCAACCAGAAGGCCATCGCCCGACGCTTCGCCGCCGAGCAGGGCCGCGAGTACGAGGAGCTGAACCTCATCATCTGCCACCTCGGCGGCGGCATCTCCGTCGCGGCCCACGACCACGGGCGCGCCGTCGACGCTAACAACGCTCTCGACGGCGAGGGACCCTTCTCGCCCGAGCGTGCCGGAAGCCTGCCCGCCAGCGACCTCATCCGCCTCTGCTTCAGCGGCAAGTACACTGAGGCCGAGCTCCTCAAGCGCATCGCAGGACAGGCCGGACTCAACGCCCACCTCGGCACCAACGACGCCCGCGAGGTGGAGCGTCGCATCCTCGAGGAGCGCGACCGCCACGCCGAGCTCATCTTCAACGCCATGATCTACCACACGGCCAAGGCCATCGCCTCGGAGGCCGCCGTGCTCTACGGCAAGATCGACGCCATCCTCATCACCGGCGGCATGGCCCGCTCGGAGTATATCATCAAGCGTCTGCGCAACCGCGTCGGCTTCCTGGCTCCCTTCTACGTCTATCCCGGCGAGGACGAGCTCGAGGCCCTGGCCCTCAACGCCTTCGACGTGCTCAGCGGCAAGCGCGAGGCCAAGCCCTACAACTAAAGGCACGCTGCTTGGAATACATTATTGTAAGAAGTGGCGCTTTTCAAGGTCGATCTCTATACAGGCCTTGAAAAGCGTCACTTCCTTATATAAATCATTCCTCAGATCTGCCAATGAGTAACCTCATAGAAGGGCATTCCCAACACATTTATCCAAGGAGGCAGTGCAGAGATGTCTATCTGACCACCATTTTGTGCACATCGCCATTGCTGCTACGGACGATGGTGAGGCCTTTTCTGCCATTGCTGACATGACGGCCCTGCAGGTCGTAGGTTGTTTGCTTGTGCTCAATGTTCGGAGTCTTGATGCCTGTATTCACTTGCCCGTTGATGCGGAAGGCTGGGCTGACGGTCTGTACATGCGTGTTGCCGGCAGCATCGGCCATTGAGAAGCGGACGTCGAACCATCCATTATCGGCCTTACTATCAATATTCTCCAACGATGCTCGATAGAAATAGCCCCAGCCATTCTCGTTGTACAGTTCTGGCACTTCTTCGATGGCCATCTCCGTCCAGTAGTCCTCGCCGTAAGGTGAGTACTCCACTGTGATGTAAACAGGCTTGTAAGAGTAGTTATCCTCCCAGCTCACGGGGTCCATAAAGTAATTGATATCGGCTGCTGTGAATATCATCGTTCCGTCTTCTGCTTTCTCAAAACGGTCGGTAATATATCCCTCGCTATTCTTGAACTGCAGCATCTCGATTGTGGGCGGTGTGCTATCCTCCTGTCTCAGGTCATAATGCACGGTCGTTGTGTTTTTGCCAGGCAAACCATCCACTTCGATATTGGTATCAACGACGGTAATGTCATAGATGCCGTCCGCCTCAGCCGACCATTCATCTGGATTCTCTATCGTCACCCCATTGAATTTCAGTTCTGTGGTGATAAGCGGATTGTCGCACCACCGAGTCTCGCCATAGCGGCCTACGAAATAATTATATAAGTTGGTTGTATTTTGTTCTATCCATGGAGCGTAATAGTTTCGTATGTTTATGGCGTTAATCGGGCAGTTGTTGCCGTAGCCCCCAGTTTTCATATCTGAGGGATAGGTAAACTCTGAGTGAGAAAAAAGATAAATGTCATTAGTGGGTAGTGCTGAATCAAATGCGTCTTTTGTAGGAACAGCTATTGACTTCTTTTCGCCATGAACAGCAGTCAGCCAAGCACCATTGAGCATGACAGGTACCTTTTGTGGTGGCAGTTCTGGTCTCACAATCTGCTCTTTGAAATAGTCTATAGCTCCCCCTGCTACTGCCATTTCCACTCCGCTGTTGCAGCTGTCTTCATAATCTGCAATCCATATTCTCAAATTACCTTCTACTCCTTCTTTCTCCGTATTGGGATCGGTGTCCATGGTATATTGTTGATTCCTATTTATCCACATCCCTTTGTAAAAAGTGATTACACCGATTCCGTATCCTGTTCCAGGTTTATCCTTTCCGTAGGGTGAATAATTGAAAGTCTCTTCATGCAATACATATTTATCGGCTTTGTTGTCGAGAATTTGGGTCTTAATGTTATCTGTCGTGAAACAACTCAATGCGAATCCATCGTTTGAAAGATAAGAGCCTCTCCATTGGAAGAAATAATACTTGTTGCTGCAATCACTGACATGAATGTTTCCAGCAGGATATAGACATTCTTCTTCACTGGGCATAGCCCCATAACTTTGGTAATCATAGATTCTTATTGGGCCTTCGTCGTCACCTCTTTGAAAGAGCATGCTTTGTAGCTTTGTTTTATCTACATTTCCTCCGCTGGTGGTGATAATTCCTGTGCTCTCATCAATTTCTTCAAGGTTGGCCCTCAATAAATTCCCGTCTGGGCCATAATTGCGGATGGTGATATGATTGGTTGCCATATCTGGGCTTAGCGAAATTGTAACGTCTTCTGTAATGTCAATTTGCTCCTTTATGACGTAATAAGGCTCGTTTGAGTTATTGTAAAAGCAGAATATTACATCATAATTGCCACAAGGGACCTCTGCCGAAATGTCGCCTCCCCATAAATAAGGCATCACAGGGACGGTATACCATTCTTTGGTGACGTTAGAGCATAGTTGAATGACGTCACTAGGATTTACGAAATAAGAATCCTGATTGAAGTCCAAGTAAATGATATTGTTTTCCTCTCTTGTGCTTTCAGTGGTTGCTGTTTCGTATAATGGGGCTGTGACGAGCCTGTTCTATCAGCAAACCTGCTTTCCTCCAATTTCGAAAAGGCCAGGTTGTAGGTCGTCTTGCCTGCTATTAGTCCTTCATGTGAACTCTCGGTGATTAGTGTTCGCTGCGCATTTGACGCCATGGGTAAAGCCATTAGTGTCAACGTCATGAGTAATTCTGCTTTTTTCATAACTCTTGGAAGTATTTGTTAAACATAAAGGTGATTGGATTTTTGGTGCAAAGATATAAGAAAGACCAGAATCAGACAAAAGGTAATGCTTTCGCCTTGTTTGAAATTACATGTTCAAACAAAAAAGTGCCAAAATGCGAAAGGAAATCAAATAGTTCAGACCTTTGTCTTCGCAAGCTTCTGATATGCAGAAGGAGTCATGCCCGTGAATTTCTTGAAAGCCGCGACGAAAGTTGAGCGGGAGCGTATGCCCACACCCTCTGCAATGCTGTCTAGTGTCTGGTTGCCGTAATGCTCTTGGTCATTGATGCGTCGGCAGGCTTCTCGGATGCGATACTCGTTGAGCATGGTGTTGAAGTTGCAATGGTATTTCTCATTGATCACTTGTGAGACGTAATTGGGAAGCGCGTCGGTCAGTATTGCCAGCCTTGGCAGTGAGAAATCGCTTGAATAGACGTCGGCCGACGACTCCATCACCATGAAGATGCGGTGAAGTAGTTCCGACTTTTCCGTCTCGCAAATGTAGTTTCTCTGATATTTGGGCTTGTCGTCTTGCTGTTCAGACGGAATGTTAACAGGTTGCGCCATCAGTGCTTTCTTCTCTTCTGTTTCAGTCAGCAGTTTTTGAACCTTATCAAACAGTTGGTTGTTCTTCTCCTTCACCTGCCGATATTTCTGATAGAGCATGAGTAATGTGCATATCAAGATGACCGTAAACATACATACTATCCATAGGATTCTCGATTTGGCATGGTCGCGTATGCCCATCATTTCGGCTTCACGGTTCAGCTGCTCTATCTCAAAGAGGAACTGGGTCTTGCCTGCATCTGCCAGCCTATTCTGTTCCTCTATATAGTTTTTTTCCTGATAATACAGCAGTTCATAATGCCGTGAAAGCTGTTCTTCGTTATGATCCTTATAGTAAAGTGACAAATTGTTATACGCATCGCACATCAATAAGTGGTTGTCTGCCTCCTGGCCAAGTCGCAGATTCTCCTTTATCAGTTGCAGCCCGTCTTTATCCTTCCCTAAGTTCCAGAGCATCTGGCATCGGGTGTGATTGTTGTTAATCAGATTAGATAGTCTGTTTGAGAGATCCTTACTAGCCAGAATAGAATCTTTTTCACGGTCTAGATAGTTGAAGGCGTTCTCATAGTCTTTATTAGTATAGGCTAAAATAGCCAGACAATGAAGACGAAATATATCTTGCGTTATGATCTTCGTCTTTGGGAGCTTCATCTTCAGGAATCTTTCTATTTCCGGCTTAACGCTGTCTGCCATGTTCGCATTGATTGCGCAGTCAGCCATCGTGGATACATACATGGGAAGATAGTATAACGCATTATATTCTATCGCTTCATGGACCACACGTTTATAGTCGTTAATCAGTTCGGAAGCCTGTTCTCCCCTTCGGTTAATAGAAAAATCTAATTTTTTTAATGAGAGCATGTTGTGATGGATAGAGGGCAGTAGGCTGTAATAGTGGTGTTCCGTGGCTAAACGCTCAGCTTTTAGCATGTAAAAATGAAACTTTTGAAAATCAAAAAAGTGTGTACTATACAATAGCCCTAGTCCATGAAAGGCGGCAATGCGCGATTTCACTTCTGTACTGTCTTCCTCTCCATCGTGGAATGACCTGCTGGCAACGATGGAAAAGCAAAGGAAGGCACTGTCTGGCATGTCTTTGTTTATTCTATAATTCTCTCCCTTATGCACTAAATAGTTGCTTGGCAGGTTCTTAAAAATATCAAAGTTTTTAATCTTTACCTCCTTTCCAAAAGAATTGAGGCCCATCATAATGGCTACAACCACCATTAACAAACAATGGCAGTTGGTGCATTTGTTAGGACTATCACTTCTTGTATTCATGCCACAAAGATACGAAGAATAATCAGAAGCACCAAAGGGTAATGGTCGAAAAAGTTATCTGTCCTTGTTTTTTCTTTTCTAATCATAAGGTGTCTGAGCAGCCGAGTCGGATTTCTCATCCTCTTCTAGCCTATCTTGGGGAGGACGGGCTCGAGTGCGTTTTAATTCGTTGTTTTAATTGAATGACTGGGGGGAGTGAACCACTTGTGTACTCCCCAGTGAACGCAATGTGAACGGCAAACCTCGCAGGTTTAGCCTGAAATGTTTTCCTTTGCAGCATCAAATCAATGCTGATGAGGAAAACATTTCTGTTATATGTCCTGCTGTCGGCGGCATTCATCGCCGTCAACGTGGCCACGCTCGGCAATCTGGAGCCATGGATTGACGAGGTGATGCTGCTCGACACGGCCTACAATGCGGCGGTGCATGGGTCGTGGTCGACCACGGCCTGGTATCGGGTCGTCGGCGAGTATCCTTTCTCGACCTATCCGCCGCTCTATCAGATGCTGGCAGCGGCGTGGATATGGCTCTTTGGCGGCAGCATGGTGGCGGTCAGGAGTCTCAATCTGCTCATCGTGTTCATGCTTGGGCTTGGCTGTCTGCGGCTGATGAGGCGCCATGCCCTGCCGCTGACGCCTGGGGCCGTGACCATGTTCACGGTGCTGCTCTGGGGCACCGGCGAGATGGCCTGGATGTATCGGTGCGGGCGGCCCGACATGCTCTGCGCCCTGCTGACGGTCGGCGCCGTGCTGGCCATCGACCGCCACCTGACGGCCAGGTCATGGCTCACCCCCTGGGCCGTCATGGTCATGTCGGCCCTGGTCGTGTGCTCGGGCGTGCAGGCCGCTGTCTGTCTGTGTGTGCTTTGGCTTTTCCTGTTTGTCGTGATGAAGGGTCGGCGCCGTGAGATGCTCCGTCTGCTGGTCCCTCTGGCGGGCGGCTTAGCGGCGGGACTTCTCCTGACGATGCTGTTCATGCTGGCCCATGGCCGGCTCATCGCCTTCGTCAGCAGCCTCGTGCAGTATTCGGCCACGCTCTCGGCCATCGCCATCGCCCTGCTGCCCTGGGCCGGCGAAGCGTTCTGTTTCGAAGCGACGCCTTATCTGCAAAAGTTGCAGGAGCTGGGCGCGACGTCAGGGCTCGGCGACCGGCTCGCTCCGATCGTCACTTTCCGCAGTTTCATTATCCTCGCGGCCGTGGCCCTCATCGCCTATGTCGTCAGCTTGCGCAAGGCGCTGGGCGACAGCGGCTTCCTCGCCCTGCTGTTCGCCGTCGGCGTGCCCTTCGCCATGACGCTCGCCGGCCGTTTTCCCGACTATTACCGCTGGATGGCCTTTCTCCCGCTGTTGATGGCCCTGACGTCGATCGCCGTCCACCGACGGTGGTGGGCCGCCGTGTTCGGCGTCCTGGCGACGGTCCTTGCCATGCAGGGCATCAGGTCGATGCAGCCCGATCCGCAATGGAGCTACGCCCGTATGCGCTCGTTCGTCGGGCGGCAACACTTCGCTGAGACCGACGCCGTGGTCTGCCCCTTCTCCGTGTTCTACGAGATGAAGGCCCTGTGCGACACGTGCTATTTCGTGGGCATCTTCCCGCCGGAGTTTGTCGGCCATGTGGATTATGTCATCCAGCCCGGGGACGATCAGCGCATCAGCGACTATGTCCGCCAGCTTCGGGCCGACTCCACCGTCGTGCTCACTGCCGTCGACCGCTGCGAGCATCCGTCGTTAACCCTCTATGCCGTTCATTATGATTAGACCTCTCATCCGGCTCATGCGCCCCAGCCAGTGGCTGAAGAACGTCTTCGTCTTCATGCCCCTGTTCTTCGACCGCCACGCCGCCGACTGGCACTATGTGTGGCCCTGCCTGCTGGCCACGCTGGCCTTCTGTCTGGCGGCAAGCGGCGTCTATTGCTTCAACGACATCCACGATGCCGAGGCCGACCGCCGCCATCCGCTGAAGCGGCTGCGACCGGTGGCCAGCGGGGCTGTCAGCCGGCGGACGGCCTACGCCGTGACGGGCGCTGCCTGGATGCTGGCCCTCGCCCTGGCGGCCCTGGGCCGCTATGCCATGCCCTGTGCGCTCGCCGCCACGCTGCTTGGCTATATCATCATGAACGTGGCCTACTGCGTCTGGCTGAAGCATGTGGCCATCGTTGATGTCTTCGTGATAGCCACGGGCTTCGTGCTGCGCATCGTGGTCGGGGCACAGTCGACAGGCATCATCCTATCCCACTGGATGGTGCTCACCACCTTCCTGCTGGCCCTTTTCCTCGCCCTGGCAAAGCGGCGCGACGACGTGGTCATCTACGCCACGTCAGGCCAGAAGACCCGGCAGGACGTCGACCGCTACGGCATCGACTTCCTCACCTCGGCCATCAGCATCCTGGGGGCCATCACCATCATGTGCTACATCCTCTACACCGTCTCCGCCGAGGTTGTCGGGCGCGTCGGCAGCCCCTATCTTTACACCACTTCGGTCTTCGTCCTGGCCGGCATCCTGCGCTATCTGCAGCTCACCCTCGTCGACCAGCGTAGCGGCAGCCCCACGCAGGTGTTGCTGCACGACCGCTTCATCCAGCTCTGCGTCGCGGGCTGGCTCACTACATTCACGATCATACTCTATGTGTAAACCTGTTATTGCAGCCTTCGACTTCGACGGCACGCTGACCACACGCGACACGCTCCCAGCGTTCATCCGCTTCACCCACGGGCGCCGCCGCCTGCTCGCGGGCTTGCTGCGCCATGCCCACTGGCTGCTGCTGATGCGGCTGGGGCTCTGTCCTAACTGGAAGGCGAAGGAGAAACTTTTCAGCTATTATTATAAGGGAACGCCGCACGCGCTGTTCCAGCAGTGGGGACGCGACTTCGCCGACGTGGCCGCGACGATGCTGGACCCCCAGACGGCGGCGACGCTGAGGCAGCACCAGGCTGCGGGCCACGCCGTCTGCGTCGTCACGGCCAGCATCGACGAGTGGGTGCGCCCCCTCTGCGAGCGGCTGGGCGTCAGCATGGTGCTGGCCACGCGCATCGAGGTGTCGCCCGACGGCACGCTGACCGGCCGTTTCCTGACGCCCAACTGCTATGGCGCCGAGAAGGTGGCGCGCCTGCTGGAGGCCTTTCCCCACCGGCAGACGTATCGGCTCTATGCCTACGGCGACAGCCGTGGCGACGACGAACTGATAGCCGCGGCCGACGTCGGCATTCGCATTTTAAGGCCTAAAACATCGAAAATCAGTCGTGTGTACTCTTTGTGTACTGAAATATTTGGAAGTTTATCGGAAAAACGTTTATTTTGCAGTCAGAAATGAAGAAATTGTCATCATACATCATCCTCACGGCGCTGCTCTCCAGTCTGCACGCCGAGGCCCAGCAGGAGCTGTGCATCTGCTGCGGCGACAGCTGCGACGTCTTCGAGACGCGCCACGTCGGGGCACTCAGCTTCGCCGCCGGCTATCTCACGATTGAACACATGCGGGCGTACGCCGTGCAGCGCATCGACAGCATCACCTTCGCCCGGCCGCGGCTGGTCGCGACAGAGCTGGGGTGGTGGGGCACGCCCGACGAGGGCCCGTCGCACTATGAGCTGCGCTGCGACGACGCCATGCTGGGCATCACCTACCACGTCGGCTATCATTTCGAGGCCCATGAGGGCTGCTGCACTTCGGCCACATGCAACATTCAGTTCGCCAGCATGGGGCAGAGACAGACGTTTGTGCAGACTTATCTCGAGATGCCCGCAACTGACGCCAACAACGACCCTTATATCTATGTCAAGGAGACGCTCACCGGCCCGCGCAAGTTCGAGCTGTGGACGATGACCGGCCCGATTCTCCCAGCAGAGGCCATTACCTCGTACGACACGTCGTCAGCATCTGATCTTAGCATCACCGTCCCCCTGGACGACCTGCTGGCCGGCCGCTCCATGGCCGACGTGCGCCTCGTCATTGAGGGATGGCTCTACAACCCCCTGCTGAAAGCGGATAATCCCAATTATAAACCTAACGAATAAATATCTGTGCTTATGAAAAAGAATGTCTTTTGGCTCCTTGTAGCCATGCTCATCCCAACATCGGCCGTCGTGGCTCAGGACGACTACGACGAGCCGCAGCAGATCGCGCTCTCGGAGCAGGAGCGCCAGATGGTTGACAACAACAACGACTTCGCCTTCCGGCTCTTCCGCCAGGTGCGCGGCCAGGTGAGCCGGGTGGTCTCGCCCCTCAGCATCACCTACGATTTAGGACTGCTCAACAATGGCGCCGCCGGACTGACGCGCCAGGAGATCTGCGACGTGCTGGGCTTCGGCGAGGCCGGGGCCGACGGCGTCAACCAGTTCTGCCGCAAGATGCTCACTGAGAGCCCACAGCTCGACGAGCAGACGCGGGTGATGATCTCGAACGCCATCTTCCTCAACGAGCCCCGCTACCTGTTGGCAGAGTTCAAGGAGAAGGCTGAGACCTACTACGACGCCACCTGCGAGACGCGCGACTTCCACGACGGCGAGACCATGGACGTCATCAACCGCTGGGGCAACGACCACACCATGGGCATGATCCCCTACATCCTGGACGACGATTCGTTCAACCCCGACGCCGCCAGCTATCTGCTCAATGCCGTCTACTTCAAAGGCACGTGGACACTGAAGTTCGACAAGGCCGAGACGCGCGACGAGTCGTTCGACGGCGGCGAGCCGGTGCCGATGATGCACATGCTCAACTATCTGCCATACACGGAGAGCGACGACTGGCAGATGCTGCAGTTGCCCTATGGCAACGGGGCCTACAGCATGACCATCCTGCTGCCGCGCGAGGGCAAGACGGTCGGCGATGTGCTGTCGGCACTCGATGCCCGGATGTGGGCTGCCAGCAGCCGGCTGCCGATGGAGGACGTCGACGTGAAGCTGCCGCGCTTCGAGACGACGACGGGCGTCAGTCTCGTAGAACCCATGTCGGCCCTCGGCATGCCCAGCGCCTTCAATCCCCTGACGGCCGACATCCCCGACTTCTGCAACATCCCGCAATACATCAGCAACATGTTCCAGGCGGCTAAGATCCGCGTCGACGAGGAGGGCACCGAGGCCGCCGCCATCACCGTCATCGAGACCACCGACAATGCCATGCCCGACGAGCCGAAGCAGTATGTGTTCCATGCCGACCGACCCTTCCTCTACATCATCAGCGAGCAGAGCACGGGCGTCATCTTCTTCATCGGCCAATACATGGGCGAGGGACAGGGCGCACCCGGCCCCAGCGGCCTCACCGCCCCCGACGTCCAGCGCCGGCCCGCAGCACCCGTCTACGACCTCATGGGCCGTCGGCTCAGCGGTGCGCCCGCCCGCGGCCTCTACATCAGCGACGGCCGGAAAATGGTCAGATAATTTCAGATAAAAGATAATGGGAAAGAAGATTCTTTACGTCGCCACCCTGCTGCTCCTTAGCGCGTGCGGAGGGCGCCAGCCGGGACTCGACACGTATCATGAGGCGCTGGCGATGGCCGAGCAGGGCGATGCACCGGCAGCGCTGAAGCAGCTGCAGCAGGCGGGCGAACAGGCACGGACCGACAGCCTGCGGGCCCTCGTCTACAGCCAGATGGGCACGCTCTACTTCAGCCAGCGGCTGCTCGACCGCTCGCTCGAGAGCTATCGCCAGGCCTACGCCGTCGACCTGCGGGCCCGCGACACGCTCGGGCTGATCTACGACCTGCGCGACATCGGCAACGTCATGCGGGCCACGGCCGACCGCCAGGACAGCTGCATCGGCTACTTCGTCGAGGCGCGGCGGCTGGCCGTCGCCACGGGCAACATCGCCATGCAGCGCGACGTGGAGAGCCAGATGGCCGGCTATTATCTCTACAACAACCGGCTCGACGAGGCCCGCCAGCTGCTGTGGCCCGCCATGCAGCACCTCGACGCGGCCAACCAGAGCGGCTTGCTCTTCATGGCGGCCGACTACTACCATCGCGCCGGACAGCGCGATTCGGCCGCCCTCTACTATCGCCAGCTGCTCACCCGCGGCAGCCTCTTCACCCGCCAGGCGGCCCACCGCATGCTGGCCGAATATTGCATGGCCGACGGGCGGACCGAGGAGGCCATGGACCACCTGCAGCAGTACGAGCAGCTGACCGACTCCGTGCACAAGCAGAACGATGCCGAGGGCATGCGGCGCACGGCCGCACTCTACGACTACAGCCTGCGCGAGGCTCAGGCCAGCCGGCTGGAGAGCCGACTGGTCGTGGCCGTCGCGTCGGTGCTGGTGCTCGCCCTGCTCCTCGTGGCGCTGCTGCTCTACTTCAGCCGGCGCCGCATGCACTACCGCCTGAAGATCGAGCGGCTCGAGCAGCTGCTGGCCAACAACAAGCAGCGCCCCAAGCCCTCGGAGCCCGAAGCGCTGCTCAGCGAGTCGGCGATATGCCAGCGCATAGGCCGTTTTTTAAGCGATGCCCATCCGCAGGTGATGGGCGACGACGACTTTCATGAACTTGAGGACGCAGTGAACGGCCATTTCCCTGACTTCCTCGGCCGGCTGCAGGAGTTCTGCCGGCTGACGCCACAGGAGCGACGCGTCTGTCTGCTCCTCAAGGCGGGCGTCGCCCCGGCGGCCATCGCCCAGCTGACGGCCCACACGAAGCAGTCGGTCAGCAACACCCGGTCGCGACTCTATCGCAAGGCCTTCGGGCGGGCCGGCACGCCGGCCGAGTGGGACGAGTTCGTCCAGTCGCTCTGACGCGGCTGCCTGCAGAATGTCCTGATCCGTTGTCTGATTATGCGGCCTGTCGGGCGGGCTCAAGGCGATGCGCGGCATACACTTTTCGGTCATGGAGGGTACGGCGAGACATCAAAGTGGCGCCGAGGCTAGAAAATGATGCCGGCGGGCAGCACTTTTCTGAAAAATAATGCCTACCTTTGTCATGCCATCCGGCAGATTTCACGGAATTAAGAATCAATCAGACAGGCACCAATGAAGACAATGAGACTATGGCTGGCAGCAGCCGCCCTGACGGGATGCCTGACCACAAGCGGTCAGGCCGTTGTGAGTGAGAATGTGTTCAAGGACATCACCACGCTGTCCGCAGTGCGCAACACACGCTTTGCGCGCCCCTCGCCGGCGGGGAAGCTGCGCAAGAGCGGCAAGCCGGTGGCCTTCTACGTCGGCGACTCCACGATGCGCACCAACTCCGACGGACAGGGCTGGAACGGGCAGTGGGGCTTCGGACTGTTTGCCCAGGAGTGGTTCGACGAGGACGAGCTCGTCGTGGAGAACCACGCCCTCGGTGGCACCACGGCCGAGACATATTATAAGAACGAGTGGGCGAAGGTGAAGAGCGGCATCAAGGCTGGCGACTTCGTCGTCATCGACTTCGGCCATAACGACAAGAATGTCGACACGTTTGCCCAGTACATAAGGAAATATATCGACGACGTGAGGGCGCTCGACGCCACGCCTATCCTCTGCTCGCGCACGCCCCGCTGCAGCAATGGCAAGCCGAGTGCCGACAAAACCTACCGCCCGCGCGGCATGGCCATAGCCCAGGAGAAAGGCGTAGCCTACATCGACCTGGAGGCGGAGGCTATTCCGATGTACGAGGGCTTCGGGACTTGGAAGACGACGCAGATGTATCACGACGGCAAGCTGCACACGTCGCTGCTGGGCGCATGGCACAATGCCTACGCTCACGCCAAGGCGATCGATGCCGACGAGGGGAATCCGCTGCGGACTTATCTGAAGGACGTCATGCCGGCCAAGATGGACGTCAGCCGGCTGCCGGACGAGCACCTGACCTTCACCTGCGGCGGCGACGACACCAGCGCGCGCGGCACGTTCCGCTCTGGCCGCTGGGCGCTGCTGTACAACACGCTGGAGAAGGGCGACACGGTGCTCTTCTGCTTTGGTGCCAACGAGCTGAAGAGCACCACGAGCGGCTCGGAGCTGGGCTGCCTGCAGACGGCCGACGACAAGAACGAGGTGCAGAAGATGGCGACGGCATCACGCTGGGAGACGGTCTACAGCTACGGATGGTACGTTCACTACTTTCTCAACGATGTGAAGGAGAAGGGCGCCGTCGGCGTGCTGGTCAACGAGGAGGGCGTGACGCCCGACAAGGTGGCGGGGTGGAACGAGACGCTGGCTACGAGGCACGGCGTCACCCTGCGGAGGGTGACGGCCAGCGGCATTGCCGATGTCGAGGCCACCGACCACCGCCAGCGCGCCCATCAGCGCTACAACCTCGCAGGTCAACCCGTCGGTGCCGGCTATAAGGGCATCGTCATCGTGAACAATAGGAAAGTGAAAAAGTAAAAGCGGAAAAAGTAAAAGTGAAGAGTGAAGAAAGGAAAAGTGAAGAGTGAAAAGTGAAAAATTTGCTACCGCGCTGATTATTTCGGCGGCAGCAAATTTTTCACTTTTCACTCTTCACTTTTCCCTTAATATCACGCGTCGATGTTGGCGTAGGTGGCGTTCTTCTCGATGAACTCGCGGCGGGGCTCCACGTCGTCGCCCATGAGCATGGAGAAGATCTCGTCGGCCTCGGCGGCGTTCTCGATGGTCACCTGCTTCAGCAGACGGTTCTCGGGGTTCATGGTCGTCTCCCAGAGCTGCTCGGGGTTCATCTCGCCCAGACCTTTGTAGCGCTGGGTGTGGAGGGCCGAGGAGTTCTCGTCGCCGGCGACGTACTTGTCGATGAAGGCCTGGCGCTGCTGCTCGGTGTAGCAGTATTCGCTGACCTTCTTGTAGGTGCACTTGTAGAGTGGGGGCGTGGCGATGTAGAGGTGGCCGCCCTGGATGACCTGCGGCATGAAGCGATAGAAGAGGGTCATGATGAGCGTGTCGATGTGGGAGCCATCGACGTCGGCATCGGTCATGATGATGATCTTGTCGTAGCGCAGCTTGTCGATGTTGGCCTCCTTGGAGTCCTCGCCCTCGACGCCGAAGCGGACGCCGATGGACTGGATGATGTTCATCACCGACTCGGCCTCGAAGACGCGGTGCCACTGCACCTTCTCGACGTTCAGGATCTTTCCGCGCAGCGGCAGGATGGCCTGGAAGTGGCGGTCGCGGCCCTGCTTGGCTGAGCCGCCTGCGGAGTCACCCTCGACGAGGAAGATCTCGGTGTTCTTCGGGTCCTTCATCGAGCAGTCGGCCAGCTTGCCGGGCAGTCCGCCGCCCGACATGGGGTTCTTGCGCTGCACGCTCTCGCGGGCCTTGCGGGCGGCGATGCGTGCGGTGGCGGCGAGGATCACTTTCTCGCAGATGGTGTGGGCCTCCTTCGGATGCTCCTCCAGATAGTTGGTCATGGCCTCGCCAACGGCTTTCTGCACGGCGCCGTTCACCTCCGAGTTGCCCAGCTTGGTCTTCGTCTGGCCCTCGAACTGCGGCTCGGCCACCTTCACCGAAATGATGGCCGTGAGGCCCTCGCGGAAGTCGTCCTGTGCCACCTCAATCTTGGCCTTCTCAATCTGCTTGCGCAGCTGGTCGTCCTCGTCGGCATACTTCTTGAGCGTGCGGGCCAGGGCGATGCGGAAGCCGGTGAGGTGGGTGCCGCCCTCGATGGTGTTGATGTTGTTGACGTAGGAGTGGATGTTCTCCGAGTAGTCGCTGTTGTAGAGCAGGGCCACCTCGATGGGCACGCCGTCCTTCTCGGTCTTCAGACAGATGGGGTCGCCGATGATCGACTGGCGGTGGCGGTCGACGTAGCGCACGAACTCCTTCAGGCCTTCCTTGGCGTGGAACACCTCGGGCTCGCGCACCGTGCCCTCTTCGTTGGGGCGCAGGTCGGCCAGGGTGATGGTGATGCCGGCGTTGAGGTAGGCCAGCTCGCGCATGCGGCGGGCTATGATGTCGTACTTATATTCGGTGGTGGTGAAGATGGTGGGGTCGGGCCAGAACTGCTGGCGCGTGCCGGTGAGGTTGGTGTCGCCGACGATCTTCACGTCGTAGAGGGGCTTGCCCTTCTCGTATTCCTGCTGGTAGATGTGTCCGTTGCGATAGACCTGCGACATCATGTGGGCCGACAGGGCGTTGACGCACGAGACGCCGACGCCGTGGAGTCCGCCCGAGACCTTGTAGGAGCCCTTGTCGAACTTGCCGCCGGCGTGGAGCACGGTCATGACGACCTCGAGGGCCGACTTGTGCATCTTCTCGTGCTCGTCGACGGGGATGCCGCGGCCGTTGTCCTGCACGGTGATGGAGCCGTCCTCGTTGATGGTCACCTCGATGTGTGTGCAGAAGCCTGCCATGGCCTCGTCGATGGAGTTGTCGACGGTCTCGTTGACCAGGTGGTGCAGGCCTTTCTCGCTGATGTCGCCGATGTACATGGCCGGGCGCTTGCGCACGGCTTCGAGTCCCTCGAGCACCTGGATGTTGCTCGCGGAATAGTTCTGCTGTTCTTGCTGAATCTGTTCGTCTGCCATTTTCTTTTTAAGTCCTTTATAAATAGGGTGCAAAGTTACGAAATATTTCCGACAAAGACGAACAAATTTGGGTGTTTTTTCTTCACTTATCACACATTTTTCGTTTCTTTCACAGTGATAAAAAACGAGTATCTATTCAGTGAATCTGAGAAACGGCAGCCTTCGGCTGGAAATTTTTCAAAATTAATTCAAAATATTTCATCTAGTGCTTTTATATTTGCCATTTTGTTCAATTTTTTTTCAAATTTTGAAAAATTTCTTGCGTCCCTTCGGTAGCAAGCGAGCAGAGCTCGAGCGCCCGCCGAAGGCGGTTCGATTCGCGATTCGCTGAATAAATACAAAAACGAAGCGGGGAGGAGCCGCTCCGTATGGGCTCCTCCCCGCCGTGGGATGACTGTCAGTGGACAGGGACAGGTCTGCCGGGCCGTGGCTTAACGCACGACGGTCTTCTTGCCGCCAATGATGTAGAGGCCCTTGGCCGGAGCGCCCTTCACGAGGCGGCCGTCGAGGGTGTAGATGGCGCCGTCGTCCTGACGCTGAGCCATGGTCTCGCTGATGCCGGTGGCAACCTCGTCGACGACGATGTCGTCCTCATTGCGCGGAGCCAGCTCGTAGACGATGTCGCCCGTGTTGCCCCGCTGGTAGGGGATGACGATGCCGGTCAGGCTCTCCAGCACCTGGCCCTCCTCGAGGGTGTAGCCGGCCTTGAAGGTGTCGTAGATCTGGATGCGGTCGTTGCCGCTGACGGCATACCAGTTGTTGCCGTCCTTCTCGACGACGGCGTTCTCGATCTTCACCAGCTGCAGGATGTTGACGTCGGCAGCCACCTCGTCGATGGCCAACAGCGTGGCTTCGGGCTCGTCGCCCTCGGTGATGGTGATGTCGGCATAGTCAGCGCCTGAAGAAATCTGCGGGATACCATTGAACTTGGTATAGACGCCCTTGACGTTGCCGTTGAGGCGGTTGCCCACAGCCACGTCGAGGTTGCTGCCGTAGAGGTTGAGGGCGCCGGTGGCATCCCTGACGACGCAGTAGCGGTTGCCGACGGCTAGCACGACAGCGTTCTTGAGGGTCAGTTCGACGGGCGTCTCGAGATTGCAGGCCTTGGCGAAGGCGATGTTCTGGGCCTTGATGAAGGAGTAGACGACATACTTCTGGCTGACCACCTCGCTGGCATGGCCGTCAGCATCGATGGCAACGGCCTTCACGGTCGTGGTCTCCTCGAGCACGATGGGCTCGGTGTAGAGGGTGCTCTCGGCCGTGGGCTCGCTCTCGTCGAGGGTGTAGTAGATGTCGGCACCTTCTGTCTCACATGTCAGCTCCACGGTCAGCGGGGCTTTGTAGATGCCGGCAGGCTGGCTGAACTCTGGGTTGGCCACGCTGACAGGGAGTTTGCGATAGAGCTTGATGTCCTGCGGCAGGTAGCTGGTCGACGAGATGAAGTGCTGGATGGAGATACCGGTGTAGTTCTCGGTCATCTCGTAGGTGACGACGTTCTCGGGGCCGATGGTCCAGCTGGGATAGCCGTTGGAGCCATCTTCACGATAAGTCTTCCACTGGAACTCGCCGGCGGGGATGGGCTCGCTGCTGACGAGGGTGAAGACATGGGGCATGCCAGGCTCGACCACCTGCACCTCGCCGAAGTTGACGCCAATCTCGCCATACTGGTAGCTGAACTCGTAGACTTCCTTCTCCTCGCCCTCAACCTCGGTCAGCGGGGTGATCGTGGCGGGATTCCAGCCCGTGGCCCGCATGCCTGTAGTCGGCACTTCGTTGCCGTTCTTGTCAATCAGGCTGATGGCCTCGACAATGACGGTCACCGAGCTGCTGGTCCTGTTTTGCAGGGCCAGCTCGGTGATGACGGGATCGTCGCCGAGATTCTCTAATTTAAATGTGCCTGTGAACGTCAGGCCGTCGGCTGACAGCTCACCGCCGTTGTCGCCTTCCCAGGGCAGATAGCTGCCGCCATAGGATGCTGCCTGGGCTGCATTGCGATAGTAGAACTGCAGGGAGCCTGCGGCAGGCTGTTCGCGCAGCGCTACCTTGAATCCAGGGTATTCGTTGGCGTCGAACGAGCCGGTGTAGAGCTTCACGTCGCCCCAGCTGCCGGGTATTTTGACGCTGGCCGGCAATTGCGGGACCTCCTGATTAGCGATGAAGATGGTCTTCTTCGACCAGCCCCAGCCTGAGATTGAACCTAATTCGAGTTCTTCGCCGTACTGCTGTGCGAAGGTCTGTCCCACGGCTAGGCAGAACAGCGCAGAGAAGAGTAGAGATAGTTGTTTCATAAATGACTGTTTTGGTTTAGTGAATATATATATATTATGTAATGTTTAGTTATGGCTCGGTTGTCGTTGAATGTTTCCTCGTGCAAAGATACGTGATTTTGGCGAAGGCGGCGTTTCTGTTTGTCTCAAATGTGTTTCAAAATATCTCTGTTTGGCAGACAGACAATCTTATATCACCTTTTTTTTTCTCTTGTCCGCCATAAAAATACCCCCGGCCGACACATTGTATGCACCATGTGTGGTGCATCAAGGTGTCAGCCGGGGGTGAATCAATCCCGTAGGGCTCGTCTGATTATCTCAGCACGGTCTTCTTGCCATTGATGATGTAGATGCCCTTGGCAGCAGCCGTCTTGACCTGTCGGCCGTCGAGGGTGTAGATGGCGTCGGCGCCCTGACGCTGAGCCATGGTCTCGCTGATGCCGGTGGCAATCTGGTCGACGACGATGTCGGCCTCAGTGCGCGGAGCAATCTCGTAGGTGATGTCGCCCTTGTTGCCTTTCTGGAAGGGGATGACGATGCCGGTCAGGCTCTCGAGCACCATGCCCTCCTCGAGGGTGTAGTTGGCCTTGAACGTGTCGTAGATCTGGATACGGTCCTCGCCGCTGACGGCATACCAGTTGTTGCCGTCTTTCTCGACGATGGCGTTCTCGATCTTCACCAGCATCAGGGTGTTGATCTCGGCTGCCACCTCGTCGATGGCCATCAGCTTAGCCTCGGGCTCGTCGCCCTCAGTGACGGTGATGTCGCTGTAGTCAGCACCGGCGGCAATCTGCGGGGTGCCGTTGAACTTGGTGTAGGTGCCCTTGACGACACCGTTCAGGCGGTTGCCCACAGCCACCTCGAGGTCGCTGCCGTAGAGGTTAAGGGCGCCCGTGGCATCCATGACAACGCAGTAGCGGTTGCCGACGGCCAGCACGACAGCATTCTTGAGCGTCAGCTCCATGACCGTGTTGAGGTCGCAGGCCTTGGCGAAGGCGATGTTCTGGGCCTTGACGATGTCGTAGATGACATACTTCTGGCTGACCACCTCGCTGGCATTGCCCTTGGCGTCGATGGCGACGGCCTTCACGGTCGTGGTCTGCTCGAGCACGATGGGCTCAGTGTAGAGGGTGCTCTCAGCGGTGGGCTCGCTCTCGTCGAGGGTGTAGTAGATCTTGGCACCCTCGGTGGCGCAGCTCAGGGTGATGGTCTGCGGCTCGTTGTAGGTGCCGCCGGCCACGCTGAACTCAGGAGCGGCGACGGTCTCCTCAACGGGCTCCTCGCCGGGCTCCTCGGCTGCGGTGCCTGAGATGACAACCTTGCTGATCTGGGTCGTGCCGTTGGCAGAGGCGGCCGTGCTGTTGATGGTCAGGCGATAGCTGTAGCCTACAGCGCCATTGTTGAACTGAAGCTTGACGTCGCCGGCTGCGAAGAAGTCGGTGATGGTCTTCGAGGTGATGACCTCCTCGCCGTTGAGGATTTCGAACGTGACCGACTCAAGGTTGCTGGTCTTGTCGACGGTGACGGTGTAGGTGTCGGCCTTGAACTTCGTGGCGGGCGAGGTGAGGATAGCCGTGTGGTCGTTGTTCTTGCGGCCGCATCTGACATACTCCCACTTGTTGGCGTTGTTGTTGAAGCCATCGAGGGTCCATACCTGGCCGTCGACGGTGGCCGTCCATGCAGTGGTGTAGCTGCCGACCGACTGGTCGTTGTAGTCAGGGAAGGTCAGTGTGATCGACTCTGTCTGGGCGAACAGGTTGCCGCAGACCGTCATCAGCATTGCTACGAGTGATAAACGTAAAAATTTAATCATAGCTCTTTTGTTTTTTGTTATTAATTAATATGATTTGGATTAGATGCTGCAAAGATACGAAAAATATTCGGACAGCGTCAACAAATAGAGTTTAAAAAAACAAAACGGAGTCAAAAAGATAACGCATGTTCATAAACGCTTCCGTCGGCCAACGGCATTTGGCGATGTCTGCCTTCCGCGGCGGCGCTCCCGACGGTCAAAAACACGAAAACGGCGCTTTTCGATAGTAATATAGGGGTATATTACCTTCGAAAAGCGCCGTTTCGCTGTTGCTGACCTTATCTCACGACGTGCTTGTCGGTGCGGACGGTGCCGTCGGCCAGGGTGGTCCTGCGGATGATGAGTCCCTTGGCGTCAGGGGCGGCGGGGCGTCCGAGGGCATCGTAGCAGTCGGTGCGGAGGACGGGCAGCTGCGCATGGGCGTCGGCAATGCCTTCGGTGGTGATGTCGTACCAGACGAGGTTAGAGCTGTTGACGACGTCGCCCACGCGATAGAACACCTGCACGCCGATGCGGTCGGTGATGGGTGTGGTGTAGGTGAAGGTGTGGCTCATGCCGCTGACGCGGATGGTCTGTCCGTCGGTGTAGTTGTAGGGGATGTCGGTCCGTCCGTCGGGCGTCTGGAGGAGCTGTCCGTCGACGAAGACGTTGTAGTACATGTGGTCCTGGTTGATGTAGTTGCCCTCGGTGTCGGTGGCGGGTATGTCGATGGCGAAGATGCCGATGCCGTAGCCCTCGATGATGCCGCTGCAGCTGATGACGACGGGGTCGGCAGGCACGGCCACCACCTCGGCATAGGGCTTCAGGCTGACCTTCGAGAAGTCGCGGTAGTGGTCGCTGAGCTTGTCGGCGGCAGCGTTGACGAGGAACATCTGGTCGGTGTGGAACTGTCGTGTGGCGGCGTCGTAGCTGAAGACGATGGCGTCGTCGGCCGTCAGCTTGATGTTGCTCACGGGCCATTCGCCGAAGCCGGGAATCGTGATGATCTCGACCGTGCCCTCAGCGGCCTGCATGTAGACGTAGTAGCCCATCTGCTCGTCGGCACCGAGGAACTGGCCGTTGGGACACGTGAGGCGGTCGCCGTCGAGCGTGCCGTGGATCCAGCTGTCCTTGGCCCCTGTGGGGTTGGCGATGTAGACGTCGTCGCCGCCGAAGGCCACGTCGACGGTCTGCGTCAGCGGGGCCCCCTCGCTCTCGTAGCTCATCATGTAGGTGGCGCGGTTGGCGTCGGCCGGCGGACAGGGGGCCTCCAGTCCGACGGGGCGGATGGTGATGCCGTACTCCACGTAGCTGGTGGTGCGGCCCTCGGCGTTGCATATCGACAGATAGCCGCCGTCGGTCTGGGTCAGCGTGCCGTCGGCATAGCTGAAGATGAGGTCAGTGGCGGTGGGGTCGACGGCCAGTGACTGACCCTTCTGCGCCATGCGGTAGAGGTAGTAGGTGGTGCCCTGCTCGGTGGTGAACACCTGGGGTGTGTGGAACACGACCTGCGTGCCGTCATCGCTGAGCTCGCCCTCCATCCAGACGCCTTTGCGATAGTGGGTGATGGGGTCCTGGATGTAGAACTTACGGCCGTCGCGCACGACGTGGGCCACGACGCCCGTCTCGTCGAAGCGTGAAATCTGCCCCGACGCGTAGTCGGGCACCATGCCCTTCGAGCAGTATTCCATGCCCTCGAGCAGTGTGCCGTCGGGCGTCGTCGTGATCTGAGCGTCGGCCATGGTGCAGAGCAGCAGGGCCAGCGCCGTGAGGATAGTTTTCTTCATAGTGATCGTCTGTGGTTTTTTATTTATGGTATTTCTTGCCGTTCTTGATGTAGAGTCCATGACGGGGCTCGCCGCTGAGCGGACGTCCCTGCAGGTCGTAGACCCCATTGTGCATTGTACATTGTACATTGTTCATTGAAAAACTCCGAATTCCGCTCTCCTCGGGCACCTCCTGCTTGCTGATCGTGAGGTGGCCGTCGCGCTTGGTCATGCGCCATACGTTGTAGTTCTCGCGGCCGTCGTTGCGGGCCGGGAAGCGGACGTACTGGGGCATCGTCTTGTTGATGGCCTTCTCGTGCCAGGCCATGAGGAAGAGGTCGTAGTCGCCGTCGTCGAGCGCATCGGTGATGCTCTTGTAGTAGGGCACCTCCATGGGCTTCCATCCCTTGAGCGAGCCGACGGGATCCTCGTCATAGGCCGTGTAGTAGAAAGGCTGGATGGGCGAATGGCCCGTGGCTACGTTCTGGATGCAGAGTCCGACGAGGCCGCGGAACTCCTGGAAGTGGTAGTTGATGAGCGTGGGCAGACGGAGGGTGATGCTGTCACCGTCGACGCTGATGGTCTCCTCGCCGTCCATGCACCAGTAGGCCTCATAGGGGAAGTCCTGCTGGCCGGGGACGGTGATGCCGGTGAGCATCGACTGCGACTCGACGTCGCGGCTGAAGTCGTAGCCCTGCATGCCGTAGGCCGTCTGGTAGGTGGTCTTGGGGTTGAGGTTGAAGAAGTCGAACCAGCCGTCGGCGTCGCCCGACCATCCCCAGTTGACGTGCACATAGCCGTCCTGGGCGCGACAGCCGTCGATGACGAAGGCGTGGGCGCCGTAGGTGGCGTCGGTCGAGGCGTAGAGCACGGGCCGCTGCTGCGAGAGCTCGTCGTAGATGGTCTGCAGCCATGCGTCGTCGTTGGTGAACGTGCGGAACGAGCAGTGCAGGGCGGCCTCGTCGTAGCTGAAGTTGCTGACCATGCCGGCGGCGGCGTTCATCGTCGTGGCGCCGCTGCCCTGCAGGGCGTAGGCCATGCCCGAGGCCAGTCCGCAGTCGTACATCAGCGTGGCGACGGCGTCGGTGGTCGCATCTTTCTTGTCGCTGGCCGAGGAGTAGGTGTCCATCATGTTGGCCCAGTCATACTCTCCCTCGATGCGCACGTTCCTCTTGTTGCCGTTCATCGTGTAGTAGCCCATGCCCTGGCCCTTGGCGGGATATTCGTGATAGTTCATCACCTGAGCCATGGCCGTGGCCACGCAGCCCGTCTGGGCGCGCCGCTTGGTCCACGTGTCGGCCACGGGGCAGAGGTCGTTGTAGGGGGTGTCCTGCGCCCAGCGCGACGTGACGAGCGGCTCGACGTCGCTGGCGGGCTTCGGGGCGCGCATGATGGCGAGCCGGTCGCCGCCGTTGAGCTGCTCGTTCATGGTCTGGCTGATGGTCTCGAGCCACCACCGCAGTCCGTCGGGCAGCTCGCCGGCGACGGGCGCATCGGTCCAGCCGAGGACGGGCGCAAAGGCGGCATCGCGGCTGACGAAGACGACGGGGGAGGCTTGAGGTGAGGTGGGCAGTGGCTGCGCCGTGAGGGCGTAGGCGGCCAGCATGTCGGTGGCAAGTATTTGCTGCGGCTTCATAGCCTGCTGTTGTCGCTGGCCGCGGGCCATGGCGCCGTAGAAGTGGTCCGTGGCGATGGCCTGCATCTCGCGCTCGCTGCGGGGCTGGGCCACGGCCGTGGCGCCCATTGCGCAGGCGAGCGATAACAGGATGATATTACGTTTCATGATTTTCGATGAGTGATGATATAAATGACTTGAGTGAACTTTATTATGGTTATTTTGTAATATGTAAATAATTAATTTGGTACAATTTGGCTGCCCCTGTAGGAGGCGACGTGTCCACACGTCGCACTTGCCGCAGGTGTCACGTGAGGACACGTGACCTCCTAAATCGTACCAAGTCTTTTCACGTTCACTTAGCAATAGATTTAGTGACCGTCCCGTCGGCACGTCTGATGATGATGAAGCGCGGCATGGCCGACCTAGTGTTGCCGATGCGGCGGCCCTGCAGGTCGTAGCAGTCGGAAGTGAGATGTGAGAAGTTAGAAGTGAGGCGTGGCTGCGACGCGATGCCCTCGGTGGAGCCCTCGACGACGGGAACAGCGATGCTGTTCTCGACGATGCAGTTCAGGTTGCTCGTCTCGTCGTAGTTGGACAGCACGGCGACAACCTTCAGGTCATCACGCTTCCACGACGGGTCGAGCTCGAAGCTGCAGGCGTAGCTGAGCGTCATGTCCTGCGAGTAGGCGGGCTTCTCACCCCATGTGCTGTTGTAGGCGCGGATGACGTGCTGGTGCTTGAATCCGCTCACCACGCCGTTGTGGTCCTGCTGCTCGCGGGCGTCGATGTTGTCCTCGGTCAGGTAGACCGTCAGCCGGCTGCCAGCCGTGCTGAACTGGTCGTCGTAGAGGCCGATGACGCTGACATTGATGCGTCCGTCGGCCAGGGTGGCCGTGGCGCCAATCTGGGCGTGGGGCTCCTCGGCCATTGCGCCCTCGAGCATCTGGGCAAACTCCTTCTCGCTGCCCGGCCAGTAGATGGCCTGGCGGTTGCCGCTGGCAATCATCGAGTCGAAGTAGGGTTTGCGGTCGATCATCCAGGCGGGGGCAAAGGTCTGGCCGCCCTCGTTGAAGAACCACGTGTAGGCCTCGTCGCACTGCTGCGTGAGCCAGTCGGTGCCGAAGGCTGCGTGATGGCAGACGATGTTGACCCGCTCGCTGACAGCCGGGTTCATCTGCAGGGCCGCGTGCATGGTCACGGCGCCGTCGGGACAGTTGGGGCAGTTCTCCGTGGTGAACTCCTCGAGCAGCACCTGGCGCTCGAAGCACAAGGCGGCCTCGGCCGTGTTGTTGTCGGCATTGGCGTCGGTGCCGCCGTCGATGGCTGTGATGGCGACGGTCAGAGGTGAGAGGTGAGAGGTGAGAAGTGAGAGGTGTGTGATGACGCTCACCGTCTGCATCTTACCACTGGCGACGGGCTGGCTGACGTGTGTCGTCACGTCGTCGAGACCGTCAGCACTTATCGTGATATCGAAGCCGTTGACATCGCTGGTGCCCATGTTGGCCACGTCGGCCGTCAGCTTATAGGCCGTCGGACCCTCGCTGAGGCTGGGCGACAGCGAGGCCGAGCGCAAGGCCAGGTCCCACTGGGCCAGCATCGTGCCGCTGACCACAGCCTCCAGGCTGACGGCGCCCTCCGTGCTGATGTCCTGCCACGGGGCGTCGCTGTTCTTCTTGAAGAAGGCCGTGCCGGCGGGCGTCGTGCCGACGATGGAGACGGCGTTGGCCAGGCCGGTGTGGTGATAGGTATAGCCGATGTAGAGGCCCTCCTGCTGCTCCTTGATGATATAAGCGGTGGCGAGTCCTACCTCGTTCCATCCCTGCTGCACGCGCGTCTGCTTGCGGTTCAGCTGACCTTCGGCCAGGTTGTCGCCGTCGAGCGACGTGCGCACCCATACCGTCAGTTCGTCGATGTTCAGGCGCGTGGCCAGTCCGGCGCGGATCTTCGTAATCTCGGCGCCGCCCATGCCGCCCAGCATCGACGCGGGGATATAGACGGCGGCCGACACGTACTCGTTGCCCATGTCGCCGAACGTCGACTTCGTGGCGACCTCGCCGCCGGAATAGCCCAGGTTGAAGGTGCTGGCGGCATCGTCGGCGTCGTTGAGACCCTTGGGACCTCCGACGACGGTGAGCAGGGCGTCCTCGAAGCGCACGTCGTCGCCCTCGACCGTGCCGCGCTCGCAGTGGATGACGTACTGGCCGGCAGGCGATGTCGGCGTGGCCTCGCACCAGAGGCGCGGCACGCCCTTGACGCGCTGGCCCATGATCTCGAAGTAATAGTCGTCGACGTCCTCGCCATACTGGCGGGTGATGTCGCGGGCACGGATGAGCGTGCCCACCTCAGTGACGTTGTCGCTGCGGAAGAGCTCGCGCCAGCCCTCGGCCCGCTCATAGTCAGAGCGGCTGCCTGCGGGCAGGTAGAGCATCAGGAAGCCCGGGTCGACGCCGTCGAACGTGTCGTGGTCGACTTCGGCCGGCACGTTGCCCAGCAGGTGCAGCTCGCGCATGATGAGCACGTCGGCCAGGGCACGGCTGCCCATCTTCTGGAGCGAGGCGGGCAGCGTGACGATGCGCACATACTTGCAGCCCTCGAAGGCATGGTCGTGCAGGCGGACGACGCCGTCGGCCACCGTGACCGTGTCAGGGGCGGTGGGCAGCACGGCGATGACCTCGGACATGTCGGGCGTATAGACCACGCCACGGCTGAGCACGTAGCCCTGGCCGTCGCCTTCGGGCATGCTGAGCTCGTTGAGGTTGGAGCATCCGGCCAGTGCGCCGTCGCCAAAGAAGCGGATGTTGGCGGGCAGGATGAGCGTGCGCAGGTTGCTGCAGCCATAGAAGGCATGAGGGGGCAGCAGGTCGCCGTCGAGCGTGGCGCCGCCGAGGTCGATGCTGCTGAGCTCGCGCATGACGGCCAGTGCGTGCAGGTCGTCGGCATTGAGCGGCCCCGTCACCTTCACGGCGCTGAAGCGGGCGGCATCGCCCACCATCGTGCGGACGGCCTCCAGCTCGTCGCCCAGCGTGCCAGGCTCATCGACGGCGATGACCTGCGTCATGCCCTTCGCCTTCTGCGGCGGGCAGATGCCGAGGATCATCTCCTGGGCCTTCGAGAAGTGATAGATGCGCGGATTGAGGATGCTGACGTCGTAGTAGCCGTCGAAGCGGCCGTGCCAGCCCCAGTTGACGTGGACCAGTCCGTCCTCGTTGTAGCCGTCGATGACGAAGGCATGTCCGCCCTGGTCGTCAGCATCGGCGGCGGCATAATAGACGGGTCCCACGTCGCTCAGTTCCTGGAGCAGCATGTCGCACCATTGCTGTTCGGTGTAGTTCTCCGACATGCCGAAGACGTCGTTGCGCGAGTAGAGCGTGGCCGTCGTGATGTCGAAATATTGCTGCAGTCCGTTGACGGCGTCGTCGCTGATGGCGCCCGAGAAGTCGATGCCGTACTGCATGATGGCCATCATGCCCATGGCGTGGCTGAGCTCGCTGACGGCGCGTGCCTCGGCCTCGGTGTAGTTGCCCGGGGCGTAGGTGTTGCGCATATTGGCCCAGTCGAAGTGACATTGGGAGAAGTCGAAGTGATAGTCGGTGCCCGTGGCTGAGCCGTAGGGCACGCGCAACGTCGTGGTGCCGTGGCCGGTGGAGGGCCACTGGTGGTAGTTCAGGATCTGGGCTGTCGCCGTGGCCACGCAGCCTACGACGCAGTGGCGCGGATAGAGCTCCTGGTCGGGCAGCATCGGACAGGCGTTGTTGTAGGGCTCCTCCTGTCCCCACTCCGTCGAGAGCAGGGGCCGCACGAAGGGCTGCACGCGACTGGTGTTGGGGCGGACGATGCGGGCCGTGGTCTGCGTGGCGACGTAGTAGTCGGCCGCCTCGCTCATGGCATCGAGCCACCAGCTGAACCCTTCGGGCAGGTCGTCAGCGTCGTACGACTTGTCGCTGTAGCCCACGACGGCCGGCAGCACGTCGTCGGCCGTGACGATGGCGAATCCGCCCTCCTCGTAGCCCACGATGCTGAGGCTGGCGCCCTTCTGGGCCAGCTTCGCGAGCTGTCCCTTGCGCGGTGCCTTGTGCATGGCGGTGCGCTGGCCGTTGATGGCCTCGGCGGCGGCCTGCATCATCTGGGCCTCGCTGCGCGGCAGGGCTTGTGATAATGTACAATGAACAATGAACAATGTACAAAGGGCTATGAGCTGCGAGCAGCGAGCGGTAAGCTTTGTGTATGTTGTCTTCATAGTCGTCGGTTTACTTGATGATTTTCTTTCCGTTGTAGATGTAGAGTCCCTTGGCGGGCTGGCTGACGCGGCGTCCCTGCAGGTCGTAGAGGTCGTGGCCCGTGGCGGCTGGGCCGTTGACGACGGTTGAGATGCCGTCGGCATAAGCACCGTCGCAGACGAGGATGTCGTCGATGAGGGCGCGACTGCCGGCTTGGCCGGTGGACTTGAACTTCAGCACCGTGTAGGGCTGTTCTTTCTGAAGCGGCACTTCGACGGTCGTAAAGGACCACTTTGAGGGCTCTGAAGCGGTGCTGTGCAGGGCGCACAGGGGCACTTCGTTTCCGTCGGGACGCCATGCCACGACGTCGAGCGTCGCACCCTGCAGCTTATGCCAGAACGAGAGCTGCGGCTGGCGCACGCCGATGAAGGTCAGACGCTGGGTGCAATACGTGCTGCCGTCCCCTTCGTCGTAGGGCACGAAGAGCAGCGAGCCGGCATCCTCGCCAGCGGCATCCTCCGTCGTGGGGTTCCATGAGCGCAGGCCGGTCTGCTCCACCCAGAAGCTGTTCTTGACGCGGCCCATGGCGAACGACTCGCGATAGGGCAGGGTGAGGGGCGTGCCCGTGGCCATCTTGGCAGCGCCCTCGCGACTCGTGCCGGCGACGTTGCGTGCCACGATGAGATACTTCACGATGTCAAACGCGTCCGTATCGGCGTAATCGGCCTCAAAGCTTCGCTCGCTGCCCTCATAGACGAGCTGCGAGCGCTGGCCCAGGGCATCTGTGGCATAGACCTCGTAGACGACGTCGGCAGGGCGGACGTAGTAACCCCGCTGACCTTCCGTCTCAGCCTCGGCCCACTCGAAGCGGACGCGACGGCCGAGGTCCTCAGTGCGGCTGACCCTGGGCGACTTGGGGATGTCGACGCCCACGTAGACGGAGTCCTGCTCGGCCCGCTGGCCGCGGCCGGCCTCGTTGTAGGCCACGATGGCATAGGCATGGTAGCCGTTCGAGGGCTGCTCGTCGACGACGGTGTAAGCGGTGTTGACCTCAGGGGCGTCGATCGTGGCGATGAGCGCCTCGTCGCGCAGCACCTCCACGCGGGTGAGACTCTTCAGCGGCTCTGCGCCGATGGTGAGGGCGGGCGTGGTGAAGTTGACGGTAGCCTTCAGCTCACCCTCCTCGCCAGCGAGGATGCCATTGCATGATGGGGCCGCGGGGGCCTCCTGCGAGGTGGCCACGCGGACGGCGATGTCGTCGAGATAGAGGGCCGCGCCCTGGTTGCGTGTGGCATGGAAGCCGATGCAGAAGGTGCCGTCCTGCGGGACGGTGAACTCGCGGGTGAAGGTCTTATATCCAGTATTGGTGATCGTCTGCTCCGACAGCAGGGGCGTCGTCATGGCCTCGGGCATGGCCGTCTGACCCATGCGCACCTCAAACTTCTCGGGCGTGGTGTCGTAGCCGGCCTTCATCTTGAACGTGAGGGCATAGAGCGTGTTCGCCTTGAGCTGCAGGGGCGGCGTGATGAGCCAGTCGTCAGTGGCGCCGTCAGTCTGGATCCACATCTCCTCGTAGCTCGTGCCCTGTCCCCAGAAGTTCATGTCGGTGTGCAGCTTCCACGTGAGCTCGCCCCAGCGGTCCTCGTCGTGGTTGACGTTGACGACGGTGAAGTACTCCAGGTGGTTGCCCTCGCCGAACTGCTCCGTGAAGGGCACGCCGAAGCCGTCGCCCGCGATGATCTTGTTCGACAGGGTGCGCTCGCTGGGGGTGCCGTCGTTGAGAGCTACCACGGCGTAGCTATATTCCTTCAGCGTGGTGATCTCGAGCTGCTCGCTGAAGGTTGTCGCGCTGAGGCCCTGGGCCACGAGCGTCTCCTCGCCGCTGACGATGCGCCAGACGTCGTAGGTCAGCGTGCCCAGATAACCATCGTTGACGCAGCCCGTGGGAGCGGTCCATGAGAGGGTGACCCGGCCGTCGGCGTCCATCGTCAGCTCGACGTCGTCAGGCGTCAGCGGGGCGTCGGGGCCCACCCACTGCGTGATGGAGACCGTCTGGCCCTCGCCGGCAGCGTTGGCGAATTTCACGGTGAAGGTGATCAGGCCGCCCTCGCTGAGCGTGATGGGCAGCGACACGTCGGCACCTGGCTGGGCCATGCCCGTGAGCGACTGCTGCCCGTCGCTTCCGTAGCTGACGGTGTAGGCCAGTTCGCCCTCCAGCGGCTGATGGTCGAAGGTCGTGGTGGGGGCCGTGAACGAGAGCGTGCCTGTCAGTGCGCCCGCCTCGAATGTGGCTTTTAGGTTGGTGGCACGGCCTGGCGCACCTGCCGCAGCGGGCTCGCCGACGATGATCATGCCGCCCAGATAGTCGTAGCCCGCGGGCAGCTGGCCCATGGTCGTGGCCTCGCAGCTCTGCAGGTCGATGGCGTAGATGCTGAGGGGCTCGCTCCATCCTGACTGTGTGGCCAGGTAGAACTTGCCCGTGACGGGGTCGATCTCGCCCGTGGTGCGCCCATAGCCATAGAAGCTGAGGCCAGTGCTGCCGACGACGGTCTCAGCGCCCGTCGTGGTGTTGATGCTGATGAGGTTGGCGTCGCTGTCGATGCCATAGAGGTTGCCCATGCCTGTCACGCCCAAGGCCGCATAGCTGCGCTGCGGCTTGGCGATGTCGGTGCGGGTGAGGGTGGTGTAGTCGAGCGTGCCGAGACGGCCGTCGTCGAACAGGGCATAGACGGTGCCGTCGGCCCCGTTGGCCGTCTCCTTCAGGGCCAGCGAGCTGCTGACGTCGCGACTCGTGACGCTCCACGTCTTCGTGTCGACGGCGTAGAGGATGTAGCGGTCGGGCGTAAAGAAGCCCTGCTTGTAGTCCATGCCATAGATCGTGCCGTTCTGATAGCCCGTGCCTTTCTGGAAGTAGAGCTCGGGGGCGGTCTTCTTGGCCGTCAGGGCCTTAGGGTCGCTGGCGGGGAATCCGTAGATGCCGTTCGACTCGCGATTGGGGTTGTCGACGAAGCTCACCCATATCTCGGTGTCCTGGGCTGTCATTGCTGCGGGCAGTGCGAGCAGCATGGCGGCCAGTAGCTGTCTGATGGTTTTCATAGTAAGCAGTTTAAAATATAAAAAAAACGAGGGTATGCCGCAAGTCGTCCTGCGGCATACCCTCGCGGTTTTCGTTATGTTCGATTGCTCATCGGGCTCGTCAGCGGACTACTTTCTTGCCGTCCATCACGTAGATGCCGTGTGTGGGCTCTGCCACGCGGCGGCCCTGCAGGTCGTAGCAGGCCGAACCGAGCGTCGAGGACTGTGCACTGACAGTCGTGATGCCCTGGGTATCAGCGGGGACGAGGATCAGCTTGCGGCTGAAATAGCAACTGTTGGCGGGAACGTCGGTCGTCGCCCTGACCAGGCCTAACTTGGCGTCGTCGCCCTGGCCGCTAAGCCCCCAGACAAACGCGTAGTCGTCGAGCTGCAGCGGCAGACACGTACCCTTCAGCTGGTTGCCCTCGATGGCGGGCACCTCCTCGTTGAGAGGCAGCAGCACGTTGCTCACGGCTGCAGGGCTCTTCGAGCGCAGGAAGACACCCGTCCGTGCGGGCACCTTGGCCTCGATGCTGACCAGTTTGAACTTGTCGTCTTCGGCTGCGACGTAGAAGGCCTCGACGCCCTCGCCGAGCTGATAGGGGAACTCGGTGAACATCGTCGTGTAATAGTAGTCGTCGAAGGCCTTGCTCCACGACTCCATGCCGACCATCAGCGGGTTCGTCTCGTCGACGGGCTGTAGTGTCCAGAGGAGCTCGTCCTGGTTGATCTGGGCCAGCTCGCCGTTCTCGCCGAACATGGCCTCCTTCGACAGGCCCTGGACATAGAGCTCGCCCTGCTCGTTCTCGCCGATGTAGTATTCGTAGTCGAGCACGAGGGGCTCGAGCACACGCTCCACGTAGGCCACGCCCTCAGCGTCGAGCTCCTTGGCAGCCTCCTCGACGACCTGGCGCTTGAAGGCGCCGAAGAAGTCGTAGTTGTAGCCGTAGGGCTGACCAGTCTCAGAATCGGCCATGTTGTTGATCTGCGCCTGCGTGTCCATCACCTTGCTGATGTCCATGGGGGCATGGAAGTGGATGAGGAAACTGTTCGTCGTGTTCTGTGCGGGCTTGAGGTAGATGCTGCAGTCGAAGTAGTTCTTCCATTGCTTCATGTAGCGGTCGACAGCGGCCCGGAATGCCTCGAGCGACTCCATGTCGGCGGGATAGAAGGCGCCCGACATGGCCACTGCCAAGTACCACGCCGGCCCGTTCTCGTAGAAGTCCTTGACGGCGTCGCTCTGCGGGAAGTCGGCGAGGGCCGCGTTGACGAAATCGTTCAGACGGCGCAGGTAGCCGCCGAGGCTGATGCCCTGCGAGGAGAGGTCGTAGGTGGTGTAGTCGCCGCTCTTCCATGCCGAGGTGGCCATGAGGCGCATCAGGTCGGCCACGGTGATGTTGTCGCCCAGCTGTGCCATGTCGTCGGAGAAGCTGTAGATGCCGTTGGTGTCGTAATAGAAGATGGTGGCGGGCATGGTGCGGGCGGCGTTCTCGGTCTGCGAGAGGCTGAGGGTATGCTTGGCGTCGAGCGAGAGCACATCGCCGTAGCCGTTGTTCACCAGTCGGAAGTAGCCAGTCTCAAGGGTGGGGTAGACGGGGTCGTCGCCCATTTCGTCGTCGTCCTGCGCCATCGTCGTGGCGGGCACGCTCATCATCGCCAGCGCAGCCAGCGCGAGCAGTTGTTTCTTTGTCATAGCAGTCGGGGTTATTTAAGGTTAAACTTCTTGCCGTTCTTGATCACGATGCCCTTGCGGGCGCCCTGCTGGCCGGCCAGGTTGTAGACGACCGTCGGCTGCTGGTCGTCAGAGGCGACCGTGGCGCGAATGGCCGTGGCGTCGTCCTCGCGGGCCATGACGAGCACGTGGAAGTCGTAGTATCCCTTCTCCGTCGAGGTGACGTTCTCGCGGATGAGCATGTAGTAGTCGGTGCCCGTCGTGTTCGAGTTGAGCTGCATCTTCACGTTGGCCGTCTTGGTCTCGCCCGGCTCAATGCTCACGTTGATGGGCAGCTGCTCGGCGATGACCTCGCCGCTCTCCTGGTTGATGATGGTGAGCGTGTAGCCCTCGTCGCCGGGGTTGAGCGCCACCTCGCCCGAGTTGGTCAGCTCGACGTCGTACGACAGGGTGTAGTCGCCCTCGGCATTGCTCATGACGTAGGTCTTCACGTTCCAGAACTGACTGTCGTCGACGGTGACGTCGTTGTCGTCGGCCAGCTCGCCGCCGGCAATCTTCAGGCTGCGCGTCAGCACCACCTCGCCGAGGGTCTCGGCCTCGAAGTCGTCGATGTAGACATACTCGCCGCGCAGGCCGATCTGCAGGTCGGCCACGTCGTTGAGCACGTACTTCACGTAGCCGTCGGTGCTGAGCTCGGGGGCCTCGGCGGGCGTCAGCTCCTCGCCGCGCTCACCGTCGGCCACGGCGTAGAACTTCAGGCTGGCCACCTGCGGACCCTCGCCAAACCAGTCGTCCTCCTCGTTGTAGGGCTCGGCGGCCGACTTCACCATGATGCTCACCGTGCCGCTCACCTTGGGCGTCACCAGCAGGTCGTACTTGTCCTCGTAGCTCAGCTTCTGCGTGCCCACGAGCAGGGCCTTCGAGCCTTCGACGCCGGCGCCGTCCTCATAGGTGTAGCTCACGTACTGGTCGCGGAACGACAGTCCCCAGGGGTCCTTGTAGTAGTCGACGATGTGGCCCCAGCCCGTGGCCGGGCGGAACTCCGGGTCGCTGGTGTCGGCCGCGGTCTCGAAGTCGACCTTGTAGGTGTCGGCCATGACGTCATTTGCCCCCGTCAGGAGCGTCAGCATTGCTGCAAAGAAGTAGATTTTCTTCATAAGCTTATAGTATTTGTTAGGTTATACATATTCCTTTTAACGGGCCACAAAAGTAATAAAGAAAGTGTAAAGATACAAACGAATTAACAGATAAGTGAAGGATTTTAACATAAAGCGGCAATAAAAAGAAGCGCGACATCACTCCCTTTCTGTGAGCGATGTCGCGTTCCTCGTTCTATTTTCTGTCGCAGCTGTCGTCGCTTAGCCCAGCTTGTTGATATGCAGGCAGAGGCTTGACTTCAGGTTAGCGGCCTTGTTCTTGTGGATGATGTTGGTCTTGGCCAGCTTGTCGAGCATCTTCTGAATCTTCGGATAGAGAGCCACTGCCTCGTCCTTATTCTCCATGGCGCGCAGCTTGCGGACGGCGTTGCGCATGGTCTTTGCGTAGTAGTGATTGTGAAGAGCCTTCTTCTTGTCCTGGCGGATACGCTTCAGCGATGATTTGTGGTTTGCCATTGTTGTTTTGTTTTTTTAATTGGTTTGATTTTTGTTGTTAAAGCTTAGGGGTCTTGCGCCTGACGGCAGCCCTGGGCGAGTAATGCTCATCGGGGCGTTGACCCCGTTTCACAAAACTCTCCGCCACCTTGTCCCAGCATCACGCTGGTAGCGCAGTCGCTGCGCAGATGACGGATTTAATGTAGTCCCTAGGAGAGTCGAACTCCTCTTTAGAGAATGAAAATCTCTCGTCCTAACCGATAGACGAAGGGACCTCTTTTCGCATTTTGCGGGTGCAAAGGTACTGCTTTTTCTTTGACTGTGCAAATTTTCTTAAAGAAAAATGAAGAATTTTGATTATTTTTTGTAATTTTGCCGACGATGTTGCAGAAGACCGAGGCCCTGGTGCTGCATGCCCTGAAGTATGGCGAGCAGAAGCTGATTGTCGACATGTTCACCCGTGAGCAGGGCCGGCTGTCGTTCGCCGTGCCCATGCCCAAGTCGGCGCGGGCCCGGGTGGGCAAACAGCTGCTGCAGCCCCTCACCTTATTATTTATAGAGGCCGACGTGCGCCCGCAGCAGCAGTTGCAGCGGCTGCGCGAGGCGGTCATGGCGCAGCCCCTCGTCTCGCTGCAGTCCGACCCGGCGAAGCTGGCCATCGCCTTGTTCGTGGCCGAGTTCCTCTATCATGCCCTGCGCGGCGAGCAGCGCGACGAGCCGCTCTTCGACTATGTGCGGTCGGCCCTCTGCTGGCTCGACGAGGCCCGGCAGGGCTATGCCTACTTCCACCTCGTCTTCCTCATGCGCCTGAGCCGTTTCCTGGGTTTCTATCCCAACCTCGACGACTACGTCCCCGGCTGCTATTTCGACCTCCGACAGAGCATCTTCTGCCCTCAGGTCCCCATGCATCGCGACTTCCTCATGCCTCAGGAGGCCGACCATATCCGCCTGCTCATGCGCATGGACTTCGCCACGATGCACCTCTTCCGCCTCTCCCGCCTTCAGCGCCACCGCATCCTCGAGATCCTCCTCCTTTATTATCGGCTCCACCTGCCCCAGATGCCCGAGCTGCGCTCGCCCGACGTCCTCGCCGAGCTGTTCGCTGACTGACAAGAGCAAAAACGGCGCTTTTCTGAGCGTTTCGTTGTCATGTTTTCCGAACATTTTTTTGCTATTTGTTTGCGAATTCAAAGATTTTGCTTAAATTTGCACTCAAAACTTAGAAACTATGACTGCCATGCAAAGGAATGTTGAGATAATCCGCAACAACATGAGAAAACTGATGATCACGCTGACGGCCATGACGCTGCCGGCCGCCCTCCATGCCCAGAGCTTTGAGTCGGCCGCGGAGGCCGTGAGCCACTTCGGCGTGGGATGGAACCTGGGCAACACGCTCGACGCGAACAACGGACAGGCCTGTCCCGACCCGGTGCAGTCGGAGACGATGTGGGGCCAGCCCGTCACGTCGGCTGCCCTGATGACGATGATGCACAGGGCCGGCTTCGGTGCCATCCGCGTGCCCGTGACGTGGTATCCGCACATGGATGCCGACGGCAAGGTCGACGCGGCGTGGATGAAGCGCGTGCGCGAGGTGGTCGACTACGTGCTCGGCAACGGCATGTACTGCCTGCTCAACGTCCACCACGACACGGGCAACGACGGCGGCCACTGGCTGACGGCCAACATGCAGACCTACCGCGACACGCGTGAGCGCTACGAATCGCTGTGGCGGCAGATAGCCGAGGAGTTCCGCGACTACGGCGAGCGGCTGCTCTTCGAAGGCTACAACGAGATGACCGACAAGTATCAGTCGTGGTGCTTCGCGTCGTTCGGCTCGTCAGCCAAGTACGTCGCGGCCGATGCCGCTGACGCCTACGAGGCCATCAACAGCTACGCCCAGAGCTTCGTCGACGCCGTGCGCGCCACGGGCGGCAACAATGCGGAGCGCAACCTGGTGGTGAACACCTATGCGGCCTGTTGCGGCAGCGGCACGTGGAACAGCCACCTGAAGGACCCGCTCAAGGAGATGAAACTGCCGCAGGACAAGACGGAGGGCCACTTGGCCTTCCAGGTGCACAGCTATCCCAACGTGAAGAACATCAGCAGCGTGAAGAGCGAGGTCGACGACATGATGAGCGCCCTGAAGACCCACCTGCAGAGCAAGGGGGCACCAGTCATCATCGGCGAGTGGGGCACGGCCAACGACGGTGAGGACGACTACCGGGTGCGCCGCGAGAATGTGCTCGCCTTTGCCGACTACTTCGTGAAGCGGGCCAACGACTACGGCATCGCCACCTTCTGGTGGATGGGCATCAGCGACGGCATGGCGCGCACACTGCCCGCATTCAGCCAGCCCGACCTGGCGCAGACCATCCTGCAGGCCCACCACGGCAGCGACTACTCGCCCGTGCTGCCCACGACGGACGACTTCGACATCTGGTACACCGTCAACTACACCGGGCAGTGGCAGGAGCTCAACCTGGTGAGCTCGACCGTCAGTCTCAATGATTATAAGGCCGTGAAGGTGGAGTTCGACGAGAAACCCCTGAGCGGCTACCTGAGCGTGAAGGCCTACGGGACCAACGGCAAGGAGCAGTACGTCGGCGTGCCTCAGCAGCTGAGCTACACCGTCAGCTTCAACCGCACGACCCTGGGCACCTCCGTGCAGCGCGTCACCCTGCAGTATGGCAAGACGGGCAGCTACTCGATCGGCGTGCGGAGGGTCTGTCTCATCAAGGGCGACGGCACCGAGGAGGACATGGCGGTCAGTCCCTTCTGGGGCTGCACGGTCGAGTCGCATGCCACGCCGAAGCCCGCCGGCCTCGCCGGCGTCATGACCGACCGTCCTGCGTCCGACGACGCCATCTATTCCCTCTCGGGCCAGCGCATCCTTCAGCCCATGCGCGGCATCTACATCAGGAACGGAAGGAAGTACATCAAGTAAAGCCCCTCCCGGCCTCCCCGAAGGGGAGGAGTGGCTGGCGCACTGCCCGACGGTAATGACGGCGCAGCCACTCCCCTCCTTCGGAGGGGTTGGGGGAGGCTTTCCCCCCTCCCTTCCTTTAACTTTGCAGCCTGAATAGAGTGTCCTTACGAACTCTTAAATTATTTAACGTTCAATAAACGGTAAAAAAGAGAAGAAATATCACGGTTTTTCCTTACCTTTGTTGTAAAAAGGAAGGATTAACTGCCGGAGGTCAA
>JAFUEP010000020.1 GCA_017470345.1 Prevotella sp.
AGATACAATGAAGAGAGAAACATTCAGGTGGTTATTGCGGCGGGGTCCCACCTCTTCCCATTCCGAACAGAGAAGTTAAGCCCGCCTGCGCCGATGGTACTGCAATGCAATGCGGGAGAGTAGGAGGCCGCCATCTTTTAGAGTGAGACTGTAGTCAGCCCTGCATGGGTGGCTATAGTCTCTTTTTTTGTCTCAGGTCGTGAAATCGGGAATTTGCCTGATGTCTTGCCTGTCCTCATCACGTCGTTTTACGGTCAGAAAAAAAATCATACACTTTGTGCGACGAATTCAGAAATTTTTGTGTACCTTTGCAACGGATAAAGACAGATTGACCTATGACGACCATGCAACTTAACGCTGAGATGCTTCGCAGCATGAGCATCATCGCAGAAGACGAGGGCCTGCTGAAGCGGGCTGTCAGATATCTTCGTAAACTCGTAAAAGAGAAGGAAGGCCAATAAATAGTTTAACCTTGTTGATTTTATTGACATAAGAATGGAATATATCGTTTCGGCACGAAAATATAGGCCCATGACCTTCGACACGGTGGTGGGGCAGGCTGCGCTGACGACGACACTGAAGAACGCCGTCAAGTCGGGCAAGCTGGCCCATGCCTACCTGTTCTGCGGCCCGCGCGGCGTCGGCAAGACCACCTGCGCGCGTATCTTCGCCAAAGCCATCAACTGCCAGCACCCGACGTCAGAGGGCGAGGCGTGCAACGAGTGCGAGTCGTGCCAGTCGTTCAACGAGCAGCGCTCGCTCAACATCTTCGAGCTGGACGCCGCCTCGAACAACTCCGTCGAGCACATCAAGACGCTGATGGAGCAGACGCGCATCCCGCCCCAGCTGGGCAAGTATAAGGTGTTCATCATCGACGAGGTGCACATGCTCTCGACGGCCGCCTTCAACGCTTTCCTCAAGACGCTTGAAGAGCCGCCCGCCCACGTCATCTTCATTCTCGCCACGACTGAGAAACATAAGATACTGCCCACGATCCTGTCGCGATGCCAGATCTATGACTTCGAGCGCATGACCGTCCAGAACACCATCGACCACCTCAAGACGGTGGCCGCAAAGGAAGGCATCCAGTATGAGGACGAGGCGCTGGCCGTCATTGCAGAGAAGGCCGACGGCGGCATGCGTGACGCCCTGTCGATCTTCGACCAGGCCGCATCGTTCTGTCAGGGCAACATCACCTACCAGAAGGTCATTGAGGACCTCAACGTTCTCGACTCTGACAACTACTTCCGGATGGTCGACCTCGCATATAATAACAAGGTGGCAGACATCATGGTGCTCCTCAACAACATCATCTCGGGAGGATTCGACGGCGGACTGCTCATCCAGGGCCTTGCCCGCCATGTGCGCAACGTGCTCATGGCCAAGGACCCGCAGACGCTGCCCCTGCTCGAGGTGAGCGAGCAGCAGCGCCAGCGCTATCAGGAGCAGGCCCAGCGGACTGACACGCGATTCCTCTACCAGTCGCTACGGCTGATGAACCAGTGCGACATCAACTACCGGCAGTCGAGCAACAAACGGCTGCTGGTGGAGCTGACGCTCATCGAGGTGGCACAGCTGACCCAGCCCGACGAGGGGCCTGCCAGTGGGCGTAGGCCCAGACGATTGAAATCCCTGTTCAAACAACTGATTCAGCAGACACAGCCCAAGCAGTCGGCCCCGCAGGTAGCCGCGGCTCAGTCGCCTGAATCGCCCCGCGCGCCCCAACCGACGACACCCCAGGCCCCTAAGGTGGTTCCCAAGGTGGCAGCTGCATCGCCAGCGACGCCCTCGCCCTCTCCCTCTCACCGTCCGGCCATCAAGGCCTCCCAGCTGGCCACGTCGTGGAGCAACCTTCGTCAGCAGGCCCATCCGCAAAAGATGCAGATACTGCCAGGCACGATGGGCGGCGACGCATCGTCGGGCCGTCAGAAGCAAGCCTTCGAACAGTCGGCCCTCGAGTTACAGTGGATGTCGATGTGCAACCGCATGCCCCAGCAGATGAGCGGCATAGCGGCCCGCATGAAGAATATGAATCCGCAGATCACTGAGATGCCCAACGTCGAGGTGACGGTGCCGAACGACATCATCAAGACCGAGGTCGAATCCATCAAGTCGAAGATTGAGGCCACGCTGCGTCTCTATCTGCACAACGACGACATCCGGCTGACGCTCCGCGTGGCCGAGAAGCAGGAGCAGGAGAAGATCCTGACGCGTCGCGAGCAGTTCGAGGCGATGGCCAAGGACAACCCCTCCGTCGAGAAGCTTCGCCAGGCCTTCGGCCTCGAGCTGGCATAGGGTAGGGGACATCTAAATAAGAAACAACAAATACATCGGTGATATGAAATCCATCACACAAAGCATCTTGCGCATCCTGCGACTGCCCGTCGTCAAGTATGGCGTCGTGCTCATCTTCGGCATTGTCTTCGTCGGATTCCTCGACGAGAACAGCATCTATGCCCACCTGTGCAACAAGCAACGCATCGCGGAACTGAACGACGAGATTGCCTTCTTCGAACACGAGTATCAGCGCGACCAGAGCCGCATCCGCGAGTTGCAGACCAATCCCAAGGCAATGGAGAAGATCGCCCGCGAGCGCTACTTCATGAAGGCTCAGGACGAGGACATCTTCGTGCTCAGCGACGACGAACAGACGGACAGACAAAAACGCCAGAACTATGAGACCGTTGAATAGCACCCAGCAGATCATCTTCCTCGTCGGAGCCGTACTCATGGTCGTCGGCGCTGGCGTCAGCCTGTTGCGCTGGCCCTACTCGCCCTGGGTCTTTGCCCTTGGCGCCCTGGGCTTCGCCTCCATGCAGATGCTTCAGACCTACGACGGACCGAACCTCACCATCCGCCGTCTGCGTCGCATCATGGTGTTCAGCGACGTGCTCTTCCTTGTCTCCGCCGCCCTGATGTTCGCTGGCAACGGCAATCCCCTGCGGTTGGAGTGGACCACCTATCTGCAGTACGTCCACCAGAAGTGGGTGGCCACGCTCCTGCTGGCTGCCATCCTTCAACTCTACGTCACGCACAGAATCAGCAATGAACTGGAGCGAGAGGCAAAATAAATGCTAAAAGATTGCGCAATTGTTTTAAATTGCGCAAATTTTTTTTCCCGATTCAAGATATCGTTGTACATTTGCATACGATATAAAACAAATTAACGATGAACAAAATCCTTTACGCCATACTTATCGTGGCTGCCTTCACCTCGTGTGCTGAGACCTACAGCATTCAGGGCTCCTCGACGGTGTCACGTCTTGATGGCAGTAAACTCTATCTCAAGGTGGTGCGCGACAACAAGCTCCAGAGCATCGACTCCTGCGAGGTCGTGCATGGCAAATTCCGCTTCTCAGGGCAGTTCGACTCCACCCGCATGGCATCGCTCTACATGGACGACTGCAGCGTCATGCCCCTCGTCGTTGAGCAGGGCGACATCAACATCCGCATCGACGACGCCCAGCAGAAAGTCAGCGGCTCGCCGCTCAACGAACTGCTCTACGACTTCCTCGACCAGCACCAGCAGCTCGACAACCGCCTTGTGGAGTTAGGTCATCGTGAGAGCCAGATGCTGCTCGACGGCATCGACGAGGAGGTCATAGCCCAGCAGCTCTCCGTCGAGGCTCAGGATATCGCCCGTCAGACCGACTCGCTTGAGACCCACTTCATCATCGACAATTTCGACAACGTTCTTGGCCCCGGCATCTTCATGATGATCACCTCCGCCTATCAATACCCCATCCTTACCCCGCAGATCGAGGAGCTGATGAGCAAGGCGACGGACGCCTTCAAGAGCGATCCCTACGTGAGCGACTACTACCGCGTGGCCAACGAGATTCACCAGCAGATGCAGCAAGGAGGCGCTCCTGCCAGCGACACCACCATTGAGGAGCCCAACGACAGCATCGTGCAAAGCATACTCAACGCCGAATGAAGACCATCATCAGCGGCGGACGTATCGTCAACGAGGGCACGACGCGTAAGGCAGACATCCTCATCAGCGACGACGGCCGCATCGAGCAAATCATCCCTTCATCCTGTCCCGTGAGCGACGACACTGCCGCCGTTCGCACCATTGACGCGACGGGCTGCTACGTCCTGCCTGGCATCATTGACACGCACGTCCACTTCCGCGAGCCCGGTCTGACAGACAAGGCCGACATCGAGTCGGAGAGCCGTGCGGCTGCCGCTGGCGGCGTGACCACCTTCTTCGACATGCCCAACACCAAGCCGCAGACGACCACCCTCGAGGCGCTCGTCGACAAGCAGCGGCTGGCAGCAGCGAAGAGCCACGTCAACTACGCCTTCTTCTTCGGCGCCACCAACGACAACGCCGACCTCTTTGCCCAGCTCGACCCCCACGCCGTGCCAGGCATCAAGCTGTTTATGGGTTCGTCGACAGGCAACATGCTCGTCGATCGCGACGAAGCCCTCGACCGCATCTTCCGTCTGTCCGCCCCGCTGCCCATCATGGCCCATTGCGAGGACACAGCCGTCATCGAGCGCAACATGCAGACGGCCCTGGAAGGCAGCGACGACCCTGACGTCAGTCTCCATCCCTTCATCCGCAGCGAGGAGGCCTGCATCGCCTCGACCCAGAAGGCCATCGCGCTGGCCAGGAAGCACCATGCCCGTCTGCACATCGCCCACATCTCGACGGCTGAGGAGCTCGACCTCCTTGACGCTTGCCGTCAGGATGACGGCGCCACGCCCTTCCCCCTCGTCACGGCAGAGGCCTGCGTCGGCTATCTGCTCTTCTCGTCGCAGGACTACGCCCGGCTCGGCTCGCGCATCAAGGTGAATCCCGCCATCAAGAGTCCCGTCGACCAGTTCATGCTGCGCGAGGCCCTCGTCGACGGCCGCATCGCCGTCGTCGCCACCGACCATGCCCCCCACCTGCCCGCTCAGAAGGAGGGCGGCTGCGTCAAGGCAGCCAGCGGCATGCCCATGGTGCAGTTCTCACTCGTGTCCATGCTCGGACTTGTCGATGCCCATGTGCTCACCATCGAGCGCCTCGTCGAGCTCATGGCCCACAATCCGGCCCGTCTGTTCGAGGTACAGCGTCGAGGCTTCCTGCGCCCGGGCTATCAGGCCGACATCGCCATCGTGCGCCCCCACTCACCCTGGACCCTCACCCCCGACGTGATTCAGAGCCGCTGCGGATGGAGCCCCCTTGAGGGCCACACCTTCGACTGGCGCGTCGAGGCGACGCTCTGCAACGGTCATCTGGTCTACAACCATGGTGTGGTCGACCGCGACTACATCGGACAACCTGTCGTCTTCAGATGAAGCTCGACTACGACATACCGCTCCTACGACCCTACATCAACTGGGTCTACTTCTACCACGCCTGGCAGGTGCGTCCTGCCGATGAGCAACGGCGTCTGCGCAAGGAGGCCGACGCGTTTCTCGACACCATTGCCCATGATTATCAGGCCCACGCCCTCTTCACCATCGAACGGGCGCATGCCGACGGCGACGACATCGTGCTCGATAGCCGTGGCGGCGAGCACATCACCCTGTTGCGCCAGCAGACGGGCAGCCCCTGCCTCTGTCTGGCCGACTTCGTCAGTCCTGTTGCCGACCGCGTGGGGCTCTTCGCAACAAGCGTCGACAGCGCCATGGCGTCCGACTTCGACCATGACCCCTATCAGAAGATGATGGCCCAGCTGCTGGCCGACCGCCTGGCCGAGGCGGCAGCCGAGCTGATGCACCTCGAGGTGCGGCGCCGCTACTGGGGCTATGCGCCCGACGAGCAGCTCAGCATCGCAGAGCTCCATCAGGAGCGTTTCCAGGGCATCCGTCCCGCTGTGGGCTATCCCTCGCTGCCCGATGCCAGCCTTAACTTCCAGCTCGATCGCCTGCTCGGCTTCTCCCAGATCGGCATCACGCTCACTGAGAGCGGCGCGATGCGTCCGCATGCCTCCGTCTCAGGCCTCATGATCGCCCATCCCCAGGCCCGCTACTTCACCATCGGCAAGATTGGCGCCGACCAGCTCGCCGACTATGCCCGCCGTCGTCAGCTCGAGCCCGCCGTCGTCCGTAAATTCCTCGCTGCCAGCCTATGATCGTACGTTTCATCCTCCACCACCTGCAGTTGCTCGACGCCCTGATGCTGCTCCTGCCCCTGCTCCTGATCCTCGTGGGCTGGCGCGTGGGCCGTCGCCGCCGCTGGCTGGGTGTGCTCATGGCCCTCGTCGGACTCCTCTGGGGCTTAGGCTGGGCCGAAGGGCGCTACGTCGGCTCCAGGCAGCTCGTCGTCAGACACGCGACATTCGCCAGCCCAGACCTGCCAGCCGCCTTCGACGGCTATCGCATCGTGCAGTTCAGCGACGCCCACGTCGGCTCTGTCGACGATGCCTTCCTGCAGCGGGCCGTCGACAGCATCAACGCCCTCCATCCCGACCTCATCGTCTTCACTGGCGACCTGCAGAACTGCCTCGTCAGCGAAGTTTATGAGCATCAGGACGTGCTCTCACGACTGAAAGCCCCTGACGGCGTCATGGCCGTGCTGGGCAACCACGACTACGCCATGTATATGGATCAGGACGACCCCTATGCCATTGCCGAGCAGCTGGGCCATACTGACGCCGTCTATGGCGACCTGGGGTGGCACCTGCTGCGCAACAGCCACAGGCTCATCACGCGCGACTCGGCCCATATTGTCATTGCCGGCATGGAGAACGACGGCGAAGGGCGCTTTCCCCAGCTGGGCAATCACAGCATGGCCCTCTATGGCATCAGCCGCGACGAGTTCGTCGTCATGCTTGAGCACGACCCCACCTCATGGCGACGCCGCATCCTGCCCCATACCCATTGCCAGCTCACCCTCAGCGGCCACACCCATGGCGGCCAGCTGAACCTTCTGGGCTGGTCGCCCGCCCGTCTGCGCTATCGTGAGCACAGCGGCCTCTATCATGCAGGCGACCGTGCACTCTACGTCTCCCGCGGCCTTGGCGGAGCCATCCCGTTCCGCCTCTGGTGTCCGGGCGAAGTTAATGTCATCACTCTGAGAACCAGTAAATTAGAATAACAACTATGAAATACCTATATCGCGCCTATCAACTCTGCATCGCCCTGCCATTGGGGCTCATCGTCACCATTCTCACAGCCCTCGTCACGGCCGTCGGCTGCTCCCTCGGCGGAGGCCGCTTCTGGGGCTTCTATCCCGCCAGCCTCTGGTCGCGCATCATCCTCTGGCTGCTGCTCATTCCCGTCAAGGTCGAGGGCCGACGCCAGCTGGAGCCGGGCCAGAGCTACGTCTTCGTGGCCAACCACCAGGGCGCCTTCGACATCTTCCTCGTCTATGCCCACCTGCATCGCCAGTTCCGCTGGATGATGAAGTATCAGTTGAAGAAGATTCCCCTCGTCGGATGGGCCTGCGAGAAGAGCCATCAGATCTTTGTCGACAAGCGCGGTCCCAGCAAGATCAAGGCCACCTACGACGCCGCACGACGCACCCTCCAGGGAGGCATCAGCGTCTGCGTCTTCCCTGAGGGTGCACGCACCTTCACGGGCCACATGGGCACTTTCAAGAAGGGCGCCTTCGCACTGGCCGACGAGCTGCAGCTGCCCGTTGTGCCGCTGACCATCAACGGCTCGTTCGACATCCTGCCACGCCAGCGCGGCATCACGTTCGTCACGTGGCATCCCCTCTCGCTCACCATCCATCAGCCCATCTATCCCGTCGGCCAGGGCACTGAGAACATCGAGGCCACGCGCAGCCAGGCCTACGACTCTGTCATGTCGGCCCTCGTCCCCGAATATCAGGGCTATGTGGAGAATCCTGACCAGTAGGATCTCTCCGCCCCGCCCCCCTTTTTGATATCGCTGAATCATTTTTTTTGCATAAATGAATGATTATTGAGAAAAAAGTGTTACCTTTGCACTCTAAAATGAATCATAAGCGATAACAAAATGACACTTTTGCATCACAGGGCAATGATCAGCCTGATGGCAGGAGCATGCCTGCTGACCGCCTGCTTCAAGGACGAGCCGCTCAATGCCGAGTGCGACGTGCTGGAGGCCGCTGTCAGCGTCGACCGTCCCGATGAAGTCTTCTTCCAGCCCAGCGACTCGCTGATTCGCGTTTATTCCGAGCAGTCGGCCATCCAGTTCGTCGTGCGCCGCTCGGCCGACCTGACGCGTATGGCGCCCCGATTCAAGATCACTGAGGGCGCCACGATAGAGCCCGCCAGCGGCACCGTCCACGACTTCAGCCAGGGCCCCGTCGTCTATACCGTCACGTCGGAGGACCGCCAGTGGACGCGCCAGTATCAGGTGGCCTTTCTGCCGACCACCGTCACCGTGACCGACACCGTCTGCTACGACTTCGAGCATACGCGTATCGACGACAACTACAAGAAGTTCTACGTGTGGTATGAGCAGGACGCCGACGGCACCGTCGACGACATCTGGGCCACGGGCAACGGCGGCTATTTCATTGCCAATCAGAGCAAGACGGCCGACCAGTATCCCACCGTGCCCGACGACGACGGCCTCGACGGCCGCTGCCTCAAGCTCATGACCCTCGACACGGGCCCCCTGGGCCGCTCCACAGGCCGCCCCATTGCAGCCGGCAACATGTTCCTCGGCAAGTTCATCATCGACCGCGCACTCAGGGACGCCCTCCATGCCACAGAGATGGGCATCCCCTTCACCCACGACCCGCAGAAGCTGACGGGCTACTACCGCTACCAGCCCGGCCCTGAGTTCAAGAACAAGCAGCAGCAGGTCATCGAGAACCGCCGTGACTCAGCTGACATCTATGCCGTGCTCTATCGCAACCACGACGACCAGGGCGCACCCGTCGTGCTCTATGGCGACGACGTGCTCAGCAGCCCCCTCATCGTCAGCAAGGCCCGCATCCCGGAGGTGAAGGTGACTGACGAGTGGACCTTCTTCGAGATACCCTTCGAGCATCTCTCCGACGTCGACGAGCAGCTGCTCCAGAACCGCGGCTACAACCTCGCGCTGGTCTTCGCTGCCAGCATCCATGGCGACACCTTCGAGGGCGCCATCGGCTCGACGCTCTACATCGACAAAGTCAGAATCATTTGCACCCACGATGAATAAACTCCTCACATCCATATCCGCCGCGGCCCTCGCACTGCTCATCGCCAGCGGCGCACAGGCTGCCGACCCCGACGACGACCTCGCCCTGACCGCCCGCGTGGGCTACAACATCGGAGCCGCCACCCCCCTGGGCATTCCCGCCACGATCCGCGAGCTCAACAGCTTCGAGCTGACCCCCAACCTGACGCTCGGACTCGACGCCCGACTCCCCCTCAGCGGCCCCTGGGGACTGCAGGCTGGACTCCACTTCGAGAACAAGGGCATGAGCGTCGCCGTCACCACCAAGGGCTACCACATGGCCATGGTCAAGGGCGGCGAGCAGCTCGAGGGCGTCTACACAGGACGCGTCGAGCAGAACACGCGCGCCTGGATGCTGACCGTCCCCCTTATGGCCACCCTCGACATCCATCCACAATGGACACTCAGGGCCGGACCCTTCCTCTCCTTCGTCACCAGCAGCGGCTTCTCAGGCAACGTCGCCGACGGCTATCTGCGCAAGGACACCCCGACAGGCCAGAAAATCGAGATGGGCCACGCCATGGACGAGCGCGCCACCTACGACTTCGGCGACCAGATGCGCCGCCTGCAGGCTGGCCTCGACCTCGGGGCCGACTTCCAGCTGGCCCGCCGCATGGGTCTCAGCGCCGACCTGAAGTGGGGGCTCACGGGCATCATGCACAGCTCGTTCAAGACCGTCGAGCAGACGCTCTATCCCATCTACGGCACCCTCTCGCTATGGTATCAGATCAAATAGGAAAACGCTTACAAACTATAATAAAAAATTGATATGAAGAGAATTTCTACACTCATCCTCACCGCCATGGCCACCATCACCGCCATGGCCACCGACTACACCGACAGCCTCCTCGTGTTGGTCAACGGCGTAGGTTCAAAGCAGCTGGCCACCATCTCCGTCGACGAGCGCGACGGACTCTACGACCTCAACCTCCGCAACTTCATCCTCATGAACGGCGACCAGCCCATGTACGTCGGCAACGTCCAGCTGACTGGCATCAAGCCCGTCAAGAAGGACAACGCCGTCTTCCTCTGGGCTTCGCAGGACATCACCGTCACTGACGGCGACGCTGAGGGCGTGCCCTTCTGGATGGGACCCATGCTCGGCCAGCTGCCCGTCAACCTGGCAGCCGTCGTCGAGGGTGGCAGCATGCGCGCACTCATCACCCTCGACCTCATGGCCATCATGGGCCAGATGGTTGAGGTGCGCTTCAGCGAGGCACTCATCACGGGACAGGGCTACCACGTGCCCAACGGCGACTTCGAAGCCTGGCACACCTCGGCCGACGGCTACGTCGAGCCTAACGCCTGGCACTCCTTCGAGAGCGCCTCAGGAGCCGCCGCACCCCTCGCCGGCCATCATATCGAGAAGTCTGAGGACGGCGGCATGAATGGCACGGCCTGCGCACGCATCTTCGCCACCTCCATCTTCGGCATCATCGCCAACGGCACCATGACCACTGGCCGCATGAACGCCGGCTCCTTTGTGGCCACCGACAATGCCAACAACGCCTACCTCGACATGTCCAAGAATGATGTCGACGGCAACGGCGATCCCTTTTACGTCAGCCTCGCCAGCCGGCCTGACTCGCTCGCCTTCTGGGTGAAGTTCAAGCAGGGCAAGACGAACGCCGATCACCCCTACGCCACCGTCAGCGCCGTCATCACCGACGGCACCTACTATCAGGACCCTGAGGACAAGGACTACTCCAACGTCGTGGCCCGCGCAGCCAACCGCCAGATCGCCGTCACGGGCGACCAGTGGAAGCGCATCTCCATCCCCTTCACCTACGTCTCGGAGACCCTCCAGCCCAAGGCCATCCTCATCACCATCTCGACCAACGCCGATGCCGGACAGGGCAGCGCCAACGACGAGGTCTTCGTCGACGACCTCACGCTCGTCTACAACGCACGCCTGGCCTCGCTCAACGTCAAGGGATTCACGCCCGACCAGCTGGAGTATGAGCTCGAAGGAGCCCTCAACATCGACGCACTCGAGCCCGTCGCCGACAGCCGCGACGCCTTCGTCGTCAAGGCCCTCAGGGAGACCGAGACAGGACGGCAGGCACTCATCACCGTCTGCGCCGCCGACCTCCGTTCGATGACCACCTACGTCGTCAAGGCTGCCCCCAGCGCCAATGCCATCGCCGACACCCAGTCGGACCTCCGGCCCGCTACGGCTGAATACTTCACCCTCGGAGGCCAGCAGGTCGCCACGCCTGCCCGCGGACAGATCTACGTCGTCCGCCAGTCCGACGGCCTGACGCGTAAGGTCGCCTTCTGACCCCGCACTCCTTTTCCTTATCATTCTCTGTCCGGAAGGGCGGCCTGCAGCGCCGCCCTTCCGGACAGACTTTTTATTGATGGCTTGCGACAACAATATAACAGACATCAAGACTACAGACTACAGACTACAGATTACAGACTACAGACTATAGACTACAGACTACAGACTTCAGACATCAAGACAACAGACATCAAGACAACAGACTTCAGACTATAGACTACAGACTTCAGAGTGCAGGTAGCGAGACGACGACGCGGTCTGCGCATAGTAACTTGGGTACGGGCTAAACTTATGACACGTCGTGACGGCATGCCGTCACGACGTGATTTCATGCCGTCACGCCGTGACGTCATGGCGTCACGGCGTGACGAAAGTTTTATGGAGCGACAATCCTTGTTATCTTCTCCCCGAGAAGACAATAAATCTTGTAGTCTATAGTCTGTAGTCTATAGTCCTGATGTCTGTAGTCTATAGTCTGTAGTCTGAAGTCTGAAGTCTATAATCTATAGTCTGTAGTCTATAATCTATAGTCTGTAGTCTGTAGTCTATAGTCTGTAGTCTATAGTCTGTAGCTGTGGTCTTGATGTCAGGAGATCATGCGGTCGTGGCGTCAGATGAGGGGCATGTTGAGCTGTCGGCATTCGCGGCGCATGTCGTCAGGCCAGATGGAGGCCTGTATCTCGCCGATGTGGGCCTTGTGGAGCAGGACCATGCAGAGGCGGCTCTGTCCGATGCCGCCGCCGATGCTGAGAGGCAGCCGGTCGGCGAGCAGCTGCTGGTGGAAGTAGAGCTGCTGGCGGTCCTGCTGTCCTTCGAGCTGGAGCTGCAAGAGGAGTGAGGTCTTGTCGACGCGGATGCCCATGGATGAGAGCTCGATGGCGCGCTCGAGGACGGGATACCAGATGAGTATGTCGCCGTTGAGGCCTGGCAGCCCGTTCTCGGCCGTGGTCGACCAGTCGTCGTAGTCGGGTGCGCGGCCGTCGTGCTTCTCGCCGTTGGAGAGGCGTCCGCCGATGCCGATGATGAAGACGGCGCCGCGCTCGCGGCAGATGGCGTCCTCGCGCTCTTTGGGCGTGAGGTTGGGATACATCTGGAGGAGCTCCTCGGCGTGAATGAAGCTGATCTGTTCGGGCAGGAAGGGGCGCAGCTGCTGGTAGGTCTCGCAGACGAGGTACTCCGTGCGTCGTAGTGCGCTGTAGATGCGCTCGACGACCTGACGGAGGAAGCTGAGCGTGCGCTGTTCGGGGCGTATGACGGCCTCCCAGTCCCACTGGTCGACGTAGAGGGAGTGGAGGTTGTCCATCTCCTCGTCGGCTCGTATGGCGTTCATGTCGGTATAGATGCCGTAGCCCGGTTCGACGTGGTATTCGGCCAGTGTGAGTCGTTTCCACTTGGCCAGCGAATGGACCACCTCGGCCTGCTGGTCGCCCATGTCGCGTATGGGGAAGCTGACGGGCCGCTCGACGCCGTTGAGGTCGTCGTTGATGCCCAGTCCTTTCATGACGAAGAGTGGGGCGGTGACGCGGCGCAGTCTGAGTTCTGTGGAGAGGTTCTGCTGGAAGAACTCCTTGATGAGCTTGATGCCCTGCTCGGTCTGGCGTGCGTCGAGCAGTCGGCAATAATTGTTAGGTCTGATTAGTTGACTCATATATCATCCTGATTTTTAACAATTTTGCGTGCAAAGGTAATACTTTTCTTCGAATAAATCGGCGAAAGGTTCGTTTTTTTTAAGAATTTGTTGTACCTTTGCACCCTAAAAACAATAAAAATACAAGAATCAACATGAAACGACTATTACTGGCTACCGTCATCCTGTTCTCCACCATCGTCAACCTCAGCGCCCAGCGCACCACCGACCTGCTGGACCGCGGCCTCGTGGCCGTGCCGTCGGGCTCGGGCTCGTTCGTCAGCTGGCGCATCTTCGGCGAGGAGTATTATGACACGAAGTACAACCTCTATCGCGACGGCGTGAAGGTGAACGACCAGCCGCTCAGCGCGTCGTGCTTCACGGACGCGGCGGGGCGCAGCGGCTCGACGTATCAGGTGGCGGCCGTCGTGCGCGGCGTGGAGCAGGCGAAGTCGGAACCCGTCAAGCGGCTCAGTCAGCAGTACATTCAGTTTGCCGTGGGCAAGGTCTACTCGCGCCGCGGCACTGACATCACGTCCGACTATAACGTCAACGACATCGCCCTGGCCGACGTGACGGGCGACGGCCGCAGCGAGTTCATCGTCAAGCGCAACTACGGCCCTGACGGCTCGTCGGTGGGCAACGACTCGGCCTACAACCACCTGGAGTGCTACACGCTGGAGGGCGAGCGCCTGTGGTGGATCGACCTGGGGCCCAACATGGTGTCAGGTCCTGACGAGCAGTATGATGCCGTCGGCTACGACTGGGACGGCGACGGGCGCGCGGAGGTGCTCATGCGCGGTGCCGACAACATGGTGATCCATCATGCCGACGGGACGACCACCGAGATCGGCAACATGAGGGTCAACACGCGCAACACGGTCCTGCAGACGGCCAACATGACCTATACGAACACGGGGGCGGAATACCTGCTCTACCTCGACGGCGCGACGGGCAAGCCCTATCCCATCGGACCGGGCGGACAGCTCTGGATGACCTACCCCCTGCCGCGCGGCGCTGCCGACGACTGGGGCGACGGCTACGGCCACCGCTCGACGAAGCACTACTTCGGGGCGCCCTTCCTCGACGGCCGCAAGGCCTACGTCTTCCTTGGCCGCGGATGCTACACGAAGCACCACATGAAGGCTTTCTCAGTCGACCCTGCGACCCACCAGCTCGCGCTCTACTGGGAGTGGAAGTGCGACGAGGGGTGGGGCAGCCCCTGGTATGGCAACGGCTACCATAACTTCGGCATTGCCGACGTCGACTGGGACGGCCGCGACGAGATCTGCTTCGGCTCGATGGTCATCGACGACAACGGCCGCGGACTATCCACTACGGGCCTCGGCCACGGCGACGCCCAGCACTGCTCCGACTTCGACCCCTACCGCCACGGCCAGGAGATCTTCGCCTGCAACGAGGACGAGCCGGCCATGAACTATCGCGACGCCACGACGTCGAAGATCTACTATCGCCTGCAGTCGACCAGCGACGACGGCCGCGCCCTCTGCGGCAACTTCTCGAACGCCTATCCCGGCGCCATCGGCCACTCGTCGCAGTCGGGCACCATCTCCTGCGTCAGCGACAAGGTCATCGCGGGCGGCCCGGGCGGATTCACCAACAACTGGCGCATCTACTGGGACGGCGACCTGCTCGAGGAGGGCCTCGACGGCGCCTCCTCGCGCGAGGGTGCGGCCCGCGTCTTCAAGGCCGACGGCTCCGTCGTCTTCACCGCTGACGGAACGGCCAACTGCAACTGGACAAAGAACACGCCCTCGGCCGTGGGCGACATCATGGGCGACTGGCGCGAGGAGATCATCGCCCGCACGGCAGATAATAAGTATGTGCGCGTCTATACCACTAATATTCCCACGCGATGGCGCAACTACACGCTGTGGCACGACCACCAGTATCGCCAGGGCATGGTCTGGGAGTCGATAGGCTACAACCAGCCGCCCCACGCCAGCTACTTCCTCGGCGAGCTCGAGGGCATCACCCAGGCGCCGCCCCCATTGACCACGACGGGTCGCGTCGTGGTGACAGATGGTTCAGCCATCGGCTCCGAGCACGACGCGAAGCACGTCCTCCTCTGCGACTATGCCGACACGCAGCTCAGCGTCGCTGAGGGCGCCTCGCCGTGGGTCATGACGTTCAACGTGCCCTCATGGATTCAGGGCACCAACAGCAATGCCACCAACGGCAATCCGCTGATCAACCGCACCTACTACACCTGCGAGGTCAGCGGCGCCGCCTTCACGGGCGACACGCGGCTCGTCAAGCAGGGCGACGGCACGCTGCGGCTGCCCGCCGTGGAGCAGACCTACACGGGCCCCACCGACGTCTGGGCGGGCACGCTCTGCTTCGACGGCACGCTGCTCCATTCGCCCCTATGGCTCAACCGCTTTGCCGTGCTCGAGAGCGACGGCGGACGCTTCCGCAGCATCAAGATTGACTATGCCGCTGAGCTGCGCCCGGGCGGCCTGGACCATCAGGGACAGCTCACGACCGACTCGCTCACGCTGGGCTTCGGCTCGCGCGTCGTCTTCGACCTTTACGACGACTGCCTCGCCGACCAGGTCGAGGCGGGTCGCATGGCCGTCGAGACCAAGTCGTGGCAGTATGGGCCGCAGTATCTGACGCCCGTCTTCGAGTTCCGCTATCATGGCGATGGCGACATCCCTGAGGGCGACTATCGCATCGGACGCGCATCGACGATAGCCGGCTCGCTGGCCAGCATCCGCATCGAGGGCATCAGCACCAAGATGAAGGCTGCGCTCGAACTGAGGGACGCCGACCTCTACCTCGTCGTCTCAGGCATGCGCGATGCCGGCACGATCGTATGGACAGGTCGCCAGAACGGCGTCTGGGACCTGGCTGAGACGGAGAACTTCAGCAACACGGCTGCTGGTGACGCCAGTAGCGACTTCTTCGTCACGGGCGACAACGTCTGGTTCACGGATGCGGCTGACGCCAGCGTCGTCAGCCTGCGCGGCGAGCTGGAGGCCGACACCGTCTTCGTCGACAACACCACCAAGGACTATCGCTTCGAGGGCAGCGGAGCCCTCGTCGGGCAGACGACGCTCGTCAAGCGCGGCGCAGGACTGCTCACCATCACCAACGACAACACGTTCACGGGCGGCGTGCGCCTGGAGGGTGGGGCCGTCAGCATCGCCTCGATGGCCAACGCCAATCAGCCCAAGGGCCATCTGGGCGGCGTCACCACCCTGGCCTCGCGATTCGTCATCGCTGACGGCGCCGAGCTGCGCACGACGGCTGCCGTCACCTGTGGCTCAGCCATTCAGATGAGCGGCGATGAGGGCGGCGTCATCAACAATGCGGCCGACTTCATCTCCAACCGCGCCATCACGGGCACCGTCCTGACCAAGCGCGGCGCGGGCTGGATGAAGCTCAACACGTCGAACACGTCGCTGCAGCGACTCGTCATCGCCGGCGGCACCGTCCAGTGCATCAATGCCAACATGCCGGCTCAGACGGTGGAATTCCAGAACGGCACCCTCTCAGAGAACACCAGCTCGGGCTATAACATACACGTGCCGGCCAACAAGCGCGGCACATGGAACCTCGTCGACCGCGGCTCGTTCAGCAACCGACTGACGGGCGAGGGCACCCTCACCGTCTATTGTCCCATCGTCGTCGGCAGCGGTTGGAATGCCACCCGCACGCAGATCACTGGCAATTGGTCGGCCTTCGAGGGAACGGTCAACTGCACGGTCCACTCGAAGGACACCCGCTTCACACTCGACAACGGCTACGGCATGCCCAACGGCACGCTCAACATCCCCGAGGGCGTTGAGGTGCAGAACAGCGGACGCACCTATCGCATCGGACGCCTGACGGGCAGCGGCCTGCTGGGCGGCACCTGCTCCTTCAGCTCCAGCGGCAACTCGAACCCCAACACGTGGCAGGTGGGCAACGACGCCAACTGGTCGACCACGGTCCGCGTCACGTCGACGGCCAATCTCGTCAAGGTGGGCAGCGGCAAGGTGACATGGAACGCTGCCAATACGAACACAGGCACCACCAGCGTCAACGAGGGCGAACTGGCCATCGGCTCCGCCACGCAGCTGGGCACTGGACGGCTCAACGTCAATGACGACGGCGTCATGACGGGCAGCAACAATGCGGCCAACGGGCTGAAGAACTCCATGACCGTCGTCAGCGGCACGCTGAAGCCCGGCGCCTATGAGGGGGCATCCATGGGCTCCATCTGTTTCGACCAGAAGCCCGTCACGTTCCAACCGCAGGGCGTGCTCGTCATTGGCGTGCGACAGTCGCGCACGTCATCCATCAGCGGCAGCACCAGCCTGGAGGGCATCTCGACACTCACCTTCAACGGCACCATACGCCTCGTCCCCGCCGCCGGCCACAAGCTGCAGCCGGGCGACTCCATCCGCATCTTCACCTGCACGACGTTTGTCGGCTCGCCCTCCTTCGACATGCAGGGCGACGTTCTCTGGGACACCAGCCGCATCGCTGAGGGATGGCTCTTCGTCAAGGCCGTCGGAGCGGGCATCGGCAGCGTCATGAGCGACGACCGCCCGGCTGACATCTACGACGCCCGAGGCCGTCTCGTCCGTCGCCGCGCCACGTCGACTGAGGGCCTGCGCCCCGGCATCTACGTGAGCGAGGGCCGCAAGATCATCGTCCGTTAGGTGTACTAATGTTTCAAATGAGTGGAAAAAATGTCTCTTGCGACGTTTTTCCACTCTCTTTTTTGTGCTTTTTTCGATTATTATTTGTACTTTTGCGCAGAGAAAACCCAAAAACAATTCCATCGATGAATAAGAAACGACTACTACTGGCCTGCATGCTCGTGACCACCATTGGCGTCGCGGCTCAGCGGATGCCTTTCCAAAATCCCGAACTTCCCACCGAACAGCGCATCGACGACCTCCTGCAGCGGCTCACCCTCGAGGAGAAAGCCAGTCTGATGATGAACGAGTCGCCGGCCATCAAGCGCCTCGGCGTTCCCCGCTTTGAGTGGTGGAACGAGGCCCTCCACGGCGTGGGCCGCAACGGCTTTGCCACCGTCTTCCCCATCACCACGGGCATGGCCGCCTCATGGGACGACCAGCTCGTCGAGCAGGTCTTCACCGCTGTCAGCGACGAGGCGCGCGCCAAGAACACGCTGGCCCGCCGCAACGGCACCCTGAAGAAGTATGCCGGCCTGTCGTTCTGGACACCCAATATCAACATCTTCCGCGACCCGCGATGGGGACGCGGACAGGAGACCTACGGCGAGGACCCCTTCCTGACCAGTCGCATGGGCACGGCCGTCGTCCGCGGACTGCAGGGGCCCAAGGACGCCAAGTATCGCAAGCTGCTGGCCTGTGCCAAGCACTTCGCCGTGCATAGCGGTCCGGAGTGGAACCGCCATACGTTCAACATCGAGAACCTGCCTGAGCGCGACCTCTGGGAGACCTATCTGCCAGCCTTCAAGGCGCTCGTCGACGAGGGCGTGGCTGAGGTGATGTGCGCCTATCAGCGCATTGACGGCGAGCCCTGCTGCGCCCAGAACCGCTACGAGCATCAGATCCTGAGGCAGGACTGGGGCTTCCGCGGACTCATCACGAGCGACTGCGGCGCCATCTGGGACTTCCTGCCCGACTATCACAACGTCTCGCCAGACGCCGTCAATGCCTCGGCCAAGGCTGTCCGTGCAGGCACTGACGTGGAGTGTGGCAACGCCTATCGCAAGCTGCCTGAGGCCGTCCGTCGCGGCGAGCTGTCGGAGCAGGACATCGACCGCAGTCTGCGCCGCCTGCTGCGCGCCCGCTTCGAGCTGGGCGACATGGACCCCGACGAACTGGTCGAGTGGACCCGCATCCCCACGAGCGTCATCGCCTCCCGTGAACATAAGCAGCTGGCTCTGCAGGTAGCCCGCGAGGGCATCGTCCTGCTGAAGAACAACGGCGTGCTGCCCCTCACCTCGAGCCTCGTCGTCATGGGGCCCAACGCCAACGACTCCGTCATGATGTGGGGCAACTATGCCGGCTATCCCACCCAGACGACGACCATCCTGCAGGGCATCCGCCAGCGCTTCGGACAGGACGTGCGTTACATCCCTGGCTGCGACATCACCAGCCCCATGGTCACTGAGAGCCACTTCAACCTGCTGCGTACGCCCGACGGACGGCAGGGCATGGTCGGCACGTACTGGAACAACGAGACGATGGAGGGCCAGCCCGTTGCCAACGTCGTCTATACGGAACCCATCAACCTGAGCAACGGCGGCGCCACGGTCTTTGCGCCAGGCGTCGAGCTCAACCACTTCTCCGCCCGCTATGAGGCCACGCTCCGCCCGGACCGCGACATGACGCTGGAGCTCTTCGTCGGAGCTGACGACATGATGCGCCTCTACGTCGACGGCGACACGCTGGTCGACGTCTGGAAGTCGCGCAACCGCATCCAGGAAGGCACCGTCGAGCTCGACTTCAAGGCAGGGCGCGACTATCGCATCAGGGTCGACTACAAGCAGACTGATGACATGGCGGCCATGCAGTTCGACGTCCGCCGCCGCTATACGCCCTCAACGGCCGACCTGCTCAGCCAGATCGGACAGGCCGAGACCATCGTCTTCGCTGGCGGCATCTCGCCACGCGTCGAGGGCGAGCAGATGAAGGTCAGCGACCCAGGCTTCAAGGGCGGCGACCGCACCACCATCGAGCTGCCCGAGGTGCAGCGCCAGCTGCTGCGCACGCTCCATGAGGCCGGCAAGCGCGTCGTCTTCGTCAACTGCTCGGGCGGCGCCATTGCCCTGGAGCCCGAGGCCCGCGAGACCTGCGACGCCATTGTCCAGGCATGGTATGGCGGCGAGGCTGGCGGCGTGGCCCTGGCCGAGGTGCTCAGCGGCGACGTCAACCCCTCGGGCAAGCTGCCCATGACGTTCTATCGCGACGACTCGCAGCTGCCTGACTTCCTCGACTATCGCATGGCGGGCCGCACCTATCGCTACCTCCAGTCGGAGCCCCTCTTTGCCTTCGGCCATGGCCTGAGCTATACCACCTTCAACGTGTCGAAGCAGAAGGCCAAGGTCAGGGATGGCAAGCTCATCGTCACCTGCACCGTCGAGAACACTGGGGCGCGCGAGGGCACGGAGACCGTCCAGGTCTACCTCCGCCGCACGGCTGACGTCGAAGGTCCGCTGAAGACGCTCCGTGGCTATCAGCGCGTCACGCTGAAGCCCGGCGAGAAGAAGGTCGTCGCCCTGCAGCTGACGCGCGACGAGCTGGAGACATGGGATCCGCAGACCAACACGATGCGCGTCGTCCCCGGCCAGCACGAGGTCATGGTCGGCACGTCGAGTGCTGCCAGTCAGCTGAAGACCCTCAGAGTGAAACTATGAATGTACAATGTATAATGAACAATGTACAATGAATACTGAGCAATAAACTAAAAACACATAAAGCTATGAACAATGAACAAACCGGTAGCCGCGGCTACCTCATTTCGATCGTCATGGTGGCCGTGCTGGGCGGACTGCTCTTCGGCTACGACACGGCCGTCATCTCTGGCGCCGAGAAAGGCCTGCAGGCCTTCTTCATGGGAGCACAGGACTTCCAGTACACTGACTACATGCACGGCTTCACCTCCTCCTCGGCCCTCATCGGATGCATCATCGGCTCGGCGCTGAGCGGACTGCTGGCTTCTCGGCTGGGCCGCAAGCGCGCCCTCATCGTCGCCGGTGTGCTGTTCTTCATCTCCGCCCTGGGCTCGATGGAGCCTGAGTTCCTGCTCTTCCAGCATGGCGTGCCCACGTATTCGCTGCTCGTCATGTTCAACATCTATCGCGTCATTGGCGGCATCGGCGTCGGACTGGCCTCGGCCATCTGCCCGATGTACATCGGCGAGGTGGCACCCAGCAACATCCGCGGCATGCTCGTCTCGTGGAACCAGTTTGCCATCATCTTCGGCCAGCTCGTCGTCTATTTTGTCAACTTCCTCATCCTCGGCGACCACACCAACCCCGTCATCGAGCAGATCGGACAGGGCGTCAACGCCGTCGCCCCCGGCTCCGACCCCTGGACCATCCAGACCGGCTGGCGCTATATGTTCGGCTCGGAGGCCGTCCCCGCAGGATTGTTCGCCCTGCTCATCTGCTTCGTCCCTGAGACGCCGCGCTATCTCGTCATGGTGGGCCGCGACCAGAAGGCCCTCAGCATCCTTTCCAAGATCAACGGCTCGCAGAAGGCCCGGCAGATCCTGCAGGACATCAAGGAGACCATCACCGTCCGCACCGAGCGACTCTTCACCTACGGCTACCTCTGCATCTTCGTGGGCATCATGCTCAGCGTCTTCCAGCAGGCCGTCGGCATCAACGCCGTGCTCTACTATGCCCCGCGCATCTTCGGCGACATGGGCATGACCAACCCGATGGTCAACACGGTCGTCATGGGCGTGGTCAACATCCTCTTCACGCTCGTCGCCGTCTTCACCGTCGAGAAGCTGGGCCGCAAGCCCCTGCTCATCTGCGGCTCCATCGGCATGGGCATCGGCGCACTGGGCGTCGCCCTCACCTTCGGCCATGCCGGCCTCGAGATGGTGACGATGCTCTCTATCATGGTCTACAGCGCCTCGTTCATGTTCTCATGGGGCCCCATCTGCTGGGTGCTCATCGCCGAGATCTTCCCCAACACCATCCGTGGCGCAGCCGTGGCCATCGCCGTGGCCTTCCAGTGGATCTTCAACTTCATCGTCTCGTCTTCGTTCGTGCCCATGTTCAACATGCACCTCACTGAGGGCGACGACTTCGGCCACTGGTTCACCTACGGCCTCTATGCCCTGATCTGCTTCATCGCAGCCCTGTTCGTATGGCGCCTCGTGCCTGAGACGAAAGGCAAGACGCTCGAGGACATGACCCGCCTCTGGAAGCGCAAGTAAGAGTGTACGGATACTGACGTTCTGACAGCCCCGATGTGACACAATGTCGCGTCGGGGCTGTTTGGCATCGCTTTTGCGTCTATCATGGTGAGCGCCGATGAGAGGAGCTCGGAAAGAACATAACAAAACAACAATTAATAAACATAGGAGGACAAAACTATGACACCAATGATGAGACGTAACGCAGCTTGGCTGCCCAGTGTTTTCAACGATTTGTTTGACAACGAGTTTATGCCGAAGGCTAACTGCACCGCTCCGGCCATCAACGTCAAGGAGACCGACAAGGCCTACATCGTGGAGCTGGCCGCTCCGGGCATGAAGAAGGAAGACTTCAACGTCCACATCAACGACGAGGGCAACCTCATCATCAAGATGGAGCAGAAGGAGGAGAAGAAGGACGAGGACAAGTCGACGCGCTATCTGCGCCGCGAGTTCTCCTACTCGAAGTACGAGCAGACGCTCATCCTGCCTGACGACGTGGAGCGCGACCAGATCAAGGCCCGTGTGGAGCACGGCGTGCTGACGGTCGAGCTGCCCAAGCACGAGGAGGAGAAGGTGAAGGTGAGCCGTCAGATTGAGATCGGCTGATCCCTTTTCGATTAGTTGCCAGAAAAAAAGTGAGACCCGCATCGCGCGGGTCTCACTTTTTATTTGTAATTTTGCAGCCATGTTTGTCCTATTGACCATTCTTGTCTATTTCGCCGTCCTGCTTGCCGTCAGCCGCATGACGGCCCGTCGCAACGCAGGCAACGACACCTTCTTCCGCGCCGAGCGGCGCTCGCCGTGGTTCATGGTGGCCTTCGGCATGGTGGGCGCTTCCATCTCGGGCGTCACGTTCGTCTCCGTCCCTGGCATGGTGCTCACCAGCGGCATGGCCTACCTGCAGCTCTGCATGGGCTTCATCCTGGGCTATGTGGCCGTCGCGTTCGTCCTGTTGCCCGTCTACTATCGGCTCAACCTCACGTCCATCTATACCTACCTGGGCCAGCGTCTGGGGCGCAGCTCCTACCTCAGCGGCGCCTGGTTCTTCCTGCTGTCGAAGCTGGTGGGGTCGGCCGTCAAGTTCTACGTCGTCTGCATGATCCTCCAGCAGTTCGTGCTCGACGCCCTCGGCGTGCCCTTTTGGGCGAACGCCGTGGCGATGGTGGCGCTCATCTGGCTCTATACGCGGCGGGGTGGGGTGCGCACGCTCGTGTTCACCGATGTGTTGCAGACGACGTGTCTCTTCGCCTCGCTCCTCCTTATTATATATATGGTCATGCGGCAACTGGGACTCCAGCCCGCCGAAGCCCTGCAGGCCGTCGTGGCCGACGGGCGCAGCCGCATCTTCGTCTTCGACGACTGGACCAGCCGCACCTATTTCTGGAAACAGCTGCTCAGCGGCGCCTTCATCGTCGTCGTCATGACGGGCCTCGACCAGGACATGATGCAGAAGAACCTGACCTGCCGCACGCTGCGCGACGCTCAGAAGGACATGTGCAGCTACGGGCTGGCCTTCCTGCCTGCCAACTTCCTCTTCCTGGCGCTCGGCGTGCTGCTGGCCCAGCTGGCCGAGGGCAGCGGGGTGGGGCTGCCCGCCAAGGGCGACGAACTGCTGCCCGCCTTCGTCCAGGGAGCGGGCACGATGGTGACCGTCCTGTTCACGCTCGGCATCGTCGCCGCCTCGTTCTCGTCGGCCGACTCGGCCCTGACGTCGCTGACGACGAGCTATTGCGTCGACATCCGCCAGCGGCCCGCCGACGAGCCGCTGCGCAAGCGCGCCCACCTGACGATCTGCCTCCTCTTCGTGGTCTTCATCCTCTTGTTCCGCGCCGCAGGCAGCTCGTCGCTCATCGACGCCATCTACACCATCGTCAGCTATACCTACGGCCCCTTGCTCGGCCTCTTCGCCTTCGGACTTTTCACGCGTCGCAGCGTGCGCGACCGCCTGGTGCCCGTCGTCTGCCTCGCCTCACCACTGCTCTGCTATGCTGTCGACCGCCTGGCCGCCGCCCGCTTCGACTATCACTTCGGCTACGAACTGCTGCTCGTCAACGGCCTGCTGACCTTCGTCGGACTGATGGCCCTCCCGGCCCGCCGAGCCAAGCCGCAATAATCCTCATTTTGTCGTGATTTTTCTAAGTATTTGTCTTAAAAAGAGAACCCGTTGATAATTAGGATTTTATGAAACGGCTTCAGAGAAGCGGCGCTTTTCGATGAGAGAAGTGCCGCTTTTCGGGTAGAGAAGCGGTGCTTTTCGGGTCGGGAAGCGGTGCTTTGTTGGCGCCAGTCCTACAGTATGTCAAATAAATTCTGAACTTCTCCGCCTTCGTCCGCTAACATTTTCATAATGCAGACAAACAGTTGTGCTGTTCAGCTAATCGAGAAAACGGCAGCCTTCGGCTGGAAATTCTTCAAAATTTAAAACAAAATTGAAAAAGTGACAAGTTTAAATGCCCAAAATGAAAAATTTTGAATCTATTTTGAAAAATTTCCCGCCGCAGGCGGTTCGGTTCGCAACTCGATTAGTTACCTCAGCCAACTGCTTTGCGGTTATGAATGATTCAGGTTAAAATAATTAGCCTGCGACGGAGCATTTTCCGAAAATAATGCGTATCTTTGCAACTCCAACTAATAAAAATATTATCCAAATGAAAAAAGCATTACTGTCATTACTGCTGCTCCTGACAGCAACAGCCGTGAGCGCACAGGAAATCGTCAAGGGCGACATGAACGGCGACGACGAGATTTCTGTAGCCGATGTGACAAGTCTGGTGGAAGTCGCCCTGGGCCGGTCGCCCAAGCAGACCATCAGCCTGGGCGTCGACCCCTACAAGGTTGACAACACCCTGGTCGTCGGCATGTGGTATGCCCCCGACGGCACCTCGTTCACGCTCAGTGAGGACGGCACGACCACTTATCCCGGCGCTGCCACCTATAAGTTCCGCTATCATGTCGGCATGCTCACCTTCTACGACGCGTCGGGCAAGGCCGTCAAGGTGCTGGGCGTCGTCGAGACGGATCCCAGCTACCTCTTGCTGCTCGACTATGCCACGGGTGCCTGCACGTACTACACCAATTCTTCTGCGCTCGTCTCCGCCATCGCGATGAGCGAGCCTACGCTGACCCTGAACTCCGGTTTGACGGCCCAGCTGACTGTCAGCGTCACGCCTCCCGATGCGCTCAGCACGTCAGTCGTGTGGTCGAGCAGCAACGAGACCGTGGCCACCGTCGACCAGAACGGCCTCGTGACAGCTGTGGCCGGCGGCACCTGCACCATCACCGCCACTGCCACCGATGTCAGCGGAAAGACGGCCACGTGCGAGGTGACCGTCATCCAGCTGGTGACAAGCATCGAGCTGTCGCAGACAAGTGTGGTATTAGAAAAGGATGCTCTTGTTCGACTGACTGCTACCGTGCTGCCAGTGAATGCTTCAAACAAAAATATCGTTTGGAAAAGCGACAATGAATCTGTTGCGGGGGTTATCCAAGGAGCTGTGGTTGCCATGGGTGGCTATGGTACTGCCATTATTACTTGCGAGGCTGCCGATGGTAGTGGAGTGAAGGCTACCTGTAGCATACTTGTTCCTGAGTATGTCGACCTCGGCTTGCCCTCCGGCACACTGTGGGCCACGTGCAACATCGGTGCTTCGAGCCCCGAGGACTACGGCGACTACTTCGCGTGGGGTGAGACAACGGGCTACAACGACGGAAAGACTTTTTTCGACTGGAGCACCTACAAGTGGTGCAACGGCGATTGGAACAAACAGACGAAATATTGCCCGAACAGCGAGTATGGCAATAATGGTTATACAGACAATCTGAAAGAGCTGGAGGCTGCAGACGATGCTGCCTACGTCAACTGGGGCCCTGCTTGGCGCATGCCGAGCAAGGAACAGCTTGCAGAGCTGATCAACAGCAGCTACACCACCACTACATGGACCACCCAAAACGGCGTGAACGGACTACTGATTACCAGCAATACGAATGGCAATTCCGTTTTCCTGCCCGCCGCAGGCTACCGAAAAGACGGTTCGCTCATTTACGCAGGTTCGAAAGGCTACTGCTTGTCGCGCACGCTCTACGAGTACGGCCCGAACCTCGCTCGCAGCCTGTACTTCTATTCGAGCGACATCGACACGGAAAATTACTACCGCTACCTCGGGGTATCGGTGCGCCCTGTGCGGTCCTCAGAATGAAATGTTATGGCAAAAGAACAGACAGGCATACGCGAGCGGCAGCGCACCGACCTGCGCGAGCCGCGACGCTACAAGGTGATCATCTACAACGACGACTTCACGACGATGGACTTCGTCGTGAGGATCCTCATGCAGGTGTTTTTCAAGAGCGAGGCTGAGGCCGAGGCCCTCATGCTGCAGGTGCACCACGGCGACAAGGCCGTCGTGGGCATCTACAGCTACGACGTGGCCACGTCGAAGGTGCGCAAGGCCACCGACATGGCTCGCGAGTCGGGATTCCCGCTGCGACTGACCGTCGAGCCTGAAGAATAAAAAGAAACAGAAATGGCAGAAATCAAACAGACCGAACGTGCCGCCAAGATGCTCGTCGCAGCCATGGAGTGCAGCCGTGAGCGTCGCCATGAGTTCATCATGCCCGAACATCTGCTGCTGCGGCTCACGGACGACTTCAACTTCCATGCGGCGCTCAATATTTTCTATCCTCCGCAAAGGCTGGTCGAAAGGCTGGAGGAGCAGCTGGCCCGGGTGGAGCGCGTGCCCGACGGCATCGACTACCAGCCGGCCCCGTCCGAGCAGATGGGACGGCTCATCGAGATGGCCTGCCGACAGGTGGTCAGCAGCAGTGCACCGGCCATCGACCTGCCCCATCTGGTCCAGGCGATGCTCCAGCTGGAGGACTCCTGGGCATGCTATCTGCTCAAGGATTGCCTGCAGGACAAGGAGAGCAACTTCATGAGCCACCTCATCGAGTTCTGCGAGTTTGACGACAGTCTGCATGACCAGTTCGGACCGTCGCAGCAGGAGGAGGACGCCTGGCGACAGCTCGTCAGCTGCATGAACGACCTCTACGAGCAGCACAACCCCCTGATCGGGCGCGAGCAGGAGCTGCAGCGCACCATCCAGGTGCTCTGCAGGCGCGACAAGAACAATCCGCTGCACATCGGCGAGCCCGGCGTAGGCAAGACGGCGCTGGTCTGGGGTCTGGCACGGATGATCGAGGAGGGACGCGTGCCCGAGCGGCTGAAGCAGAGCCGCATCTATCAGCTCGACATCGGCACGCTGCTGGCCGGCACGCAGTATCGCGGCGACTTCGAGAACCGCATCAAGATGATCATGGACGGCATCGAGCAGGAGAGCCACTCGAACATCGTCTATATCGACGAGATACACACGCTCGTCGGGGCGGGCGCCTCGGGCGAGAGCGCGATGGACGCCTCGAACATGCTGAAGCCTTACCTCGAGGCCGGCAACATCCGCTTCATCGGCTCGACGACCTACGAGGAGTACAACCGCCACTTCTCGCGGTCGAAGGGACTGGTGCGCCGATTCCAGCAGATCGACATCCTGGAGCCCTCCATAGAGGAGACGAAGCACATCCTGCGCCAGCTGCGCAGCAAGTATGAGGCCTTCCATGGCGTCACCTACGACGAGGCGGCGCTCGACTTTGCCGTCGAGGCCAGCGCCAAGCATATCGCCAACCGCTTCCTGCCCGACAAGGCCATCGACCTGATAGATGAGGCCGGGGCGGCCTTTGAAAGTGAAAAAGGAAAAGTGAAGAGTGAAGAATTTGCTACCGCCATACCTTCAGCAGAACCTACTGGAACTCCCGTAGGAAATTCTTCACTCTCCACTCTTCACTCTTCACTTGTTACGAAGTCGGATATTGCGGATGTCTTGGCCAAGACCTGCAAGGTGGACGCACTGGCCATGGCCAACGACGACGACCTGAGCCGGCTGGAGACGCTCGCACCACGCATGCTGTCGCAGATCTACGGCCAGGACGAGGCCATCCGCCAGGTGGTCGAGGCTGTCCAGATGTCGCGAGCCGGACTGCTCGACGACGGCAAGCCGCTGGCCTCGCTGCTCTTCGTCGGGCCGACGGGCGTGGGCAAGACGGAGGTGGCGCGTGTGCTGGCCCGCGAGCTGGGCATCGAGCTGCTCCGCTTCGACATGAGCGAATATACGGAGAAACACACCGTGGCCAAGCTGATCGGCTCGCCTGCGGGTTATGTCGGCTATGAGGACGGCGGTCTGCTGACTGATGCCATACGCCGTGCGCCCAACAGCGTGCTGCTGCTCGACGAGATCGAGAAGGCTCATCAGGACATCTACAACATCCTGCTGCAGGTGATGGACTATGCCCGCCTGACGGACAACAAGGGCCGCAAGGCCGACTTCCGCAACGTCGTGCTGATCATGACGTCGAATGCGGGCGCACAGTTTGCCGGGCAGGCCTCGGTGGGCTTCACGGGTGGCGTCACGCGAGGCGAAGCCATGCTGCGCCAGGTGAAGAAGACGTTCAAGCCGGAGTTCCTGAACCGCCTCAGCTCGACCGTTGTCTTCCGCGACATGGACCGACAGATGGCCGAGCTTATATTGAAGAAGAAGCTGGGTGAACTACAGTCGAAACTCGAGGCCCGACAGGTCAGCATGACGCTCAGCGACGAGGCCTTCGCCCATTTGCTCAGCGAAGGCTTCATCCCCGAGTATGGCGCGCGAGAGATGGATCGCGTCATCGCCCAGCAGCTGAAGCCGCTGCTGATGCGCGAGATGCTGTTCGGACGACTGAAGAATGGTGGTAGTGTAGAGATCAGACTCAGCGATGGCAGTCTTTCAATTGGATGACAACCTGTGGTTCCCCGACCCGCATCTGGGCGAGGACGACGGGCTGGTGGCGGTTGGCGGCGACCTGTCAGTCGACCGCTTGCTGCTGGCCTATAGCTATGGCTTCTTCCCCTGGTTCTCCTATCGATGGCGCAAGGAGCCCCACTGGTACTGCCCGATGCAGCGCTTCGTTATCTTCCCTGACGAGATTCACATCAGCCACTCCATGCACCAGCTCATGCGACAGCAACGCTACCGTCTGACCATCAACGAGGACTTCATGGGCGTCATCCGGGGCTGTGCCACCGCCCAGATGCGCCATCTCGAGGACGGCGCATGGCTGGGGCCCGACATCATCCACGCCTATACGGCGCTCTACGTGCAGGACTTCGCTGCCAGCGTCGAGGTGTGGGAGGGCGAACGGCTGGTCGGCGGACTCTATGGCGTCTGTCTGGGCAACTCGTTCTTCGGCGAGAGTATGTTCTCGCTCGTGCCCAATGCCTCGAAGCTGGCGCTCATCCATCTGGCACAGGTCTACGCCCAACATGGCGGCCGACTCATCGACTGCCAGTTTGAGACGCCTCATCTGCGCTCCATGGGCGGGCGCTTCATCCCCTACGACGACTATCTGAGCATCATTCACTCAGAAGACGACTCAGGTCAGCCTCGATAGTCTCCATCTTGTCGGTGGGCTCGTAGCGCTTGACGACCTGACCGTCGCGGGTGACGAGAAACTTCGTAAAGTTCCACTTGATGTCCGGATTCTTGTCGTAGTCGGCGTCGCGACGCCTCATCATGTCGTCAAGGAGCTTGCCCAGCCGGTCGTTCAGGTCGAAGCCGCCGAAGCCCTGCTGCGACTTCAGATAGGTGAAGAGGGGCGAAGCGTCAGGGCCGTTCACGTCGATTTTGTCGAACTGCGGGAAGTGGATGTCGAAGTTGGCCGTGCAGAACTCGTGAATCTCCTGGATTGACCCGGGGGCCTGCTGACCGAACTGGTTGCAGGGGAAGTCGAGAATCTCGAGTCCCTTCGGCTGATACTGCTCGTAGAGCGCCTCCAACTCCTTGTACTGGGGCGTGAATCCGCAGCGGGTGGCCGTGTTGACGATGAGCAGCACGCGACCCTTGTAGTCGGCCATCGACACCTCGCGGCCGGCATCGTCCTTCACCTTGATGTCATAGATTGCCTGAGCCGAGGCGCCCAGCACGCACATCATGGCTGCCAGGCAGATGGAAATCATTCTTTTCATTTCTGTTCTTTTTTGTTTGTTTTTTATTTGGTTGGTTTGTTTGGGTGTTGCTGTGGTGGCTGCTCTTGACGGTTGTCTTTGCCCAGGAACTCGCTGGGCGTGACGCCGACAATCTTCCTGAAAAGACGCGTGAAGTGGTGGGGAAACTCGAAGCCGAGCATGCGCGAGGTCTCGCTGACGTTGTGGCCCTGCATCAGCAGACTCTTGCCGATGTTGATGACGTAGGTGTGGATGTAGCGGATGGCCGTCGTGCCTGTCGCCTTGCGGAACATGTCGCCGAAATAATGGGGGGAATAGGCCATTTCTGAGGCGCAATAGCTGACGGTGGGGAGCCCCATCTGGTGTTGGCGGCCGTCGAAGTAGTACTGCTCGAGCAGGGCGTGGAAACGCTTGAGGATGTCGGCCGTGACGTGGCTACCTTCCGACAGCTGCCGCAGATATATGCGGTTGCAATAATCTAAGAGCAGACGGAGATAGGCTGACAGCACACTGCGCAGCGACGGCGAGTCGGCGTTTTGCAGTAATTCGTCGCGCAACAGGCTGAGCAGTTGCGTGATAGCTGTCCATTCGGCTGGCTCCATCCTGAGCGACTCGGTATAGAAATAGGAGAAAAAGTGGTAGTCGCGCAAGCGCGTCTCCAGGTCGGTGTTGTGGAGCAGTTCGGGCGACCACAGCACTGCCCACCCGCTGATGTCCATCGGCTGGCCGTCATCCTCCTTGCCGCCCAGCTGTCCTGGTGCGACGGCAATGATGGAGGCGTCGCTGGCCTGAAGAGTGCTGACGCCGTAGCTGAGGTTTTTGGGAAACTCACGCTGGATGAACAACCCGTAGACGCCATAGTTGTTGAGGCTGCTGCGGACGGGCGACACCTCATCATAGTGGATGACGCTCAGCAGGGGGTGCAGCACCGGGGCGCCCACGTGGGCGGCATAGACGTTGGGGTCGTCGACTCGGAGTATCTTTTTCATGCCGCAAAGATAACCATTTTTTCTGAAATAAGGAATAAATGATGAAATAATGTGCGATGTCATGCACAATTCGGCATAATTGGTAGATATCGATGCGTTTTGTGTGGCCTACATTTGAAAGAATGTTTCTATCTTTGCAACCGAAATCAGTATATAACAGAAACCAAAAAAATAAGATTGAAGTGATGAGGTTCAGACATTTTTTCATGCTCCTGGCAGCAATGATTCTCACTTGCTGTTCGTCAGACAACGAGATGAAGGCTGAGACGCCTTCATTAGTCCCCGCCATGGGCCAAACGGGCAAGACCCTCGTGGCCTACTACAGCTATACGGGCAACTGCCGCAGCATCGTCAGCGAGCTGACGAAACAGCTGGAGGCCGACGTGCTGGAGATTACGCCCGTCGACAAGTCGCAGCGCTATGAGGCCAATAACTATGCCATCGGGACGCAACTGCTCAATGCCATCAAGGCCAATCCCGATGATGAGGCAAGCTATCCGCCCATCGACCCCGTCAGCGTCAGCCTCGACGGCTATGACAACGTGATCATCGTCACGCCGTTGTGGTGGAGCCAGATGGCCGCCATCATGCAGACCTACCTCTTCCGGAACGCCGCAGCGATGGCCGGCAAGCATGTCGCCCTCATCGTGTCGAGCCATTCGAGCAGTATCGGCGGCGTAGAGCGGGATGCCCGGCGGCTGCTGCCTGACGTCGAATGGATGGGCGATGCGCTATGGATCAACAACTCCAACCGCAGCAAGACGGCATCGCTGATTCAGCAGTGGCTTCCGAATCTCAACTTCAAGACATCAACGACAGCTATGAAAATGACCATCACCATCGGCGGCAACACCATGACCGCCACCCTCGCCGACAACAGTTCGGCCCGCGCCCTGTATGCCGCCCTCCAGCAGGCGCCCATCACCTATGAGGCGCACGACTATGGCGATTTCGAGAAGGTTGGACCGCTCGGACAGTCGTTTCCCCAGAACAATGAGTCCATCACGACGGAGCCTGGCGACCTGATTCTCTATCAGGGCAATAATCTCTGTATATACTATGACGTCAACACATGGAGCTTCACCCGTATCGGCCGTATCGACAATGCCACACAGGCGGACGTCCGCAATTTCGTCAAGGCCGGACAGGGAAATGTCAAGGTGACCCTCGCCGTCGCAGCTGCGACGGCCTTGCGCAGCGCTGAGGCAAAGAAGGGCTCATCGCATGCGTATGTAGGCCTGAACGGCGTTGCCGCCAGCCGACCCGGGAAGGGCGTCTACATCAGGGACGACAAGAAGAAAAAGATCTACTCGCTGTAGTTGTGGTCGACGATGATTGAGAAGTTGTACTTGGGGAAACGTCTGCGCAGGTCGGCTTCCATCATGGCGGCGAACTGACCGTTGTCCTTGACGCTCTCCTCCGGCACGACGTCAATGGTGATCAGGTTGCTGTCCTCATAATAGAAGAAGGCATGCACCTGATGCACGTCGGCATGGCTTGCAGCATATTCCATGACGTCGTGCTGCAGCTTTCCCATTCCTTCCTCATCGTTATTGACGGCATAGATCCCGACGGTCAGGATGACATGGAATTTCTCATAGACGCGGCTGGCGATGCTGCGTGTCAGCCGGTGGATCTCGCGTGCTGTCATCGTGTCGGCCACGTTGACGTGCAGGGAGCCGATCATCGTGTCGGGACCATAGCTGTTGATGATGATGTCGAAGACGCCGTGCACCTCCTTGAAACTCATCACCTCCTCCTTCAGACTGGCCACAAATTCTGGCGATATCCGGCTGCCGAGCAGCTCGTTGATGGGCGAGGCGAGCATCTCGTAGCCTGCCTTCAGGATGACCACCGAGATGAGCACTCCGATGAAGCCGTCGAGGTTGACCTCCCATATCAGCATGATGACGGCCGAAATGAGGGTTCCCAGTGTGACGACAGCGTCGAACAGGGCGTCGGCACCGCTGGCTATCAGCGCATCGCTATTGAGCTGTTCGCCTTTCTTCTTGACATAGCGTCCCAGCAGCAACTTCACAATGACGGCCACGATGATCACCGTCAGCGTCAACGCAGAGTATTGCGGCAGGGTGGGGGATATGATTTTCCTGAAGGATGCCATCATCGAGCCCACACCGGCCATCAGCACGATGACGGAGATGATGATGGCACTGAAATATTCGATGCGCCCGTGGCCGAAGGGATGCTCATGGTCAGCAGGGCGCCCGGAGAGCTTGGTGCCTACGATTGTGATGACGGCTGACAGCATGTCCGTCAGGTTGTTGACCGCATCCATGATGATAGCCACAGAACTGGCTGCCAACCCTACCACTGCCTTAAATGATGCCAACAGCACGTTGGCTGCTATGCCTACATAGCTTGTCCGAATGATTTCTTTGTTCCTGTCCATTCTTTATCGCTCCATGCAGTAATGATTACTGAATAATCACCCTGCCACAAAACATAGCTGCAAAGGTATGGCTTTCTCATCAAACAGCCAAAAGAAAACACAGGAAAGATCACGGCTCCCCCTTTTTCTTGATTCATGAATTGTGAAAGTTCACTAACTTTTTGCAGCCTTTGATTCTCGTTTCACAGATAATTCGTATCTTTGTAGCCGCATCCGCCTGTTGCAAGCACTCTATGCGTGGAGCAGCTGGAGAGGCGGGGCACTACATATTAGAAGGCGTCATGTTGCGCTTTGTTTTTGGCTGTTCGAAACTTCCACAATCGAATTAGCAAGTCAAAACGAGATGCAAGAGTGACTGCCACGGGGTGTAGTATATACTCTCCGTAGTGTGCGCGAGGCTCGAGTAGCCTCAGTCGCACACTTTACGGTGTATAGTATACTCCCACGTGGGTGTTTTCTCTGCTTGTTTACTTGCTAAGGCTGTGGAAGGCCGCGAACAGCAAACAGGCAGATATGAGCACCCACGTTTTTTGTATGTAGTAAAACCGGATAGAGAATAGTCCGCAGGGTGCCAAGGACAACTATTTGAAACGAACAAAGAAACAGATTAGGAAACATAAGCGTTTTTGACATCCTTGGTTGACTGATCAACCTGAATTAGCACTTCACGAGAACGTATCAGCCAGACAAGCAATTGGATGTTTGCGCTCATTAGGGCGTGGACAGTATGATTGTTGTCTGATACAGGCCGTGCTAAGCCTAGGTTGAACACCGTCTCTTCCACGCCCCCTTTTCGAAACGAAGAGAGGGCTTTTTCATGTCCAAGAAAAACGAAATAAGAAAACATAAGTTACCCCAACATGATACAATAAGGGTCTTTGAAGGTTTTGCTGGCTATGGCGGAGCTTCATTTGGGCTTAAGCGTTCAGGTCTTAAGTATAAAGTCATTGGCATGTCCGAATTTAATCCTTTTGCAAGTGAACTACTTGCAGCAAACTTTCCTAAGATTAAGAACTGGGGAGATATAACAAAAATTGATCCTAAAAAATTGCCAGACTTCGATTTGTTTACGGGAGGCTTTCCATGCCAACCATTTTCTTCAGCTGGTATGCAAATGGGAGAGGATGACAGATATGGAAGAGGGACCCTGTTCTATGAAATAATGAGGATATTAAGAGAGAAACGTCCTCGTTATCTCTTGCTTGAGAATGTCAAAGGTTTTACGGCAAAGAAGTTTGAACCTACAAGAAATAGAATAAAAGAAATACTCCGAGAACTTGGATATGGAGAACTTCAATATGCAATATTAAACTCTTGTGATTACGGTATTCCTCAGAATAGGGAGAGAATATGGATGTTTGCGATGTTGGGGGGCGTGCCAGAGGGCTTCTCAATTGTCCCACCCAAAGTAGAACTGACTAAAAGATTCGGAGACTTTCTTGATGCGAATGCTCCTTCTTATTTATATCTCTCACAAGCACAAATAGCCCATCTTAAAGAGAAACATCACATAGATTCTTTTGTTGTCAAAGAACCGTTATGCTTTGATGTATACAATAAGAAGATAAAGACAAATGCATTAAGCATTACGATTACTCAGCCTGAACACAACAGCTTGCGTGTGATAGAGGTACCTAAAGAAGATGGGCTCGAAATTGTAAGGAAAATGTCTGTAGATGAGCAGTTCAGATTTATGGGATTTGAAGATGGCGAACTGAACTATGCAAATCAATCTTATTCACAGTTATCAACAAGAGCAGGTAATGGATGGGACGTAAACCTTGTAGGTATATTGTTGAACCACATATTTAACCAGATATTATGATTCTTAATTTAGGCTCTTTGGCTTTTAATGCCAATATACAGACTGGCGGTGGCACGCCTGCATGGGGGACGGAACTTGGACAAGGAGAAGGCTACAAGTTCGTTTTTGAGGATATGTCGGATTTCTTTACAGGTATGGTGTATAAGTCAATACCTGATATTGATAATGTAACCTGTCCCCTTGGGAAAGGTGGAAACCAGCGTTCCGACTATGATTTTGTCATTGCAAGTCTGTTCGATAAAGTATATGTAAATGGTAAAAAAGTTAATAACGCACGTTTTCTTCTGCTAATTGTAAAGAAATTGAATGGTGACCATCATGTTGGCAGACGTACGATAAAATATAATCCGCGAATGACTTATCATGGCGAATACATCAACGAAGATTGTTATTCCAAAATGGCATCGACTATGGGACTTCCAAGAGATGCAGCTTGGTTTGTCTACGAAATCCTAATAGTCAATCAAGACGAACTCCATTTCTTCGCTTTTGAATTAGGAAAGGAACCCCAAATTTACAGGAACAACGATGAGAGAAAACATGCGTTTATAAGTAGATTACCCAAGGGTACGAAAAGAACAATTCACTACGATATAGATGTTTTTGGCATCAGTCCACAATACCGTCCCTATATCACCGCCATCAAGTCAAAGCCCTTCCTCCTACTGGCAGGCATCAGCGGAACGGGTAAAAGTCGCATTGTGAGGGAACTTGCACGCGCTTGTTGGGATGTGGATTCGGAGGAATACAAGGCCCAGAAGCCAAGGAACTTCGAGATGGTGCAGGTAAAGCCAAACTGGCACGATTCGAGTGAATTGATTGGCTACGTGAGTCGTGTTAGTGGTCAGGCAGAATACGTTGCAGGCAACTTCTTACGGTTCATTGCGAGAGCTTGGGCAGAGCCAGATATACCATACTTTTTGTGTTTAGACGAGATGAATCTGGCTCCTGTGGAACAGTACTTTGCAGAGTATCTGAGTGTGATAGAATCGAGAAAGAGCATTGACGGTGTTGTAGTTACTGACCCAATATTACCTGCTGCCATGATGAGAGGGCCTGGTGGTTTGCTGATTCCTCACATTTGGTATTCTAAGCTTGTTGACGAATTGTTGTCTGATTGTCCAAAGGATAAAGAACTGGAACTCAAAGACCAATTTAACAAAGACGGCATTTGCATTCCCCAGAACTTAATCGTGGTAGGTACGGTCAACATGGATGAAACCACATTCTCATTCTCACGCAAGGTGCTCGACAGGGCCATGACGATAGAGATGAACGAAGTGGACTTGAAGGGGGGACTTGAACACCGCCATGAACAGATTGGCAAACTGGGTGTAGCAGAACTGATTGGCAATGCCGTTGAGGGCGTGGATGTCTACGAACAATATCGTAAGGCTTGTGACACCGCCATAGCCTATTTGGAAAAAGTCAATGCGCAGTTGGATGGCACACCATTCAAAGTGGCCTATCGTACTCGCAATGAAGTGTTGCTCTATGTTGTGAACAACCTGCCCTATCAGAAAGAGGACGAGACGAAAGACTTTGTGGCAGCACGTGCGCTCGACGAGATTACCAACATGAAAATCCTGTCGCGCATTGAGGGCGACGAAAGCAAGGTGAGCATAGAGTTCTTGGATGTTTTGAAGAATACCATCAAGGAGAGTCTGGAGACTGTATGTAGCAACATGTTTATCGAACTGAATTATAAGTCGGTGTCGCTGGCCAAACTTGACGAGATGAAGGCGCGCCTGGCGTCGGGCTACACCAGTTTCTGGAGCTAAACATAGATCAAACAAACATCGAACAGAGATGGAACTGCTGACAATACGACACGATGACTTCACGATGTATGTGGAGTGCGGGAAGTATGAAGCCATCTGGGGAAAGGCTGTAAGGAATGTGGGTAGTGAGAACTTGCTCACCACCTATACCTGGACGGATGGTGTGAAGTCGGCAATGCTCGGCGACGAACCCATAAAGAACGGAAGCCAGGCCCGGGCGGTGTTCTTCGACAATGCGGAGTATCCTATCTGGGTGGAGTTCGGTCAGCATGTCAGCAAGGCGCAGTTCGGTTCGATGCTCCAAACGGACAACGATCGCTTCAGCTTCAGAGGACATACGCTGGCTGGCTTCATCAACTATGGCAACGAGATTGGCAGGAGCGAACTGCAACTGGTTTATTATGTAGGGAAGGAGCAGCGGCATTTCAAACTGGGCTATGAGGTGCTGAGCACGAAATTGAACTACCATGAACACTGGAAGAAGATTATCGAGGACATAGAGGCGGAATACCGCATGCTGTCGCTCGACTACATGAAGCGGACATTTCATGGTTTTTCGCCCGACACAAAAGGAGACACGCCGGAACTGATATGGTGGAGCATTTTTGCTGGTGAGCAAGAGAAATTTATCAAAGCCTGCCGTAGCATCATTGAGCGGCCTCGCCACCGATTGAAGGGTTATGAGGTGTTTCTAAGAGCAGACAAACTGAAGCGTATGCCGTCAAGCATCGAGAACGAACTGGCAGAGCACCGACGTGAACAGGCTCATCTGTATCGGGTAGAAGAGCACCTGCAGTCGAACGATACGCAGGAGAACCGTTTTCTGAAATATGCATTGAGTCAGATAGCCTCGAAATACGAAATTTTGAAGCAACGCATAGAAGCCATCAGGAACACTTCAGAGACACTGAAGCAAGAAATGGATGCCGTTGAAAAGACGCTGAAGCGCCTTGAGAGAAATCCATTCTTCAGGACTGTGGGGCGCTTTAAGGGGCTGACACAGGAAAGTCTTGTGTTGCAAAGGGCTACCGGTTATAGTCAGGTGTATAGGACGTGGCAACTGCTGCGTCGTGCCTATTCACTGAACGACGGCATGTACAGGCTGCAATCGAAAGACATTGCCACACTCTATGAGATATGGTGCTTTATTGAGGTGAGCCACATCGTCAGAGATCAGCTGGGCATCAACGTGGATGTCGACCATCGCAACCGTATGGAGATGAATGGGGTGTTTACTTGGGAATTGGGCAAGGGCGAACATTCGCGCATCTTGTTCAGAAAGGATGGTGTAGAACTGGCAGAGCTTGTTTACAACCCCAAGCATACGGGCAAGGAGAACGAGTCTATCAGTATGGAACATTTGGTGGTGCCTACCGTTCCGCAGAAGCCCGACATCGTGCTACAGTTGACGAAGGACGACATTGAGAGAGGCATGAAGATGACTTATCTCTTTGATGCAAAATATCGCATCAACGACAGAACCGATGCTGGCGTTGACACGCCTCCCGACGATGCCATCAACCAGATGCACCGCTATCGTGATGCCATCTATTATAAAGACAACAAGGGTAGCGACTCTACGCTGAAAAAAGAAGTGATAGGCGGCTATATCTTGTTTCCTGGCAATGGAACCCCTGCAGAGGTGGCGAAAGCCAAGTTCCAGCAGTCGCTTGACGAGGTGAACATCGGAGCATTCCCGCTGCGGCCTAATGATGCGGAGAACAGGAAATTGTTGGAGCACTTCATCGAGGAACTGATTGGAAAAGCCTCGACAGAGATCCTCGAAGATAGTATTCCGCAGAAAGGACTTTACTATATTTCTACGGAGCCAAAAGATGAGATATACATGATTCTTACTCTTGACGACAAGGTAAATAAGGACATTCATGCCGTGTTGGATGGAAGGGCCGACAGTATTGTAATGGGACGCAAGGGTATGGAAGAAACGAAAGATATTCAGTCAGTCAGATATGTCGCACCGATCGTTCCTGGAGGCCAGATCAAGGGATATTACAGGATATTGGAAGCCAACCTCACCGAAGTGGCCGATGCCAATTATCCTATGCGGATCCGGTTTGTGGTCGACGACTGGCATGAACTGGATATTCCGGCAAAATTCGGAATGGCCAAATGGGCATTCCGTGGTGTGTGTAAGAACCGCGAAGAGTTCTTTGAGCATTGCCGAATGTATGCAGTGCAATAAAGTCTATTCCGCTGCGAAGAAACGAAGTTTTTCTGATTTTCCGCTCTGTTTGAGGAAAAATGTGTAACTTTGTAGCCATGAAGCGAAAAATATACGTAGCGAGCAGCTGGCGGAACGCGTACTACCCGGAGGTGGTGCGGCGGCTGAGGGAGGCGGGACACGAAGTGTACGACTTCCGAAATCCGCCGTCGGGGGATGAGGGCTTCAAGTGGAGCAGCATCTCGGAGGACTATATGGCGTGGACGCCTGAGGAGTATCGGGAACAGCTGAAGCACCCGAAGGCCGTGCGACAGTTCCGTAACGACATCGAGGCGATGAAGTCATGCGATGCGTGTGTGCTGGTGCTGCCCTGCGGCAGGAGCGCACATACGGAGGCAGGCTGGTTTGCTGGCAGGGGCAAGACGGTCGTGGTGTTGATCCCTGAGCGTCAGGAGCCGGAACTGATGTATCGGCTGTTCGACGGGGTGTGCTGCACGATGGAAGAGCTCATCAATGCGTTGAAGTAGGTATGGATTGTGAAAACGTAAAAATCCGTGTAACTCACCCGAGCTACACGGATTTCTTTTTGAGAATGTTTGACTCGTATCAATGGACTTCCTCGAAGTCGGCGTCCTGGATGTCGTCCTGCGGGTTGTGACCCTGGGTCTGCTGACCACCCTGGAAGCCTGCGCCGCCGGCCTGCTGATCGGCACCGGGCTGGGGACCGGCCTGCTGGTACATCTTGGCTGAGGCGGCCTGCATGACCTGGTTGAGGTTGTTGATGGCGTTGTCGATGGCAGCGATGTCGCCAGACTTGTGGGCGTCCTTCAGCTGCTGGACGGCCTGCTCGACGTTGGCCTTGTCGGCACCGAGCTTGTCGCCGTTCTCGTTGAGGAAGGTCTCGGTCTGGAAGATCATCGAGTCGGCCTGGTTCATCTTGTCGATGCGCTCGCGCTCCTTCTTGTCCTGCTCGGCAAACTGCTCGGCCTCGGCCTTCATGCGGTTGATCTCGTCCTGCGAGAGGCCCGAGGAGGCCTCGATGCGGATGGCCTGCTCCTTGCCGGTGGCCTTATCCTTGGCCGATACCTTCACGATGCCGTTGGCGTCGATGTAGAAGGTCACCTCGATCTGAGGAATGCCGCGGCGTGCGGGGGCGATGCCGGTGAGGTTGAACTGTCCGAGGCTCTTGTTCTGCGAGGCCATGGGGCGCTCGCCCTGAAGCACGTGGATGGTCACCTCAGTCTGGTTGTCGGCAGCGGTTGAGAAGACCTGGCTCTGCTTGCAGGGGATGGTCGTGTTAGCGTCGATCAGCTTGGTCATGACGCCGCCGAGGGTCTCGATGCCGAGGGTCAGCGGTGTGACGTCGAGCAGCACGATGTCCTGACCGGTCTCCTGGTTGAGGATGGCGCCCTGGATGGCAGCGCCTACGGCCACCACCTCGTCGGGGTTGACGCCCTTCGAAGGCTCCTTGCCGAAGTAGTTCTTCACGAGGGTCTGCACGGCGGGGATACGGCTCGAGCCGCCGACGAGGATGACCTCGTTGATGTCGTTGACGGAGATGCCGGCGTCGCGGACGGCGTTCTGGCAGGGCACGAGGCAGGCCTGGATCAGGTTGTGGGCCAGCTGCTCGAACTTAGCGCGGGTGAGCGTCTTCACCAGGTGCTTGGGCACGCCGCCGACGGGCATGATGTAGGGCAGGTTGATCTCCGTGGTCGTCGACGACGACAGCTCGATCTTTGCCTTCTCGGCAGCCTCCTTCAGGCGCTGCATGGCCATGGGGTCCTGTGTGAGGTCAGCGCCCTCGTCGTTGCGGAACTCCTGGACGAGCCAGTCGATGATGACCTGGTCGAAGTCGTCGCCGCCGAGGTGGGTGTCGCCATTGGTGGAGAGCACCTCGAAGACACCGCCGCCGAAGTCGAGGATTGAGATATCAAACGTGCCGCCACCGAGGTCGAAGACGGCAATCTTCATGTCCTTGTTGGTCTTGTCGATACCGTAGGCCAGAGCGGCAGCCGTAGGCTCGTTGACGATACGGCGGACGTTCAGTCCGGCAATCTGTCCGGCCTCCTTGGTAGCCTGACGCTGTGAGTCAGAGAAGTAGGCGGGCACGGTGATGACGGCATCCGTCACCTCCTGGCCGAGATAGTCCTCGGCGGTCTTCTTCATCTTCTGGAGCACCATGGCCGAAATCTCCTGCGGCGTGTACTTGCGGCCGTCGATGTCGACGCGGGGATAGCCGCCTTCATTCACGACCGTGAACGGCACGCGCGAGATTTCCTTCTCCGTCTGCTGCCATGTCTCGCCCATGAAGCGCTTGATCGAGTAGACCGTCTTCTTCGGGTTGGTGATGGCCTGACGCTTGGCGGGGTCGCCCACCTTGCGCTCGCCGCCATCGACGAATCCCACTACCGAAGGCGTCGTACGCTTGCCTTCGCTGTTAGCAATCACAACCGGTTCGTTGCCTTCGAAGACGGCTACGCACGAGTTGGTTGTTCCTAAGTCAATACCAATAATCTTTCCCATAATTCTTATTCTTTTTTTATTTGTTATTATTCAATTATTTATTTCGGCTCATGTTGAGTCGGTAAACATATAACAAAACGTGTGCCAACCCGCTTGGGATGGCACACGTCTGACAACTTGTCAGCCGGCGTTGGTGTGTTGGCAGAAGATTCAAGCTCGCAGTCTGTCAGTAATGAGCTTCGCCTACCATTCGCATAAAATAGCTGTGCAGGCGCTTGTCGGCGTCAAGTTCGGGATGAAAAGCTGTGGCCAATTGCCACTGCTGTCGTGCAGCCACGATGTGGCCTTCGATGTGTGCCAATGGCTGACACATTGTGGTGTCATTCACCTCCTCAATATATGGCGCACGAATAAACGTCATGGGGATGTCTGTGCCAATGCCTTCAACCGTGCCTGTTGTGCGGAAACTGCCGAGCTGCCGGCCGAAGGCATTGCGTCGCACCCGTATCTGCATGGTTGAAAGATGAGTATCAGCCAGCATAATCATGCCTGCACACGTGGCGAAGACGGGCATGCCGCCCACGATGGCCTCACGAAGCGGAACTGACAGTCCGAGAGATTGCATCAGCAGCGCCTGCACCGTGCTTTCGCCGCCTGGCAAGACCAAGCCTCGCCCGCCACCGTCGGTCGCAGACAGAAACTGTTTCCAGTCGGCCAGCTGGCGGATTTCGCATGTGTCGGCTCCCAGTTCCTTCAACCTTTGCACATGTTCGATGAAAGCCCCTTGCAGGGCCATGACTGCAATTCTCATACGCCTCGTTCAGCCATGAGGAGAGCGATCTCCTGTTCATTGATGCCCACCATTGCCTCGCCCAGGTCGGTGCTGAGTTCTGCCAGCATGTGGGCGTCCTGATAGTTCGTGACGGCCTGCACGATGGCGGCAGCACGGCGTTCGGGATTGCCGCTCTTGAAGATGCCGCTGCCCACAAACACCCCCTCGGCGCCCAGCATCATCATCAGCGCAGCATCGGCAGGCGTAGCCACGCCCCCAGCAGCGAAGTTGACCACAGGCAGACGTCCGTTTTGGTGAACATACTGCACCAGTTCGAGTGGAGCTTGCAATTGTTTGGCCGCTTCAAAAAGCTCATCGTCGGCCATACTGACCAGCCGGCGTATCTCGCTTTGCATCAGGCGCATGTGGCTGACAGCCTGCACCACGTCGCCCGTGCCGGGCTCGCCCTTGGTGCGAATCATCGTGGCTCCCTCGGCAATGCGTCTGAGGGCCTCGCCCAGGTTGCGTGCGCCACAGACGAAGGGCACCAGGAACTGAGTTTTGTCGATGTGATGCACGTTGTCGGCAGGCGACAGCACTTCGCTCTCATCGATGTAGTCAATCTCCAAGGCTTGCAGGATTTGGGCCTCGGCGATGTGGCCGATGCGACATTTGGCCATGACCGGTATGCTGACGGCCTGCTGGATGCTGCGAATCAGTCGGGGGTCGCTCATGCGGCTGACGCCGCCAGCGGCGCGTATGTCGGCGGGAATGCGCTCCAGGGCCATGACGGCGCAGGCGCCGGCAGCTTCGGCGATGCGGGCCTGCTCGGGTGTGGTCACGTCCATGATGACGCCGCCTTTGAGCATTTGTGCTAGTTGTCTGTTCAGTTGTTGTCTTTCGTTTTGCATTGTTTTTTATGAGTTTAATTTATGCTTCGTGTCCCCATTGCCCTGTTCTTCTGTTTCGTCGGCGAAACGCCTCGCTGCTTTTTGAAGAAGCGCGACAGATGGGCCTGCGACGAGAACCCCATCAACGAGGCAATCTCCTTCAGCGAGTGTGGGGTGGTGGTCAGCAGACGCTCAATCTCGGTCGTGATGCGCTCGTCGATCACGGACTTTGGCGAACGGTTGGCAATTCTTCGGGTGACTTGTCCTAAGTAGCGAGGGCTGACGTTGAGCTGCTCGGCATAGAACGCCACGTCGGCATAGCGGCGGAAGAACCGCTCCACGGCTGCGATGAATTGTCTGTATAGCTCGTCGGCCCGACAGCTCGTGACGGCATAGCCTGTAGGTGTGCTGCCCGTCAGCTGTCGTGCTTGCCTCAGTGCCTCGGTGGGCTGCAGGCCGCGACCCAGCAATACGGCTGTCGCAGCCGACAGACGGTTGACCTGTCCGTGCGGGCCTTCAGGACGTGGCCTCAGCACCATCGTGCAAAGAGGCAGGATGAGGCGCTGGATGGATTCGTTGACCTCGTCGGACACCAGCCGTTCACCCCGAACCGACTCCACTAGCGGGGCATAGACCACATGCTGGGGCCGATAGCTGCGGATGACGTCTGCAATGACCTCGACGACGTCGGTGCGGCGTAGCAGTCCGATCTTCACCACTTGCGGCTGCAAGTCGTTGACGATAGCTTCCATCTGCAATCTGACGGCCGTGGCAGGCAGGTCGTAGAACTCCTGAATGCCTAGTGTGTTTTGGGCCGTGACAGAGGTAACGACCGATACGGGCGTAGCTCCCATTTCGCCGATCAACCTGATGTCGGCCTGAATGCCCGAGCAGCAGGTGCCGTCGCTGCCGGTGATGGTCAGTATGGTTGGTGTCTGGTTCATTGATGTCGCTGTTTTTGTGGGTGCAAAGTAACTGAAAACAATCGAGCCCTGCAAATGCAGTTCCTGTTCTGCAAAAAGAAAGTACAATATCGATAAAAAAGAATCACGAATTTAAGAATTTGAGAACTTGCTTATTCAAAGTCAACATTCTCAAATTCTCAAATCCGTGAAGTCCCAATGATGTGTTTATGCCTGCTCGGCTGTCAGCTTTTCCATGATCTGGGCCTCCAGCTCGTCGCAGAGCTCGGGGTTGTCCTTGAGGAGCTGCTTGGTGGCGTCGCGTCCCTGGGCCAGCTTCGAGTCGCCGTAGGAGAACCACGATCCGCTCTTCTTGATGATGCCATATTCGACGCCGAGGTCGACGATCTCGCCAATTCTCGAGATGCCTTCGCCGAAGGTGATTTCGAACTCAGCCTTGCGGAAGGGTGGGGCGACCTTGTTCTTGACGACCTTCACGCGCACCTGATTGCCGATGACCTGATCGCCGTCCTTGATGGAGGTGACGCGGCGGATGTCGAGGCGGACGGAAGCGTAGAACTTGAGGGCATTGCCGCCCGTGGTCGTCTCGGGGTTGCCGAACATGACGCCGATCTTCTCGCGCAGCTGGTTGATGAAGATGCAGGTGGTGTTGGTCTTGGCGATGGTCGAGGTGACCTTGCGGAGAGCCTGGCTCATCAGTCGGGCATGCAGTCCGACGGCCGAGTCGCCCATGTCGCCCTCGATCTCCTTCTTGGGCGTGAGTGCAGCCACGGAGTCGATGACGATGATGTCGATGGCGGCCGAACGGATGAGCTGGTCGGCAATCTCGAGGGCCTGCTCGCCGTTGTCGGGTTGCGAGATGAGCAGGTTGTCGACGTCGACGCCCAGCTTCTGGGCATAGAAGCGGTCGAAGGCATGCTCAGCGTCGATGAACGCCGCGATGCCGCCAGCCCGCTGTGCCTCGGCGATGGCGTGGATGGCGAGCGTCGTCTTACCTGACGACTCGGGGCCGTAGATCTCGATGATGCGTCCCTTGGGATAACCGCCGACGCCGAGTGCGGCATTGAGGGCGATGGATCCTGTGGGGATGACGTCGACGTTCTCTATCTGTTCGTCGCCCATGCGCATGATGGAGCCTTTGCCGAAGTCCTTCTCGATCTTCGACATGGCGGCCTGCAGGGCCTTCAGCTTCTCGCTCTGTGGGTTGAGGGCCTCATTACCCTCAGTTTCTTTCTTTGCCATAGTGTACGGTGTGGAATGGTTTTGATGTTTTGATTGATTCTACAGTTCCAGGTCGACGTCGTGCAGTTCGTGCCAGGGCAGACCCTGGAGGTTGAGCTGCTCGAGGAACGGATCGGGATCGAACTCCTCGACGTTGAAGACGCCGGGCTTGCGCCAGAGGCCCTTGCAGAACATCATGGCGCCGATCATGGCGGGCACGCCCGTGGTGTAGCTGACGCCCTGCATGCCCGTCTCCTCGTAGGCGGCGCGGTGGGAGCAGTTGTTATATATATAATAGGTGTGCTCCTGGCCGTCCTGTCCGATGCCGCGGATGCGGCAGCCGATGCTGGTCTGGCCCTCATAGTTCTCGCCGAGGTCCTGCGGGTTGGGCAGCACGGCCTTGAGGAACTGCAGGGGCACGATCTTCACCTTGACCGTCTTGCCCGAGCCGTCGGCCAGCGGAGCCTCGTACGTGACCTCGTCGATGCGGCTCATGCCGATGTTCTGGATCACTTCGAGGTGCTTCAGGTATTGCTGTCCGAAGGTCATCCAGAAGCGTGCGCGGCGGATGGTGGGATAGTTCAGCACGAGCGACTCGATCTCCTCGTGGTGGAGCAGATAGCTGTCGCGCGGTCCGATCTCGGGATAGGTTAGGTCCTTATGGATTTCGAGTGGCTCGGTCTCCACCCACTGGCCGTTCTCCCAGTAGAGTCCCTTCTGGGTGATCTCGCGGATGTTGATTTCGGGGTTGAAGTTGGTGGCGAAAGCCTTGTGATGGTCGCCGGCGTTGCAGTCGACGATGTCGAGATACTGGATTTCCTTGAAGTGGTGCTTGGCGGCATAGGCGGTGAAGATGCTCGTCACGCCCGGGTCGAAGCCGCAGCCGAGGATGGCCGTCAGTCCGGCCTCGCGGAAGCGCTCGCGATAGGCCCACTGCCATGAGTATTCGAAGTGGGCCTCGTCCTTGGGCTCATAGTTGGCCGTGTCGAGATACGAGCATCCGCAGGCCAGACAGGCGTCCATGATGGTCAGGTCCTGATAGGGCAGGGCGAGGTTGACCACCAGGTCGGGCTTATAGCTCGAGAAGAGCGCCTTCAGCTGCTCCACGTCGTCGGCGTCGACCTGTGCGGTCTGTATGGGCATCGTGTAGCCCTTGGCATGGATGGCCTCGACGAGCGCGTCGCACTTCTGCTTGCGGCGTGATGCAATCATGAACTCGGTGAAAACTTGCGGATTCTGTGCTATCTTGAATGCCGCAACGGTAGCGACGCCTCCGGCGCCGATCATCAGGATTCTGCTCATTGTTCTTTTTTCTTCGATTATGTTGATTTGTTGTTGTCTGTTGTCGCGCTGTGCGTACCAGAAGTTAATCATGTCGCCACGCTCGCCCTCCTTGCGGCCGGCAATGGTGTTGTCGAAATTGCGGTTGAGTCGGAATATCTTTCCCATAGAGGTTTTTCCTTTTGCGTGTGGATTGATGTTGCAAAGTTAGCAAAAAAGTGAGAAACGGCAAAACTTTCGGCCGATTATTTCTCGAACGTAGCGGGAAGTGGCTGTCAGCGCGATGCGTGATGGGAGATAATGAAGCGGTCCTTTGAGGCCGGAGAAGCGGTCCTTTGGCAGTCGAGAAGCGGTCCTTTGTGACCCGAGAAGTGCCGCTTTGTTTTTGAGAGAAGAAGTGGACGCACCCCACACGCGAGCAATGCGTGGGGTGCGTCCACCTTATTCTATAGAATGAGCCGATGACGTCCGACGGCTGAGAGAAATCAGGCGTCGGGACGTATCTCGTCAGACTTGATGCCGAGGGCCGACAGAAGCGAATAGCCCAGGATTTCCTGAGCGAAGGCTCCGCCCTGCATGGGCTGCATGGCAAAGACGGTGATGTGCTTGTCGGCTGTGTCGGCTTGCTGTATCGTGGCGCGCACCTGCGGGTAGTGCTGCTCGTCGGGCACGACCATGATGCGCTTGACGTCAGGTTGCGACATAAGGAAGGCGAGGGTGTCAGTCATCAGTTGCTGCTTGCCGGCAATGGCTTCCGTGGGGACACTGTTGAAGACGAACTCGCCCAGGGGGCTGCGGAAGGCCTGGCCAGTGAGCTGGCTGGCGTAGTGGGCCGGCACGAAGTTGCGAAGCTCCGCATGGTCTTTCTCGTGGATGAGAATGACGTTGGTCTGATGGTCGCCCTCGCGCAGACCGCCGTCGAGGGCGATGCACTCAGCCCATCGGGCCATGTCGGCCTGCTGGATGCGGCGGCCGAGCATGCGCTCGAAGTTGACGATGAGGTCGAAGGCCACGCGGTCGATGTGGTCGGCGTCGGCCAGTATGACGTTCTCGGCCCACTTAGGGGATTGCTGCTGTGTTGTCATGAGTGTATTTTTATTTAGACGGCAAAGTTACGAAGAAAAGTTGGATTGGCAAAGGGAAGGCTGCGAAATTGATATAAATCAAGCGAAAAGTCATATATTTGGGGTTAAAAATCAAATTGTGGTGCTTCGTCACAAGGAATTGATATAACTTTGCAACCGAAATCAATTAACTCAAGGAATAACAAGTATGAAAAGTATATTGGAGGGACGCCCAGCCTTGAAGGCCGAGGTCTATAAGATTGCAGAGGTCGCCGGCTATCTGTGGCAGAACGGATGGGCCGAGCGCAACGGCGGCAACATCACTGTGAACGTGACTGACCTGGTGGACGACGAAATCCGTCAGCTGCCTGCCATCAGCGAGGTGAAGCAGATCGGCGTCAAGCTGCCAGCCCTGAAAGGCTGCTACTTCTATTGCAAGGGAACGGGCAAGCGCATGCGCGACCTGGCCCGCTGGCCGATGGACAACGGTTCCGTCATCCGCATCCTCGACGATTGCGCATCGTATGTCATCATTGCCGACAACGCCGTGATGCCGACGAGCGAGCTGCCCAGCCACCTGACCGTCCATGCCCACCTCATCGAGAGCGGCTCGCCCTATAAGGCTACGGTCCACACGCATCCCATCGAGCTGGTGGCCATGAGCCACAACCGCGCCTTCCTGGGCAAGGATGTGCTGACGAAGATCCTGTGGTCGATGATTCCTGAGACGAAGGCTTTCTGCCCGCTGGGTCTGGGCATCGTGCCCTATACGTTGCCTGGCTCGAACGAACTGGCCGACGCTACGCTGAAGGAGCTCGAGGACTACGACGTAGTCATGTGGGAGAAGCATGGCGTCTTTGCCAAGGGTCTCGACGTGATGGATGCCTTCGACCAGATCGACGTGCTCTCGAAGAGTGCCAAGATCTACATCAATGCCAAGGCCATGGGCTTCGAGCCTGAGGGCATGAGCGACGAGCAGATGAAGGAGATGACGAAGGCATTCAACCTGCCCCGTTAATATATATAGAAGGAGAAAGCATAGATTTAAAAACGAAAACAACTACTGACTACATATAATCATTATTACTTACTATTTAGTGAAACAGAAGAGCCCCCGCCGCTGTGAAGCGCCGGGGGCTTAATCGTTTTGGAAAGGGGTGGGGGAGCGATTACTCGCCCACCACGATGACGACGCGGTTGTCGTCGTTGTTGGCAAACGGCTGCACGGTGTCGCCCTTCGACTCAGTCGAGATGCGGCTGGCCTTGATGCCCTTCTTGACGAGGATGTCCTTCACGGTCTTCACGCGCTGGTCGGAGAGACGCTTGTTGATGGCCGTCGTGCCAGTGCCCTTGTCAGCATAGCCGACGAGCGAAATCTTGGCGTTGGGGTTCTCGTTGGCAAACTTCACGATGGCGTCGATCTTGCTGTTCTGAACGTCCTTGACGTCGCTCTTGGCCAGTTCGAAGAAGATGTTCTCGGCCACCTTGGCAGGCTTCACGACGGGCTTCGGCTCTTCCTTCTTGGGCTGGGGAGCGGGCTTCGGCTCTTCACGCTTGGGCTGGGGAGCGAGCTCAGCCTTGGGCTCCTCGACGGGCTCAGCCACGACGGGAGCTACGGGAGCGGCCTTCTTGGCCTTCTTGAATCCGAACTTGTAGGTGATGCCGGCCATGGCGTAGGGCCACCACTTGTTGTTGTCGTGCAGGCCCTCGTTCTTCTGGCGCACGTAGTTGGTGCCGGCCTCGAGGTTGAAGCCCCAGTGCTTGGCGATGTTGAAGTCGAGCTGGCCGCCGACCTTCCAGGCTGTGTTCCAGCGGTCGCCACCCTCAGAGATGCTGTAGGCATAGTTGTCAACCCAAGAGTGGGGGACGGCCAGGTTGAAGGGGGCTCCGGCAATGGCAATGACGTTGACCAGATTGTTGCGGTTGGGGAAGAACACGTTCGACAGGTTGAACATCATGTCGAGATCGATGTTGCCGATCTTGCTCTTGTATTCGTCACCGCCGGGCAGTTCGGCCTTCCATGTGCTACCATTGGCTTGCAGGCGCAGACCGAACACCTGTGTGAAGTTGTAACCGATGTTCAGTGCTGCCATGGGGCTCCACTTGCGGTCGATACCTTCACCATTGTAGGCTCTCATCACACCACCCTGCACGCCGATGAAGGCATGAGGATAATTGCTCTCTTGCTGAGCATTCATGTTGATGGCAAAGAACATAGCCATCATGGTAAGAATAAATTTGTACTTCATAAATAATTGTTTATAGAATTAAATGACATTTAATTTCCGTTGCAAAGATAATGCGTTTTTTCGTACAAAACAAATTTTTGTGACGAAAAAACGCATTTATCAGCGAAATCGATTGTTTTTTATCCGCTTTTTCTCAGAAATTCTCACCGTAGCGCTCCTTGACGATGTCGTCGAGCGAACGGCCACGTGTGTTGGGCATGCCGAGCAGACCTACGACGAGCGACACGGCCAGCAGGGCTATCATGCAGTAGGCCGCAAGGGTGAAGCCTTCGCCGTTCTCACCATAGATGAAGGTGAAGATGAGGCCCCACAGAGCCGACAGTCCGCGCACGATGAAGAACATCAGTCCCTGGGCGCCGGCACGGAACTTGGCCGGGAAGAGCTCAGAGCCCCATAGGGCATAGAAGATCTGCACGGAGCTGCCGTTGTTGATGCCCCAGAGGATGGTGAACAGCCAGATGCCTCCAATGGTCTGCACGCCGCCTCCGATGATGAGCAGCCATGCCGTCAGGGCGGCCACGAGTCCGAAGACGTAGAAGAACCGATGGGCCACCTTGTCGACGAAGAACGAGATGATGAACGTGGTGACGACGACGAAGACCCAGCTGACGCAGCTCAGCATGTTGGCCGTCTCGTTGCTCAGTCCGCCGGCCGTCTCGTAGATGTGAGGCATGAAGAAGCCCATCACCGAGGCCACGAGGTTCCACGACAGGTAGATGGCAGCGAGGAAGGCGACGGTCCTGACGGCTATCTTGTTGGTGAACAGCATCTTGATGTTGTCCACGATGCCACTCTTGTCGACAGCTTTCTGGGCCGTGTATTCCTTGCTCTCCTCGAGCTGACGCTGCAGGGTCCAGGCGATGAAGGCGACGATGAAGAGCGTCAGGAAGACCACACGCGAGGAGAAGACCTCGACGGCAGCCTGCGCCGCGTCAGCGCCGATGATGGCATGTGCCAACGACTCCACAGGTCCATAGAGCACGCCGCCCGGAGCGAGGAGCATGCCGAAGAAGAGGATGAACATCGGTCCGAGACCCCACGACATCTGCGAGATGCAGATGTTGCGGCCGCGGTTGCCCACCTCCGACGACTCAGAGATGTAGGTCCAAGAGGCCGGCACGCCCACGCCGACGGAGATGCCCGTGATGAGGAATCCTGCGAGCAGCATGGGATAGCTGAAGGAGAACATCACGATGAGCACGCCGAGCATGTAGACCAGCAGGTTGTAGGTGAAGATGAACTTGCGTCCGAACTTGTCGGCCAGGAATCCGCCGATGATGGCACCGATGGCGGCGCCCAGCGCGTTGGCACTTAGGGCGTTGAGCCATCCCAGATGCATCTCGGACAGCCCGAGGTAGTTCTGCCAGAGCGTGATGCCGCTTGATCCGGCCACGATGGCGCCTGCATCCAGATAATTGTTGAGAGACACCGCCAGGGTGCTCTTCAAGCTTCCACTTTTCTTTGCCATACTTTATTTTATTTTCCCGAATGGGCGTTATATCGTGATAACGTTATTTCGTTATTTCGATATTTCGATATTTCGATATTTCGTTATTTCGATATTTCGTGATAACGTTATTCCGATATAACGCCATTCGGCCATTATTATCTGCAGACGATGTCGCACTTGATGTTCAGGATCTTGGCCACCTTAAGGATGGTGTCGGCATGATGGCCGACGGCGGCAGCCATGTGGTGGGTCGGGCCGGCCTCGCTCCACTTGTTGACGAACTCGCGGCAGCTGAGCGAGAACTTCGTGCGCATGTTGGTGTCGCCGAACATGAAGATGGGGCCTTCCTCATTGACACCCTCGGCCACGACGAACTTGAAGATGCCGTTGCGGTCCTGCGTGATGGCCAGATAGGTGACGGGGCCTGTGGGCGGATAGAACTGCGTCAGGTAGCCGCCGCCGGTCTTGCCGTGGAAGACGGGCACGATCTTCATCGTCGGCTTGTGGGCCTGCGAGATGTCGTAGTCGCCCGAGCCAGAGTGGCCGATGATGCAGATGTCCTTGGGGAAGTCGATGGAGTACATCTCGGCCAGGGTGCCCGTGCCCGAGATGGTCTTCAGGATCGACATGGCCATGGCCACCTTCATGTCGCCCTCGACGGCGCAGGCCGTATGCTGCTTGATGAGCATCGAGAAGGCGGGGATGAGCATCGAGTCGAGCTTTCCGGCCACGCCCTGAGCGAAGCCTGCGTAGTGGGAGGCGATCATGCCGAGCTTCTCGTCCTTGACCCACTGCTCGAAGGCTACGACGTAGCGGGCCATGTCCCAGACCTTCTCAATGGTGCCGCCGCCCTCAATCTCGAACGTGTCGAGGATGTCCTGTGCCTTGGCGCGGATGGCCTGCTCGTCAGTGATGTTGTCGGCGATGGCCCACATCTGCTCCCAGTCGAACTGCTTGGTGTAGACGAACATGCGGTGATAGAGGTTGGTCTCGTCGATGTAGAGATCCATCATGCCGGGGTAGGGGCGTCCGATCTGTGCGATGTTAGTGTCGCGGAAGCGGCGGCGCACCTGTGCCGCACGGCACCAGTCCTCAATCTCGCGCTGCACCTCGGGGTCGCCGCCTTCGACGACGCCCGTGATGACGGCCGAGCGTTTGCCGGCACGGTTCAGGTCGGCCACCATCTCGCCGATGGCGCCGCAGGCGTAGAGCTCGCCGAGCCATGTGGGGATGTCGGTCTTGTCGTAGTCGGGGGCCAGCTTCTTCTGCACGTTGACGATGACGACGGGCACGTCGAGATCGCGCACGGCGGGCAGCATATTATAAGAGGTGCAGTAGGTCAGCATCTGCAGGATGACGAGGTCGACGTCGGCGGCGCGGAACTTGTCGCCGGCCGCCATCGACTGCTCCTTGGTGGTCACCATGCCTCCGTCGATGATCTCGATCGTGTCGGGCAGAGTCTTCTTGAAGTCTGCATACTGCTGCTCGAACTCAGGTACGAGCTGGGGGAACTGCGGCAGGTAGGCCTGCAGCGCAATGCTGAATACGCCCACGCGGGCTTTTGTCTCAACTAATGGTTTTGCCATAATTACTTAAATATTACTTTAACAATGTGTTTATATTATCGTTAGGACAAAAATCTCTCAAAAATTCAACAAAAATCAATTATTAACTCAAGGACAAAAAATCTACAAAATTAATTAGTGGAGCGAGTGACATATTTATATTCGCCAGCTAAAATGTCATAGAAATACCTTTCAGAAATAAGTCTGTCGGGATTACCAAAATTGATAAGGATTCCAGCACAAGAATCTGTAATTCGCATATAGTTAAATAGTTGTGCTCTATGATCCTTTGTAAGTTCAGACACGGCCTTTAATTCAACAATGATATCACCGAAACACACAAAATCCGCCTTGTAAGTTTTATTCAGTTCTTTATCGTGAAAATACATTTTCAATAATTTCTCACGTTCCCAGGGAATACCTTTTTCACTGCATACAATTGACATACATTCCTGATAGATAGGCTCTGAATAACCGAATCCCAACTCGTTATATAAGTCCATTGCAGCACCAATGATTTCATACATCCTTTTTAAGTAGTCTTGCTTGTCGTAAAGATGCATACAGATTTTTATTGGATTTTTGGAGATTTTTGTTTTTATTTACTGATGATAGTCAGGTACTTGTCATAAGCTGCGTCCCACAGGGCCTTGTCCTGGGGCTCATAGCGCACCAGCTCCAGCGAGTTGGCAATGATCTGGCGCATCTGCCAGATGTCGCCGACCAGTCCGGCGGCTTTGGCCTGCATCATGATGTTGCCGATGGCAGTGCCCTCCTGCGGGCCGGCCAGGACGGTGACGCCCGTGGCGTTGGCCGTGAACTGGTTGAGGTAGCGGTTGAGCGAACCGCCACCGATGATGTGGAGCACGTCGAGGCGGAACGGTGCAAACTCCTGTAGCCACTGGAACACCTGGCGGTAGCGCAGTGCCAGCGAGTCGAAGATGCATCGGCATATCTCGGCCGGCGTCTCGGGCGTGGGCTGGTTGGTCGCACGGCAATAGTCCTGAATGGCGCCAATCATGCTCGACGGAGCGGCAAACATCTGGTTGTCAGGCTCGATGATGGAGCGGAAGGGCGCTATGGCCATGGCCTGTCCCTGAAGCTCGGGATGGCTGAGGCTGCGCACCTCTTCGGGCCACTCCAGTCGGCAGCGCTCATAGAGCCACATGCCGCAGATGTTCTTCAGGAATCGCGTGGTGCCCTCAATGCCGCCCTCGTTGGTGAAGTTGCGCTCGTAGGAGAGGTCGTTGATGATGGCGTCGCGGGTCTCGATGCCCATCAGGCTCCACGTGCCGCTGGAGAGGTAGGCAAACTTCTCGTCCTTGGCCGGGACGGCAGCCACGGCCGAGCCCGTGTCGTGGCCGGCGACGGCGATGACGGGCACGGGGCCCATGCCTGTCAGCCGCTGCACCTCGTCGGTCAGCACGCCGATGACGGTGCCCGGGCGGACCATCTTGCCGAACTTCGAGCGGCTCAGTCCTACGGAGGCCAGCAGTCGCTCGTCGAGCTGACCCGTGCGGGGGTCGAGCATCTGCGAGGTCGATGCGATGGTGTATTCGCACACCTCGTTGCCCGTCAGCATCCAGCTCAGTGCGTCGGGCACGAACAATATCTTCTGTGCATGCTCGAGTGCCGAGTTCTGTTCGCGCCGCATGGCGTAGAGCTGGAAGATGCTGTTGAAGTTCATCAGCTGAATGCCGGTGATGTCGTAGACCTCGCGCTTGCCGATGACGTGCTTCAGATAGTCGTCCATGGCGTCGAAGGTGACGGGGTCGCGATAGGCGCGCGGGTTGCGCAGGATGGCGCCGTCGGCTCCGATGCAGACGAAGTCGACGCCCCACGTGTCGATGCCGATCGAGGTGATCGTCAGTCCGCGGCGGCTAGCCTCCTTCAGTCCGCGGATGATCTCGAAGTATAGCCCCTGGATGTCCCAGTAGTAGTGGCCTCCCTGCACGATGAGGTTGTTGGGGAATCGGGTCAGCTCTTCCAGTTCCGACCGTCCGCCGTCAATAGACCCGACGATGGTTCGTCCGCTCGTGGCTCCGAGGTCGACGGCAAAGAAATATTTCTTGTCTTCCATTGCTTGCTTTTTTGTTTTGTTAGCAGTAATCTGATTAGTTGTGTGCAAAATTACTGATAAATTGTGTTTTTCGACATCAAACTTTGACAATATAACCTGCTTTTTTGATTTTTTGTCGTACCTTTGCGGCAAATTTGATGATTAACCTAAGAAAAAGACTGATTGTATAATGACAACACTGACCGTAATGATTGTCGCGTTCTTCATCGTAGGCTACCTCTGCATTGCCCTTGAGAGCGTGACCAGGATTAACAAGGCAGCCATAGCCCTGCTGATGTGCGTAGGATGCTGGACGCTGCTGATGGTCGCTCCCGGCGTCTATTTCCCTGACGTGGCAACCGAGGGACTGGCAGGCCACGTCGGCGGACTGATCCAGCATCACCTGGGCGACACGGCCTCCACGCTCTTCTTCCTCATGGGAGCGATGACCATCGTCGAGATCGTCGACTTCAACGGCGGCTTCAACTTCGTGCGCGACGTGATGCAGACGCGCTCAAAGCGCAAGCTGCTCTGGCGCGTGGCCTTCATGACCTTCTTCCTGTCAGCCATCCTCGACAATCTGACCACCTCGATCGTCATGGTCATGGTGCTCCGCAAGCTGGTGGAGAGCCGTGAGGAACGGCTCATCTATGCGGCCCTCATCATCATTGCGGCCAACTCGGGCGGTGCCTTCTCGCCCATCGGCGACGTCACCACCATCATGCTCTGGATCAAGGGCGTCATCACCACGCAGGGCGTCATCAGCGAGATCCTCGTGCCTTCGCTCGTCTCGATGGTCATTCCCGCACTCATCCTGCAGACACAGCTGAAAGGCACCTTCGCCACCACTGACGACACGGAGACGGTCCAGGCGAGCGAGTTCACCCGCCGTCAGCGCACGGCCATCTTCTGTCTCGGCATCGGCGGACTCGTGTTCGTCCCCATCTTCCGCGCACTCACCAGCCTGCCTCCCTTCATGGGCATCCTGCTCGTGCTGGGCGTGCTCTGGACCGTGACCGAGATCTTTCATCGCCGTCACGGCGAAGAGGACACGATGGCCCATCGAGTGAGCGATCTGCTCTCGCGCATCGACCTCTCCACGATCATGTTCTTCCTGGGCATCCTCATGGCCGTCGCCGTGCTCGAGGAGATCGGCACGCTGACAGCCCTGGGCCAGTGGCTCAACGACGTCACCTCGGGCAACCACTATCTCGTCACGGGCATCATCGGCGTGCTCTCAGCCGTCGTCGACAACGTGCCGCTCGTGGCGGGCGCCATGGGCATGTATCCTGTGGCCGAGGTGGGCGACATGGCCGTCGACGGCATCTTCTGGCAGCTGCTGGCCTACTGTGCCGGCGTGGGCGGCTCGATGCTCATCATCGGCTCGGCTGCCGGCGTGGTGGTCATGGGTCTGGAGAAGATCACGTTCGGGTGGTATATGAAGCGCATCACGTGGATTGCCTTCACGGGCTATCTGGCCGGCATCCTGTGCTATTGGTTAGAGAAACAGCTCTTCTGATGCGTTCCGTCTGGAGGAGGAAAAATGCTCGGAATGTAAATAAAATTCTGGATATTTGGCTGATGACGTCTAAATACTTGATTATCAGACAACTTTGGGTTTGTTTAAAATAAAGCACCGCTTCTCGGCCCGAGAAGCGGTGCTTTTTGATCAAAGAAGCGGTGCTTTTCGAGCCGAAAAGCACCGCTTCTTTTAAAGGCGTTTGTCGTTTGTAAAAATAAATCCGAGTGGAAACTATTGCCCTCTGCCTTCCGTCCGGAGCTTATAAGGCCCGCAGGTCGCTGGGCTTCCGGCCCGTCTTCTGCTTGAATTTCGACGAGAAATAGTCGGGCGAGTCGAAGTTCAGGCGGTAGGCTATTTCCTTGATGCTCATGTCGGTCGTCGTCAGCAGCTCCTTGGCATGCTGCAGCCGCAGGTCCTGCTGATAGGTGGCGGGCGAGAGCCCCGTGTGCTCCTTGAAGAGCTTGCGGAAGTTGCTGTAGCTGACGCCAAGCTCCTCGGCCAGCTGCTGGATGGTCAGGGTGCTCTCGAGCGATTCGCGGATGCGCAAGCGGGCGCGGTTGATCATGTCGACATGACTCTGGTCGCGGTTCTTCAGCTCGATGTTGCGCTCCAGCGAATACATCTGCCCGATGAGGTGGTTGACGATGCCGGCCATGAGCTGCTGCGAGTAGGCTGCCTCCTCCTGGGCACTTCTGTAGGCAGCCCGGAAGAGCCCTACGAGCACATCGCTGAAGCCTACGTGATAGATGGGTTTCTTGGGCGAGAGGAAGCCGGCGCGGACGCGGTCGTCCATGTTGTGGCCGCGGAATCCGATCCAGTATTTCTTCCAGCCGCGTGAGTTGAGCGGATGGTAGGAGTGCCACTCGCCTGGGAAGAGCAGGAAGATGTCGCCCTCGTGCAGCCGGGCCTCGCGGACGGTGCGCGTGTGGAGCACGCCCTCGCCCTCGATGATGTAGAGCAGCTGGTACTCGTTGAGCACGCGACCTTTCTCCACGTCGAAGTAATAACCGTCGGCATGTCCGTGCGTGGGATAGCTGTCGCCAGGGTTGATCTCCTCATACCCTACGGTGGTGATGATCAGTCCCCACAGCTCGTCGCGCTCGCTGGCCAGCATGTATTTGCTCGTCTGTGTTGACATAGGCTTGCCTTTTGTTGATTTGCGTCTCTGTGCTATTTGTTCATCAGCTTGCGAGCCTCCTGCCCCATCTTGACGATGAAGACGCCGCGGCCCAGCGGACGAAGGTCGTAGGTGGCGTCGCGGGTGGTGGTGAACAGTTGCTCGCCCTTCGTGTTGTAGAGAGTGATGCGCTCGCCGTCGGCAACGGTCAGCCTCAGCTGTCCGCCCTCCACTTTCATCTCGGAGCGGCTCTTGCTGACAGTGGCGATGCCGGCCGCGGTCTGCGAGAAAAACATGCGCTCGAGCGAGGCCAGGGGCAGCCGCTGCTCGGCACCCGAGTTCAGATGGAGCACCATGTCGCTGGCGTCGAAGGTGATCTTGTCGATGGTGCTGACCTCGATGCTTGTCTCGGCAGCATCCTGCGTGATGGTCAGATAGGCATAGTTGTCAGCCATGGCGGGCATTCCGAGCATGAGCATGAGTGAGGTCAATAGTGTTGCTAAACGTTTCATAATCTGTCTTTATAATAATAATGTTGGTGCAAAGATAGTCATTTTTTGCGAAAAAGTCACAATCTGGGCGATTTTTTTGAAAAAAGATGTCAGTTTTGTTGCAAGATTCAGAAAATATTCCTAAATTTGCTCACCGAAAAACTTTTAAAACCCTCATTAGATATGATAGACGTAAAAGAAACATTGCAGAAAGCAGAAGAGCGGATGGAGATGGCCGCCATGTTCCTCGACGACGAGCTGAGCCGCATCCGCGCCGGCCGCGCCAACGTGGCCATTCTCGACGGCGTTCGTGTGGAGTCATACGGCAGCCGCGTGCCCCTCAACCAGGTGGCCACGGTCAACTGTCCTGACGCCCGCACCATCGCCATCAAGCCTTGGGACCGCAAGCAGATTAAGGACATCGAGAAGGCCATCATGGCCAGCGACGTAGGCATCACGCCTGAGAACAACGGCGAGGTGATCCGCCTGCAGATCCCGCAGCCGACGGAGGAGCGCCGTCGCGACCTGGTGAAGCAGTGCAACAAGATAGCCGAGAAGGCCAAGGTGGAGGTGCGCAATGTGCGCTCCGACGTCAAGGACCGGCTGAAGAAGGCCATCAAGGACGGCCTCTCGGAGGACAACGAGAAGGACGCCGAGCTGGAGCTGCAGAAGCTGCACGACAAGTATATCAAGCGGCTCGACGACCTCATTGAGGCGAAGAACAAGGAAATCATGACCGTCTGATGCACGGTCTGGTCATTAAGAACACAGGCAGCTGGTACACCGTCCGGACGGACGATGGCCAGTTGCTTGATTGTAAGATAAAGGGCAATTTCCGGCTGCGTGGCATCCGGTCGACGAATCCTGTGGCCGTAGGCGACCGCGTGGAGATAAAAGCCTCCCCTGGTGGGGGAAGGCCGGAGGGGGCTTTCATCACAGAGATTGAGGACCGCCGCAACTACATCATCCGCCGTTCGCAGAACCTCTCGAAGCAGAGCCACATCCTGGCCGCCAACGTCGACCAGGCTCTGCTCGTCGTCACCGTCAGCCATCCCCAGACCTCGACCACCTTCATCGACCGCTTCCTGGCCTCGGCCGAGGCCTATCGGGTGCCTGTCGTGCTCGTCTTCAACAAGACCGACCTGCTCGACGAGGACGAGCGTCGACTGCAGCAGATGATGGTCCGGCTCTATGAGACCATCGGCTACGAATGTCGCGAGATCTCAGCGGCCGACGGCTCTGGCGTCGAGGAATTGCGACCCATGCTCGGCGGCAAGATCACGCTGCTCAGCGGCAACAGCGGGGTGGGGAAGTCGACCCTCATCAACCGCCTCGTCCCTGGCGCTGACCTGCGCACGGCCCAGATCAGCGACGCCCACGACACAGGCATGCACACCACGACGTTCTCCGAGATGATCAGTCTCCCCGGCCCCACGGACGGCGCGCCCTCCTACCTCATTGACACGCCGGGCATCAAGGGCTTCGGCACCTTCGACATGGAGCCTGAGGAGCTGACGAGCTACTTCAAGGAGATCTTCCATTTCTCCAAGGACTGCCGCTTCTCCAACTGCACCCATACGCATGAGCCGGGCTGTGCCGTGCGCCGTGCCCTCGACGACCACTACATTGCCGAGAGCCGCTATCAGTCCTACCTCTCCATGCTTCAGGACAAGGACGAAAGCAAGTATCGTGAGGCTTATTGACTCCAGATTTTTTCCCTCCCGCCCCATGAAAGACTTCGCCGCCATCGACTTCGAGACTGCCAACAACGAGCGTACCAGTGTCTGCTCGGTGGGTGTGGTCGTCGTGAGGGACGGCGAGTTTGCTGACCGGTTCTATTCGCTCATTCAGCCTGAACCAAACTATTATAACTATTGGTGTACGCGTGTGCACGGACTGACCTGTCGCGACACGGACGAGGCGCCGCTCTTCCCTGAGGTGTGGGCCCGGGTCGAGCCGCTCATCGAGGGACTTCCCCTCGTGGCCCACAACAAGGCGTTCGACGAGACCTGCCTGAAGGCCGTCTTCCGCTGCTATCAGATGGACTATCCCGACTACGAGTTCTATTGCACGCTCATAGCCTCGCGGCGTGCCTTCCGCTATCTGGCCGACCATCAGCTCCACACCGTGGCTGCCGAGTGCGGCTATCGGCTGGAGCATCATCACCACGCGCTGGCCGACGCTGAGGCTTGTGCATGGATAGCCCGCGAAATCCTGTAACTAAACAACAAACCAATCTCTGTAGACTATGAAAAAAATTGCTTTACTGGGCGCATTGATGCTGACCATGGCTGCCGGGGCGCAGGAGACAACCCGAGTGACGACATTCCGGATGGCAGGCCCGATGGCCGTGCGTGCGCCGTTCGGCATGGATTCTGTCGACGTGCAGGGGAATAAGTTCGACGAGCAGTCGCTCCTCGGGGCGCTCAGTCTGACGGCGCCCGCCGCGACGACGTTCAGCGCCGAGGTGCTGCCCTCGCTCGACGATGCCAAGAGCGTCGGCGTGCTGTCGTTCTATATCAACAATGAGAGCTATCTGAAAGGCAAGATCAACGTCAAGGGTCCGAAGAACTATAAGCTGTTCGTCGACGGCACCGAGGCTCAGGCTGACCTAAAGCTGGCGCCCGAACACCACACCGTGGCCATCAAGTTCATGACCGACGCCAAGGCGCAGGACTCCATCCAGGTGTCCATCGAGGCCGACAGGGCGGTCGACTGCACCGTCGACGAGCGCCATCCCTACATGGTGCACGACCTGACCGACGGGCGCCGCGTGCGCGGAGTGTCGCTGTCGGCCGACGGCGCCTATGTCGTCGTGAGCTATCAGACGACGGAGCGTGGCGGCAATGCGCAGTGGAGCTATGAGCTGCGCGAAGTGAAGACGGGCCGGCTGGTGAGGATGCTTTCCAAGGGCGTGCAGTGGATGCCGCGCACGGTGGCCTTCCTCGAGGAGGAATGGGACGCCGGACGGCGCATGCTCGTCAAGGTCGACCCGCAGACAGGCGAGCGCACCCGCTTTGCTACGGACGTGCCCAAAGGCTCGTTCACCGTCAGCCCCACTGAGGACTACCTGATCGTCATGTCAGAGGAGGAAGGACCCAAGGAGGACGAGCAGGTCTACGAGGTCGTCGAGATGGACGACCGTCAGCCCGGCTGGCGCAAGCGCAACCACCTCCTCCGCTACGACATTGCCACAGGCCTGAGCCAGCGCATCACGTTCGGCAACAAGGGCGAATACCTCTACGACATCTCGCAGGACGGCCGCCAACTGCTCATCGGCACCAGCCGCTCGCGACTGGAGAAGCGCCCGACGACCGTCAGCGACTTCTACATCATGGATGCGCAGTCGATGGCCGTCGACACGGTCATCACCTCGGGCGAGTTCCTGGGCGGCGCCAGCTTCTCGCCCGACGGCCGCCAGCTGCTCATTGTCGGCAACCCCGAGGCCTTCAATCGCATCGGCTGCCAGCTGCCCGACGACGTCACGCCCAGCATGACGGAGAACGAGCTCTTCCTCTATGACCTCGCATCCGCGAAGGTGACGCCGCTGACGAAGGACTTCGACCCCTCTGTCAGCAATGTCGACTGGTCGTGGGCCGACGGCCTGATCTATTTCTCAGCCGAGCATCGCGACTATGTCTGTGTCTACGAGCTGAATCCCAAGACGGGCAAGATCCGCCAGCTGCCCCTCCAGGGCGACTACATCTATCGGTTCGACATGGCCAGCCATGCCAAGGCCCTTGCCTACCTGGCCTATAAGACCATGGAGCCCGCCTCAGCTTATGTCAGGCCGGGCGCATGGAGCAAGACGGAGCAGACCCTCTTCGACGGTCGCCAGGCTCTGGGCGATGCCGAACTGGGCACGTGCGAGGACTGGAACTACCTGAGCTCGCGGGGCGACACCGTCTACGGCCGTCTCTACCTGCCGAAGGACTTCGACGCGACGAAGAAGTATCCCATGATCGTCTATTACTACGGCGGCTGCTCGCCCGTCTCCCGCTATTTCGAGTCGCCCTACGCCCCGCAGATGTGGAACTCGCTGGGCTACGTGGCCTACATCGTCGAGCCCAGCGGCGCCACGGGCTTTGGCCAGGAGTGGGCCTCGCGCCATGTCAACACGGCGGGTCGCGGTCCTGCCGAGGACATCATCGAGGGCGTGAAGAAGATCTGCGACGCCCATCCCTTCATCAACAAGGAGAAGATCGGATGCATGGGCGCCTCCTACGGCGGATTCATGACCCAGTATCTGCAGACCGTCACCGACATCTTTGCCTGCGCCGTCTCGCATGCCGGCATCGCCAACCACACCAGCTACTGGGGCGAGGGCTACTGGGGCTACAACTACAGCGAGGTGTCGATGGCCAACAGCTATCCCTGGAGCCACCGCCAGCTCTACGTCGACCAGTCGCCCCTGTTCAATGCCGACAAGATCCACACGCCACTGCTCCTCCTCCACGGCGATGCCGACACCAACGTGCCCGTCATCGAGAGCCTCCAGATGTTCACCGCCCTCAAGCTCCTCGGCCGCGAGGTCGCCCTCGTCGAGGTGAAGGGCGAGAACCACCACATCCTCGACTATGCCAAGAAGGAGAAGTGGCTCTCCACCCAGATGGCCTGGTTCCAGCGCTGGCTGAAGGACGACCCCTCGTGGTGGGACGCCCTCTACCCGAAGAAGCACCTCTGATCGACAGAGTATCGTTATAAAGACAAAGTAATTGCTTTTTTAAGACATAGTAACACAGTAACACAATAACACAATAACACAATAACACAATAACACAGTAACACAATAACATAGTAACAGAATTGTCGCTTTGGCAAGGCAACCATATTTGCAACCTTTGTTATTATGTTACTACGTTATTGTGTTACTGTGTCTTTAAAAAACAAGGTACTGTGTCTAAAGCGACAGGCTACTCTGTCTCACCCGATGGTGATTGTGTACTCGGACATGAAGGAGGAGCCGGGCTGGAGGTGGTTCATGTTGGGCTTGTCGCGGAATTCTCCCTTATAGCCGCGGGGGTCGCCGAGGCCGTACCATGGCTCGATGCAGACGAAGGGGGCCTGCTTCTGGTAGGGGCTCCAGAAGGCGATGATGGGGCAGCGGTAGTCGAGGGTCACGGCGGGCGTGCCGTCAGGGTTGAGCAGGCATGCCTGGTGGGTCTGGCTGTTGTGGATCTTGACGCTGTCGTTGGCGAAGAATGCGTCGTCGAAGGCGATGACGCCGTCGCGGATCATGTCGAGGGGTATCTCCGTCATCTCGTGCGAGCCGTCGATGTAGCTCTTCAGGCCCTTCAGGGGCTGCTTGTTGTCGAGTGCGATGACGCCGCGCAGGGGCTCGTCCTCGCGGCAGCCGGGGGCGAGGAAGGCGGGGTGGCCGCCGATCTGGAAGTGGATGTCGCGCACGTCAGTGTTCTCCACATGCCAGATGACGTGGATCTTGTTGCCGCTGAGGCGATAGGTGACGGCGAGGTTGAAGCGGAAGGGATAGACCTTCAGCGTCTCCTCCGACTCGTGGAGGGCGTAGGTCAGCTTCGTCTCCGTCTGATGGATGAGGGTGAACTTCGTGTCGCGGGCGAAGCCGTGGCGGGGCAAGTGATACGCCTGGCCGTCGACGTAGTAGGTGTCGTTCTCGACGCTGCAGACGAGAGGGAAGAGGATGGGTGAGCGGCGCGGCCACTTCTCGCCGCCCTGCCACAGATACTCGCGCCCTTCGGCGTCCTTGATACTCTGGAGCTCAGCTCCCATCTCGCTGACCTCAATCGTGAGGTGCTGGTTTCGTAGTTGTTCCATGTTTTTTTGAGGTTTTTATTGTTTGTTGTTCTTGGGCAGACGACGGGCCTTCCGCAGTGCCTCGGTGATGATCCACTGCAGTTGGCCGTTGGTAGAGCGGAACTCGTCGGCGGCCCAGGCTTCTATAGCATCCATCGTGTCAGCGTCGATACGCAGGATGAAATTCTTCGTCTTCTTTTCTGCCATTATAACGCGTTTTTATGACAGGGTGTTGGGGGGTAAGACACAGTAGGGGTGAAGTTTAAGACACAGTAGGGGTGGGGGTTAAGACACAGTAACATAATAACAGATAGTAACATATTTTTTTATAACCTATTTTTTTTATAACATATTATTTAAGTAACATATTCTTTTGGGGCATGTCGTCTTATTTATGAGGCTTTTTGTAGACTCTGAATTTGCGCTTGAACTGCAGGGAGTCGGAACCGAAGTTGATGAGCAGGCCGTCGTCTATGCCAGTAGCGGTGAGATAATTGACCAACTGAATTTCATGGGCTAAGTGAAGGGCGTTGACGGCCTTCAGTTCCAGGATGACTTTGTTTTCAACCACGATGTCAGCCTTGAACTTCCCTACGACCTGCTGGTCGTAGTATACGTCGATGGGACGCTCTATCTCATAGCTTAGTTCACATTTCTTAAGCTCGATGACCATTGCGTTCTTGTAAACGCTCTCCAGATAGCCAGGCCCCAACTGCTGTCTGATTCGTTTGGCGCATTCCATTAGCACTGGTATCATTCTTTCTGCATCCATAACGTCATTCTTTTGTTACTTTGATTATTAAAACCTCTGTTACTTTTTTGTTATTATGTTACTGTGTCTTCAAAATAACTCTGTTACTATTTTGTTACTCTGTTACTGTGTCTTCAAAATAACTCTGTTACTATTTTGTTACTCTGTTACTGTGTCTTCAAAATAACTCTGTTACTATTTTGTTATTATGTTACTGTGTCTTCAATAACTCTATTACTATGTCTCTTTAGTGGTTGAGCGTTCCTGTGTTGACCACGGGCTGGGCGGAGTCGTCGCCGCAGAGGACGACGAGGAGGTTCGACACCATGGCGGCCTTCTTGTCGTCGTCGAGATCCACGATCTGCTCGCTGGATAGTCTGTCGAGCGCCATCTTGGCCATCGAGACGGCTCCCTCGACGATTTTTTCGCGCGCAGTGATGATGGCCGAGGCCTGCTGGCGGCGCAGCATGACGGCGGCAATCTCGGGGGCATAGGCCAGGTAGTTGATGCGGGCCTCGACGACCTCGATGCCGGCCAGGGCCAGCCGCTCGTCGAGCTTCTGCTCCAGCTGGTCGTTGATCTCCTCGCCGCCCGAGCGCAGCGTCAGCTCGTCGTTGGAGTTGTCCTCGTCGTCGTAGGCATACTGTCCTGCCACTTGGCGCAAGGCGGCGTCGCTCTGCACACGCACGAAGTTCTCCAGCGCGTTCATCAGGTTGACCGTCGACGACCCCACGCTGACCTCGTTCTTGTTGGCTGCCGAACTCTGTGCCATCGTCTGGGAGTCGACCTCGAACATGGCCTTATACGTGTCCTTCAGCTTCCACACCAGCACCAGTCCGATCATCACGGGGTTGCCCGTCTTGTCGTTCACCTTGATAGGTTCGGCGTCCAGGTTGCGTGCGCGCAGGCTCACCTTCTTCGTCGAGTAGAAGGGGTTCACCCAGAAGTAGCCCGTGCGCGTGAACGTGCCGGCATAGCGGCCGAACCACGTCAGCACGCGGGCCTCGTTGGGCTCGAGCATCATGAACCCGGCCCAGAGGATGGCGGTGACGATGAGCAGGACGATACTGCCTCCCAGGAGCCAGCCGCCGCGGTTGATGCCCACGTCGAGCATGATGATGCCATAGACGATGCCAATGATACTCAGCACGGTCAGTGCCAGATTGACTGTCAGCATGAGAAATCCGTTCAACACGCTGCCTTCGAAAATCTTCTCTTTAGTCTCCATACGCAAATAAAGTTTAAAGTGATATCGTTTTGATATCGCAAAGATATGATTTATTTCTGAATGTGCCAAATATTGCCATGCATATTTAACAATTTTTATGCGCTTATTGTTTGCGCCGGAATTTGAACAATTCTTTACATCAAACGTTTTGCTTCTGGAAAAGCACCGTTTCTCGGCCCGAGAAGTGCCGCTTTTTGATCAGAAAAGCACCGCTTCTCGGGCCGAAAAGGACCGCTTCTTTTTATGGGAAATGCAAACCGTCTAAGAATCAGCCGGTTGTAAAAACCGGACAAAACGTGTGAATTTGTTTTACAAAATAAAACAGGAGGGCGCATCCCTGCGGCCTCCTGCTTCGTTCAATCGATAACGATATTTACTAACTTGTTTTCTTACTTGAACATCGATTCCTTGATGAGCAGCTGGATGTCTTTCGGCGTGCTCTTGTACTTACAGCAGTTGACGATGTAGCTGACGAGCTTCTCGGGCATGGCCGTCTGCTTCTTCCACACGTCGTGGCGGTTGCGCCAGCGGCCCTTGAAGGTCGTCTTGTCGACGAGCACCATGTCGCCGTCGTTGGTTTTGCGGCCCATCTCGGTGTAGACGCCGTTCTTGAACGTATAGGTGCCATACTCATGTGGCATGACGACGCACTTGCCGTCCTTCGTCAGGGCGATCTCGGCACAGGCATACTCGCCGTCAGGGCCGTAGTACTTGAACTGGGCGTAGCCGCTCTCGCGTCCGCAGACCGTCTTCTTCTCGCCCTCCCACTGCATCGACTCCATCAGCCATGCGCCGACGAGCTCCTTGTCGGCCACTTTCGTCGTCTGGGCGTTCATGCCGGCTGCACTGAGCAGCATCGCGGCGAGGATAAACAACATCTTTTTCATAAGCTTTACGTTTTTTGGGGTTTGTTGATTGAATGAATTGTCGGCGGCAAAGGTAGGGCGTTTTTGCCATGTGACCAAGAAATCGGCTTTGCATTTGGTTGGCATCTGGCTTGCAAACGCGTTGCAAAGCCGCTATCGGGCCATGCTCAGGATAAAATCGTCCCAGGCCTTGGCGCCGCCCTTCGTGCCGAACACCTTGGCATAGAGGCGGCTGCGCACCGTGCTGATGGTGCTGACGTCGCGGGCCAGGACGCTGGCGATGTCCTTCGGGGCGATGCGCAGCTTGATGAGCAGGCACACCTGATATTCCAGCTCCGACATGGGGCGCAGGCCGCGCAGCTGGCTGGTGAAGCCCGGATAGAGCCGCTTCAGCTGTCGCTCCATCTCGTCCCACTCTTCCTGCCTCAGGGTCTGGCCGCTGGCCATGCGCCTTTGCAGGGCAGCATAGTCGTCGGAAGCGAAGAACTCGTTCTCCACGTCCTCCACGGCCTGCTTCACCGTCGGCGCACGGTTCTCCTTCACTTCCTGGATCTGTTGCAGCTGGAGCTGCAGCCTTTGCCTGGCCCTGCGGTTGCTGAGGGCCACGTGGACGGCAAAAAGGGCCAGCAGGATGATGATGGCAATGAGGAGGCTGAAGCCCTGGATGGTCCTTTGCTGCTGGCGCTCCTTGGCGGAGAGGACATAGCGGTTGGGGGCGCCGCTGCTGTGCTCCAGGTCGTCCTGGATGAGCTGTCGCAGTTCGCTGCCCCATTCGCTGAAGATGTCGTCGGCCCTCACCCATGTGAAGCGAACGCCGTTGCGCTGGATGGTGAGTATCGTGTCTTGTTCGAGGCTGAGCGGGTGCGGGTCGTCGTCCTCCATGTATAGCAGCTCGCCGCCTCCCTTGTCGATGAGCGTCACGCTGTATTGCTCGTCGGGGGTGACGACCAGCCCCGACGACGTCTTCGCCATCCGGCACACATGGAGCATGCTGTCGCCGTCGTAGATGCTGCAGTAGGTGCCCCTGTCGTCGAGGGAGAAGTCGTAGGTTGATCCGACGGGGTGCTCTACATGTCTCAGTGTCCAGGCGCCGTCCAGGCGATAGGGGGTGATGTCTCTTTGCTGGCATGCTGCAGATAACAGACATAGCGTCAGCAGTTGCATAAAGATTTTCATGATGACTGCAAAGGTACGGCTTTTCAATGAAAAAGCCAAAAAAGATACTTTGCAAATGGTTTGCATCCCCTGAAAACAAGTGGAGATGTGACATGAAACGATGGGAAAAACAAAAATCTTTCAAGAATCTTACAGAAATAACCTGGTTAAAAGATTTGTGTAAGATTCTTGAAAGATTTTTGTCTTCTTTCTGTGTGGCATGTCAATCATGCCACAGCCTCATGATGTAAGGTCTTAGTCAGAAGCGGATGCTGTCGATGATGGCGTCGTCGACGAGGTTGGGCAACGTCACCCGCAGTTCGGGCGTGCGCTCCATCTCGCGGCGGATGGCATCCCCCGAAAACAAGTGGAGATGTGACGTGAAACTATGGAAAAACAAAAATCTTTCAAGAATCTTACAGAAATAACCTGGTTAAAAGATTTGTGTAAGATTCTTGAAAGATTTTTGTCTTCCTTCTGTGTGGCATGTCAATCATGCCACAGCCTCATGATGTAAGGTCTTGATCAGAAGCGGATGCTGTCGATGATGGCGTCGTCGACGAGGTTGGGCAGCGTCACCCGCAGTCCGGGCGTGCGCTCCATCTCGCGGCGGATGGCATCCCCCGAAAACAAGTGGAGATGTGACATGAAACTATGGAAAAACAAAAATCTTTCAAGAATCTTACAGAAATAACCTGGATAAAAGA
>JAFUEP010000021.1 GCA_017470345.1 Prevotella sp.
ATAGATCATTCGACAACTTCATCGTCAATATGCTTGGAGCCTTAGCTGCGTATTGTTTCTTTCCAAAGAAACCAAGCATCGCTTGCGAAAGAGCCATAGACACTCAACTCACACTATTCTGAATTCGTCGAACTCACGTTATTTTACAAGTTGGATAACTGCCGAAGAGAAGCGGCGCTTCTCGGGGCAAGAAGCGGTGCTTTTCGACCCAAAAAGGACCGCTTCTCTCATCGAGAAGGACCGCTTTGTTTTTGCGATATTGTTAATCCGTTAAAAATCAAAGGCTTATACCTTTTGTGGTAACGATTCGGAATTTTTATTACAAATCAATCCTCCGACGGATGCAAAAAATCCGGCCCTATCGGCAATTCCGATGGGGCCGGATTCAGTTTGCGAATCGATATCGCCAGGTCAGCGGGCTAAGGATTAGCGGGCGATGAACTTGCGGCCGTTCTGGATGTACATCTGACCACGGACGACAGAGCTGACGCGCTGGCCGTTGAGGTTGTAGACGGCATCGTTGCTGCGGCCCACGGGCTGTGCTGCGACCTGCTCAATGCCGGTGGCGGTGTAGTCGAAGGTGTAGTTGAAGCCGTAGAACCCGAGCTTCGAGCCGGCGCAGTAGAACTTGTAGGCGCTGCCGGCCTTGACGTCGATGGTGTAGGTGCCGTAGTACTTCTCGCTGACGGTGATGCCGTCGTAGTCGGCAAGAGCCTTGCCGTCCTCGAGGATGTAGAACTTCTTACCACTGTTGAGCACGACGGCGATGGAGAGCTCACCGCCGTACTTGGGCACGATGGTGTAGAAGGTGCCGCCGGCGTTGTTGCCGTTCGTTCCGTTGCCCTCGGTGAAGGCGGTGTAGCCTGCGACGCGCTCATCGGCCTTGGCAGCCTTGAAGTCACCATAGGCGGTGGAGCCTGCGGCAGGCGTGCCAGCCTCACCGTAGGTGATGGTGGCCACGACCTCGTCGCCGTCCTTCACGTCGACGGTCTGTCCGGAGGTGAAGCTGTCGCCGACCTTCAGGGCGTAGGTGACGGTGGCCTCAGCAGGAGTCTCCTCGCCGAGCTTGACGCCCAACTTGTCGAAGTCGAACCACGACATGTCAGCGCCGGAGCCGCTGACGTAGTAGCCCAGACGGACGGAGCCCGTGAAGCCCGTGAAGTCGAAGGTGAAGTCGGTGGTCCCGTTCTCCTCGGCAGCGAGGTCGGCGCTGGTGAAGGTGCCGATGACGTTGTCCGAGCTGAAGTTGTCGCCATCCTGAGCGACGACGACCTTGACGGTGACTTCGTCGCCGATGTAGAGGGTCTTGATGGTCAGCGTGGCCTGATAGGTCTTGCTGGCGTTGTCGCCAAGCTTGATGGCGGGGCTGACGAGCCACGAGTTGGTCTCGGCCGAGTAAGGCGAGAAGCGGATGTACTTCTGCACGCCGCCGAAGCCCGAGCGCTGGACGACCTGGATGTCGCCGCCCTCGCTGAGCTCAGTGTTGTCGCTGAGAGTGCCGTTGTAGACCTTCCAGATCGAGAGGTCGTCGGCATCAGCGACGACGAACTCGAAGGGTGCGCTGGCACCGGTGGTGAAGCTGACGGGATCGCTCCATCCGCTGACGCCGGCGTCGGCGACGCTGCGCACGCGGGCCTCATAGTTGGCCAGTCCGAGGAGGCCGGTGAGGGTGATGGTGGTGGCGCTGACGTTCTGGGGCTCGCTCCACTCCTCGTCGCCGGCCTGCTTGTAGCTGACGTCGTAGGAGGCGGCGCCTTCCTGTGCAGCCCACTCGAGGGTGACGTCGCCGCCATCGACGGCCACGACCTTGATGTCAGAGGGATAGTCGACGGCGGGCTTGGCCTCGAGATAGATGCGGTTGAACTGGGTCTGGCCCTTTGAGAAGCGATGGATGTAGATGCGCAGGCGCACCTTCTCGCCGGAAAGCTCGCTGAACGTAGCCTCGAAGGGCACGAAGTTGCCGCTGCTGAGCGACTCACAGTTCGTCTTGTCGATGGTCAGGATGTCGTAGTACTTGACGCCGTCGCGTGTGACCTGGAAGACAACCTTCTCATTGTCGGCCAGCGTCCAGCCCGACTGCATCCAGCCGGCGCTCTGCGTTCCGGCGATGCCGACCTTGATGCGGTTGGCGCCTTCGGCGAGATAGATGTAGGGCGACTCATACCAGGTGATGGTGCCGGCGGTCTCGTCGACGAAGTTGACCTGGTTGTAGATGTAATGGTTGCGCGAGTTGTCGCTCCAGATGGCGTTGTCGCCGTGGTCGGAGGTCCAGCCGAGGTAGTCCTCGCCGACGACGAGGGTCTCGTCGATCTTGAGCTCCCAGGGCAGCTCGGCAGCGGTGACGTTGTTGGCATCGAGATAGAGCGACGAGTAGTCGCCAGCACCGTCGATGCTCCATGCGCGGAAGAAGTAGGGCTTGCCGGCCTCGAGGTCGGTCAGCTTGATGGCCTCGGCGGGCGTGCCGACGAAGATGACGCGGCCGCCACCCTCGATCTCGTCGCCAACCTTATAGCTGCCGGCGGGCTGTCCGAAGACGCCGTAGGTCAGATACTGGTAGGAGGTGTTGACGCCCTGCACGTCGGTCATGGCGACGAGCACCTGGCCGGCAGCCTTGACGGTGACGCTCATCGTGGTCTTGTCGACGTCGCCGACGGTGAGCTCCTGGGGAGCGGCGGGCTTGGTGGTGACGGTCTGCGTCGTGGCCTTACCGTAGAGGGGGCCGTTGGCGCCGATGGCGTTGTAGGGGATGAGCGTGACGTGATACTCCGTGCCGGGCTCCATGTTGTTGGGGCTGCTGAAGGTGGGCGCGTCGTTGAAGTTGAACTGGTCGTCGTAGATGGCGACGACGGCGATGACCTTGGCATTGCCGATCGTGCTGCCTACGGCATACTTCGTCTTGTTGACGGGCTGCACGCCCTCAGGAGCTTCCTTGCCTGCGAGGACGAGGTAGTATTCGGCGTCGCTGGGCTTGAAGGAGCCGTTGATCTGGGTGGAGGTCGTCGTGAGCTGCAGGTTGCTGAAGGTGCCCTCAGGCGTCATGCAGTCCTCAGGAGCGAGGAAGGTGTAGGTAGTGCCGTCGGCAGGATAGCTCTCCTCGCTGAAGGAGATGTAATTGTCCTTGCTGCTGGTGACGGAGCCGTCGTAGGCCTGCACCTGCTGGAAGTCGCCGGTGTCGCCGAGCAGTCCGATACGCATGAAGTTGAACCGGCCGGGGGCGACGTCGTCGCTGGGCTTGAAGCCGTTGACCTGCATGCTGATGTTGCCGCTCTTCTCGTAGATGCGATACTGCACCTGGGCCTTGCCGCAATAGTCGTGCTCCCAGTCGCTGTTGGTGGTCAGTCCGACGTTCTTGTACTGGATGATGAGCACGCGGTTGCCGGCCTCGCCATCGAGCTTATAGCTGATCTCGGTGTCGTCGAAGCCATAGTAGCCGTTGCGCAGGACAATGCCGAAGGCGTCCTGGACGCCCGACTTGTTGAACATGTTGGTGGCGTCCAGATGGATGCTGGTCGTGACGGTCTTGACGTCGCTGAGCAGGATCTCACCGTCGGTGCCGATGAGGAAGTACTTCATCGTCTTGCCGTTGTAGCTGAGGTCGAATCCGATGGGGAAGGCGCTGACGTCCTCAGCCGCGTTGAAGTTCTGATTACCGTCGGCATCGAGCAGCAGCTTCTTGAAGTCTGTGCCCGTGTAGTCACCGTAGTCGGCGACGATGCCGTTGGTGATTTCTTCGTAAGCCGAGGTGGTGGTCTTCACCTCCCAGGCGAACATCTGTGCCGATGCGCTGAGCACGGCAAAGAGTGCCATTGCCAAGAAAGATAATCTTTTTTTCATAAGCAATCTTGTTTTTTAAGGGTTAATAAATTATAGCTTGGTAAGTTGTTATCGGATGACGCGCTTCTCGACCGTCCCGTCGGTATACTTCACGACGTTCAGTCCGCGCTGCAGCTGCTGCAACTGCTTGCCGTCGAGCGTGTAGATGCTCTTGACGTCGGCCTCGCCCGTGTTGTCGACCGACTTGATGCCGGCGGCCTCGTAGTTGACGTCGTAGGTGCCGTCGGCTCCGATGCGGAAGATCTTGATGCCGGGCTCCTTGCCGGACCTCATCTCACGGTAGAAGAGGTAGGCGGCCTCGTCCTCGACGAAGAACTTGGAGTCGCTGGGGGCCAGGTTGCGGCCGATGGTCCTGCTCCACTTGCGAGTGCCGTCCTTGTCGTAGCGGCGGATGATGAACGACTCGTCGTTGTAGCCGGCCAGGTCGCGATAGCAGCAGATCCAGTCGCCGCAGCTGAGTGAGCCGACGCCGAGGAGTCCGAACATATAGGAGCTTTCGTTAGCGTTCTTGACGGCTATCGACTGGCCGAGCTCGTCGTAGAGATAGTCACCGTCGTAGGAGAACTTCTGGTGCAGGACGAGGCCCGTGGAGCCCTGGTCCGAAGCAAACTGCACGAGGATTTCGCCGGTCTTGGGGTTGGCGGCTATCGAGGGGTAGTTGTGGTCGTAGGCATCAGCGTTGTAGGCATCGAGTCCGGTGAGTCCGAAGCCGAGCGAACCGTCCTCACAGATGTGCTGCACGCGGATGTTGTGGGAGAACTGGCCCATCGAGCGGACGAAGACCACGCAGGCGCCGCCGTTGCCGTCGCTCACGATGCGGTAGTGGTTCATCTCGTAGCCGTCGTACTTGTTTTCGTCGTAGATGACGGGCTCGCCCCACTGGTCCTCAAAGTCAGCGTTCAGTCGCTGCACGCGTGAGCCGTCGGGGGTGGAGTCGAAGAGCAGAAGGTCGCCGTCGGTCGAGGGCAAAATGTTGTACTGCAGGTACATTTCGTCGCGCATCTTGCGGGGCTCGTCCCATACGGGCACGCCCTCGGCATCGATGCGCTGAATGTAGGTAGCGCCTGATGTGTCATCTGCCGACATGTCGAGAAAGACGAAGTAGGTGTCGTCGCCGACGACGAAGGCGTTGGTGTAGGCACTGTTCGTGATATTACGATACTCGATGCCGTCGAGTCCCCAGAGGAAGTTGCCCTCCTGGTCGATCTTATAGATGGCCGGCGTGAAGTACTGGGGGCTGTTGCCGAAGTCATTGAAGGTGTCGTCCTGTACGCGGCTGTCCGAAACGGTGACGATGGCCGAGCCGTCGGAGGCCACGCAGAGGGCATACTTCGACCAGTAGGTCGGCGTGATGTGGTCGTTGACCATGATGGGCTCGTCGAACTGTGCGACGCCGTCGCGGTCGATGAGCTGCAGGTAGGTGCGCACGGCGGTGACCTTCTGGCCGTCAATCAGCTTCGTGCCCCATGTCTTCCACGATATCCACGTCTTCTTGTCGGCCGTGCGGGCCACCATCGGCGTGCAGGCATAGTAGTCGCCGCCGGTCTTGGTCACACCGTCCTCGTCAACGTAGGTCGTGCTGAACAGACATTTCGGTGTCGCACCAGTGTTCCACTGAGCATAGGCCGAGCCTGTGCCGGCCATTGCCACGAGTAAGAGGGCTAATAATTTTTTCATGAGAGTTGTTGGTTTTATTATTACTAATCTAGTTGTTGATGATCTTTTTGTTGCCCTTGATGACGAGGCCTTTCGTGGCCGGACGGCCCAGCAGGTCGTAGGCGGGCTCGTCGGCGGACGACGGCTCGGCGACGACGGGCACGACGCCGGACGTGGCTCCCTGGAGGGAGAAGAAGACGTCGTGGACGGCATCCTCGTAGGTCGACTGGACGAGCAGGCGGGTCTTGCCCGTCGTCGCGTCGATCTCGTGGAGGGCGTAGTAGCCGCGGCCGTTCTCGCCGTTGATGCCGTTGTGGCCGGCATCCTCAAACTCGAGCATGTAGCAGTCGTCGGCCGTCAGGGGCAGGTCGACGACCTGCTTCTTGCGGGCCTCCGTGTAGGGCCCGCCCTGTGCGACGACGTCGCCGGCCGAATTGGTCAGGGTCCACGTGATCTCCTCGGGCTTCTGGTCGGTCATGAGGGTGAGCCGGACGGCCCCATGGGCCTGATAGGCATTCTTCATCGAGAACGACTTGCGGGCCGATTCCTCGGTGGTGCCGTTAAGGCCGGACAGCCAGATCTCCACCTCGTTGTCCTGATTGTCAGCCAGGGTGAAGTCCTTGAACAGGGGCGTGTGGAGCGTCGCGATGTCGAGATATTGCAGGCGGCCCGTCCAGGGCGTCTGCTGCAGCGTGCCGTTGATGCGCACGTTGATGGTGGCCGAGGTCAGAGGGTCGCGTCCCGTGTTGCGCACGGTCAGGTCGCTCGTGAAGGCCGGCGAGCAGATGCGGTCGGGCATGTTGCTGACCTGCAGGATCTTGGCGGCGCTGGTGCTGCCCGTGGGCCGGGGGGTATAGGTGGTGCCCAGCACTTCCTTCGTGGCAATGTCCTGGACGAAGGTGACGATGCCGAGCTCGTTGGCGTCGTAGAAGTTCTGGGGAGTCCATGCGAACTCATACTGATAGGGCGTCACCTGCATCATGCCGTCGCCCAGAGGCTGGCCGTCAGAGCCGGGCAGCAGGCGGCGCATGACGTAGTTCCACGAGCGCTCGCCGTTGGCAGCGGGCTCAGCCCACTCCACGCGCTCCTCGACCACAGCCACGAAGAGGCGCAGGTCGCGGCCGTTGACGACGTTGCGCGGCACGATGCTGACGTTGACCTTCAGCTGTCCGTCGGCGTCGAAGGCGGCTTCCGTCTCAATGTCGACGGTGGGGCTCACCTCGCGTGCGCCGTCGACATAGGAGAGCAGCTCGCTCTCATGTCCCCAGGCACCGACGCGCTCGCCGATGACGAAGAGGGCCGGCACGCCCGTGATGCCGTAGAAGTTGGCGCGGGCCATGGCGTCGGCGGGATTGGCCAGATAGAAAGGATCCTGAGCCGAGGGGAAGTTGTAGTGATAGGTGATGGCCACCATCTCGCCCATGTGCTCGCTGATGAGCTGGTCAAAGGCTGGCGAGAACTCGGCGCAGGGGTCGCACGACGTATTGGTGAACTCCTCGAAGAGCACCAGGCGCGAAGCCTGCTCGACGGGTGCTCCCGTGAGCCGGAAATTCAGATAGAAGGCGGCGCCGTCGTAGTCGCCCTGGGCTACGCGGTTCGTCTTGCCCGTCTCGTCGACCTGGAAGAGCTGATAGTAGCCGTTGCCATAGCTGCCCTTGATGCCGTCGCCGCCGGCATCGAGGAACTCCAGCTGATAGCAGTCGTCGCCGGAAAGCTCAAGGGGAATGGTGACAAACTTGCGGGGCTCGGTGTAGGGCCCGCCGTGCTGGAGGACGTCGCCGGCGGAGTTATAGAGGTTCCAGGTGATTTCCTCGGGTTTCTTGTCGGTATAGATCTTCAGCTGCGCCCCATAGTTGACCACGACGGCGTTGTTGAAGCGCTGCGAGCGGGTGTTGCTGACGGCGTCGGAGGCGTTGATGTCGCTGAACCACACCTCGGCCTGGTTGGCACCGCTGCCGACAAACTCGTATCCGGTGAGTCCGTCGAAGGCAAGCGTGTCGCGATCAAGATAGTCGAGGATGCCCGTCCAGGGGTATTGCTTGACGACATCGTTGACGCGGACGTTGAGCGTGGCCGACGTGAGGGTGTTGGCACCGTCGTTGCGGAAGATGACCTTGCCGTGGTATTCCGGCACGCAGATCAGGTCGGGCGTGTCGATCAGGTTCATCAGCGCCAGGCGGTTCTCACCCTCGGCGCCAGGGCCGGCGTAGGCCGTGCAGAGCACCTCGTGGGTCGTGATGTCCTGAATGAAGGCGACGACGCCCAGCTGGCTGAGGTCGTCGAAGCAGTCGGCCGTCCATTCCGTCTCGTAGTTGAGCTCCTCCATGTGCACGTCGAGCGCATAGCCGACGGGGTCGGTCAGCATCTTGCGCATGGTGTAGTTCAGCTCCGTCTCGCCGTTAGAATAGGGAACGGCCGAGACGATGTGCTCCTCGATGGCACAGACGTAGAGCCGCAGTTTGGCGTCAGTGCCGATGGCGTGGAGCGGCTTGCCCTTGACCGTCACCGAGAGCAGCTCGCCGTCCAGGCGCTTGCTGACGTTGAGGTCGAAGTGTTCTGGCTCCGTCATGCAGTAGTCAATGGCCTGATTGAGGTAGGCGTAGCTGCGATCGGCCAGGTCCTGACCGTTGACGAGCGTCGTGGGCACGCCGGTGACGTTGTAGAAGTTGACCCTCGTCTGCTGTGCCGACTGGTCGTAGATGTAGAACTCGTCGTTCCTGTCGGGGTAGCCCGAGTGATACTTGATGGCGATGCAGTCGCCCAGCCGGTAGTTGATGGCCGAGTCGAGCACGGGCGACCACGAGGCGCATGGGCCGCAGCCGGTGTTGGTGAATTCCTCGATCAGCACCAGCCGCTTCTGCGTCTGGGCCGACATCATGGTCAGGGCCACAAGGCCCATCACTGTCATTACTACTGATTTTATATTCATATTAACTTACAATATATAATATACGCGCATGGTAGGACATGCAAAGTTAAGAAAAAAACTTTAAACTGCTTTCAATTTTTTAAGAAAAATTCATATCACATGCGTAAAAATTTATTGTGTACGACGACAGGGCACAACCACAGAAAACAAAAAAATGCCGATTCCATCGGAGTCGGCTCACGATGAAATCGGCATTTTTTGAATTTAGAAGCAATCAGGAGGGCTGCTTGCCAATGTAGGCCAGGATGCCACCGTCGACATACAGCACGTGGCCGTTGACGGCGTCAGAGGCGTGCGAGGCCAGGAAGACGGCGGGACCACCCAGCTCACTGGGTTCGAGCCAGCGGCCGGCGGGCGTCTTGGCGCAGATGAACGAGTCGAACGGATGGCGCGAGCCGTCGGGCTGGCGCTCACGCAGCGGAGCGGTCTGAGGCGTAGCGATGTAGCCCGGGCCGATGCCGTTGCACTGGATGTTGTATCCGCCGTACTCCGAGCAGATGTTGCGGGTCAGCATCTTCAGGCCACCCTTGGCAGCTGCGTAGGCCGAGACCGTCTCGCGGCCCAGCTCCGACATCATCGAGCAGATGTTGATGATCTTACCCTCGCGGCGCTCCATCATCTCGGGGATGACGGCCGAGGAGCAGATGAACGGACCGACGAGGTCGATGTCGATGACCTGCTGGAACTCAGCGCGCTTCATCTCGTGCATGGGGATGCGCTTGATGATGCCGGCGTTGTTGACGAGGATGTCGATCTGGCCTACCTCCTGGTGGATCTTCTCCACGAGTGCCTTGACGTCGTCCTCCTTGGTCACGTCGCAGACGTAGCCCTTCACGTTCTCGATGCCAGCCTCCTTGTAGTTGTCGAGACCGCGCTGCAGTGCAGCCTCATTGATGTCGTTGAAGATGATGTTCTTTGCACCAGCAGCCACGAAAGCCTTGGCAATGTTGAAACCGATACCGTAAGATGCGCCGGTGATCCAGGCGTTCTTGCCTTCAAGTGAAAAAATGTTTGCCATACTGTTTTTACGTTAAATAATTTGTTATTGAGTTAAACTAAAATGATATTATTTTTATTTTGTTGTCTGCGACGCTACATAAATGACCATGAATGACCACAAATGTTCACTAGTGTCCACTAAAAAAAATGGACGAGTTAAAAATTAAATAAATTAGGTTCACTTGAACCGCTTCGGTCTTTGTCATTTTTGAATATAGTTTTGTCGAAGAGATCTCTAAGATGCGTTGTGTCAGTGAGTGACATGC
>JAFUEP010000058.1 GCA_017470345.1 Prevotella sp.
CGCGACTCGTCGTAGGGGCGGTACTTCGACTTGTGCTCCAGCACGGGATAGAGCTTCTCCAGCTCGCCGGCACGTCCCTTGTTCTCCTCCACCTTATTATATATAGGTGCGAACGGCACCATGTGCGCGAAGGGGCTGGACTCGTCGAAGGAGACGGTCTCTACCTTGCAGCAGCCCTCGCTCTCGGTGAGTGCGGCGAAAGTGAGCTTCTCGTTCTTGAGCCAGGGGTACTGGCGTGTGGAGAGGTGGACGGTGCCGCTGGTGGTGGACGGTGCCACGGCAGCGGGTGTGAATGCCGGGGGGAGGATGCCCTTGTGGTTGAGGACATAGTCGCGGTGGAGCTTCTTGGCGTTGCGTGCGCCGCGCACGACGACGGGCTCGAGGCGGATGGTGTCGGTCTGGCCGCAGATCATGGGCGTGACGATAGTGGCGTAGTCACTGGAGGGCTTGATGATGGGTGCCTCGTAGGTGACGGTGAGCTCGCCCTTCCGGCTCTCGGTGGTGACCGTAGGCTGCTGTGCTGCGGCGCTGAGCGTCGTAGCGAGCAAGACGGAGGTTATGATGATATTCTTGGTCATAATATACGCGCGTACTTATTTGATATTATAGATAATGTTAATGCCGGCCTTGGGCATGGCGAAGGGCTTGTCGTCCTTGCCATAGTAGGTGCCGCAATGCTCGCAGTCGTACATCTTGAACCATGCATAGCCTACGTCGATACCGATTTCGGCCTCGATGCTCCAATGGGGCGAGAGGATCCAGGAATAGCCGTAGAATGCTCCGGCGGCCACCATGTCGCCCTGATAGCGGTGATCCTTGAGCGAGGGATAGAGTCCGAAGGGGAACTTCACGTTCGACCAGTTGAAGTGGCTGTAGGCGGCGTTCATGCCGACGTAGCTGCCGGCGAAGGTGGAGCAGAACCAGCGTCTGACCTCCGGCGAGACGAAGAGGTGGCGATACTTGGTTGCCTTGGTATCGTCGGTCGGGAACGGGTTGAAGCCTCCATTAAGGCCGGCTGTCCACTTGTCGCTCAGGCGCAGCTCGAATCCCAGGTTGGGAGTCAGGGAGGCGTCGTAGAGCAGATTGTGCTTTACAACAAAAGTCTGGGCAGAGGCACTATTGGCACCGATGAACATAGATGCGACAGCGAGCGCGAAAACCTGCAATTTACGTCTTTTCCTCATTTTTTTGATTTTGACCATAGTCGTTTGTTGGTTGACGAATTTCATTGCAAAGATAATAAGAATATTAATACGAACCAACTATTACAGCCATACGTATACATATATTAACAAAAAAAACATCGTATTTACTTTTGTTAACTTAAAAAGTCGCACAATTGGGCGTTTTGTATAAAGATATTGTACAACGATTGTTAATTTCACGGGAAACCGTAGGTGGGGTTTTGGCGCGCCGACGGCTGACGGGATGATTGTCTGGCGGTTGCGACGGCGGACGGGGTGCTGAAGAGTTACGCGGGGCGGGGTCGTCCCCAAAAAAAGTTAAAAGAAGGGTACAAATTGGAGACAATTGGGCTTTAAGGGCTATATTTGCCGTGCCATTATTACAAAACTACACAAAACTGTTTTTCTAAAGAGCTATGAAAAAGATGATTGCGAAGGCCCTCGACGGGTTCTTCCTGCGCACCCGACGACGGGAGGGCTGGGCCCGCCTGTATTACCGGTTGCGGCGCAACGGGCATGAGCTGACGTTGCGCACGAATATCACCGTGGACATCGAGCTGTGGTCGGCGGCCATCCAGACGGCATCGGGGTGGCGCAGCTATACGAAGGAGGAGGTGCTGACGGGCGGCGACGGACGGCTGCGGGTGATGATGAGCGAGGGGGGACGGGTGGCCCGGGCGATGGCGGAGCTGGCCGAGGGGATGCGGGCCATCGCCGGCTATGGGACGGCCCTCCGGGGCGAGGAGGCGCGGCGACGGATGGCGGCGCTGGTGGCGCGATGCACGGAGAACGGCGCGACGGAATCGCGCCGCACAGTGATGGCGGCGGAGATGACGGACACGGGGAAAGGGACGGAGAATAAGACGGATGTACGGACGGACGAAGGGACGGAGAATAAGACGGATGTACGGATGACGGGACGGTCGGCGGCGGGAGGGGGCTGCGCGGCGGGGGGGATCCTGGCGTTCTATGAGTTCTTCATGGAGGGCATCACGGCGGGACTGATCAGGCACCATAAGGGACGGCGGTATACGGTGCGGAGCATCGGGGTGTGGCGGGAGTTCGGGCCGGTGCTGCGGGGCTACGTGGGGGCGGCGCAGACGTTTGACGACGTCGACCGACTGTTCATCGACGGCTTCCGGCTGTCGCTGGAGCAGCGGGGACTGATGGAGACGACGATAGAGGGACACGTGGCGTGCTTCCGTAAGCTGTGCCGGGCGGCGGCGGAGTACGGACGGAACCATAACGCGATGTCGCTGACGGGATGGAAGTGCCACCGCGTGGGGAGCGAGGCGAAGCGGGCGGAGGTGTACCTGACGGCGGAGGAGATCGACGGGCTCTGCCGGCTGGAGCTGAGGGAGAAGACGCTCGACGAGGTGAGAGACCTGTTCGTGCTGGGCTACCTGTCGTTTCAGCGGTGGAGCGACTACAGCCGGCTGGACGCGACGAGCTTCATCGTGAACAGCGAGGGCGTCAGGGTGATGGCCCTGAGGCAGCAGAAGACGGGGACGTACGTGGAGGTGCCGCTGACGGACGATCGCGTGGACCGCATCTGCCGGAAATATGACTATGACTTTCCGAAGGTGAGCCGCAAGCGGATGAACGAGCTGCTGAAAGTGGTGATGAGACGGCTGGCCGAGCGGCTGCCGTCGATGCGGGAGCGCTACGTGACGGTGCTGACGGCCCAGGAACGGCGGGCCGAGACGGACTACGGGCGGCTGAAGGCGCTGCGGGAGGCGGGCGTGGAGCTGACGCCGACGGAATGGCGCCGCTACCGGCGGCTGCGCAGGGAGGCGGAGCGGCGGGGCGGCATGCCGCTCTTCGCCAGGGACGGCCAGGGACGCGTGGTCAGGGAGAAGCATGAGCTGGTGACGACGCACACGTCGCGGCGGTCGGGCATCACGAACATCTACAAGAGCGGGATGCTGGACAACCGCGAGATGATGGCGCTGAGCGGCCATAAGACGGAGCGGGTGCTGGAGGACTACATCAAGGTGGGGCCGGCGGAGCAGGCGAAGAGGATCTACAGAAAGATAAGAGATAAGAGATAAGAGATATGAGATAAGTGAGATAAGAGATAAGAGATAAAAGGTACAACTTGGCTACAACTCGGGGTCAGCGGGGAGCGGGGAGGAAGGACTCGTAGGAACCGTCGTCATAGTAGACCCGGATCTCGAGGACATGACGCTTGTGTTTGTCAATATTTTTCATCTCTTCCTGGATGGTCTCTTTGAGTGTCGAACGGACACTGTCGAGGTTGACCGGCGCGGAGGGCGCGGAAAACGCCGTCCGCGGAGTCTGGGCGGATGGGGTGGTGACAGAGGGGACGGGTTGGGATTGTGACAAGGGGGCCGCTGAGGCGACCTCGGCCTGACTGAAGAGGTCGGGCTCCTTGGTCGGTGGGGTCTTGTACATGTCGCCCTGGCCGAACATGAGCCAGTCGAGACTGATGTCAGGAAATTTCTTTCGGATGCTCTCGACGATGTTGATGGTGGGTCGGGTGCGGTCGTTGAAGATGCCACTGAGGGTGGCCGGGGTGGTGCCGATGAAGTCGGCGAAGACTTGCTGAGTCATGTGCTGCGACTCCATGATCTGACGAATTCTATCTTTCATATCCGTTGAAGGGGTTGTTTAGGCCCATTTTGGGGGTGTTTTGTTTGAGTTTACAAAGGTAAAGAGAATTTTTGATATATGCAAATGTTTTGAAGATTATTTTATAATTTTAAAGTTTAAATTTCTAATTCTTAATTTGTAAATTTAAAACGTAAAGAGAGCAAACGGGAGGTTTAGATTTGTAAAGTTAAAGAGTTTAGGGGAAACCGAGCAGAACCTCTGCATCGGCTGCAAAAGCTTAAATAACAGAGAATAAATCAGTTATTTACGACGCGAAAGGGCGATGATGCACTTTTACAGATCCATACAAGCGAAGTTGGGGCGCAGAAACTATACAATTACTTCCGCTTTTTAAGCTAAACGACAGAGTTTGAATGGTTTAAGTGATGATATAAGTGTGTGAATAATTATGGATTCGGGAAGTTTAAGGAGGAGGTTTTGGTTTCTTAATTCGAATATTTAAAACCGCAAAAGTCTTTGGATTTATGTTTTCAAAGTTTTAATTCTTATAACATTTCAAATCTTTCGACACGATTAGAAGTTTTGAAGTTAGGAATTTCAAATGCTAATAAATGCAAAGACTAAATTTCGGAGGGGCCGAAGGAGGCAAAAATCGCAATACTCAAAAATTCCGGAGCGTCGGTCGTGAAGCTCTGAATTTTCGAGTTTTGAGAGGGGTCAAATCATCGGAAACGTCTGAATGCAGGGCGTTTAGGGCTAAAAAAAGCACTCACGCGGAGTGCTCAATCTGGATGAAACGGGGCCCGAAAAGCGGCAGATTTCAGTGCAAAATGTAAAAAATTAGCTCCTTCATGAGCTCGCCTGGAGGGGTGTTGGGGTTGTCGAGGCCCTTCGATTTGGCATCCATTTCGCGTAGTTTGGAAATGATCTGCATCGTTTTCATGGCAGTGAAATTTCGCATGCCAGTCATGTAGTCCTTGGCGGCCCATGGCGACTTGAATTCGAGCCATGCGGCGACGGCCTCCTGGCTGTGCTTCTGTGGACAATAATGCGCGATCATGAGATTCTGGAAGTAATTGAAGAGCAACGGGAGGAAGGCGTAGATGGAGCCGGCCTTGGGATTTTTGTCAAAATAATTGATAATCTGATTAGCCTTGAAAACATTGCGGTTGACGATGGCGTCGCGGAGCTCGAAGCCATTAAAATCCTTGCTGATGCCGATCTGCTCCTCGACGAGCTGGGGGGTGACAGAAAGGTGAGAGGTGAGAGGTGAGAGGTGAGGGCGATGATGAGCTTGTCGAGCTCGGAGGCGATGCGGCTGAGGTCGGCGCCGATGGCGTCGGCGATGAGCTGCGTCGACTTGGGGTCGATGGCGACGCCGCGTTCGCTGAGATAGCCCTCGATGAAGGGTGGCAGGTCGCGGTCGCGCAGGCGTGGGCTCTCGAAGAGGACGCCGGCGGCCTGGATGGCCTTGACGTATTCGCGTTTGCGTCCGTCGACCTTGCCGTTCTTATGGCAGATGACGAGGACGGTGCTCTTCAGGGGCTGCTTCATATACTTCTCCAGGGCGTCGGTCTGGCGGATGTTCTGGGCCTCCTTGACGATGACGACCTGCCGCTCGGCCATCATGGGATAGCGGCGTGCGGCGTCGACGATGGTCGAAGCGGTGACGTCGGAGCCGAAGAGGACGGTCTGGTTGAAGTCGCGCTCCTCGGGCTTGAGGGCATTGTCGGCGATGTAGTCGGCAATGCGGTCGATGTAGTAGCTTTCCTCGCCCATCAGGTAGTAGACGGGGGCGTATTTACCAGCCTTGAGGTCGGCCATGATGTCTTTATAGTTCATAGTTCAAAGTTCATAGTTCAAAGTTCATAGTTCATAGTTCAAAGTTCATAGTTCAAAGTTCATAGTTCATAGTTGGCAAAGGTAGCGATTTTTTTTGAGATTTCGACAGCGGAAGGACTTTTATTGGGATTTTTTTCGTATTTTTGCAGTATGAACGGACTGAATTTGCCTCCCTACGCCATCAAAGTGAGGGAAAAGGACGGACGGCGACAGATTTTCGACTTTCTCAGGCGGAAATATGTGGCGCTGACCCCCGAGGAGTGGGTCAGGCAGCATTTCGTGCATTATCTGGTGGAGCAGAAGGGCTATCCGCGGGGGCTGGTGGGCAACGAGATTGAGGTGCGCGTGGGCGAGAAGCGGCTGCGTTGCGACACGGTGGTCTACGACCGGCAGTTGCAGCCGCTGATGATCGTGGAATATAAGGCGCCTGACATCGAGCTGAGCGAGCGCGTCATCGACCAGGTGATGGCTTATAATGCGCTGCTGCGGGTGGGGTGGCTGGTGGTGTCGAACGGTCGTGAGCACCGCTGCTGCCGTCTGGAATATGAAAAAAAGGAATATTCCTACGTGAGGAATATTCCTGATTATGAGGAACTTTGAGGAAGGTGCGGCGGACCTTAGGAGGTGCGGCAATGCCGCACCTCACCGGACGGGAAAGCGGCGGCGGGCGGAAAGAAGGTGCGGCAATGCCGCACTTCACCGGACGGGAACGCGACGACGGCGGGCGGAAAGCTGGCGCAGCGGGCTTGACGGGAGCGCGGTGGCGGGCGTCAGGGGCGCGGCGGGCGTCAGGGCTTAGGCCATGTCGTTGGCGTCGGCGGCCTTCTTTGAGGTGGCCGTCTTGCGGGTGGTGGAGCGCTTGCGCGTCTTCTTCTCCTCGGTAGCGGGCTTCTCGGTCTTGACGCCGGCCAGCTCGGGATCGATGAGGATTCGTCCGCAGTATTCGCAGACGATGATCTTCTTGTGCATCTTGATGTCGAGCTGTCGCTGGGGCGGAATCTTGTTGAAGCAACCGCCACAGGCGTCGCGCTGGACGTAGACGATGCCGAGTCCGTTGCGTGCGTTCTTGCGGATACGCTTGAAGGAGGTGAGCAACCGAGGCTCGATCTTAGCCTCGAGTTCGTGGGCTTTCTCGCGCAGCTTCTCCTCCTCGGCGCGTGTCTCGTCGATGATCTCGTCGAGCTCGCCCTTCTTGATGTCCAGGTCGCCCTGCTTCTCAGCCAGCACGCTGTTGTTCAGCTCGAGCTCCGTGTTCTTCTCGGCGATGCGCTTCTGGGCGTCGTTGATCTTCTTGTTGCAGAGCTCGATCTCGAGGCTCTGGAACTCGATTTCCTTCGAGAGCGTGTCATACTCGCGGTTGTTGCGCACGTCGTTGAGCTGCTGCTTGTAGCGCTCGACGCTGGCCTGTGCCTCGATGATCTCGCCGCGCTTCTGTGAGATGGCGCGGTCGAACTCGCCGATCTCGGCCTGGATGCGCTCGATGCGAGTGTTGAGGCCTTCAATCTCGGCCTCGAGGTCTTCTACTTCGAGGGGCAGCTCGCCGCGGAGTGCCTTCTTCTCGTCGATGGCCGACAGGGCCGTCTGAAGCTGGAACAGGGTCTTCAGCTTCTCCTCTACAGAGAGGTCAGTGGGGTCTTTTTTTGCCATAGATGGAGCCCCCCTCTTATTCCTCCCGTAATCCGGGGGGAAGGCCTGGCGGGGGCTTGGGCCTTTTGTTGTTGATGGTTCTGAGCGCGGGATGGCGCGACTGAATCGCGCCACACACTGAGAGGCCAAGAGGCGGACCAGCCGACGGGCTATAGGTAGACGATGGGGTTGTGCATCGTCTCGGCTATCTCGGTGCGGAGCTGGGGGAAGGCCTGGCGGAGCTGGTCGCGGAGGAGATGGGCAGTGAAGTGCTCGCTCTCGTAGTGGCCGATGACGACGATCTGGAGGAGCTGCTCGTAGCCCTGATACTGATGATAGTGCATCTCGCCGGTGATGAAGGCGTCGGCCCCCTCGCTGAGGGCGTCAGGCAGGAGGAAGTCGCCGGCGCCGCCGCAGATGGCCACCTTCCGGACGGGTCGGCGGAGCAATTCGTTGCACATGGCCACCTCAGCCTCCATCCGGTTTTTGACGTGATCAATGAAATCGCTGGCATCCAACGGGTTAGAAAGTGTACCAATTACACCACCGCCTGCCTCGACGCCGTCAATCGTCTTTTTTGCGAAGAAATGCACATCTGTGAGGCCCAAACGGTCGGCAATCCGGAAGTTGACGCCGCCGGGAGCCGAGTCAAGATTGGTGTGCATCGAGATGATGCCAACTCCGCCGCGGATGGCCTTGACGACAGCGCGCTCCACGGGCGTGGCGCCGCTGATCCGCTTCAGTGGGCGGAAGAGCAGCGGATGATGACTGACGACGAGGTTGAGGCCTCGGCGGATGGCCTCGTCGACCACCTGTTCAGTGACGTCGAGACACAATAATGCCCCTGACACTTCATCCGCCTCCGTCAATCCGATCTGCAGGCCGGCATTGTCCCAGCTCTCCTGCAGCGGCAGAGGCGCGAATCGTTCAAGGGCGTCGAGCACTTCTTTCAGTTTCACGCTTCTTTCTTATGTTTTGAGTCTGCAAAGGTAGCAAAAAAAAGTGAGAAATGGGAAGCGAGAAGTGATAAGCGCCCCGTTTTTTTTATTATTTTAACGTTTCTGAGAGATGAATAACTGAAACTAATGAGCACTAATTATGGAAAATCATCCGTTGGCCCATTCGATATATCCGAAAGAAATAATTTATCCCAATTAGTGCTAATTTGTTTCCATCATCAATTAACACCATTCTTTTCAAGATTGCGAATTTTATTTACATCCGCCTCCATGGCGCGAGAGAAGCGGGCGGGTGGGGGCCGGCA
>JAFUEP010000022.1 GCA_017470345.1 Prevotella sp.
ACTCTACCTGACGCCCTCCTACACCATCGACGGCGACCACTTCGGACAGGTATGGTCGCTCTCGGCCAACTTCACCCAGAACGAAGACCTCAACCGCTTCGCCACGGGCGTCAGCGACGTCACCACGTGGGCCCTCGGACTCTCGCACGCCCTCGACATCAAGGCGTGGGAGATGACCGTCGCCACGTCGCTCTCCCACCAGACGTCGCGCGGCTATCAGACACGCTACACCTCCGACGTGCTCTCGCTCTCGACGGGCCGCTCGTTCCTCAAGGAGAAGAACCTGTCGACCTCGGCCACCGTCTCGCTCTGCTACAACGACATCCGCGACCAGCAGCGCGTGCTCTCCGTCGGCGTCGACCTCTCGGCCGGCTATACGCTGGCCAAGGTGCACCAGTTCAGCTTCTCAGCCGGCTTCAACAAATACTCCGACACCAACATCTCGGCCGACCGGTCCTCGATGGGCACCACCGAGCTCTCGCTCTCGCTGGGATACAACTATACGTTCTCGCTGCTACACCTGAAAAGGAAGGGAAAAGTGAATAGTGAAAAGTGAAAAATTTGCTGCCGCCCTCTGACCCCTCCCGAGGGGAGGAGAAAGGTTAGAAAAAAGCGGACAAATGGCGGATGATGATTGAAGAAGTGCCGCTTTTTGAGGCAAAAAGGACCGCTTCTCGCATCGAAAAGGGCCGCTTCTTGAAGGAAAAAGGACCGCTTCGCCGCGAGAGACGACATAAAACACTGAAAATCAGTGTGGTTGCGAATTCAGTTCGCAACATTCAGAAAGAAATTTACAAAATCGACCTATAAAACGAGTGACGATATGAGACGACATGTAAGATACATCGCAATGGCGCTGCTGGCGCTCTGTATGATGCCCTCACAGGCTCAGGAGATCTCCATCTCGGTGCAGCCGGTGCAGGACGTGCTGCCCCCGCAGGCCGGTCAGTATATCGACAACCCTGGCAAGTTCTTCAGCGTCCGGCTGACGAACCTCACCGATGAGCAGCAGCTCCTGCACATCGGCATGCACATCGACCAGACCTTCCCCGAGGAGCAGGTCATGGTGGTCACGCCCTACGGCCATATCCCCCGCCAGCCCATCGTCGTCCCTCCGCGCCAGACGAAGACGCTCAACCCCATTGAGATGAAGCAGCTCTTCACGCACTTCGAGCTCAACGAGATCTACATCCGCGACGGTCTCTACAACGACTACAGCCGCGGCATCTTCGGACTGCTGCCCGAAGGTCAGTATCAGCTCTATCTGCAGGCCTACAAGTGGGACCCCGACGTGACGTCGGCCGTGGAGCTCAACTCGCCCGACAACGGCGTTTGCCGCTTCTCGGTCTGCTACATGGCTCAGGCCCCGACCTTCATCACCCCCCAGACGACGATGGACACCGACCCCCTGTCGCTGCTCAACGTGGCCAAGGTGAGCAAGAACAACCCTGGTCCCCACTTCACCTGGACGCTGCCCACGCTGAAGTGCAACCCCTCGCTCTATCCCTTCGAATACGACGTCAAGATTGTCCGCCTGGACGACCTCATGCCCGACGAGGCCATCGAGAAGAACCCCGTCGAGTATCAGGTGCAGCGCCTGACGACCCCCACGCTGACCATCCCGCAGGCCTACATGACAAAGATGTTCGAGCAGACCAAGCAGGACCGCAATATTGTTTATGCCATCCAGGTGACGGCCCACAGCGCCTTCCAGAATGCATCGAACCTCAATTACGCTACAGCCTCGGGCAACACCAACTTCACGCTCATTGAGAACGACGGACGCTCGCCCGTGCTCCTCTTCCGTCTCTGGGACAGCTCGTTCGACGAGGACAAGATCGACGTCTCCGTCGAGGAGGGCGAGTCGGAACTTGAGGACAAGGACTCGCTCTACGTCTTCGAGCAGCCCACGCTGACGTCGCCCCAGTTCTCCAGCCTGACGGCCCGCAAGGTGTTCATGGGCGACTCGATCAAGGCCGAGTGGCGCAAGGCCTGGTTTGCCGGCGGCAAGGGCGAACGTCAGGACACCGTCAAGTTCGAGTACACCGTCAACCTCTATAAGGGCAACTCAGCCGACACCCCCGAGGGCATCTTCACCTCGAAGCCCGTCTACACCAAGAAGACCGAGCACCTGGGCGACACCATCAAGTGGGAAAAGCTCAAGGACAAGGTCGACGAGGGCGACTACCTCATGCTGCGCGTCACGGCCAAGTCGACCAACGTCAAGTCGATCCGCATGCACGGCGACTCGCTCAACTATAAGGACTTCGCCATGGCCACCCACGTCGAGGTCGACTACGACTGCGGCACGTCGACAGGCGACGTCGCCAACAAGGAGCCCCTCAAGGAGGCCCCCAAGGCAGGCACCCAGGTGCGCATCGGCGACTGGACGCTGACCCTCAACGGCGACGTCGAGCAGGACAAGAGCAGCCATGCCCTCAAGGGCACCGGCTTCATCAGCTGGACCCCCGGCGGGATGAAGCTGCGCGTGGCCGTGAAGTTCGACGACCTCATGGTCAACACCGACAACGTCGTCTTCGCAGGCAAGTGCAAGACCTACCCCGACCCGAAGGGCGGCGAGTGGCTCAGCGAGGACGAGAAGTACACGACCGAGCAGGCCATCGACTCGCTGTTCAGCGACTGGGGCATCGACAACTTCTGGAACACGCTGCCCCAGGACGTCGCCGACAAGGTGAGCCAAGATGCCGACGGCATGGTCAACAGCGTGGCCGAGAGCTTCTCGATGGGCAAGTACTACAGCTACTACAAGAAAGGCCAGAACCAGTGGGACAAGTGGAAGCAGGGCGAGTGGATGGACCTCTACTTCCCTGTGCAGCTGCCCGACACGATTGCCAAGCAGCTGCCCGAGGACTTCTCGCTGCAGATCCACAACATTGTCTACAAGCCGACGGGCGCCATCATGAACGTCATCGGCGAGTACGTGCTGCCCAAGACGCAGGTGACCAAGAACCAGGTGCTCGTCTTCGGCGCCCCGGCCCTCTGTATCCAGAAAGACCGCTTCTTCCCCGAGGACGGCTCGCTGGCCCTGCTCAGCAACTTCACCATCACCGACCCCGACAGCGACTTCGACATGACCTTCAAGGCACCCATGGAGCCGCTGCACCCCACTGACGGCTGCTTCATCCAGTGGCGCGACGACGAGTTCGACGGGCTGGGCATCGAGGTGGCCATGCATATCCCCAACCTCGACCGCGTCGTCGACGGCAAGGTGCAGAAGGACGTCGAGCCCATCTGCGACCTCAAGGCCGTCATCGAGGGCAACTGGGGCGACTGGATCGGCACCATCACCATGAGCGACTTCCAGGTGCGCGACCTGCCCGGCTGGACCTTCAAGCCCGGCCAGGCCATCGTCTACGACCACTCCTACGAGCGCAACGACCGCGAGATGGTGGCCCTGTCGAGCCTCAACAAGACCTACGACCCGTCGAAGGTCGGCTCCTACGTGAAGACCGACTGGGCCGCCTGGCAAGGCCTCTATGTCAAGGACATCGGCGTGGGCTTCCCCAAGTGGTATGTCTTCGGCAAGGGCGACGAGGGCTTGCAGCTCGACATGAAGGACATGCTCCTCGACGCCTCGGGCGTCACCTGCCGCATCTCGGCTAGCAACATCTTCGAGGCTAAGACCGGATCGGCCGGCGGCTGGCGATTCAACATCGACGACGTCAACGTCGACATTGTCCAGAACAACTTCGACAACTGCACCATCCACGGCGGCTTCGGCGTGCCCCTCTTCGGCAAGAAGGCCGCTGAAAAGGCCAATGAAAAAGCCGGCATCAAGACCGACGGCAAAGGCAAGGACAACGACAAGGACGACGTCGAGACCGACGTCAACTACACTTGCGAGATACGCCACCTGACCGACCCCTCGAAGACTGAGGAATACTACACCTACGTGCAGAAGCGCGACAAGAATGGTGTGCCCGTCGCCGGCGAATACGAGAAGATCAAGCACACGCGCCAGGACTATGGCGACAAGAACCGCTACGCCTATATCTTCAAGTGCGAGCAGGTCGGCGACCTGCAGATGAACTGCTTCGTGGCCGACCTGACCCTGCTCCAGAACCAGACCTACTTCCTCCTCGAGGCCGAGGACCAGGAGGTGGGCGGACAGATGGAGACCAAGACCGAGGTGGAGCTCTGCATGGCCGGCGACGTCACCATTGCCGGGGCCAGCTCGGTCAACGAGACCATCAAGTCGATCACCAAGGACCTGCCGCTCGACCTGACCCTGCCCGGCATCCACTTCTCTAAGCTGCGCCTGTCGAACGTCAAGAAGTTCACCCTCGCCTATGAGGAAGACGAGAAGACGGGCCTGCGCGGCAAGAATGCCAAGGCACAACAGGATTGGGAGAGTGCCCACAAGAGCCGCAAGATCCTCGTCGAGGGCAAGGAGCTGACCCTCGGCGACAATTGCTACTTCCACTACGGCGAGTGGTCGCTGGCCTCAGAAAAGAAGAAGATCGGATCCTTCTCGTTCTCGCTCGACAAGTTCGACTTCGGCTTCTCAGGCAACAAGTTGTCGCTCGACATCACCGGCACCATCGGACTCATCGGCGACAAGATCGAGGCCACGGCCGGCATCGGCATCACCTCGAACCTTGACAAGACGGGCAGCGGCGTGGCCGACTGGTCGCTGTCGAATGGCAAGGTGGAGTTCAAGGAGGCCGCCCTGTCGCTCGACTTCTCAGCCCTCAAGCTCGAAGGCTCGCTCAAGGTGTCAGACGATGCTGATAAGAAGGGCTACGCCGGCAGCCTCGACATCGAGATTACCGGCCTCTTCTCCGTCAACTGCGAAGGCGGCTACTACAAGAGCGACAAGAGCTGGACCGTCACGGCCGACGAGCGGGCTGAGATGGATGCTGACGCCAAGGAGGCCAACGAGACGCTGACCACACAGGACAAGTCGTCGTACTCCTGGGGCTACTTCAAGGTGTCGCTTGAGAGCAATACCGGCATACGCATCGACCCGCTCGTCATCAACCGCATCAGCGGCGGCTTCTACTTCAACTGCCGTCCGACGAAGGGCAGCGACACAGATAAGGACAAGTTCGGCGGCGAGCCCGTCGGACAGTACGGCATGATCGGCGTGGCCATGGGCCTGGGGCTCAACACGTCGGCCGGCAAGGAGACACTCAACGCCGACCTCGACCTGCTCGTGGTCTACGACCGCAAGAACAAGTGTCTCTCCACGTTCATGTTCGACGGCAAGGTCAATGCCATCGGCGGCATCGTCAAGGCTGAGGCCTCACTCGTCTACGAGAACGTGAAGAACACCTCGGGCAAGACTCTGAACCGCTATCTGACGCTCAACATCACCGTTGAGGCCGGATGGGACACCAGCGACATCGTCGGCCGTATTGCCGAGCTCAACAGCTCGCTGGCCAGCATCAAGGGCAAGCTCGACGAATTCCAGAAAGAGGTCGACGGCGTCTACAAGCGCATCACCGAGGCCCCACGGCAGGGTCTGAAGCAGATTTCGGGCGACTATAAGGCCAACGACGACGGTGTGGCCGCCGAAGACCAGACCGAAGATTCCAACGTGACGCAGCCCAAGGCCTCGACGGGCATCACCGCCGGCAAGGTGAAGATCTCGCTCGAGCTGATGATCCGATGGGTGCGCAACGGCGAGGCATACTCCACGCCCAAGTGGCACCTCTACCTGGGTGAGCCGGCCGTCGACAAGCGCTGCTCGTACACCCTGCTGAAGTTTGGCACTGAGGGCAAGAGCATCTGCTGGGCCGACATCGGCGCCAACGGCTATCTCTGCCTCGGCAACGAGCTGCCCGACAACGGCCAGCTGCCGCCCATCCCGGCGAAGATTCAGGAGTTCCTCACCGGACACAAGAACGCCAACACCGACATGAACGCCGACCTGCAGAAGGCGGAGCGCTCGCGCTCGAAGGCCGTGAAGAACCTGCTGAAGGAAGGCAACGTCGACGGTGGCGTCATGGTCGGCGCCTCGGCCTGGGGCGACATCGGTCTCGACCTCGGACTGCTCTACGGCAGCTTGGAGAGCATGGTCGGCTTCGACGCAGCCTTCGTCCACTACGGCTCGAATGCCGTCTGCGTCAACACCCGCTCCCAGATGGGTAAGAACGGATGGTATGCCATGGGTCAGCTCTATGCCTTCCTGGAAGCTGAGCTGGGCCTGCACATCAAGATCGGACGACTCATCGACACCCGCATCAAGCTGCTCTACGCCGGCATCGGCGGCGTGCTCGAGTGCGGCCTGCCCAACCCGTCGTGGGTCGAGGGTCAGGCCCGTGTGAAGATCAGCCTGTTGGCCGGACTGGTCAAAATAAACAAGAAATTCGGATTCTCAGCCGGCGACCACTGCGTGCCCTTCCTCGGCAACGCCATCGACGGCTTCGAGCTCTTCAGTGACGTCAGCCTCGGCTCCGACAGCCTCTACGAGGCCCTCTACCGGCCCGAGTTTGCCATCTCGCAGCACGACGCCAACCGCCTCGTCTTCACCACCAACGCCTCGCTGGGCAGCCACTTCCGGCTGGTCGACCCGTCGTATCAGGCCGAGCTGGCCAAGGAGGTCGACGTCGAGGAGGACTCGCTGCTCAACCACCTGTCGAGCCGCACCTACGTCTTCGACATGGACCAGAACCTCAACCAGGCCAACACCAAGATGGGCGTGCGCCTGCTCGACCTCGGCACGACGGCCACCTCGATCGTGAAGAACAAGCCGGGACTGACGCCCCAGCAGTTCTACGAGGAGCTGGGCGCCATCTCCGAGTCGCAGGCCGAGCAGAATGCCCGCTCGCGCGGCTACTACTATCAGACGCTCAACTCCCTGGTGGCCTCCGTCTTCTCAGACAAAGCCAAGACGGTGTCAGAGAGCAACGTCGTCATGAAGTCGAGCGACATCAACAGCCAGGAAGAGCGGCTGCTGCACGGCAGCACCACGTGGGCTTCGCACATGAACGAGATCCTGAACAAGAACACGGTCACGATTGATAAGAACACCTACAAGGCTTCCTACATCATGCCCGTGGAGAACAGTGTCAGCTTCCGCGAAGACCGTGGCACCACCTTCCACCTCACCGGCATGGGCCTGCAGCCCGGCCACAGCTATGCCCTCTTCCTCGAAGGCAATGCCTACGAGATCATGAACGGCAAGCGCGTATGGGTCGACTACTTCGACTCGGAGGGCGACCAGGAGTATCACTACATCAAGTGGCGCCAGGACAAGGTCTGGTTCTTCCGCGTCAAGAGCAACGAGGAGGACCGCGTCATCGGCGACTCGCTGCGCAACCTCGAGCCCTACGTCGCGCTGGCCTATCCCTCGGTCGACGGCACGAAGGTGAAGAGCAGCAGCGAAGGTCTCACCACGGCCTACTACGGCGACATCATGCACCCCACCATCGCCCTCAACCGCGACCTGCGCGGCAGCCTGAGCGAGAACAAGATGAAGTGGGTGCTCACGCCCTATCATGCCGACGACCTGGAGAAGCCCGTCGCTGCAGCCCAGACGCGCGACGTCCGGCTGCTGCAAAACGGCAACTGCTTCAACCTAGAGCCCGCATCGGCCTTCAGCAGTGTCAGCGTCTTTGCCAACGACTACTCCAAGGCACTGAGCGGCGGTCGCACCTACAGCTTCGAGAACGAGGTCTATCACCTCGAGCTGCAGTACACTTATAAGTACCAAGTGCCGTCGAAGAGAGGCGTCGAACTGCGCGACAGCACCTTCAGCCTCGTCGACCTGTGGCTCGCCTCGGCGCCTCACAGCGTTCCCGTGAGCAACTGGAGCGGCACTCCCAAACTGACCGACAACTGGTATCTGTCGACCGACCAGGCCGTCACGGGCAAGGTGCTGCCCTACTCGGAGCCCTTCGTCGGTGCCCGTCCGACCAAGTCGCCCACCTTCGGCTATCAGAACTACTATAATTCTCAAAAGAACAGTAATCTAAGTACAGACGCCATATGGATTTGGGAGGACGGCCAGAAACTGAACGGCAAGGTCTATCGTCTCATCGATCCGTACCTCTACTTCGCCTACCTGGGCTGCTGGACCTTCATCGGCGACCGCAAGATAGACAAGTATGCCTTCGACGACGCCTACATACCCTTTGCCTCAGAGTCGCTCATCTATGAGTACAACGGCACGGTGGTCAACTGTGAGATGCTGAAGAACCCCGAGGGCGAGCAAGGCCTCATGGTCACCCGCGACAAGATGTACACCACCTGGGACGACTGGAACTACGGCGTAGGGTCCGCTGCCCCGGCCAATTCCAACATCATGCAGCCCTACTATCCGCTGCCGCAGACGATGAAGAGCATCGGCGGACCTACCGTGAACAACCAGGACGGCAAGGCCTGCACGGTGACCCCCCTCAGCGTTCACCGCTACACCGACTTCCGCTACTGTCTGCAAGACATGGCCATGGACTTCATCGCTCCCTACAGCGTGGCACAGCAGCTTGGCCGCAAGTTGAAAGAAGAGGCATTTGAACTCTGGCGCCTATTTGCATACCGTTACTTCATTACACAAAAGTATCCCGAACTTTCTTTCAATGATCCTTTTGACAACTACGTAAAAGACTATAACAACCTGCACCGCGGACAATATATCAATGTGACCGACCGAGGTGTCAACGTCAGGATTCCATACTACCAGCTGCCGCTCATCTTCGGCGACTGCTTCGGTGGCGACGGAGCTACCTATCAGGGCAAGAGTCTTGACAAGCACAGCCGGACCTTCAAGACATCCGTCGGTCAGGACGACACGCCGAAGGGACGCTGGCCGTCATGGGTCTCTAACGTGGCCTTCTGGCGACTGATGGGTACTGATCCCAGCCAGCATGCTTACAAGGCTTACCAGCTCGACCCAGAGGTATTCTCGCGCCATGCCAGCCACTCGATGTACAATTACGCCTACATGTCACCGTCGAACACGAGCCGCGAGGTGCAGTGGGACGACTTCAATGCCAGTGCGGCCCTCAAGAACGTCTCAGGCATGCAGGCCCTGATGTATCGCGTCAATGCTTACGACGTGTCGACAGGGCTGTACACCGTGGTCAATGGTCTCGGCGGAATACCCAGCTCAAGTATTGTCAACCTGACGGGCGTCGCCGGTGCCAGCTCCATGGGCGAAGTCTACGACGAACTGGTCGACGTGGCCGCCACGATGGAGAGCACCTACGACACGAAGCGTCCGCAGGCCCTCTGGAGCTCTTCACAGAAGACGCTCTACCTGACGTACAGCAGCGAGAGGTACGAGAAGTCCGTCGATGCGCCTATCATCTACAAGAACGGTGCGCCCATAGATACCATCTGGTACGACAACGACGTTAAGGATGCCGTCTGGAAAAATACGATTTCATTGGATGTGGAGCGTGTCGTCATCGACGCCTCGTTCAAGGACGCCGACCTGCGTTCGCTGAAAGACTGGTTTAAGGGCTGCTCTCACCTGGTCCGCATCGAGGGCCTCGAGAACCTTAACACGGAGAAGGTGACCGACATGTCGCGCATGTTCTACAACTGTAAGAAGCTGGACTACGTCAAGCTCAACAAACTCAACACGGCGATGGTGACTGACATGTCGTATATGTTCTTTAACTGTAAGGCGCTGACCACCATCGACCTGAGGAGCTTCGACACGGAGAAGGTGACGTTGACGGCCTCCATGTTCGCTGGTTGTGATGCAGTGGAAAAAATCTTCCTTAGCAGCTTCAACACGAAGAACGTGACCAGCATGTATCAGATGTTCGCTGGGTGCAAGGCCCTCCAGTCCATCTATTTCGACCCCGACAAGTTCACCACGGCGAAAGTCGAGGACATGTCCTACATGTTCATGAACTGTTCCTCGCTGAAAACCCTCAACCTGAAGACCCTACAGTCCGACAAACTGTCTTCTACCCACCGAATGTTCGCCGGCTGCACGAGCCTGACCCATCTCTATCTGAACGACTTCGTGGCCTACGACGTGGGCAATACCGAGGGTATGTTCAACAACTGCACCTCGCTGAAGTACATCAATCTGAAGGAGTTCATTCCTCAGGTCAAGTACCGGGAGTCGCTGAGCAACATGTTCACCAACGTGCCCGAAGCTCTGACGGCCTACATCAACTATGACCTCGACGACCGCATCAAGGAGCAGATACCGGGCAATAAGTCCATGAACTACAGCGAGAACGTGCAGGCCGTCTACTTCACCACGAACAGCGGGACCAGCACCGAGAAGCACTATCTGGCGTTCCTCAATGCCTCTGTGAAGTACAGTGACAAGAAGAACAACTTCATCAAGATTGGCGACACCGGCCTGACGGGCAAGGTCATCGACGCCTGGAGCGGTGTCGACGTGCTCAACGCGGCCGAGGTGAAGTGGAAGTCGGTGAAGAGCCTCATCAGCGAGATCATCTTTGCTCCGAGCTTCAAGCAGTCGCCCAAGTATATGAACTTCTGGTTCGACGGTTGCCGCAGCCTTACTAAGATTGAGGGTCTGAAGAACCTGAACACCAAGAAGACGGAAATGATGGACTACATGTTCCGCAACTGTTCTAAGCTGACCGACCTGAGCGAGGCAAGCTATTTCCAGACCGACAATGTGACGACGATGAGCGGCATGTTCGAGGGATGCACCGCGTTGACTTCGGTCGGCACCTACAACTGGAACACCAAGAACGTAAAGGACATGCGGGCCATGTTCAAGGGCTGTAGCAGTCTGACCAGACTCAGCTTCGACTACTACTTCGAGACCGACAAAGTCACCGACATGAAGGAGATGTTCATGAAGTGCTCCAAGTTGACGCGTATTGACTGCAAGAGCACGTTCAACACGGCTAACGTCACGTCGATGGCCTCCATGTTCGAGGGATGCTCGGCCTTGGAGGATGTCTACGACCTGACCTGCAACATGGACGGCAGCAGCCTGACCACCATCGCTGGGATGTTCAAGGACTGCTCATCGCTCAAGGAGATCGAGATGCCGCTGTTCAGCACGCCCAAGACCACGGAATTCCTGAACGCCTTCTACAATTGCCGGGCCATGAAGCTGCTCGACCTGTCGAGCCTCAGCTCTGAAAGTCTGAAGACGTGCAACACGATGTTCTATCTGTTGCCCTACCAATGCACCATCTATCTGCCTTACGATATCAGCGAGAAGATCACCAGCCAGCTTTCGGCTTACCGTAACCTCATCCTTCTCTATCCGGCCAAGGTGCTCAAGGTCAAGTACGGCAGCGGCTATGAGCTCGACTTCATCAGCTCGAAGCAGGCCTACAAGGTTGGCGACACCTACAACGGCAGGGAGATCGTCGGCATCTGGTCCGGCAACGAGGTCTACAACACCGACAGTCCCGGATGGTCGGGCTACTCCGCCTCGAATGTCAATCGTGTCGTCATCGACGAGTCGTTCAAGCAGATCGTCCCGCGCAGCCTGAAGCGCTGGTTCGACGGCATGAGCAAAATCACCGGCATCTACGGTCTGGAATACTTGAACACCTCGAAGGCGAAGAGCATGAACAGCATGTTCTCAGGCTGCTCCAAGCTGAAGAACTTGAGCGTGAAGACGTTCGACATCAGCGAGCTGACCGACATGGGCTTCATGTTCTATGGATGCAGCAGCCTGACCGACCTCGACCTCAGCACGTTCGACACCCGCCGCATCACCGACATGGGCTTCATGTTCAGCGGCTGCAGCAGTCTGAAGACGCTCAATCTGAGCAACTTCTACACGTGGAACGTGACGATGATGTCGTCGATGTTCGGCGGCTGCAGCAGCCTGACCGAGCTCGACCTGACGAAGATGGACACCAAGGCCGTCACCCAGGCCCTCGGCATGTTCAGCGGCGCCACGTCGCTCACGAAGCTCCGTCTGGGCCAGAACTTCACCTTCGACAAGCTGACGAGCACGGGCTGGGATGCCTTCAAGAACGTGGGCTCTCTGGCCGTCATCGTGCCCGAGGCCCAACTCGAAGCCATCCGCACGAAGTTCACCCAGAACATGGGCTTCACGGAGGGTGAGACCGGCAACTTCTACACCAGCGAGCCCCAGCCCGTGGCCCAGGCCATCCTGACTGAGGACAACGCGACGCTGACCTTCTGCTACGGTCCGCAGGTGACGACGCGCTTCCGCGGTGCCGACGTCACTCAGGTGTGGAGCGGCAGCAGCGTTGAGAATTCGCCCAACCCGGCGCCCTGGCTCACCGCCTGCTCCGGCGTGGTCAAGACCGTCGTCTTCGACCCGACGTTTGCCAGCGTGAAGCCCGTGCGGCTGGCGACCTGGTTCAGGAACTTCACCGCCCTGACGACCATCAGCGGCATGGAGTTTCTCAACACGTCGGAGGTGACGTCAGTGATGTCGTTGTTCCAAGGTTGTTCAAGCCTGACGACGGTCGACCTGAGCCACTTCAAGCTCGACAAGTGTTCCACCCTTGGCTACATGTTCTATGGCTGTAGGAACCTGGCCTCGGTCAACCTGAAGGGCCTGGGCAGCATGCCGAAACTGGAGACCGTTGTCTATATGTTCACCAGCTGCAGCAGTCTGCCGACCATCGACATGGCCGACATCCGCACGACCAATGTCACCCGTGCCGACGGCCTGTTCAGCGGATGCACCAAGCTGCGCGACCTGAAGCTCAACTATCTGGGTCTCTTCGACAAGGTGTCGCCCAAGGCCACCAATGCCTTCACCGGCGTGACCAACCTCGAGGTGAAGGCGCCCAAGAGCTATGCGAGCAAGACGCGCACGAACTTTACTAATAACTTAGGTTTCGTGGAGGGCACCCATGGCTTTATCGTCGACGAGTATGATGTTGTCACCGAGGCCATCTGGACCGAGGGCAACACGACGCTGACCTTCGCCCGCAAGCGGCTCTATGCCGTCGGCGAGACCTTCAACGGCCAGAAGGTGACGGCCGTCTGGAGCGGCGACGACGTGATGCGCACGTCGGTCAACTACGGCGTAGCGCCCAAGTGGGTCGCCACGGTGAAAAACAAGGTGACCCGCGTCGTCTTCGACGATACCTTCGACGACCAGCCCGGCACCAACAACCAGTACTATCCGCAGTCGTTCGGCTCGTGGTTCGACGGCTGCTCGAAGCTCGTGTCGGTCACCGGCCTGCAGCATGCCCGCTCCGAGCGTGCCACCCTGATGACCTACATGTTCCGCGGGTGCAGCGCGCTGACACAGCTCGACATGTCGGAGTTCAAGTCGACGATGACGACCAACATGAGCGGCATGTTCGAAGGCTGTAAGTCGCTCAAGACGCTCAAGCTGGGCGGTCTGTACACCGCGAGGGTCATCTCGATGACCGGCATGTTCAAGGACTGCAGTTCGCTGACGTCGCTCGACCTGAGCAACTTCTCGACCGCGGCGGTGATCAGCATGGCCGACATGTTCTCGGGCTGCAACAAGCTGACGTCGCTGAAGCTCTCGAATTTCAGCACGTCGAAAGTGACCAATATGAGCGGCATGTTCCGCAGCTGCAGCGCCCTGACCTCGCTCGACCTCTCGAGCTTCAACACGTCGAAGGTCACCAACATGAGCTACATGTTCTATCAGTGCAAGGCCCTGACCTCCATCCCGACGGGCAACTTCGACACGTCGAACGTGACCGACATGAGCTGCATGTTCTACTCATGCAATGCACTGTGGAAACCCGATGTGAAGAACTTCGACACGTCGCGAGTGACCGACATGAGCTTGATGTTTGCCAACTGTTCGGCCGCCACCAGCATCGATGTCAGTAAGTTCGACACCCAGCAGGTGACGAGCATGAAGATGATGTTCCAGGCCTGCAGCTCGCTGACCAGCCTGACGCTCACGTCGTTCAACACCCAGAAGGTGGAGTCGATGCTGCAGATGTTCTACAACTGCAAGAACCTGAAGTCGCTCGACCTCTCAAGCTTCAACACCTCGAAGGTGACCGTCATACGCCTCATCTTCGGCAACTGCACGGCCATGACCCAGTTGAAGGTGAGCAACATGTTCCGCACCGACAATGCCACCGACCGCAGCAGCGGCTTCTCGCAGGTCAAGGGTCTCACCGTTCAGGTGCCCAAGTCCAGCATGGCGAACGTGACCACATGGTTGAAGAACATCGGCTTCGTCGAGGGTACCACCGGCACCATCACGACATATTAAACAATATTCAAGGAGAAACAAGGAAGAGCATGAACTATAAGTCTGTTATCATCAGCGCACTGCTGCTGGCCGGCGGCCTCACTGCCGGCGCCCAGCAGAACGACAGCACCGTCACCACAGGTTCTGGGGTCAACCCCTACGCCACCGTCATGCGGGAGCGCCAGCTGCCCCTCGTCACCACCAAGATCCGGCTGCTCACCCGCAGCTATGGCGACAGCATCGTGCTGCGCTGGCTGGCCGAGGATTGGGTGTCGTATAAGTATCTGGCCGACTTCGGGGTCAACGTGTTGCGCGTGAGCCACCGCGAGCTGCCTGCCGACCCGTCTGACCTCAGCAACTTCAATCCCCTGCAGGTCGACACGCTGGCCTACGCCCTGAAGCCGCTCACGCTCGAACAGTTCCGGGCCAAGTATGCAGCCGACGACTCGCTGGCGCTGGTGCCCCAGGGACTGCTCTACGGCGAGGCCGAAAACTACAAGCAGTCGAAGCCCGGCACGATGACCCACAACCTCGACCTCAACTCCGAGCAGGACATCACCTATGCCCTCGCCATGATGGTGGCCGAGTGGCGCAAGGACCTGGCCGAGGACATGGCCGTCAGGCTGACCGACCGCACTGCGGAGCCCGGCGTCACCTACGACTACTACGTCCAGCCCACGCGATGGGAGAACGGCGGACGCCTCATCTTCGAGCCCGGCGTCGTCGAGGGTGTCGACTGCCGCCCCTACCAGCCCGAGGTGTTCAATCCCCGCATGACCGACTCGCTCTCGCTGCCCGGCACGCTGACCATCGGCTGGTGGGACGACCTCCACTCGAGCTACGAGATCGAGCGGCGCCAGACGATGACGCTCGACGGCGAGCACCTCGACCGCCCCTGGGAGCGCATCAGCCTGAAGCCCTACGTCTCGATGGTCGAGCAGCCCGAAGGCGAGGACTACTGTCTGCTGGGCGACAGCGTCCCCTACCTCGGACTGTGGGAGTATCGCATCCTTGCCTACGATGCCTTCGGCGACCTGACCATGCCCACGCGAGCCCACGAGGTGATGGTGCCCGACATCCAGCCGCCGTCGGCGCCCCTGCTCAAGCGCGTCGTCGTGGAGCGTCCCGACGACGACGACCCGATGGCCCGCGTCATCGCCCACATCATCTGGGAGAAGCCCGACCTGGAGCCCGACCTCGTCGGCTACGTCGTCAACTACCATGACATGCGCAACACCACGGGCGAGTGGATCACGCTCAACGACGAGATCATCGCCCCGACCGACACCGTCTTCACCATCGACATGACCGGCCGCCGGACCGGCATGCTCGTCGTTAGCGCCTACGACCAGACAGGCAATGAGAGCCGCTCGCTCATGCAGCAGATCAACCTGACTGACTATCGTGCGCCCGCACCGCCCGACTCGCTGCAGGCCTACGTCCTGCCCGTGCGCACCCTCGCCGAGATGGAGGCGACGGCCGACACGGTTGCCACGGCCGAGCCCTCCGACTCGCTCGCTGCCAACGACTATGTCGACGGCATCGGCGTGGTGCTCCTCTCGTGGCAGCAGAATCCACTGGACGACGACGTCAGCTACTGGGACGTCGCCTTCGCCAACGACTCGACGCATCCCTTCCTGACCAAGGCCCAGGTGCGCGTGCCACAGTATGCCGACACACTCGTGCTCGACGTCAACCAGAAGTACATCTACTACCGGGTGCGCGCCGTCGACTATTCGAACAACTTCGGCGACTGGTGCCCGTGGATACGCGTCGTGCGACCCCACGACTCGCCGCCCACACAGCCCCACCTCGACACCTCCAGCCACTCAGACGAGAAGGGCATGCACATGGAATGGGTCGTCGGCACCGACGCCGACATGCTCTACCACATGGCCTACCGACGCCTCGGCGACAACGGTCCCTGGGAGCTCATCGGCCGCTACGACGCCGACTCGCTGCGACAGCATAACTACACGATCACCATCGACGACGACCCGCCCTACGACCGCCGACAGCGCTACTACTACATGATCGAGTCGGTCAATTCGTCGCCCTACACCTCGCAGAGCCTCGCCGTCAGCTGGCTCCACCGCGGACTGCGCACCCTCGACATCGACGTCGCCCTGCAGGGCGCATGGGTCGGCCACGAAAACGTGGCCCGACTGACCTGGACCCACGGCGACGTGCCACAGCGCATGGCCGCCACGCCCTACTACTACTGCGTCTTCCGCAAGGGCCCCGGCGACAAGCGCTTCCGCTACCAGATGGACGTCTACGAGACGGAGTACACCGACCGCCAGCTACGCCCCGGCGAGACGGCCGACTACTACGTCCTGATGCGATTCGAGGACGGCCGCGAGAGCCAGCCCTCCAACGTCGTCACCATCACGCGCGACAAGTAACTCTCAGTGTGCCCCGCGATTCCGTCGCGGGGGAAAAAACCACGAACCAAACCCAATACGCGATATGAACATCCGACGAATCACAACCAGAGGGCCAGTGGCCACGCTGCTCCTCGTGCTGCTGCTCACAGCCTGCGGCGAGTTCTACGACTTCAACACCAGCTCGCCCGTCACGGCCGGCGAGATGAGCCTCAAGCGGCAGGTCGTCACCATGGTCGTCGGCGACCACTACGCCATACCCGTCGACTTCTCGCCCGAGGAGCTGTCGAACAACGCCGTCTTCTGGCTCTCCGAGGACGACGCGATAGCCACCTTCGAGAACGACACACTCGTGGCGCTGAGCGAGGGACTGACGCGCGCCTTCGCATTCACCACCATCGACCGTCTGCGCGATACGTGCTGGGTCTACGTCATGCCCGCAATCTACATGGCCCCGGGCAACTATCCCTATGACATGGTCATCTATGCCTCGGTCGACGTCCACGGCACCCGCCTGACCACTGACAACGCCCAGCCCTACATCATCGCGGCCTTCGTCGGCGACGAGCTGCGCGGCATCGGCCAGATGAAGCGCCGCGCCGGCATCGACTACATGGAGATGCGCGTCTGGAGCCCCTTCACGGGCGGCGACGAGGTGCGCCTCCGCTGCTACTATCGCGGCCAGGCCCGCGCCGAGCTCTTCCCCGATGTCTTCACCTTCGACGGCGAGATGCACGGCGAGCTGACCCACCTCTATCCCCTCGTCCTCGGCGACGACGCTGAGGAGTACGAGCCCGACGTCGAGCCCGTCGACGACAACCCCATCATCGAGCTTCCCGACACGACCGTCGTCGAGATCTACGACTGACGCGTTTCTTCTGACCACGAATTAAGCGAATTAAACGAATTCCGGATAGTGCTTCCGACCACGAATTAAACGAATTATTGAGTAGACTATGACGACGAAAAAGATAATGCTGATGCTTGCGGCGGCCATGACGATGGTCTCCTGCAACCTCTTCATCGAGGAAGAGGACGACGGCTCTCTGGAGTTCAAGGATGTCCCCGTGCAGACGGGCGAGGGCTATGACACGCCAGTCACCGTCAAGGACGGCGACTGCGAGGTGACCTACCAGTTCCGCGAGGGCGTGCGCTATCTCACCGAGCGCGACCAGCAGTACATCGTCTACGTGCAACGCGACGAGATCAACGCCCTCGTCGAGATTCACTATCGGCTTGACACACCCGAGGAACTGCTGCCCGTGCCGGGCGAGATATTGGTCAGCGGCGTCACCGACAAGTTCGACTGGGGCTGCAACCACAAGCTGCTGAATCGCTTCAAGGAGGACGGCGTCTATAAGTTTCTTGGGACGGCCTGCAGCCTGAAGGAAATCTACTCGCGCCTCGACATCGACGGCGAAGTGATGACCACCGAGGAGGAGACCTACTACGTCCTTCCCGACCCCGATGACGGCGAGGAAGAGAGCGTCGAAGCCGGAGCCCGCACACGTGCCGACGACAGCGAGGATGGTGCCGGCGTGACGTTCACCGACTCCGGCTGTAAGTTTTATGCGAAAATCAACTGGGGCTATACCTTCGACCTCTCATTTGGCGCTTCTCTGGCGGTCTCGATGGAAGCCGAAAAAAACAGTTATAGCATCACCACGCAGATGAATTTCGACGACTTCAGTCTTGACAACATGGTCTTCCAGATGATTAAGACCGTCGAAGAACAAAATGAGGTGCGCCTCACCCTTTCTGGCGGAATGGAAACAAAGGTCGGGAAGAAAATAAAGGCGTTCCATCCTGTCAGAGGCAAGCCATTTACAATCGGTCCGGTGGTGATCGTCTTCTTCATGGATATCGAGTTCTCCGTCAGCCTTAGTGTGAATGCCAGCTTAGTTTTCTCGAAGCACAAGAAGACGCAATACACCTACACCGTCGACATCTACAACATGACGTGCAAGAAGGAAGAGAAAGTGCTCATCAACCAGCCATGGTCGGTCGACACTGAGTTGAGTGGCTCGATCTCCATCAGGGCCAGTCTCATCTTAGGCTTTGGCATCTACGGCAAAGTCATCTCCGTCAGGCTCATTCCTTACATAGAGGCTGGCTTCGAGGCATTCTTGCCACCAAGGAGCGGAGATTCGTGGGATGCGTCAGCCTCCAAGGGTCTTGACTTCTTCGTGAGAGTAGGGGGAAGGATAAGGTTTGTCATTGACTTCACCTGGGAGAACCTCTTCGGATCGGCCAACACGAAGGAGGAGGCCCAGAAACTGCTCAAGGAAGCCAAAGGTATTCTCGAGAAGAACAGCCAACTCTACAATGACATGAAAGACGACAAGGACGTTCAGTCCTTCCTCGACGAAGACAGCGAAGAGTGGGGCACAGGCATTGAGTTGGGCCCGTGGACCATTGATAAGCTGTGTGCCTCGTGGCCATGGTTCCCCAAGCTGAAGGACAGTTCGTTCAAGATCGTAAAGCAATGGAGTGAGGATGGCACAAGTCTCGACTTCAATGCCGAGTATACGCTGAACAGCGTAGGCATCATGGCAAGCGTAGGGTATCCCTACTACCCCGCACTGATGATCAAGAAAGGCAGCTCCACCGTTAGAATCGTTACGGCAGAAGAGGGCGGCTCCTTTTCTGAGGTCAAAAAGGGCATGACCTATCACTTCAAGATTAAAAACCTGAAATCGGACGTCGAGTACACCGCCGTGCCGTGCTACTACCTGAGTAGCTTCTCATTACTTACCTCGGATAAGCCCCACATCGTGGACAAGGGACTCAACTTCTGTTCACATGTGCCCTCCATGTCGCTGGTTTCAGTCGTGCCGACGAATTATGAGGAGAAGGAAGACACGTATGAGGGCTATAAGTACCGTCACGACTTCTATGTCGACAGCCGCGTGTCCGTCAAAGGTGTGCAGAGTATAAACAACTGGGTGGTCAGAGAACTTGTTAGTAATACATCAAGAGGAAAGGCGACAAGCAAACAGGACACTGACGGCACCTACGTGGGCCACTGGAAGTTTACCCGCTATTCGCACCTCAGCTCTGCCGAGAAACGACAGACTGTTCACATCAAGATGGAAACATGGTATTACCTTAACCAAGGTGATGAAGAACCAATCAAAGGCCCTCCCTATGAGATCAAGGTGTACAGCGACCGCACCTATGACGAGATCAGCGACGAGTCGGGCTTTGGCATGGACGGCCTGTCGTACTCTCGCCAGGCACGGCCACAGGGCAACACCGACGCTGACGACGACGGCCCCACCGAGGTCATCCTCGAGTCCATCGAGGCCCCCGACGGCACCATCATCTGGCAGCGCGGCCAGGACGAGCTGCCCGGCCTCATGCCCCTCTGAACCGCTGCCCCTCGATGGCCTGGCCCCTCTGAGCCGCCGCCCACGCAAGGCCCTGGCGGCGGGCTTCAGAACCAGCCCGTGGATTCCGAAAAATATTTACATCGAGCATATCTTTTGAAAAGAAGCGGTCCTTTTCGGCTCAAAAAGGACCGCTTCTCGCATCGAAAAGCGGCACTTCTCTCATCGAAAAGCGCCGCTTCTTTTTTGCTGATCTCAAACAACTCTGATAATCAGCCAATTATGCGCAGCCCTTCGTTAATTGCGAATTTGTTTGACAAATTCGAATCCCCCGCGGCCCTCCTCCTCCCGCCCAAAGCGGCCCCGCAGTGCGAAAATATCGCGAATCGGTTTGGCCGTTCGGGATATTATGCGTAACTTTGCAGCCAAATCAATCATTCACGACTTATGTATCAAGCAGCAGAGGGCCGCTACGACGAGAGCGGCATGACGTTTGAGCGATGCGGGCAGAGCGGCGTGCTGCTGCCCCGCGTCAGCCTCGGGTTCTGGCATAACTTCGGCAGCGTCGACCCCTACGAGCGCAGCCGCGAGATCGTGCGCTATGCCTTCGACCATGGCATCACCCACATGGACCTGGCCAACAACTACGGGCCCGTCTACGGCTCGGCCGAGGAGACCTTCGGCCGGCTCATCGACGACGACCTGCGGCCCTACCGCGACGAGCTCTTCATCGCCACCAAGGCCGGCTACGACATGTGGCCCGGACCCTACGGCAACTGGGGCTCGCGCAAGTATCTCATGGCCTCGCTCGACCAGAGCCTCCGCCGCATGCATCTCGACTATGTCGACCTGTTCTATTCCCACCGCTATGACCCCCTGACGCCTCTCGAGGAGACCCTACAGGCCCTCGTCGACATCGTCCGCGCCGGCAAGGCCCTCTACGTCGGCATCTCGCGATGGCCCCTCGAGGCCACGCGCACGGCCTACGACTATCTGCGTCAGCGCGACGTCCCACTGCTCATCTATCAGGGACGCCTCAACATGCTCGACCGCGAGCCGCAGGAGAAGGGCATCCTCGACTTCTGCGCCGACCACGGCGTGGGCTTCATCTCCTTCTCGCCCCTGGCGCAGGGACTGCTCACCGACCGCTATCTGCAGGGCATCCCTGAGGATTCGCGCATGGCGAAAGAAAAATTCCTCCGCCACGAGATGCTCACCCCCGAGCTGCTCAGTCAGCTGCGGCAGTGGAACGACGAGGCGCAGGCCGAGGGCCGCACCCTGGCCGAGCACGCCCTCCGCTGGATCCTCCGTCAGCGCGGCGTCACGTCGGTGCTCGTCGGCGCCAGCTCCACCGAGCAGCTCGAGAAGAACCTCCGGGCCGTCCGCTGACGAAACGGCGGAGAGAATCAGGAAAACTAATGGGCACAGCATAAATTATGGAAACAAATAGGCACTAATTATGAAAAATTTTCCTCAAGCGTAACTGTTCAGCGAATCGCGAATCGAACCGCCTTCGGCGGGATATTTTTCAAAATTTGAAACAAAATTGAACAAAATGACAAATCTAAACGCACTAGATGAAAAATTTTGAATTAATTTTGAAAAATTTCCAGCCGAAGGCTGCCGTTTCTAAGATTCGCTGAATAGATACCCTCAGGCACACTCAGGATAATTTTCCATAATTAGTGCCAATTCGTTTCAAAAAAAACATCTCAGGATTATTTCCAAAATTAGTGCCAATTCGTTTCTCAACAAATAAGAAAATGAAGCAGATACTTCTGATCAATGATATTGCGGGCTACGGCAAGGTGGGCATGGCCGCCATGCTCCCCATCCTCAGCTATATGGGCCTGCCGGCCTTCAACCTGCCGACGATGCTCGTGTCGAACACGCTGAACTACGGCGACTACGCCCGGCTCGACACGACCGAGTATATGCGCCAGACGCTGCCCGTATGGCAGCGACTCGGATTCCGCTTCGACGCCATCTGCACCGGACTGATGTTCAACCCCCTGCAGGCGCAGCTCGTCAGCGACTTCTGCCGTGAGCAGGCCGCACGCGGATGCACCGTCTACGTCGACCCCGTCATGGGCGACGGCGGCAGCCTCTACCACGGCATGACCGAGGAGCAGGTGAGGCTGATGCGCCGCATGGTCGGCGTGGCCCACGTGGCCAAGCCCAACTACACGGAGGCCTGTCTGCTCTGCGGCGTCCCCTATCGCAGCGAGGGCGTCAGCCGCGACGAGGCCCGCCGCCTGCTCGACGCCATCATCGCCCTCGGCGCCCACTCCGCCATCATCACCAGCTGCGTCGTCGACGGCGAGCCACAGGTGTGCGGATACGACGGCGACAGCCACGACTATTTCTTCCACCCCTACGACGTCATCCCCGGACTCTTCCACGGCACCGGCGACATCTTCTCTGCTGTCCTCATCGGTTCGATGGAGGGCGGGCAGAGCCTCGCCGACGCCACGCGCCGCGCCATGGACGTCGTCAGCCGCATGATCGACCGCAACCGCGACGTCGAGGACCATCTCTGCGGCATCTTCATCGAGCGATGCCTCGACCTGCTCTGACCTTCTTACCACGATTTAAACGAATTTCTTTTTAGTAACCGTAAAAAAATAACTTGGTACGATTTAGGAGGTCACGTGTCCTCACGTGACACCAAGGAGGTCACATGTCCCCACGTGACACCAGCGGCAAGTGCGACGTGGGGACACGTCGCCTCCTAAATCGTATACTAAAGATAGTGAGTCAGCTGCCCTTTCTTTCATCCCCATGCATCCCCGCGATTTTTGACCTAACAATCCGAATAATTGCTTTTTTCGATTCTTTTTCCCGAAAAACGTTTGCCGTTTCATTTTTTTAGTGTAATTTTGTCGCCGTATTCTCATGAATACCACATACTTTTGCTCAATTTCTCCGACGAACTGCGACCTCAAAAGAGATTATAACGAGCAATATCTATTCCTCATGGAGTTTGCGCTACTGGCGCAGACTAAATCCATAGAGGAATAGAGGCTGTCGCAGGCCTGTCGGAGAATATGGCAAGGTCTGCGCTTTTTTTGTGCCCCTACGCATCAAGAGGGTAGCTGACTGCCGACAACCATAAAACCAAAAGGAAGCTACTAAACAATTCATTATTTACTTACTAATTTAACAAAACAAACATTATGAGAAAAAAACTACTATTAAAGTCGCTCCTCGTCGCTGCAATGGTCTGCGTCGGAGGGAATGCGTGGGCACAGACAACTGCCTTCTCACAGGATTTTACGGCTGTTGGTGAATCAACAAATCCTTCTGATTACGGTTTTACCGTAACTGGTACAACTACAGAAAACATGTCTGCTACAGTTACAGATGGAAAACTTGTGCTTGTATCTGGATGGAATGGCAATTCTAGAGGTTATGATGCCAAAGCTTCTTTTACGGGAGTTGGCAGCGGAAATGAAGTTACTTTTACATGCACATGGGCTACAGGTAGTGCGACAGGCAGTAATAATGCCAATGGAACTGCTGGCTCTTATTCTAGACTTGCATTAGGTGATGGCACTAACGTAGCTCTCGAGATTAAATATTGCGGTCAGGACAAATACTTAATGGTAAACGATGTAAAGGTAAAAGAGAGTGTGAATAGAGATCAGACTTTCTCTGTTTCTGCTACCCTGAACATGAACACCCTAAAAATTACCTCATTGAGCATTGGCAGTGCATATACAGCATCTGACGCTATCGACTTTTATTCTTCGAATGCTACTAGCATTTCTAATTTCACTTTCTCTCACTGGTCAAGATCTGGCTCTTGGGGAAACACTTCGTCAATTGACGATGTCTCTATCACTTACTCAGAGGCAAGAGAATCTGTGGAGTCGTTTGTCGTGAATTATACCTATGATGGTAATGTCATTGCTTCTGAGAACATCGGTGTGGCCGGCTTGTACACTGGTGACAGCTACACAGTTCCTTTCAGAATGTATGTTGAGAAAGAAGGTGCTTTGTATAAGACCTCAAACAATACCTCGGGCTCATATTATCGTGATGTTGTTACCTTGACGACAAACACCGTCGTGAATAAGACGCTTAGTATTGTTGACTTGGCTGGAGGCTCAATTGTACTTTTTGAAGATTTGGATGATACTGATGCAGAAAATGCCAGTGTCAGGGCTTCCTATGGACTTGCCTATAACAATAAAGCATATACTTCTTCAGTCACACTTACTCCTGGTATTTATACATTTATTGTAAAGGCACAGAATAAAGGTCGTGGTTCGAGTATTGCAGTTGGGAGTACCACTGTTACGACTATTGATAACATAGGAAGCAAGGGTTCTTGGATTGACAAGACAATTACCGATGTTGAGATTCCTGAGGCAGGAAATGTCACATTGGTGAAAGGTGGTAACAACACCATTGACTGCTACGATATCATCATTGCCATTCGTACTGGTGACATAACAGTTCCTGCCACCATCACCGCTGCTGGCTGGGCTACGCTCTATACCAATTGTCCTCTTGACTTCTCTGGCGTTGAAGGTCTGACGGCCTACACTGCTACGCTGGATGGCAGCACTGTGACGTTGACGGAGGTTGCTGACGTTCCTGCCAATACTGGTGTGGTGCTGAAGGGCGAAGCCAACACTTATGAGATTCCTGCCATCGCAAGCAGCGAGACCGCTAAGGGCGACCTCGAGGGCTCGGCTACTGCCATCAATGTTGAGGAAGACACAGAGAACGTTTACTATGTCCTCGCTAAGAGTGGCGACGATGATGCTCGCTTCGCAAAGGTTACGAGCGGCACGATTGCTGCAGGCAAGGCTTACCTGAAGGTTGCAAAGGGTGCTGCTGGTGTTCGTGAGTCCTACTCCATCGGTGGTGTTGCTCCGACGGCTATTGAGAGCGTGCAGGCTCTGCAGGAGAACGGCGAGCTGTTCAATCTGAACGGCCAGCGCGTGACTGCTCCTCAGAAGGGTCTCTACATCGTGAACGGCAAGAAGGTCATCATGAAGTAATTCTTGCATCATTATCGTAATTCAATTTAAAAAAAGAAAGGAAATACAGCAATGAAAAAGATATATCAGATGCCTGAAACGGCTGTTGTGGAGATCACTTCAAAAGCAACGATCCTGGCTGGCTCACCCGATGGCTTCAACAATGAGGTGGACGAAACCAACGGCGTAGACGGTTCGGCAGCTCTCTCGCGCCACTCGTCCGTCTGGGGCGACGACGAGGAGTAAGCACTCAGAGTCAGAACGAACGATGACGACAGCTACAGCGATGTAGTGTCGAGCGATCAATGCGCCGTGCCGACGGTCTGCGAGGATAGTCGGCGCGGCGTTTTTCTTTCCGAAGTCCCGTCAAAGCGGCGGGGCGTAGGAGCGAAAAAAGTTTTTTTATTTTAGTGGGTCTCCTCTGACAGCCCGCCCTGCGGTGCGCATCGAGGCACGCATGTGGCCACGCCCGCCGGAATCCGTGGCAGTCGGGAACCCTGATTTGTTAATAAGAAAGCGGCCTGTCGCCTGTTCGTGAGAACCGGCGCGGCCATTGAGAATCAAGGTGGCGGCCCATCCGTGAGGACGAGCCGCCACCGCCGTTATTATCAAGCCCCGGTTTTTATTTTTTATTAAGCCTCGGCATATTTTTTTCAAGCCTTGAAAATAATATATAGGACCCCGCTTGGCCGTTCTTGCTGTCTTGTTGTCTTGATGTCAGAAATCCCGTTGTCCTGTTGTCAGGGCCTGTCCTCGGGGTCGGTGCCCCACTTGGAGGGGTGCGGGCCCATTGTGAACTCGATGGTGCCGCCCTGGCGGAGGATGTCGAAGTCGACGTAGGTCTTCTTGTGCTTGCGGCCGTTGAGGCGGACGGACTGGACGTAGATGTTCTGGTCGCTCAGGTGGCGGGCCGTGATGGTGAGGGTGCGTCCTTCGCCGACGCTGACCTCGGCTCGGGGGAAGAGGGGCGTGCCGAGGACGAAGCGGCCGCCGCTGGGCTCCACCTGATAGAGTCCGAGGGCGGTGAGGACATACCATGCCGACATCTGTCCGACGTCCTCGTTGCCGCAGAGACCGTCGGGTGCGGCGTGGTAGAGCTGTCGCATGACGTGGCGCAGCTTGGGTGCCGCCTTCCATGGCTCGCCGGCGTAGTTGTAGAGGTAGATGATGTGGTGGCTGGGCTCGTTGCCGTGGGCATACTGGCCGATGAATCCGCTGATGTCGGGCGAGGCCTCGGGGCCCAGGTCGCCCTCGACGGTGAAGAACTCGTCGAGCTTGCGGAGGAAGGGCTCCTCGCCGCCGAAGAGACGGATGAGCCCGTGCGGGTCGTGTGGCACGAGCCATGTGTACTGCCAGGCGTTGCCCTCGGTGTAGTCGTCGGCGCGGTGGATCACCTTGATGGGGTCGAACTCAGGCCGGAACTGTCCGTCGCTGCCCACGGCGCGCATGAACTGCAGCTGGGGGTCGAAGTAGCGGCGATAGGACTGGCTGCGCTCGAGGAACAGCTCGTAGTCGGCGCCCTTGCGCAGCTGCTTGGCCACGCGGGCCACGCCGTCGTCGTCGAGACAGTATTCGAGGGCCTTGGCGACGGTCTCGTTCGAGGGCTCCTTGTCGTAGGGGATGTAGCCATACTGCTTCAGGAGGCCCAGCGAGCGGACGTCCTGGAGCTGCGACTCCTTCATTGCGCTGAAGGCCTGCTCGGGATTGCGCACGAAGCCCTTCAGCACCATGTCGGCCAGCACGGGGACGGCCGACGAGCCCACCATGCAGTCGGTCTCTGAGCCCCACAGGTGCCAGATGGGCAGGCGTCCCTGCTGCTCAAAGATCTTGATGAACGTCTCGGCCCAGTCGGCCTGCATCTCGGGGGCGATGAGGGTCATGAGGGGGTGGTAGGCGCGGTAGGTGTCCCATAGCGACAGCGTCGTGTAGTTGGTGAAGTCGGCGTCGTAGATGCGGCCGTCGCTGCCGCGATACTGTCGGTCGGCGTCGCAGAAGACGGAGGGCGCCACCATCAGATGGTACATCGCCGTGTAGAATATCTTGCGGTCGTCGGCGTTCGGCGTCGTGATGCGGATGCGGCCGAGCTCGCGCTCCCATGCCGCGTCAGCCTCGCGGCACGTCTCGTCGAAGTCCCATCCGCTGAGCTCCGCCTCCATGTTGCGGACGGCCTTCTCGGCGCTGACGGGCGACAGGGCCACCTTCATCAGCAGCGGCTGGCGCACGTCGTAGAGGTCGACGAGTCCCAGGCCGGGCTGCGGCTCCCAGAGGCGCACGCTGGTGTTGAACTTCGCGGTGAAGTAGACCTCCTGGCGGGGGGCCCAGCCGCGCGACTTGCGCACGCCCTCGATGGTTGTCTCGTCCACCTGGCGCAGGTCGGTCACCATCGGGATGTCGCCGACGCCCTCGTTGAGGTCGATGAGCAGCTGGCCGTGGCCTTGGCGGAAGGTGTAGCGATGGAATCCGACGCGCTGCGTGGCCGTCAGCTCGATGTCGACGTCGGCGCTCTGCAGGCGGTAGTAGCCGGGCCGGACGGTCTCCTGGTCGTGGCTGAACTTCAGCTCGCGCTGCCTGGGGTCGCTGACGGGCAAGAAGGCCAGGTCGCCCAGGTCGCCGCAGCCCGTTCCGGACAGGTGGGTGTGGGCGAAGCCTACGATGACGCTGTCGCTGTAGTGATAGCCCGAGGTCCAGTCCCAGCCGCGCGACTTCTGCGTGGGGCCGAGCTGTACCATCCCGAACGGCACGTTGGCGCCGACGAAGACGTGGCCGTGGCCTCCGGACCCGATGTATGGGTCGACGTACTGTGTCAGTCGCTCCTGTGCTACTTGTGTCTCTTGGGCCCCGGCTGCCAGCACCGACAGCGCTGTGAGGGCAAACATGATGATTTTTCTCATACTTCGATACTTTCTATTTTATTTGTTTCTAACCACGAATTAAGCGAATTAAACGAATTTATTTAAAACAACGAATTAAGACGAATTTCACGAATTGACACGAATTGTCTTTGATTTCACGAATTGTTTTTGATTTCACGAATTATTTAGCCTACTTTGAAAAGTCCTGTACCGCCTGCGCATCGTGATTCTATCATTGTAACTGTTCTGCGAATCTGAGAAACGGCAGCCTTCGGCTGGAAATTTTTCAAAATTAATTCAAAATTTTTCATCTTGTGCGTTTAGATTTGCCATTTTGTTCAATTTTGTTTCAAATTTTGAAAAATTTCCCGCCGAAGGCGGTTCGATTCGCGATTCGCTGAATAGATACCTATCATTTCTATAATGTGAATATTTTTTAATGGAGTCTTTAATTATCTATCGCTCAGTTGTTCAACTCGTTTCACTTTGTTTTCATTCGTGAAATCAATTATCATTCGTGAAATCAATTATCATTCGTGAAATCAGTTATCATTCGTGAAATCATCCATAATTCGTGAAATCAATCACAATTCGTGAAATCAGTTATAATTCGTGACAATTCGTGTAATTTGTCTTAATTCGTTGTTTTAAAATAATCGTTGTTTACTGTGCGGCGATGACGGCGGTGGCGGGGGAGAGACCGTCGGCCGTGGTTGTCAGGCGGAGCGTCGAGGGCGAGCGGCCGGACTGGATGAGGACCTGTGCGAGGCCGTTGAAGGCCGGGATGCTGAAGGAGCGGCAGTCGGCCTCGCGCGGGTGGTCGGGGCCCAGGTAGGCCGGGTCGCCGTTGCCGGCGCCGAGGATGCGGCCGTCGCCCTCGAGGGTGAGGGTCAGGTCTGTGCAGGCATCGGGGACGCGGCGGCCCTTCTGGTCGCGCAGCTCGATGGTGACGATGGCCACGTCGCGCCTGTCGGCCGTGATGACGTGGCGGTCGGGCGTGGCGACGATGCTGCTGGGGGCCTTGGTCGTGGCGATGGTCTGGGTCATGATGCGCCGGCCGTCCTTATATCCCGTGGCGACGACGCGTCCGGGCTCGTAGGTGGCGCGCCACGTCAGGTGGCCGCCACGCGGCATCACCTGTCGGCCGAGTCGGCGCCCGTTGACGCTCAGCTCCACCTCGTCGCAGTTGCTGTAGACCCAGAGGTCGACCGGCTCGCCCTCGTGGCCCGCTAGGTTCCAGTGGGGGAAGACGTGGAGCACGGGCTCGTCGGTCCACCACGCCCGCAGATACCAGGCCTCGTCCTTCGGGAATCCGCAGTAGTCGAGGATGCCGAACTCCGAGTCGTGGGCGGGGTAGGCGAGGGGGTTGGGCTCGCCGCGATAGTCGAATCCTGTCCAGAAGAAGACGCCTGCGGCCCAGGGCCGTTCGTCATAGAAGCGCCATCCGCGCTCGATGACGTTCTCGATGTGGTGGTGCGTCGTGTCGCGATTCATCGCCACCATGCGGCCGGGCCGGTCGTTGAAGTAGACGCCGCGCGTGCCGCAGCCGGTGGTCTCCTCCGTGCCGACGATGCGCCATGCGGGGTTCTGCTGCTTGCGGCGGTCGACGTCGTTCTGCACGATATAGTTGAAGCCTACGACGTCGAGGCCTTTGATCATCTCGGCGCCGCCCGCATTGGCCATGGTCGACTGTCGCGTCGGGTCGAGCAGCTTCGTGTAGGCCCGCATGGCCTCGGCCACGCGTCGGCCCTCGACGGTGTTCTCCATGCCCCACTCCTCGTTGCCGTCGCTCCAGAGGACGACGGAGGGGTGGTTGCGGTCGCGCCTGATCATGTTCTCCAGCAGCCGCAGGTGCTCCTGGTTGATGCCCGAAAGTCGCTGTTCGTCGATGACGAGCAGGCCCAGGCTGTCGCACATGTCGAGCAGGGCGGGTGAGGCGGGGTGATGGGATGCGCGATAGGCATTGCAGCCCAGCTGCTTCAGCTGCCGCAGGCGCCATAGCTGCAGGGCGTCGGGCAGCGCGGTGCCGACGCCGGCATGGTCCTGGTGCATGTTGACGCCCTTGAGCTTCAGCGGCTGTCCGTTGATGATGAAGCCGCGGTCGGCCGTAAACTCTATGTGGCGCAGGCCGGTCATGGTCGTGTAGACATCGCTGACGCGGCCGTCGACAGTGACGGTCGTCTCTACCTTATAGAGATAAGGGTCGGAGGGGCTCCATAGGCGGGGGCGGCTGACGACGAGCTGCTGGCGGCAGGCGGCCTTCTGCTTCGGCAGCAGCGTCAGGGCCGACGCCTCGCTGCGGCCCACCTCGCGCCCCTCGGCGTCGAGCAGGCGCTGGCTGACGTGGCACGTCTGGGTCGTCAGCGAGCTGTTGGCGACCTCCGTCTCGACGTTGACCGTCGCCTCGTCGTAAGGCTCGGTCAGGTCGGCATAGACGAACGTGCCGAAGGGCTCGACGCTGACGGCGGCCGACTTCTCGAGCCAGACGTCGCGATAGATGCCGCCGCCCTCGTAGTACCAGCCCTCCTCCATCGACGCGTCGGCGCGCACGCAGATGAGGTTGTCAGCGCCGTAGCGGACGTATTCCGTCACGTCGTAGACCTGCGTGGCATAGCCGCTGGGCTCCGTGCCCATGTAGAAGCCGTTGAACCACACGCGGGCGTCGCGGAAGATGCCGTCGAAGCGCAGCACGAGGCGCCGGCCGAGGTCGTCGGCAGGGATATGGACCATCTTGCGATACCATCCGACGGACGTCGCGGGATATTTCCACCCGACGGTCTTGTAGCCGTGGGAATGGCTGGCCTGCGCGTCGTAGGGCAGCGCCGCCACGAAGTCGTGGGGCAGGCTGACCGGCTGCCAGCCTGCGTCGTCGAACCGCTGGGCGTAGGGGCCCTCGTTGTGGATGGAGTTGGCCTTGGTCAGGTAGTTGAAGTATTCCGTGCCGCAGCCGAAGTCCTGTCCGGCATCGGCAGCATGGCCGAAGGCGAAGCGCCAGCCCTCGTCGAGCCGTATGCTCTCGCGCACGCTCTGGGCGCTCACGGCGAGCACAGCCGCCAGTGCCAGCATCAGTGTGTAGGGTCGTCTCATCGTTATTGGTATATTAAGTCGGCCACAAAGTTACACATTTTTATTCATATATGGCTCCTCCGCACGCGCTTTTTTTGTTCCTGCCCGTATCATAAAGGTGACGTCACGTCGTGACGGCATGCGGTCACGTCGTGACGTCATGAAATCACGCCGTGACGGCATGGCGTCACGACGTGATGAGAGATTCCCGGACGGCTTCAGCAGCCGACGATCCACTTGCTGCCGGGAAGGAGCGAGAGGAGCTTCGTCACGACGGCGCACAAGAGATAGGTGAGCACGGCGATCACGGGGATGCAGAGCCCTACGGGCAGCAGGGGCTCGGCGGGGCGGCCCTGGATGAAGAAGGCGGCGATGGGGGCGAGGAAGAACATGTGCATGAGATACATGCCGAAGGTCATCTTCGAGAGCGACGTCACCCATCGGGGGGCCTCCTTCTGCCCGATGCAGGTGAAGAGGAGAAACATGCCGAACGTGGCCAGCAGGACGTTGGGCGTGCAGAACTCCCACGACCACTCGAGCAGGGGCGTCTCGATGGGCTCTCCCGGCACGCCTTTCCACCAGAACGACCAGGCGGAGAACACGGCGCCGACGAGGAAGCAGGCGAGGCCAACGCGCAGGCGGCGCGAACGGCTCCAGTCGAGATGGACGCGGATATAGTGGGCCAGGACGAGATAGCCGAGATAGCCGGAGACATACCAGAAGGCTGAGAACCCGTTCCAGAAGCACTCGCCCCACAGCTCTGGCGTGACGAAGCGGCGCAGCCAGGGCGTGAGCGTGGTGAAGGCGAAGAGGCCGATGAACAGTCGCTCGTCGCGGGCCGACGCCTGCTGCAGCCAGGGGGAGACGACGGGTATGATGAGATAGAGCGAGATGAGGGGATACATGAACCAGAGGTGGCCGGCCTGCATGGGGAAGTTGAAGGGCAGGAGGCGGAGGTCGTGGAGGGCCTGGCCGGTCGTGGTGCCTCCCCAGAGGAGCGGCAGCACGGAATAGAGCACGAGGAAGAGGACGAAGGGGGGCAGGATGCGCATGAAGCGACGGCGATAGAACTGGGTCATGGTCATCGTGGTGGGCACGAGGAGGAAGGCCGAGGTGATCATGAACAGGGGTACGGCGGTGCGCGAGACGGCGCCGTCCCAGAAGCTGACCCAGAAGCGGTTCTGCTCGTTCACGAGCATCGACAGGTTGCCGGCCAGCCCGCCCGTGGCGTCGGGGTCGACGACGCCGTAGAAGTTTTCGCTGGCGTGGACGAGCATGACCATGAGGCAGGCCACCACGCGGAGATAGTCGAGGAAGGGGATTCGTTCTTTCATTTTTCTTTTTTTTATACGAACCGTCTTCGACGGGAAATTAAACAGAATTTGAATCAAAATTAAACATTATCTTTGATTAATTTTGTCTTCAATTTTGAAGAATTTCCAGCCGAAGGCTGCCGTTATTTGACGATTTTTTTCCCCTTCGTGACGTAGAGGCCTCGGGGCAGGGTGTCGAGGGCGGAGCCGACGGCGCGGCCGTTGAGTTGATAATAAGTGCTTGCTGCCGATGTGGCAGCGCGGGGGGCGCTGACGGCGGCTGCGGCCTGGGCCTGACGCTGATGCCAGACGGCGAGCATGGCGAGCTCGGCGGCGAAGGCCATCTGATGGAAGCCCTTAGTCACGTCGGGGTTGCCCGTGGAGACGTCCCATCCCTCGAGGAGGTTGATGGGGAGCATCGAGGCGCGGTTGAAATGGTCGTAGGCATAGTCGAGGTTCTGCTGGAACGACTCGATAGCGTTCTGGGCGTAGGGCTTGCCGTTGTAGAAGGTCGTGTTGTATGGGCAGGCGTCGACGTAGGCGCGCATGAGGACGTTGTCGAACCACGTGTTGAAGCCCTCCTCGGCCTTGGGGTCGGTGGGCCACTGGCGGAAGACGACGCCGTCGATGCGCTTGCCCTTGGCGAAGTAGTTGAACGACTTCTGGCTGACGGTGTTCAGGTCGGCCTTGTAGATGTCCTCGCCCGTGACGCGCCATAGCTCGGCGGCGCCGGCGAGCATCGTGCCCGTGTTGTAGGTGTAGGCGGTGCCGGTGGGAGCGCCCGTGTCGACGTGGTCGCGATAGCGGTTGCGGCCCTCGCCGACGTACTTGATCTCGCCCGGGGCGCCGAGCATGTCGTGATAGACGCCGGCCGACTGGCTGTAGAGCATCTTCTTCTGCCAGGCATAGATCTTGCGGGCGAAGTCGAGGTAGACGTCGGAGTGGCGGCGCATCTCGTTGGTGCGGCTGCCGTCGGGCAGGATGTAGAAGTAGCGCAGGTTGGCGGGCTCGTCGTCAGTCTTATATATCTCATAGAGCCAGACGAGGGGCTGGATCAGCGGGGCGTTGGAGCAGGCGTGCTTGGAGTTATAACCAGGGCCCCAGGTGATGCCGCCATACTCCTGACCGTTGGGGTCGAGGCAGCAGTCCCAGCCGTCAATGCAGTAGTTGACCAGCAGCTCGGCCTTCGTCAGGTAGGCATCGTCGCCCGTCAGTCGGTAAGCGCGGACGAGCTCGCGGCAGAGCCACATCTGGTCGTCGTAGACGTTCTCGATGCCCGTGACGGCGGCCGTGCCGCGGGTGTCGCTGCGATGGACGCCGTAGATGCTCCATGAGCGTATCTGGGCATAGGAGTAGAGGGTGTAGGTGCCGCGATAGTAGTCGAGGCAGTCGTAGAGCTGACGGAGGCGGACGACGTAGCGGTCGCGGGTCGCGGCGTAGAGCTCGGGGGCGTCGTCCTTGAGGGCGTCGAGGGCCTCGAGGACGGAGCAGTGGGCCTCGATGGCGGCGGTGTAGGGCCAGACGTCGGCGGTGCCGGCGCCCTGCTGCGTCTGGGTGTTGTAGGTGTCGTACATGCGGAGGGTGCTGGCGCTGCCGGTGAAGGCGTGCTGCATGGTGGCGTCGACGAGGTCGATGGCGCGGCGGAGGTCCTGGAGGGCGGCCTCGGAGGGGACTGCGGCGGCGGATGTTGCGGCAATGCCGCAACACACCAGACAGGAAAGGAGGGCGGAAAGGAGGTGATTCATATTCTTTTCTTTTTTTTCGTTATTTCGTTATTTCGATATTTCGTTATATCGTTATTTCGTTATTTCGGGATTGGGTTATTTCGTGATGTTGTTATGGCGGGGATTGTTTTGGAATTTCTTGCCGTTCTGGATGAGGAGGGGGGCGGTACGGCTGGGGCGGGCGAGCAGGTCGTAGGTGCGCGGGGCGGAGGGCAGGGCGGCGCGGGGCGCGGTGATGGCGGTCGGGGCGGGGCCGTAGAGCTTGAAGGAGCCGAGCATGACGTCGGGGGAGTCCTGCGTCTCGGTGATGTTGAGGCGATAGTAGCGGAAGGGGCGGCCGATGCTGTCGTTCCTGAGGCCGTAGTCGTCGTCGAGGATGCCCGACTGGCGCAGGAGGCAGACGGCCTCGAAGAGCATCATGCCGGTCTGCTGGCGCGACGTGTCGTGGGTGACGTCGGCGTCGGGATACTGCTGGTTCCAGTAGGGGTTGATGATGAACTCGGGCTTCAGGATGGCGGCGAGGGCGGCGGAGCGGGCCTGCTCGAGGAGCCACTTGGCATAGCGGAACTGACGGTCGGGGTCGAGATGGCCGGAGATGATCCACTGGGTGAGGTAGCGGACGAAGATGCCCTTGAACATGCCGCCGTCGTCCTGGTTGTAGTTCTGGCGCTCATTCATGATGCCGTGGGGCGAATACCACTTGCCGAACATGAGGAGATCCATGAGGTCGGTGGCCGTCTGGCGGTAGACGTCGTCGCCCGTGATCTTGTAGAGCTCGAGGAGCCCGCCGACCCAGGTGCCCTGGTTGTAGGAGAAGGTGACCTCGTGGTCCTCGTTGGTGGCATTGTCCTTGACGACGCCGTCGGGGAACCGGTTGTGGTCGCGCATGTATTCGTAGATGCGCAGGGCCCAGTCGAGATACTTCTGCTCCTGGGTCTCCTGATAGAGTCGGGCGGCGAGGATCATGGCTGGGGCGTTGGAGCAGGAGGTCTTGTAGCGGCCGTCGCCCGTCTTGTTCTTGTTCCAGTGGATGCCGCCGCCGTCGACGTCGCTCCATCCGCCGACGATGTCGTTGAAGAGCGTCGTGACCTGGTTGAAGTACTGGCGGTTGAGCGTTGCGTTCATCTTGCAGCCACGTAGCAGGGCGAGGGCCATCCACTCCATGTCGTCGTAGAAGTGGTTGATGAGCGTGTTGTTGTTGCGGGCGCGGGTGCCGTTGAGCAGCTGGCTGACCTTGGTCAGCTTGGTGTTCTGCTTGGTGCGGCCATAGAGGTCGAGGTAGTTGTCGACGGCATGGGCTGCCCACCAGTAGCCGCCCCAGTCCTCGTTGACGTTCTTGGGGTCGGCGGACCAGTCGCAGATCCAGTAGATGCCGCTGGTGCCCTGACGGCGCTCGAGGTTCTGCTCGCAGAAGTCCATCAGGCGGTCGGCCACGTCGGCATAGTCGACGTGGGCGCCAGGCCGTCCGAGCTCGTAGCGCTGCTCGTAGAGGTCGACGGCCATCGAGGCGGCGTTGTGCTGGAGGTCGAGGGTCGTCCAGTGCTCGCCGTCGTTCGAGGCCAGTAGCTCCCAGCACGAGGGTCGGCGGTCGCGGTAGGCGCTGGTGGTGAGGCCGACGGCGTAGGCGCTGATGGGCGTCGGCTCGTCGAACTCATACTGCACCCAGGCGTTCTTCAGTCCGTTGTAGCGCGTCTCGCCGTTGAAGTTGTCGATCTGCTCGCGGTCGGCGCTGGGGATCTCGGTCATGGTCGTGGCGACGTTGTCGATGAGGTTCATGGCGTTGCGCACCTTGGCGGCGCCGGTGAGGATGCCGCGCTCGGCGGTGGCCAGGTTGTCGTCGTCGGCAGCGGGATAGCCGAGGAGCTGGATGTCGCTGATGCGGAGCTGGGTGGCGCCGTTGTTGGCTTTGAAGGCGAGACGGAAGTGGGTGAAGCCGCCGCTGGGGCCGCCGTTGAACTGGCGTTCGCGCTGGCGGGCGGTGAACGAGACGTTGTAGGTGCGGACGCTGCGCCACGTCTGGCCGTCGTCGGAGACCTGCAGGAGCAGCTGCTTGAGGTCGCACTGGGCGTCGTCGGAGGAGACGACGGTGAAGCCCTTGAGGACATAGGGGCGTGGGGCGTGGAGGATGACCTCCTCCTGGCCGGTGAAGCTGGGGATGGAGAAGACGGTGAGGTCGTTCTTGTCGAAGAGGGGGGCGAGGTCGGCTTCGAAGCCGACGGCCTCGGCGGTGCAGACGTCGGCGATGCTCCAGTCGGTGAGGGCTTTCTGGGCGAGGATGGGGGAGGGGGATGTTGCGGCAATGCCGCAACACACCAGACAGGAAAGGCGGCGGAGGGCCTGAGCCAAGGGGCGGCGGGCTTGGGCCAGGGGGCTGAGGGCTGAGGCCCAGAGGGGGCGGCGGGGGGTGGGGATGGTCATTTCTTTTCTAATTCAAGGGTGAAGGAATAGGGGGCGGCGGCGGGGTGAGTGCCGCGGGTGAGGTTGGGCGTGGGCTGCATCTGGAAGTGGATGCGGGCGCCGCGGATGAGGTCGGCGTGGTTGAGGTAGTTGCGGTCGTAGGGCTGGCCGTCGAGGGTCATGGCGCCGATGTAGGGGGGAAGGGCCGCAGGAGATGCGGCGGCGGCGTCGGCCTCGATGGTGATGTCGCGGCCGTTGGGGAGATGGACGACGGCGCGGGGGAAGCGGGGGGTGCCGATGGCATACTGGCCGGAGCCGGGACAGACGGGATAGAAGCCGAGGGCGGAGAAGACATACCAGGCTGAGGTCTGGCCGTTGTCCTCGTCGCCGCAGTAGCCGTCGGGGTTGGCGTTGTAGAAGCGGTCCATGACCTCACGGATGCGCTGCTGTGCCTTCCATGGCTGTAGGGCCCAGTCGTAGAGGTAGATCATGTGCTGGATGGGCTGGTTGCCGTGGGCGTAGTTGCCCATGTTCATGATCTGCATCTCGCGGATCTCGTGGATGACGGCGCCGTAGTAGCTCTCGTCGAAGAGTGGGGGGACGTTGAAGACGGAGTCGAGCATCTGGGTGAAGACGTCGCGGCCGCCCATGAGGCGGATGAGGCCTTCGGGGTCGTGGAAGACGGACCAGGTGTAGTGCCAGGCGTTGCCCTCGGTGAAGGCGTCGCCCCACTTCAGTGGCGAGAAGGGTGCCTGGAAGGATCCGTCGGCGTTGCGGCCGCGCATGAGGCGGGTCTCGGGGTCGAAGACGTTGCGATAGTTGAGGGCGTGCTCGCGGAAGGGCTTGAGCTCCTTCTTCGACTTGCCGAGGGCCTGTCCGAGCTTGTAGATGCACCAGTCGTCGTAGGCATACTCGAGGGTGCGTGCGACGTTCTCGTTGATGCCGACGTTATAGGGGACGTAGCCGAGGCGGTTGTAGTATTCCCAGCCGAGGCGGCCGGTGGAGGGGACGTCGGGGTGGACGGCGTTGGCGCCGTGGACGACGGCCTGCCAGAGGGTAGAAGCCAGAGCCCCCCCTACGGCCCCCGAGGGGGCTTCTATAGTTTTGTTGTTAAGGGAAGAGGATATAGTAGCCCCCTCGGGGGCAGAATGGGGGGCTTGTAGGCTGAGCTTCAGCCAGGCGTCGGCGACGACGGAGGCGGAGTTGTTGCCGACCATGCAGCCGCGATGGCCGGGGCTGGCCCATTCGGGGAGGAATCCGCTCTCGAGGTAGCAGTTGACGAGACCCTCCTGCATCTTGACGGCCATCTCGGGATAGACGAGGTTGAGGAGGGGGAAGAGGCAGCGGAAGGTGTCCCAGAAGCCGGTGTCGGTGAAGTAGTAGCCGGAGCGGATGTCGCCGGTGTGGGGGCTATAGTGGACGGGCTTACCCTCGTCGTCGATTTCATAGAAGGCGCGGGGGAAGAGGACGGAGCGGTAGAGGCAGGAGTAGAAGGTCTGCAAGTGAGAAGTGAGAGGTGAGAAGTGGGAAGTGTTCTCACTTAGTTCGATGCGGCCGAGGACGTCGTTCCATCGCTGGCGGCCGTCGGCGCAGACCTGCTCGAAGGAGCGGGGGCCGAGCTCCTGGAGGTTGCGGAGGGCCTGCTCGGGGCTGATGAAGGACGAGGCGACGCGGAGCGTGACCTGCTCGCCGCGACGGGTGGACATGGTGACGACGGCGCCCTGTCGGCCCTGGTCGTCGACGTGCTGGGCGAGGGTGAAGGGGTGGTCGATCTCAATGACGAAATAGTTGCGGAAGTTCTGGGGTACGCCGCCGCTGTTCTTGACGGTGTAGCCGGTGATGCGGCGGCGCTGGGGGTCGACGGTGACGCTGGATCCGCCGTCGAAGGCATCGACGACGATGTTGGCCTGCGCGGTCTCGGGGTAGGTGAAGCGGAGGATGGCGGCGCGCTCGGTGGGGGCGAGTTCGGCGGTGACGTCCCAGTCGGCGAGGTAGACGCTGTAGTAGTAGGGTTTGGCCACCTCGGCCTTATGTGAGAACCATGAGGCGCGGTCGTCCTCGGCGAAGCGGGGGTCGCCGGTGGTGGGCATGATGGCGAACTGGCCGTAGTCGTTGATCCAGGGTGAGGGCTGGTGGGTCTGCTTGAGGCCGCGGATCTTGTCCTCGGTGTAGACGTATTGCCAGCCGTCGCCCATGCGGCCGGTCTGGGGGGTCCAGAAGTTCATGCCCCAGGGGAGGGCGACGGCGGGGTAGGTGTTGCCGGTGGAGAGGGAGTGCTTCGAGAGGGTGCCGACGAGGGTGGAGACATAGTCGACGGGGGAGGGGGAGGCGGGGGAGACGGGGATGTCGACGGCTGAACCGTCGACCACACTGGGGAGCACGGAGGCGGGGAGGGCGGCGGGAAGGGCGGCGGAGGCGGGGAGGGCCGCGGGAGAAGCGGCCGCGGCGGGGAAGGCCGAGGGAAGGGCAGCGGGGAGGAGGAGGGAGAGGAGGGAGAGGAGGGGCTTTTTCATGACTTGGAAATTTATTTACAAGGAGGGCGCTGATGGAAGAAAAGTGCCGCTTTTCGACCCGAGAAGCGGTGCTTTTTGGGTCGAGAAGCGGTGCTTTTTTCGCTGAGAAGCGGCACTTCTTTTCTCTTGGTTCTTGTTCTGTCTGATAATCAGTCGGTTGTGATTTCTTGACAAGAGTTTAGAATATTCTTTACAAAAGAGAGGCGTCACCACTGGATGGCCTGGTCCTCGTTCGGGATCTGGGTGTTGAGCTGACGCTCGAGGGTGAGGATGCCCTTGACGGTGTAGCCCATGGGATAGGTCAGGACGGAGGTGTAGTCGGTGTAGTCGTACTCGATGCCCGAGATGATGACGTAGTGGTGGAGGAGGTATGGCTGCACGTCGTCGATCTGCTCGTAGACGCGGAACTGCGCCGTGCCTCGCTGCTGGAAGAGGTTCTTCTCGGCGTTGTCCGACCATAGCTCGACGGTGCCTTGGTTGCCGTCGGCGGAGGTGGGATGGAAGCGGAAGAAGACCTTATAGTTGCGACGGTCGACGCGCGTCTCGTCGATGTTGCCCATGTAGAAGAAGACGGTCTGCTCGTCGACGACGTAGGCGCGGCTGGTCTCCATGCCGGTGGCTCCGTCGGGTGCGCTGGCGTTGGTGAGGGTGAGCGTCGTGGCGGAGTAGTTGCCCGAGTAGTCGTTGTAGGGATAGACGCGGAGCATGGCCTTGGCGTAGTTCTTGCGGGGGTGGGGCTGGTAGGCCGCGTCCTGCTTGACCTCGATGGGTAGGACCCACTTCTCGACCATGTCGATGCCGGAGAAGTCGAAGTTGATGCGGAGCAGTCCGACGTCCTCGCCGCTCTGGATCTGCATGGTCTCGGGATAGGAGGCATAGTCGGACATGTCGCGATAGTAGAGGTCGACGATGTCGGCGCGGTAGGTTGGCGATCCGAAGCGCTCGTAGTTGAGCGTGGTGAGCGTGTCGCTGTGGCCTACGTGGACGGTGAGGTTGCGGTCGTTGCGGGTGGTTCCGGCAACGATGACAGGCAGGTCGTAGCTGGATCGTCCCTCGGCGCCGTACATGAGCGAGCCGTCGTCGTTGTGGCGCGAGTAGGGGACGTAGACGGCCGTGACGCCATTGTCGTTGAGGGGGGCCTTGAAGCTGATGTACTTCTCGTACTGCTCGTCCTTCCACTCGTCGTTGCAGGAGGTTGTTGCTGCGGCAATGCCGCAGCACACCAGACAGGAGGTCAGCAGTTTGGCTATATTCATCTTTTTCATTGCTATTGGTCTTTATGGGTTGTTTCTAATCGTTCTCCCTGTCGGGGGGAGGCTCTTAGTCGTTATATTTCCATCCGGGGTTCTGGACGAGGTTCTTGTTGCGCTTGAGGTCGGTGAAGGAGATGGGCCAGAAGTACATCTTGTCGGTGAACGTGGCGGAGAGGTTGTAGACAGGGATGACCTGCATGAACTCGTTGCGGTTGGCAGAGGTCATGAAAACGTTGAGTCCGTAGATGCGCTTGTTCTCCTCGACGGGTGCGTCCATCCATCGGCGCAGGTCGAAGTAGCGCTTGCCCTCGCCCATGAACTCAATCATGCGCTCGCGCTTCAGCTTGGCGCGGAGCAGGTCCTGGTCGGCATATTCCTGAGCGGTGTAGTCGGGCAGTCCGGCGCGTATGCGTATGGGGCGTATGCCGCGCTTCATCTCCTGCAGGTCGCGTCCGGTGATGGTCGTGGGCTGGCCCTTCCAGTCGGTCTGCTGATAGGTCTGTCCCTGGGTGAGCTCGTTGAGGCACTCGGCATAGAGCAGGAGGATGTCAGCATAGCGGATGGCGGGCTCGAACTTGACCCGGACCTGACCATAGCTGCCGCCGCCGCTGGGCTGTGCAGCGAAGAAGTCGTAGGGGTGATAATACTTCTTGATGCCGATGCCGGTGCGGAGGTAGGCGAAGGAGTTGCGATAGCCGTCGGCTCCGGCGCGATAGTAGGTCACCTGCTTCATCTGGTCAGCAGGGGTGGGATTGCCGAGCTGCTCCCAGATGGTGCCGTTGTAGGCGACGGAGGCATAGAATCGTGGCTCGCGTCCGGCATACTGATGGCTGACGTTCATGCGCTGCGACATGGAGAGGGAGCGGTTGGTGGGGTTGGCGAGCACCTCGGGATAGACGTCGTTCTGGACCTCTGCGCGGGTGAGGAAGCCGGTGGGGCGCTCGCGGTCGTTGCCGGGGTTGTCGACGGTGGTCTCGCCAGGCGTGCGCCACTCGCTGTACATGCCGTCGACGTCGGAGCCGTCCTTCATGTAGTAGGTGTCGACCATCTTCTGCGTCAGTCCGTGGGTGTTCCATCCGTTGAGCGACGTGGGCATGGCGTGGCCCACGAGCGATGCGATGCCGTTGTCGTGGTCGCCGGTCTCGATGTTGCCGCGGGTGAAGATGAGCTCGGGGTTGCCCTCGGGGCTGGCCACGCCGTTGAAGAGGTTGCGATAGGAGAGGTAGGGGTCGATGTTCTGCCATCCGTCGGGCCAGTTCTTGTCAGAGAAGTCGGCGTCGGCGGGGGGCACGACGGTGACGGGGCGGTCGTCGGTGGCCACGTCGTTGTAGGGCTCGGTGTAGAGGTCGTAGACGCCGAGGTCGATGACGTCCTTGCAGGCGGCGGCGGCGCGGGCCCAGCGGGTCTCGTCGTAGGTGAGCGAGAGCAGCGGCGTGCCGTCGAAGTTGCGGAGCAGTCGGGCGACGTCGTCGGTGACGTTGGCGGGGTGGTGTCCGTTCTGCAGCTGACCGTTGGCCAGGGGCGAGGCGGCATAGGTGAGGACGATGGCGCGGGTGGCCAGAGCGGCACCGATGGTGGGTCGCATGACGTTGGAACCGTCGCGGCGCAGGGCCTTCAGCTCTCCGGCCGCCTTGAGCATCTCAGAGGCGATGTAGGTGGCGCACTCCTCGTAGGTGGAGCGGGGCGTGGCCAGGTCGTCGTAGCTGAGCGTATAGTCGGCACCCTCGTCGGCCATGATGGGCACGGGTCCGAACTTGCGGAGCAGGAGCCAGTAGTAGTAGGCACGCACGAATCGGGCCTGACCGCGGTAGTCGTCGACCTCGTCGGGCGTCATGGCCGTGTTGCGATCGATGTTGTGGATGAAGATGGAGGCCTGGTAGATGCCCTGATAGCATCGCACCCATGCGTCCTGACCCTGGTGCTCGTCGTAGTTGCCCTCGTGGAAGGAGTTATACGAAGCCCAGTCGGCATCCTTGGAGTCGCCGAAGGAGTTGTCGCGGTCGCCGTAGTACATGTCGTCGTCGAAGTTGAAGGGGTTCCATGCGCCGCCCTCGCCTCCGGTGCCACCCTTGGAGCCCACCTCGATGTTGGAGCCGTTGAGGAAGGAGTAGGCGTGGGCGAGCCACTGGTCGCACTGGATCTTGTCGGTGAAGACGCTCTCCAGGGTCTTGCTGTCGTCGAAGTATTTGTCGCTGTCGAGGTCGGTGCAGCTGATGGCTGCTGCGGCAATGCCGCAGCACACCAGACTGGACAGCAGCCAGTTATTGATGTTATTGGTAATCATATCTTTCAATTTTCAATTTTCAATTTTCAATTACAAGTTGACCTGCATGCCGAGGGTGACGGCCTTCGTGATAGGATAGTCCTCGCCGCGGGGCTGGAGCGACTCGGGATCCCAGATGCTGAACTTCTTGTGGAGGAAGAAGAGGTTGGAGGCCGAGACGTAGAAGCGGATGTTCTGGAAGTGGATCTTGTTGACCAGCTGCTTGGGCAGGGTGTAGCCGATGTCGAGGTTCTTCAGTCGGAGGTAGCGGCCGTCGCGCAGCCAGAACGTAGAGTTGCGGAAGTTGTTGCCATTGCCGCCGTAGCTCAGGCGCGGATAGTCGGCATTGACGTCCTCGTTGGGCTGTATGCCGAGCATCGAGGCCGTCTCGGAGTCGACCCATCGGTTCTCGAGCAGGCCCTTGAAGACGTTGCCCCACTGGCCCTCGCTGAAGGCGTAGACGTTCTTGCCGTAGGTCATGAAGGTCGACTTGCCGGCGCCCTGGAAGTGGAGGTTGAAGTCGAAGCCCTTCCAAGCCACCGAGAGGCCGAGGCCGTAGATGAGGTTGGGGCGGTCGGTGGCACCGATGGCGCACTCGTCGCCGCCGTCGATGATGCCGTCGCCGTTGACGTCCTTATACTTGATGTCGCCGGGCTGGACGGGTCCGAAGGTCTGGGTGGGCGAGTTGCGGATGTCGTCGTAGTCGCGGAAGAGTCCCTCGGCGATGAGTCCGCGCACCTGGTTGACGCGATAGCCGTGCTGGTTCTGGTAGGGGTAGACGTTGTTCTCCTCGTCGTACTCGCCGATCTCGTTCTTCGAGTAGGTCATGTTGCCGCGGACGGTCAGGCTGACATCGCCGAAACGCTCCTCGTAGCGGAAGTTGCCGTCGAAGCCGCGCGACTTCACCGATCCGACGTTGGCCTTCGGGTAGTTCCAGTTGTTGTTGCCGGCGTCCCAGTACTCCAGACCGACGGTCGTGGGCAGGAAGCGGCGCTCCTGGTAGATGCCGGTGCGCTTCTCGTCGAAGTAGTCGACGGTGAGCGAGAACTTGTTGCCGAAGAGGACGAGGTCGATGCCGAGGTCGTTCTTCGTGGCCACCTCCCAAGTGACGCCCTCAGAGGCCACCTGGCGATAGCGTATGCCGCTGTACGAGTTGGTGAAGTACTGTCCCCAGTAGTATCCGGCGCCGCCGCCGCCCTGGTTGCGCTCGCTCTCGGTGATAGAGCTGATGAGGGTGTAGAGATAGGGGAAGCGCGAGTCGCCGGTGGTGTCGGAGCCTACCTTACCGTGCGAGAAGCGGATCTTGAACATGTCGAGCCAGGGGGCCTTACGTTTCACCCAAGGCTCCTCGCCCACGTTCCATGCCACGGACCATGCGGGGAAGAAGCCCCAGCGGTGACCGTCGGCGAAGTTCTCCGAGCCGTTGTAGCCGAAGTTATAGTCGAGGAAGTAGCGATACTTGTAGTTATAGGTGGCCTGTGCTGCAAGGCCCTTGTTCTTGCGCGAGACCGAGTTCTTGATGTCGGTGCCCAGGTTCTGGGTCGAGATCTGCTGGTTCTCGGTGTACTTCACGTTGGCGCCGAAGTTGTGGGCGTCGAGGAAGGAGCGGTCCCAGTGGAGCAGCAGGTCGAGGAACTCGCGGCGCCAGCCGCTGTTCGACGTCGACTGCGTCATGTCGCGGGCGCTCTGCAGCAGGTCGAAGTCGAGCTGTCCGGTCTCCGTGTTGCGCGAGCTGGCCCGGTAGAGGGCGGGCAGCCGGTGGTGCTGGATGGCGTTCTCGTTGTGGGTGTCGAGTCCGAAGCGTCCGGTGAAGTTGAGGCCCTTGGTGATGAACGAGAGGTCCTGCTCGAGCGTGACGTTGGTCTGGATGTCGTTCTGCCACTCGTTGTTGTAGCCCGTCTGGGTCGAGGAGACCCACGGGTTGATGTAGTTCTCGTTGATGGTGCGCACCTCGACGCCGTCGATGGTCTCGACGTTGTAGGAGCCCTTGGCGGGATAGTAGCCGTTGCTGTAGACGACGGGCGTGAAGAGGGCGTTGTAGCCGAAGAGCTGCCCCCAGACCTTGTCGTCGCCGATGCCCGGCGAGTTGCGCTTGTTGAGGTTGCCGCCGATGCCGAGCTTGAGCAGGGTGGTCTTCGTCACGTCGATGTCGACGTTCATGCGGTAGTTCCAGCGCTTGTAGTTGGCGTTGGTGTCGTACTTCTTCTTCAGCGTGTTGTCGGTCTTATACATACCCTCGTCCTCGGTGTAGGCCATCGAGACGTAGTAGCGGGCCGTCTCGCCGCCGCCGCTGAGGTTGAGGTTGGCGCGATAGCTCATGGCGCCGTCCTTGAGCAGGAGGTCCTGCCAGTTGACGTTGGGATAGAGGTCAGGGTCGAGTCCCTCGCGGATGATGTCGAGCTCGACGGGCTGATAGAGCACGCCGAGGTTGCGGGTGACGCGGGCCTCGTTGAGATAGTTGGCATACTGGAAGCCGTCGACGAACTCGGGCGTGATGGTGCGGGTGTTGTAGGACGTCTCCACCTTGCCGTTGATCTGCACCTTGCCGGCCTTACCGTGCTTGGTGGTGATGAGGACGACGCCGTTAGCACCCTTGGAGCCGTAGATGGCCGTGGCCGAGGCATCCTTCAGGACGGAGAAGTTCTCGATGTCCTCGATGTTGATGTCGTCGATGTTGTCGCGCTCGAAGCCGTCGACGAGGATGTAGGCCTTCGAGCTGGCGCCGAAGGTGGAGATGCCTCGGATCCAGAACTCCGACGTATTCTTGCCGGGCTGTCCGCTGGACTGGAAGGCCATGATGCCCGGGACGTTACCGGCCAGCGTGTTCGTCAGGTTCGACGTCGAGTAGTGCTTCAGGTCGTCCATCTTGACGTTGGTCACGGCACCCGTGACGGTCAGCTTCTTCTGCGTGCCCATACCGGTGACGACGACCTCGTCGACGGCGTTCTGGACGTCCTCCACGAGCTGGATGTTGATGACGGTCTTGTCGCCCTTGACGAGCACCTCCTGGGTCTTGTAGCCGATGTATGAGAAGACGAGCGTGCGGTATTGCTCGACCTTGATCTTATAGTTGCCGTCGTAGTCGGTGATGGTGCCGAGGCCCTTGGCGTCCTTGACGATGACGGAGCCGCCGATGACGGCCTCGCCCGACTGGTCGGTGACGCGTCCGGTGATGGTTATCTCGTTCTGTGCCAGGGCCGACAGCGTCGTGCCCAGCACAAGGAGTAATGCTATGATATATCTTTTCATAACTATGAACTATGAACTGTTAACTATGAACTACTGTGCCTCCAGGTTTTCCTCCATCGTGATGGTGCGGATGGCGTAGTTGTAAGTATCGAGAATGTAGAAGATGAGGGTGTTCTCGCCCGTGATGGCGTCGCGGTGGACGTCGTTGACGAGACCCGTGGGACGGTTGAAGCGGGCGAAGTCGCGCAGCTCGCCGTTCTCGTTGCCCCAGGTGTTGCCGTCGGCATGGGTGGCATAGCCGCCGCCGGCATAGGTCTTGACGATGCCCTCGGGTGTGAGCAGACGGATGGCATTGTTCTGCGAGTCGCAGAAGTAGAAGTCGTAGATGTCGTCGCGCCCCTGGGCCTCATATTCCTCGTTCTTGACGAAGGTGCCCTGGTAGGGACGGTTCAAGAGGGCCGAGAGGCCCACGCCGTCAGTGAATCCCGAGTGCGACATGTCGCCGGCCACGCGGTAGGGAGCCGAGAAGCGATGCGTCTGCTCGTTGTAGTCGGTGCGCAGGATGTAGTTGCGGTTGATGACGACGATGTAGGCAAACTTGCCCGTGGGATGGATGTCGATCTGGAACTCCCAGGAGACGTCCTGCACGGTGAAGAGCTTCTCGAAAGCGCCAGTGCCGGTGCTGGTGCCGGTGTTGACGTCGTAGAGGTTCTGGTTGGCGTATGGGCTCCACGACATGCCGGTGCCGCCGAGCGAGTCGGGCAGCTGGGTGGCCCAATACTTGTCCATGTCGAGGCGCAGCACCTCACCCTGTGCGAAACTGGTGAAGTAGAGCTCGCCGTTGGGGTGTAGCGAGGCGCCGTTGCACTGGCGATAGTTGGCCAGGGGTCGCACGGTGGAGCCGCTGCTGAAGTCGCCGTTGGGGTCGCGGTCGACGATGTAGACCGAGTTGGCGCGATAGTTGGCGTCGTCGTTGTCGGCCGAGATGATGAGGTGCTCGCGCCACTTCTTCTGGTCGGCCGTGGCCGTCTGGTCCCAGCCCTCGGGGGCGTAGCCGCTCTTGCGCATGACGGGCTGGCCGTTGGCGTCGAGGACGGGGTTGCCCTCTTCGTCCACCTCAGGCACCTCGATGTAGGCATACGTGCCGTCCTCATTATACATGAAGGGGTCGACGGCGAAGTCGATGGTGCGCAGGCGCTGGTTGTTGAACTTGTTCAGGGGCAGGATGGTGCGCACGGTCTGTTCCTTGAGGTCGATGAGCTGGATGCCGTGGGCGACGGTGCCGAAGCGCGGCTCCTGGTCGTAGACGACGAAGAGCTGGTCGTGGTTGTAGGGCGAGAACTGCATGACGCCGTCGTTCTTGAAGCCCGTGCACTCGCTGAAGGGTCCGTCCTGCCAGACGGCGTCGTCGTAGAAGTCGAAGGGCTTGCCGCAGAGCTTGCCGACGACCATCTTGCGCTCATATTCGAAGCGGTCGGGAGCTGTGCCCTTCTTGCCCTGCACGCTGACCTCGACGTCGGCAAAGAGGCGCGAGCCCTCGATGTGGTTGTAGGCGGCGCCGGGCAGGTAGCAATAGATGGCGTTAGACTTGACGCTGACGACGACGGCCTGCTTGCCGCCGATGGTGACGCTGACGGCCGAGGAGTCGTTGCCGAAGTTAGAGCCCTGGATGACGATTTGCTGTCCTACGCTGCCCGATGTGGGCGTGAAGGAGCTGACGGTCACGGGCTTCGACGGATCGTAGGGATCCGACGTCTGCACGCCGACATAGTCTTCAACCGTGGTCGAAGACTCGCTGCAGCTGCTCATTGCAGCAGCGAGGCCTCCGATCACGGTCGCGATGACGACTAACGACGTGAATGAATTTCGTTTCGTTAGGTTCATATTCTTAGGTTTTTTTTGTTCTTTCTCTTTTTTTCGTGATAACGTTATTCCGGGATTTCGATCTCTCGGGGATAATGTTATAACGGGAATTCCGGTTATTTATTTCTCTCCGTGAGCACGCGCATCCAGAAGCCGCCGATGACTGAGCGGGCCTTGAAGCCGACCATGCGGCCTGTCTTTGTGTCATACCAGTCGCTGGTGGGGACGCGGCTCTCCGTCTCGTTCATATACTTATAGACGGGCTCGACGAAGCGGAGGAAGGTCTCCTTGTCGGGGGCCATGCCGGCCGTCCAGAGGATCCAGTCGTTCTTGGTGTAGTCCTTGCGGATGTCGAGGGGCAGTCCGTACTTGTTCTGCTTCTTCAGGTAGTACTTCACGTCGCGCTCCATGGCGCCCTCGGGGAATACTTTGGTCTGCCAGAGCTTGTCCCAGATCATGTTGTACTTCTGGCTCCACGTGTTCTTGCGGTCGAAGGCCAGTCGGTAGTGGTCGCCCTCGCGGGCATCCTTCTCCCACTGCTGACCCATCTCGCGGGCGCGGCTGAGGTATTGGTCGGCCCTTTCCGTGTCGCCCATCATGCGGGCAATCTCGGCGAAGGCAGCGACGCCCATGATGGCCTTGACGGCGAGGTTGGCGTTGTGGGCCCAGTGGCCGGCGAAGTCGTCGGTGCAGAGCTGGTTGGCGGGGTCCTGACCGTTGTCAGAGAGATAGTCGGCCCAGGTCTGCAGGATGCGGTAGTACTTGCTGACGTAGTTGGCGTTGCCGTCCTGGCGGCAGAGCTGGGCGGCCAGGGTGAGCATGTTGCCGGCCTCCTCGAGGGGCATGTCGCCGCCGTAGACCTGTCCGTTGGCGATGGGGTAGGTGCCGAGGTCGTGAGCGGCGAAGGGCTTGGTCCATCGGCCCGAGAGCGAATAGTCGAAGATGGAGGTCATCATGGCCTTCTGCAGTTCGGGGTTGTAGCAGAGGAAGAGTGGAGCCTCGGGATAGGTCAGGTCGACGGTGTTGACGCAGCCGTTGGAGTTGTTCTCCTTCGAGAAGAAGAGCAGGTTGCCGTCGCAGTCCTCGAAGAGCTTGTGGGCGGCGATGACGTGGCGATAGGTGCCGGAGAGCATCTCGGCGTAGTGGGCATTGCCGACGGCCATGGCGTCGTCGTAGATCATGCGGTCGAACTGGCGGCAGCGCTGCATGATGTTCTGATACTGCGAGCTCATGCGGCGGAACATCTGGAAGATGGAGACCGTGCCCTGGTGAGCCCAGTAGCCCTTGTAGCGGCGATACATGTACTCGATGTCCTCCACTTCGTCGTAGCCCAGCATCATGTAGCTGGCGGCCTGACTGACCTGTCCGAAGTTGTGGACATAGCTCAGCGTGGGCATCTGCGAGGCCTTCGTGCAGTCGATGTAGCCGCGGCCGCGCTCAGGCATGATGCGTCCGTGCTGGGCGAAGTCGATGTGGGCCTTGTCGGTGGCGCCGATGCTGACCTCGCCGTTGATGGCCGGCAGGTAGAGGTAGCCCCAGTCGATGCAGATGCCGTCGCCCTTCTTGGCGAGGATGGGCTGCTCGATGGTGCCCGTGCGGGCATAGGCCGTGCCGCCCTCGCGGACGATGGTGGTGCGGGTGGGCTGGCTCACCTTGTTGAGGGCCATCTCAGGCGTGGTGCCGAAGAAGAACTGCACGTCGTGCTTCTGGCCGTCGGTGGCGCGCACCTGATAGGAGATGTAGTTGATGGGCGAGGAGAGCAGGTCGTAGTCGTCGATGAGCATCGGGGCGGTGAAGATGACGTCGAGCTCGACGGGTCCGCATATAAAAGTATAATATGTGTTGGTTGCCAGCACGTCGACCGACTTCTGGCGGGCCGTCTCGATGTTGCCCGACGAGAGGTTGATGTTCTTGAAGAGTCCGAAGTCGGTGTAGGCACCGCCGGTGGTGTTGTGGCAATGGGCGGCGATGATGTTCTCGCCCTCGTGGAGCAGGCCCTTCAGCTTGCCGTCCAGGTGGAGCTTGACGCCCTCGACCCACGTCTCGCCCGTGTCGGCCACCTTCGTGCCGTTGATGTAGAGCTCGAAGACGTCGTCGTGCGAATAGACCATCCAGAGGTCCTCCTTCAGGTCGGAAGCCTTCAGGTTGATGGTGCGGCGCACGTAGAGGTCGCTGTTCAGGTCGCTCCAGTGGGTGCGCACGAAGCTCAGCCCGTCAGATCCCCACGCGGCCTGGCCCCGCTGCCAGCCCTCGAGCCGGAAGTCGGGCTTCGTCCAACTCAGCCCCTGCTGAGGCTTGCGGCTGTAGTCGGCCTCCCACGCCTCCTCGTTGGCCATGGGGACGACGGTCTCGAGCACCTGGCGCTCGGCGCCCATCCAGCGATAGGTCTTGCCGTCGACGCGCAGCAGGCCCTCCATGGGCTTCTCGTCGTTGGTCCAGTGGCGGGTCGTACCGTCGGTCAGCTGGTCGTAGGGCGACCAGACGGAGAAGTAGGGATCGCTCACCACGAGCGGCACTGAGGGCAGTCTGAGGTCCGTCGGCTTGTAAGGCTTGAAGAAGTCGGCCGACTGGGCCTGAGCGGCGAGTGCAGTGGCCATCACAGCCAGCGTTGTCAAGAATGTTTTTTTCATCTTTTCTATCTATTATTAATATTGAGTGCTCTTGTCGTTAGCTGATAATCCATAGAAAACAATCTTTATTACCTGTAAAAGAACAATCCTGTCGGAAGAATAATAACTGACTACTATTACTTATTTAACCAAAACTAACTATTAACTTTCTTTGCGAGACGGCTCACTTGCCTTTTCGAGAGCAAAATAACGAAGAAAAAACGAGAAGGAAGGAAAAATGCCGTTCAAAACAAGAGAAAATCCGTTCAAACCGGCCTTTTTCGAATCTACGGACGGGCAAAAGAACTGAAATTTTTGTCGTTTGAAAAATTTGTTGTATATTTGCAAGCGCATTACTAACTCATAACGACCCGCTTAAGAATGAAACACCGATATATGCTGATGGCCGCCGTCAGCGCCGTCATGGCCCTCACCGCGGCCTGCACCGGACGTCAGGACGCCGCACCCGACGACACCTCGGCTCTGCTCCTCGAGCAGGGATGCTATCCCTACGCCCTCCGCCACGACGGACATTATTACTACACGATGCAGGTGCGGTCGGCCGACACCGTCGCCATCTGGCAGACCGACGACCTCGGCCAGCTCGCCACGGCCCGCCGCCGCGACGTGTGGACCACGGCCGACTCGGCCTCGCTGGGCCACTTCTGGTCGCCCGAGCTCCACCGCATACAGGGCCGCTGGTATCTATACTTCGAGGCCGACGACGGCAACACCGACGACCACCAGCTCTACGTCATGGAGTGCGAGGGCCAGGACCCGATGACCGACCCCTTCCGCATGCGCGGACCCATCATGACCAACCCCGAATGGAACTTCGGCCTCCACCCCACCATCCTGCAGCTGCCACAGACGGGCGAGCTCTACCTGCTCTGGAGCGGATGGCCCACGCGGCGCGCCGAGACGGAGACGCAGTGCATCTACATCGCCCGCATGGAGAACCCCTGGACCACGGGCTCCGAGCGCGTCATGATCTCGCAGCCCGAATACGAGTGGGAGCGGCAGTGGATCAACCCCGACGGCAACCGCTCGGCCTATCCCATCTTCGTCAACGAGAACCCCGAGGCCTACCTCTCGCCCGACGGGCAGCGCGTCGTCGTCTGCTATTCCGCCAGCGGCATCTGGACGGCCTACACCTCGCTCGGCATGCTCACAGCCCCCGCCACGGCCGACCTGCTCGACCCCGCCGTGTGGCAGAAGAGCCCCGAGCCGGTGCTCAGTCCCGACTCGCTGACGGGCATCAGCGTGTCGAACATCTCGCTCGTCCCCGCAGCCGACGGCCGGTCGACCGTCATGGTCTACGAAGCCCGCTCGCGCATCGGCAACAACAACGAGATCCGCCAGGTGCGCATGCGCCCCATAGAATGGGCCAAGAACGGCACGCCGCAGTTCTGATTTGTTCTAAGGATTTTTTTTCTAGGGATTATTTTTTTTATTCTAGGGATCTTAGGATTTTGGGATTTTGAGTGCACCGTTGAATCCTTAAATCCTAAAATCCTTAGAATAAAACAATCTTTAGAATAAAACAATCCTTAGAATAAAACAATTCTTAGAATATAATGTAAATCCATAGAATAAAAATATAAATCCTCAGACTAAATAATTCCTTAGAATAAAGACGCCCCTGCTCTCACCGGAGCAGGGGCGTCTTGCATAACAGTGTGTCAAATTCTCAAATTCGTGATAAACAACCCGTGTTTAATTCTCAAATTCTCAAATTCGTGATGAATAAGAGCAGGGGCTTACTTCATGATGACCTTCTTGCCATCGACGATGTAGAGGCCCTTCTTCGTGGCCACGACCTTCTGGCCCTGCAGGTTGTAGACGTTGCCGTCCATGCGCTCGGCAGCCACCTCGGTGATGCCTGTGACAGTCTCGTCGTACGGCTTCAGATAGATGGCGTAGAGGTTGATGCCGTCCTTTTCGCTGTAGATGTAGACGGGCTCCTCCAGCTCGGCCTGGACGGAGCTCATCTCCTTCGTCACCTCACCGGCGGCAGCCGTCATCGTGGCCACGACGTTCGAGAACTCGCCCGTGGCGATGTTGAGCGTGCGCTCCCTGCTGGTGCTGGCCGAGGTCAGCACAACCTCGATGTTGAAGTTGCCGGGAGCCAGGAACGTCAGCACGCGGTTGTTCTCCGAGCCCGTGCCGCCCAGCTTCAGGCGCTGCGTGTAGTCGACGCCGTCGACGCTGCGGGCGTGAGCATCAATATCTATGGTGTTCTCAGGATTGTTGACGACAGCCGTCAGACCGTCCACCTCGATGGAAGGATAGATCGTGCCGGCCGTCCAGTTCGAGAAGTTCCACGTCTTAGGCAGCGTGACAGCCTCGGTGGGCTGGCCCTTGTAGACGAGGCGGAAGTTGTCGAACATGGTCCAGTCGCCCGTCTGCTGGAGCTCGTCCTTCTTGACGCCAAGGGTCAGCTTGCCGTCCTCGCCGACCAGCACCTCGACGGATGCCTTGTAGTAGCCATACTCGAAGTACTCAAGTGCCGACTGGGGCATGTTGGGGAATGCACCGTCGTTGCAGTACTGCATATCGGTAGCACCGGGCACCTTGCTCATCACCGATGTGATGTTGGGCAGCAGGGCCTTGGCGTCGTTGGCAAAGAGATAGGCCAGCTGGACAGGCTCCTCGCCGTTGTTGTAAGCCTCGGCTTGGGCTCCGCCGTTGCCGTTGCGGAAGAATCCGTTGACGCTCACCTCATAGACACCGGGCTTGAGGCCCTCGAGGTTCTGAGTGAAGCTGAAGTTCTTAGGCTCGAAGTACTCGTAGCCGTAGTTCTCGGCACGGTTACCGTCGTTGTTGGTGAGGGTCGACACGCGTGCACCGCCGTTGCCGCCTTCGCACTCCTTCGTCCACATGTCGTAGCCGTCCTGACGGTTCAGGCTGGCATTCTTGATCAGATAGCTCACCTCGACGGGTGCGGCAGCGTTGGCCTTCTCGATGAGAGCCTCGCGCTCAGCCGCGGTGATGACCTTCCACTGGTTCATCGGGTTGTCAAAGCCGAAGCGGTCGATGGCGACGGTCGACCAGTACTTCTCGCCGTTGGTCGCGCCGTTGGGGTCGTAGCCCAGCAGGTTGCCGTCGTTGCCGGTGGAACTGATGTTGTAGACGCCCTCCTTGCCCTCGACGGGCACGAAGTGCCAGATGTCATCGTAGGGTGTGTCGACATAGCCGCCCCAGTTCAGCCAGCCGCCACCGCGTTCGGTCTTGATGCGGAAGTTGTTCTCCTCGGCGGGGTCGAGGTCGATGAGTTCCACCTCGATGCCGGCCTGGTCGACGGCAGCGTGGGTGTTCCAGTCGGAGCCGGTGCCCAGGAAGAGACCCGTGCCGACGTTGAAGATGTAGACCTTGCCGGCAGCGGGCTTCGAGCCGGTGTAGATGTCCTTCATGCCCTGGGCCTTGATCTTGCGGGCAGCGCGCAGGTCGTAGAGGGCCTGGTCGAGGCTGGCAGCCGTAGCTGTGGCCACGTTCTCAATCAGGTTGTTGGCCACGCTGACGTCGATGCCCTCAGCCTTGGCCAGTTCGGCCGTAGCACGCAGAATCTCGATGTTGGCATTGGTAGGTGCATTCTTGACGGTGTTGATAGCCTCGTCAATGGCGTTGATGGCAGCGGTCAGCTCCTCCTCGGTGGAGGCGGCTGTGAGCGTCTTGGCGTTCTCGAGGGCTGCAGTGAGGACCTCCAGGAACGACTCGGGCACGTCGGCATTGAGGGCCTCAGCCTCGGCAATCTTAGCCTGCAGACTCTTGTAGAGGGCCAGGCCTACGGCACCCTTGTAGGTGACGATGACGCGATGCCAGTTGAACCACTGCTCACCGCCGCTGACACTGAACTTGATGTCCATCGAGCCTTCCTTCACCTTGACGTTGTCGATGAAGGCGCTGGCCTGGTCGAGAGCCAGGGCGTCGGAGGCCGTCCACATCTGGTTGGGGCGCTGGCCACCGGTGCAGTTCACCCAGTCAGAGCCGTTGCTGACATTCCAGTAGGCAGCGAGGTCGTCCATGAGGGGGAAGTTCTTCTCGTAGGTGTCCTGTGTGGTGACGGTCAGCTTCGGAGCTGTGGCGTCGCCGCCATCCAGGCGATACATACCCATGAAGCGCACGTCGTAGAGACCGTTGGGCACCTCCTTGGTCTGATGAGCCGTGAAGGGCACGTGCCAGCGCTCCCATTCGCCTGCGCCGTACTTGGCAATGTCGTCGGCCTCCCAGTTCCAGGCGTCCATGTTCTTGTCGGCTGCCATGTCGGGATTGTCGAACAGATAGGAAGCGTCGACAGGCTCCTCAATGGAAGCGGCAACAGCGACGAAGAGGGTGCGGAAGGCAGCACGCAGCTCGTCGGCCGTAGCCTCAGCGTTGGTGTAGACCTCGTTGGCCGTAGCGAGGGCTGCAGCATTAGCCTCGACGGCACCGGCGTTCTCCAGGGCCTTGTAGACCTGCCACATGGCCTTGCGGGCCTTGAAGGCGCGCAGCTTGCCAGCCTCGACGTCGGCAGGCGTGACGAAGGTCCAGTCCGTGAATCCCTTGCCGTTGAACAGCGTCGTCTGTCCGCCGCGCAGGAACTTCACGTCGAGCAGCTTGTTGGCGCCCACGTTGGTCAGCGTGTAGGCATTAGGATAGTTAGCGGATGCGGCGTAGGTGAAGCGTCCGTAGTCGCCCATCTGGTCTTCCCAGATGTCGGTCCACATGGATGCATCGCCCTCGGGGTTGGCAGGATCCTGGGCAAACCAGCGACGGGCGTCGCGGTCCTTGATGTGGATCTTGATGGTCTTTTCGCCATCGGCAAAGATGTTGATGGGCTGGCGGCCGGCACCGGCAGCGGCGTCGCCGTTCTCCAGCTGGTCGGCAATGGCCTTGGTCTGCCAGTTGTAACCACGGGTGAGGATGGCCTCTGCCTCGATGTTGTAGACGTAGACGTCAGTGCCAGAGTCAAGCGTCGAAGGGTCCTGACCCGGTGCAGCGGGAGCTGTCCATGTGCCCTGAGCGGCTGCTGTGAGCGCTCCGGCAACGAACATTGCCACAAGTAGAAGATTTTTCTTCATAAGCATTGGTTTTTAGTTAATAATAAAGTGGTTGTAAGACAATTTCGGGTACAAAGGTATGACATTATATTTATATAATAGGAAAAAAACTCGTCAAAGTAGGCGAAAAACTGTTCATTCGGACGTTTTGCCAGCGGCGTAGTCCTTGGGCAGGAGGCCGAAGCGGGCCTTGAAGCACTTGGCGAAATAGCTGCTCGAGGTGAAGCCCACCTGCTCGGCCACCTCGGTGATGCGGCCGCCCTGGCGGAGCAGCTGGGCGGCGCGCTCCAGCCGCTGCGTCTTGAGATATTCGATGGGCGTCAGGTCGGTCAGGGCCTTGATCTTGCGGTAGAAGCTGGAGCGGCTCATGTTCATCTGCTCGGCCAGCAGGTCGATGGAGAACTCCTCGTCGCGCATGTTCTCAGCGACCATGCGCTGCAGCCGCTCGACGAAGAGCAGGTCCTGCTGGTTCATGCCCAGCTCGCCGTCGTTGGCGGCGGGTGTGCCGTCGATCTGTCGCATGCGCTCGTGGAACGTCTGTCGCATGCGCAGCAGGCTCATGATCTGCAGGTGGAGCTGCTTGACGGAGAAGGGTTTTTCCAGATAGATGTCGGCGCCGCTCTCCATGCCCTCCAGCTTGGCCTCGACGCTGGTCTTGGCCGTGAGCAGGATGATGGGGATGTGCGAATAGTTGATGTCGTGCTTGACGCGGCGCGTCAGCTCGTTGCCGTCCATGCGCGGCATCATGACGTCGCTGACGATGACGTCGATGTCCTGATGGCGCAGGAGGTCGAGGGCCTCCTCGCCGTCGCGGGCCTTGAGGATGCGGTAGTGTGGGCGCAGGGCGTCGTAGGTCATCTGGAGCAGCTCCTCGTTGTCCTCGACGATGAGGATGCGGAAGGTGCGCGAGAGGTCGTTTTTCGCCGTTTCATCTTCAAATTCGGCCGATTCCATCGGAATTCGGAGGTCGTCGGCATGCTCCTGGCCGACGCTGGTGATGGGCAGCGAGAGGCGGAAGTCGGAGCCGCCGCCCGGCGGGTCCTGCACGGTGAGCTCGCCGCCGTGGGCTTCGGCCAGCATCTTGGCGTAGGCCAGTCCGAGTCCGGTGCCGAGGTGCTTGGCCGTGGCGTCGCCGGCTATCTGGTGGTAGACGTCGAAGATTTTTTCGCGTTCTTCGGGCGGCACGCCCGGTCCGTCGTCGATGACGGAGATGCAGAGGCGGTCGTCGCCCGTCTGCTCCAGCCGGAGGATGACCTCGCTCTTGGCATACTTGAAGGCGTTGCCCAGCAGGTTCATGAGCACCTTGAGCACCTTCTCGCGGTCGATGGCCGACGTGATGGGTGTCTCGGGCAACTGCAGCTGCAGCTGCTTGTCCTGCATCTGCATGGCATCCTCAAACTGGCTGTAGGCCTCGCTGAGCAGCTGGTTGACGTCGCAGTTGTGCAGGTCGAGCTCCACGCGTCCGCGCTCCGCTTTCTGGAAGTCGAGCAGCTGGTTGGTGATGCCCAGCAGGTAGTTCATGTTGCGGCGGATGGCTGCGATGTGGCTGTTGAGGGAAGAGGGAAGAGTGAAAAGTGAAAAATTTGCTTCCGCCGTATTGTCTGTCGTCGACTGGTTGGCGGCAGCAAATTTTTCACTTTTCACTTTTACTTTATCACTTATATTCTCTATGGCCTCGAGCGGCAGGCTCATCAGCGTGAGCGGCGTGCGGATCTCGTGGACGAGGTTGATGAAGAAGCTGATCTTCGACTCGAAGTTCTCCTTCTCCTGCTGCGTCTGGAACTCCTGCATCTGGCGGTTGTAGCGACGTTTCAGCAGGCGGTTGTAGCGGCGCACGGCCCAGAAGACGGCGGCGGCGATGAGCAGGGCGTAGGCGATGTAGGCCAGCGTCGTGCGATACCATGGCGGCAGGATGGTGATGTGGAGTCGGGCGTAGGCGTCGGGCTGGTCGTTGCCTGCCTCACGCAGCAGGAACTCGTAGTCGCCGGGCTGCACGTTGGCGTAGGTGGCCTCGGCGTTGCGTGTGCCTCGGGCCCAGGTCTGGTCGACGCCGCTGAGCATGTATTCGAATCGCACGTCAGTGTCGCCCGTGAACCGCGGCGACGAGAAGTGGAGCGTGAAGCTGTTGTCGGCGAAGGGCAGCGTGAGCGAGCCGCCGGTGTAGAGGTTGTTGCAGTCCGGCTGGTCATTGCCGGCATGATAGGGCAGCGTGACTGACGTGACGTAGACGGGCATCCGCTGGTCGGTGATGACGATCTGCTCGGGCCGGAAGTGGACGAGCACGCCGTTGCGCCCGGCGTAGATCTCGCCCTGGCGGGTGAGGTAGGCCGAGTTGTGCGGCTTCTGCTCGCGCATCAGGTTCATCGGGCTCTTCAGCAGCTGCGGGTTGACCGGATTGCGCTGTGCGTCGATCTTGGCCATGCAGCTCTCCAGTCCCATCCATAGGCAGTGCTGCTGGTCCTCGGTGACGAAGAAGACCTGCTGCTCCTGGAAGACCGACGAGCTGCCCCCGAAGGGCTCAAACCCGTCATTCTCGGGGTTGTAGCGGCAGAGTCCGTTGCCGTTGGTGGCCACCCAGATGGTGCCCTGGCTGTCGGCGAAGACCGTGGTGATGTTGTTCGAGGCGACGCTGCCCGCCTTGCGGCTGCTGTAGAGGTAGTTGCGGAATCCGGCCCGTGGCGACGTCTGTCGGAAGAGTCCGTGGTTGCTGCTGGCGGCCCATACGCAGCCGGTGGTGTCCTCGGTGAGCGAGGTGACGTTGGTCATCGACCCAATCTCGGCGAACCACATGAAGTTCTCCGTCCTTCGGTCGAAGCGGCAGAGGCTCCACGACGTGCCGACGTAGATGTCGCCCCCGCGGGTGCGCAGCAGGGCGTTGATCTCGTTGCTGGTGATGGTGTAGGGCTTGCTGGCCGAGTATTGGTAGTGGCGCATCTGGCGGCTGACGGTGTTGAGCACGTAGATGCCGTCGTGGCGCGTGCCAATCCAGAGGTCGTCGCCGTCGGGCATGAGCACGTTGATCTCCTGGCGCAGCGACGGCTGGGCCTCGGCGAGCTGCTGCGTCAGCGGGTTGAAGACGTGGAGCCCCTTGTCCGTGCCCACCCACAGGCGTCCGTCGGGCATCTCGCAGAACGACCTGACCATCTGCTTATGGCCCGTCTCGGGGCTGCTGACGCCGATGGCCGTGATGGCCGTCTTGGGCGTCGGCATGTAGCAGACGCCGCCCATCTGCGTCATGACCCACAGGGTGCTGTCGGCGTCCCACATGAGGTGGTTGACCATCACGTCGCTCAGTGCGCCCTGATGGTCGGCGGGATTGTCGAAGCGGCTGATGCGGCGCGAGTCGATCTGCATCAGGTAGATGCCCTCCTCGGTGCCGATGAGCAGCTCGCGGCTGCCCTTGGCGCTGAGCGAGCGTATGGCGGTGCTGCCCAGCGTGGTGGGGATGGGCTCTATGGTCTGCTGTCCTGGGCGTAGGCAATAGAGTCCGCGGTCGCATCCGATGTAGAGGTCGCTGCCGATGTGCTCCATGCAGATGCTGTTCTTGTCGGAGACGTAGCCGGGTATGCTGTACTGGCTGATGTAGTTGCCCGCATCGGAGTAGACGACGACGTTGCCCTGCAGCGAGGTCAGGAAGACGAAGCCGTTGACCGTCAGGATGTCGCTGAAGAACGAGCCGTGGCGGCTGTCCTGGGTGAGCTGGCTCGTCGTGGGGTTATAGGTGAAGAGTCCCTGCCCGAGCGTGGCGATCCAGATGAGGCCGCCGGGCCCCTGGGCGATGCGCTGGACGGTCGAGCTGATGTTGACGCCGTAGCGGGTGCGGCGCGTAAACTGGCGGAACGTGTTCGTCTCGCGGTCGTAGACGCACAGTCCGAAGGAGCCGCCGAGCCATATGTCGCCCTCATACTCGAAGACGGCCGTGATGATGTTGTTCTCGTAGCTGGCGTCGTTCTCCACCATGTTGCGGTAGATGGTGTTCTGCGTGCCGTCGAAGCAGTTCAGCCCGTTGTTGGTGCCCAGCCACATGAATCCGTAGCTGTCGCGCAGTCCGCAGAGCACGTTGTTGTCGCTCAGTCCGTCGGCCGCCATGTATTTGCGGAAGATGTTGGCCGGCTGGGCCGTGGCGATGGTCCAGCAAGCTGCGAGTATATATAATAAGGTATAGAGCCGTTGCTTCATTTCCGTCAGATTGTCATTATAGGTTATGTTAGCTGGGTGCAAAGATACAAAGAAGTCATGAAACGGCCAAATCCCGCGGACGGATTTTTCTTTGACAATGACGGCTTAAAACTAAAATCTCAGTGTGACGAAATAAAATCACGGCGTGACGACATAAAATCTCAGTGTGATTTTAATAAATCACAGTGTGATTTTAGTTTTTCGGGTCGTTTCGCCGGGCAATAGTCGGGTAGGGGCGACATTTTGCCGGCATTTTTCTTTTTATGAACAGATAATAGCCTTTGGTTTCAAATATTATTCGTAAATTTGCCGACGAATCAACCATCCAACTAAGACATCAATGAAAGCAACACTAAAACTTCTCGCCGCCATCGCGCTTTCGGCCGTGCTGGCCCCTGGCGTCGCCGGCGCCCAGACCGCAACGTATCAGAACCCCGTCATCGACACCTCGCTGCCCGACCCGACCGTCATCCGGGCTGACGACGGCTACTTCTACCTCTACGCCACGGAGAACATCCGCAACGTGCCTATCTACCGCTCGGCCGACCTCGTCACGTGGCGCTACATGGGCACCTGCTTCACCGACCAGACGCGGCCGCAGATGGTGCCCGGCGGGTCGGTATGGGCGCCCGACATCAACCGCATCGGCGACAAGTACGTGCTCTACTACTCGAAGTCGACCTGGGGCGGCGAGTGGCAGTGCGGCATCGGCGTGGCCACGGCCGACGGCCCCACGGGTCCCTTCACCGACCACGGCAAGCTGTTCATCTCGAGCGAGATCGGCGTGCAGAACAGCATCGACCCCTTCTACATCGAGGACGACGGCCACAAATACCTCTTCTGGGGCTCCTTCCGCGGCATCTACGGCATTGAGCTCAGCGACGACGGCCTGAGCGTGAAGCCCGGCGCCGAGAAAGTCCAGATAGCCGGCACACTGACCGAGGGCACCTATATCTACAAGAAGGACGGCTACTACTATCTCTTCGGCTCGGCCGGCACGTGCTGCGAGGGGCTCAACAGCACCTACCGCGTCATGGTGGCCCGCTCGGAGGAACTCTTCGGCCCCTATCAGAACAAGGGCGGATTCGATGCGCTGGAGAACAACTTCTCGCCGCTGCTGCAGAAGAGCAACAAGGTCGTTGGCCCGGGCCACAACTCCGAGATTGTCCGCGACGACGCCGGACAGTACTGGATGCTCTACCACGGCTTCGACGCCGCCGACCCCGACGCCGGCCGCAAGGTCTACATGGACCAGATCACGTGGGACAAGCAGGGATGGCCCCAGATACGCAACCGCCAGCCCTCCACGTCGGCCGCCGCGCCGCTCTTCGGCGACGCCGCCAGCATCCGGCCCACGGCCGCCTCGGGAGCCGACGTGCGCGCCGTCTACAGGCTGACGGGACAGCCTGCCGACAGCGCCACGGCCAGCATCGTCATCGAGCAGCTGAGCGACGGGACAGCCCGCAAAGTGGCCCAGAAATAGCTGTTTGGCAAGATTTTGTCCTTTTATGATTAGCATTTTTCCCGCCGTGCGGCGGAAAAGGCGTAATTTTGCCCCGACTTTTGACTCAATATCATCATTTAATAACACTACTGTCCAAAGAAAATCTCTTAGACATGATTTAAATTAATTATTTTCAATGAGTTACGCGAATATTGTTTTTTCGAGATTTGATTTTGTACTTTTGCAAATCATATTGCAAGAGGCAGAAATCATGAATCAAGGAA
>JAFUEP010000023.1 GCA_017470345.1 Prevotella sp.
AAGGGCCAATCACTCGCTTCTTGTACTACTTTTCTGTCTATGTAAGTCTATCAAAGATCTCTTTCTTCAGTGCTCATCAGGTGGTGTTCCTGAATTGCGGATGCAAAGGTACGACTTTTTTCTGAACCGCCAAAACTTTTCGAGGAAAATTTTCGGTTTTCATGCAAAAAAGTTGCCCGAATTGATTTACGTCAAAGGGCCAATATCTTTATACCTTTATATATTATCGCGCGCGAACGCTCGCACTAAAAAAGGGCCGAGAAAGGCAGGTGCAAAAAAAGAATCAAAAAAATCATTTTTTCAAGTCGCGAATGCTTTTTTATGCCTACCTTTGCACCCGCAAATCATACTTTAATTTATTTACAAACTTAAAACTAAAAGACATGAAAAAAAATCTACTCAAAGGAATGCTCGTGGCAGCAGCACTGACCATGGGCCTCAGCACGCAGGCTGACACTGTCAACGCCACGCTGGAGCACACCGCCGGCGCACAGTGGGGATCGAACACCGGTGCCTCGACCGTCGACGCCGAGAAGGAACACTACAACAACGACGCCAACTCGGCCTGGGCAGGCTGCGCCTATGCCAAGTTCTCGTTTGACATTGCCGCCAGCGCCTCCATCACGAAGGCCACGCTGACCTACAGCGTGAACCAGGGTGGTCGTAGCGGTCGCGACGACATCATCTACTACATGAAGAAGGACTTCGACCTCGACTGGGCTACGTTTGCCGGCCAGACGGGCAAGGACCTGCGCTACACAGACCAGCGCGCCGGCAAGGCCGTCGAGAAGGCTCCTACCGGTGGCACGGGCGAGCGCCTGAACCTGACCCAGGACGTGACGGAGAGCGTGAAGGCCATCTACGCTGAGGGCCAGAACTACATCATCTTCCAGTGGACGGGCAATGCCGGCGGTGCCGACCTGTTCGGCAAGGCATCGAGCAACGCCCCCACGCTGGTCATCGAGACAGCCGACGCCTCGACGCAGACGACCTACACGGTGAAGTTCACCGACGGCGAGAATGAGCTGAAGGATGCTGCCACCTATCAGGGCACCATCGGCCAGACCGTCGAGGCCAGCGACGCCGACATGGCCGACTTCATCGCCGGCGACAAGAAGTGGACCTACCTGGGCGGCAACGACCCCATCACGCTGGTGAAGGAAGCCGAGCAGAATGTCATCACGCTGACGTTCGAGGAACTGAGCAAGTACAACTACACCGTCGTGAGCGACCTTGGCACCGTGATTGCCGAGGGCCAGAACTTCGACGGCGAGAAGGTGAGCGTGCCCTACCCGAAGTACATCGTGGCCTACGGCACCGAGCTCTACACCCGCGCAGCCACTGACAAGCAGTTTAACTACACGTTCACGCTCAACGAGGACAACCAGACAGAGACCCTCACCTACGACCTGGCCCAGCGCGACGGCGCTGACGTGACCAACGTCGTCTACTACTCAGAGGCTGAGGACATCGAGGGTCTGACTCCCGAAGCCGGCGGCAACGCCAACATCCGCTGCTCGATGTCGAAGGGCGGCTACAATGCAGGCAGCGAGCCCGTCGCCGTGACGATGCTGACTCCCGGCACCTATCGCGTGGAGCTTCAGGTGTGGGGCAACGCTGGTGGCACGATGACCGTGGCCTGCGGCGACTTCAGCTTCGGCGTCGCCACTGAGGGCTACATCGTGACCAAGGTGAGCGAGGAGTTCACCCTCACGGCAGACACCGAGCTGACCATCACCGGCGGTGCCGCCGGCGGCAAGTGCGCCGACTACCTGCTCATCACCGGCGACGGCTCATGCAAGGACATCGCCACCGCCATCCAGAGCGTCAGCACCAAGAGCAACGCTGCCGAGGCCGTCTACAACCTGCAGGGCCAGCGCGTGGAGAAGGCCGTGAAGGGCCTCTACATCCAGAACGGCAAGAAGTACATCGCCAAGTAAGCAGGAGCACTCTCCTGACACGATCAAGCCCCGTCGGACGGCATGTCCGGCGGGGCTTTTTGTAAACAAAATTCGCAATTCCTCTTCATTTTTACAAAACTCGCTGATTTTCAGTAAGATAAAATAACAGCGGAAGAGAAGCGGCGCTTTTCGATGAGAGAAGCGGTGCTTTTCGGGTCGAGAAGCGGTGCTTTTCGATGCGGAAAGCGGCAATTCTCTCAGGCCGCAGTCTCGGATGTAAGGAAAAATGACAATGCAGAGAGATGCCGAGAAAATACGTCTTTAACTTTTATTTGCATTGTTTCTTTGGGCACAAACGAAAAAATTCCTATTTTTGCATCGCTAAACAAACTATCCAACATTATTAACTAACCCCAAAACGAAATGAGAAACTTTACCAAAACCATTCTTCTGGCCCTGCTTGTCATGCTGGGCGAAGCGAACGCGATGGCCCTGGAGTCGTATGACTTTCAGGAGCTGTGTATGAAAATTGGCAAGGGCGGCCCCTGGGCCGTCAACGACGGCGGCGACGCCGGCTTCACCATCGGCGATGCCACGATGCACTATCTGGGCGACTACACGACGGAGGGCTTCGCGTGGAACGGGCGATTCGCCTATGAATACGTCGAAGACCGCGGCAAGTTCACCTTCCGCAACAAGAACAACAAGAAGGACTCGAACTGCGGTCTGTTCTCATGGGACTACGACCACTACTTCTCGATCCTCGGCCTGAAGGACGGCGACAAGGTGACGATCACCATCGGCACGGGCACCGTCACCTTCGCCTCGGAGACGGCCGAAGGCGTCAGCGAGGGCGACAACGTGGTGAGCAACACGAGCTACACCATCTCAACGACAGACGCGTCGACCCGCCTCGACATCAAGATGGCCAAGGCGTCGCTGATTGCAAAGATCGTGATCGAGCCCTACGGCGTGGAGAGCGTGCCCGCCATCACCCTCGACAAGACGTCGCTGAAGCTCATCCCCGGCGCGACGGCCAAGCTGACGGCCACGGTGGATCCTTCGGGCGTGGTGACCAGCTGGAAGAGCGACAATGAGAGCGTGGCCACGGTGGCCTCTGACGGCACGGTGACGGCCGTGGCCGCCGGCACGGCTCACATCAGCAACAACTGGGCATCGGCCATCAGCGACGCCACGGCCAGCGCCACGTGCGAGGTGACCGTGGCCGACGTCGACCTGAGCCAGTATACCGTTGTCAGAGACTACGACTTCACGACGATGGGCGACGTGACGCTGGAGCTGCAGACAGAGGCTGCCGGTGCCATTTGGAACGAGGCCAACTCGAAGGCTAACGACGTCTTCTTCTGCACCAACAAGGGTCTGGAGGAGATCGCCGTGCAGGCCGCCGTGGCCAGCAACAAGGGCTGGAGCATCGCCAGCGGACAAGGCCTCCTGCTGGCCTCAGGTGCCGGCCGCTGCGCTGCCGTCGGTGGCATCAAGGCCGGACAGATCGTTGAGTTCATCTACACCGGCGACGCCTTCTACACCCGCTCTGACGACGACGGCATCGAGAAGACAGCCCTCAACGAGGGCACAGGCCGCGCCATCTACCAGGCCGACGAGGACGGCATGCTGGGCTTCGAGCTCATCAAGGGCAACGCCGTGCAACAGATCAACATCTACGAGAAGGCAGAAGCCGACAACGGCTACAAGTTCGTGGCGACGGAATGGATCGCCGGCGACGCCGGCCGCATCTCGCCCGACAAGGTGACGGTCAATGCCGACAACACGATCAGCGTCAGCCAGACGGGCCAGAACAACGTGGCACTGATCTTCCGCTCCAGCAACGTCTACGAGGTGAAGGCCGCCGAGCGCTACTTCGTCATCAAGGGCACCGGCCTGTCGACCGCTGCGGGCGCCAGCTATCTGTGGTGGCTGAACAACACCAACAACGGCTCGCAGATAGAGCCCACCGACATCTACGAGGAGGACGGCCAGACCGTCATGGCCTGGGACTGCGCCACCATCGCCATCGGTGGCCAGCTGGGCCTGCAGGACACTGAGTTCAAGGACGAGGGCGGATGGAGCACCACCTTCGGACTGACCCTTCAGGACGAAGCCGTCGCGGCCGTGATCAGCTACATCGGCTTCCGCGAGGCTACGGTCAATCCCGTCGAGGAATACGAGTATGAGTTCGTGGCCAGCGAGTGGCCCGCAGGCGACCCCGGCCGCATCAGCGCCAGCCAGGTCGTCGTCGACGAGGCTGCTAACACCATCACCGTCAGCCAGACGGGCGACAACAACGTGGCCCTGAACTTCAAGACCGACAAGACCTACTACCTGCCCGAGCCCGTGAAGTACTTCGTCATCCAGGCCACCGGCCTCAGCGAGGCCGACGGCAAGAGCTACCTGTGGTGGCTCAACGCCAAGAACAACGGCGGCCAGATTGCACCCACGACCATCCTGAGCGGCGACGTCACCACCTTCATGTGGGACATCACGGCCGATGCCACCTTCGCCAGCGGCTTCAGCACCGAGGGCAAGACCTACCTCGACGGCAACGGCGCCTCGACATGGGGATGGACCACCACCTTCGGACTGACGCTGAAGGACGCCTCCGTGCCCGCCGTCATCAGCTACATCGGCTATGAGACTGAGGAATCGCCCCTCGTCACGGCCGTCAGCGGCATCAGCCGCCCGACAGTCAGCAGCGAAGCCCTCTACAACCTGCAGGGCCAACGCGTCGTGAGCGCCCGGAAGGGTCTCTACATCCAGGGCGGCAAGATATTCATCGTGAAGTAATCGTCGGCAGGCTGCGATTGCAAAAAAATCATAAAACTTCGCCCGGTATCAATGCCGGACGAAGTTTTTTTCATATCTTTGTATGCTGAACTCACCGTGAGGACTGACTACTTGCAATAACCTGACTATTTTTACTTTATATTAACTAAAACAAAACAATTATGAAGAAGCATTTACTACGTTCGATGCTCGTGGCCATCGCTATGGTCTTTGGGGCATCAGGGGCTTGGGCAGCTGACCCAGACCTAGAAAACGACTACACGCTTGTGAAGTCAGTAGACTTCGGTGACGCCGAAGCAGTGGACATTGCCTGTTCGGGGAATTGTGCCTACACGGCTTATGACACCGGCAACAAGAAGCAGCAAACGCTGACCATTCTTACCGCTCCCGCCGACGCTGCCGGCTGGATTGCCATGCAAGGATGGACCAACGTAGGCACGGGCAAAGGTTGGTGGAACCGCCCCGGCCAGAGCCTCTACTGCGTGAACGCCCAGCGTTCGGCTGCCGTCTTCGGCGACGACCTGACGACGGGCTGGCTTGTTGTGTTCGAGTGCAAGAATCAGGCCTCAGCCGGTCTGACGCTGACCAATGCCAGCGGTGCCCCCGACGGCACATTCACCTACACGGCAAGTGAGGACGGCAAGTCGTATTATTGCACGATTACTGCTGAGACCAACGCTTACGTCGGTTTCTGCGGAATCAAGAACTCTCAGGGCATCATGAGGATCTCGGTCTACAAGCCCAACAAGGCTGCCGTGCAGGCCACCTACACCGTGCGCTATGTCGATCAGGATAACGAGGAGTTGAAAGAACCTTCGACAAAGACTGGCATCGCCGGCCAGGCGCCCACGCTGGACGCCACCGACAAGGCCAACATCGTTGTCGAAGACATGACGTTCGTCTACAAGAGCGACGACGCCGCTGAGCAGTTGATTAATGAGGATGGCTCGACGGTCGTCACCGCCAAGTTCGACCTGGCTCAGAACTTCACTTACACGGTCGTCGAGGCCTGCAACGGCACCGCCGTGCGCACTACCGAAGGCACCAACATCGAGAGCGCCAAGGTGATCGTTCCCTTCCGCAAGTACAACATGCTGGACGGCCAGCTCTACAGCAAGGGAGCCAACAACAAGGAGTACAACTACTCGTTCACGCTCACTGCTGACGCCCAGACAGAAACTCTGGCCTACTCGGCCGTTGACGGTGTGACCGACGTGGTATTCCTCAGCGAGGGTGAAGACATCGAGGGCCTGACCCCCATCACCACCGGCAACACTGCTATCCGCAGTTCCAACTCCGCTTCGGCTTATGCCAAGGCTGACACCAAGATTACTACACTGCCCGCCGGCAAGTACAAGCTGCATGCCATCATCTACGACTCAGCCTCCAAGCCCAACAGCAACTGGACGTTCTTGGCAGGAGCCATCGAGGCTGCTACGTTCAACTGCACGACAGTGAACATTCAGGAATTCGACGGTGAGTTTGCTATCGGCAAGGAGACCGACATTATTTTCAAGGCCGCCGGCGGTTCGTCGAGAGGTCTGGACGCCCTCTACATCGTCAAGACCGGCGACGTCACTGAGGAAGAGGCTGCTGCCCTGAACGAGGCCGCCAAGTGGCCCGAGGCCCTCGCTGCTGCCGAGGCCCTGGTCGATGCTGACGCCGTGGCCGTTGGTCTGCTTGAGGACGCCATCGCCGTCGCCAAGGAAGTGACCGAGCCCACCGATGCCGACTATGCAGCCCTGGAGGCCGCCGTCGAGCAGTTCAAGGAGAACAACAAGGATCAGGAGAAGGACGAGACCGCCAAGGTCGACACCAAAGGCTGGCTGATGTATAACGACAAAGTCGCCAACATGTGCTCCACATCGTTTGCTCCCGCCATCACCACCTACGACGGCCGCACCGCCCAGCTGGCTGAGGTCTTCGAGGGCAACGGCAACCGCACCGGCACCATCATCTATCAGAACATCACCGGCCTGACCAACGGTAAGTATAAGGTGGGCTTCTATGGCAACGCCTTCTCAACCGTAGAACGCGACGGCTTCGAGTGCACGATGGAAGACGGCGCCGAGGACGTGGCCTACGTCTTCGCCAACGACAAGAAATCCTACATCGCTGCCCACATCGCCATGAAGACCGACAAGAACGACTTCCGCCAGTTCGACGTCGAGGTGACCGACGGTCAGATCAAGCTCGGCATGGGCAAGGACAAAGATAAGAGCACCAACTGGCACACGATGCAGATCTATCAGCTGACATGGTTCACCACCGCCAAGGAGGTCTTCGCCGCCGACCAGGCCGTGCTTGAGGCCACCATCGCCGAGGCCAAGGCCCTGGCAGCCGACGACAACAAGACGGCCGGCAAGGACGAGCTGAACGCCGCCATCGAGGTCGCCGAGAGCGCCGTGGGCACCACCCGGTACAACATCGCCGAGGTCGAGGAGTTCATCGCCAACCTGAAGAAAGCCGTGGCCGACTTCAAGAAAGCTAACTACTTCATCGACTTCACAGCCGGAGCATACTACATCATCGACGCCGAGAGCGGCCTGATGATGGCTGCCGGCAACAACTACGGCACCCGCGGCATCGTCAACGAGACGGGCCTCGACCTGACGCTCACTCCCAACGAGGAGACACGCACCGTGACCATCGACAGCCGCGTCAGCAACGGCGGCAATAACCAGTTCCTGGGCAACAACCTCTACATGGACAGTTCGGCCTACGGATGGGCCCTCGAGTATCAGGGCTTCGGCTTCTTCATCGTCGATCCCGCCAGCGGACAGTACATCAACCTCGACAAGGACAACAACCTCGTCATGAGCGCCACCGGCCGAGAGTTCATCATCGTCAGCGCCGAGGGTGTGCTCGAGGAGCGCATGAACGAGCTGGCCGAGGCCACCGCCGAGAACCCCGTCGACGCCACGTTCCTGCTGCAGAACCCGAACTTCAACCGCAACGACCTGCGTGTTCAGGCATGGAAGGTCGAGTTTGTCAGCGGCGACAACTACAACCTCAACGGCGGCAACCAGACGAACAACTGCGCTGAGAGCTTCCACGCTGCCTTCACCGTCAGCCAGGTGGCAGCCAATGCCCCGAAGGGCACCTACGCCCTCACGGCTCAGGGCTTCTTCCGTCAGGACGACAACGCCGAGGAGGCTGCTCCCATGTTCTTCATGAACGACGCCAAGGCCGAGGTTCCCGTCAAGACCGGCGCCGAGGACAACATGAACGATGCCTCCGCTTCGTTCGCAAACGGCCTCTACACCATTGAGCCCATCCAGGCCTACATCGGCGAGGGCGAGACTCTCACCGTGGGTGTCACCAACGGCGAGAACGTCCACCAGTGGGTCATCTTCGACAACTTCCGCCTGACGTACTACGGCGTTGAGGACCTGACCACCGGCATCACCGAGGTCAGCACCGACGCCCTGCAGGCTGTCGGCCGCACCTACAACATGGCCGGCCAGCGTGTGGAGAAGCCCATGAAGGGCCTCTACATCCAGAACGGCAAGAAGATGGTCGTGAAGTAAACCACGTCAGACGCAACTGAAGATTAAAAAAAACTTAAAACTTCGTCCGGCACACCTGTCGGACGAAGTTTTTTTGATACCTTTGCACACCTGACAATAACACTGACAACAGCAACAACCATTTACACTATTTCTATTATTTAACCAAAACAACATCAAAATGAAGAAACATTTACTTTCATCGATGCTCACGGCCGTCATGCTGACACTCGGCATGGGAGCATGGGCACAGGCAGCAGGCGACGTCGTCACCGTCAACGGTGCCGACTACGACGTCCTGGGCGCCAACATCGTGACTAACGGCTCGTTCGACAACGGCGTCGACGGCTGGTATGCCGGCAACTGGGCTGACGCCAATGCCACCAACTACGTGCTTCACACCGAGGGCGGCTTCGACGGCGGAGCCTACCTGGAGTACAGTGCCGGCGGTGCTGCTGCCGAGACCAACATCCGCAACAAGTGGCAGGTGGAGAAAGGCGAGACCTATCTGTTCCGCTGCTACACCAGCGGCAAGACACCTGACAGCAACAACCTGCAGTACAGCTTCATTGCATTGTCAGACGACGGCACGACCGAAGGCACCAAGATCTATCAGCTGAAGTGGGGAGCCGCCTCAGGACAGGAGGCCACCGGCTGGAACCAGAACGACTTTGTCTTCACTGCCGAGAACGACGGCTGGCTGCTGTTCCGCTCGTCGTGGACCTCCAGCTCGAAGCTCGACGGATTCTTCCTGGGCAAGGTAGCCGTCTCGCTGGCTGGTGCCAAGACGCTGCTCGAGGATGAGATCAAGAAAGCCGAGACGCTGCTCGCCAACCCCGACTACATCACCAATGCTGACGCCTTCAAGACGGCCATCGCCAAGGCCAAGGACGCCCTGGAGACAGCCACGACCGTCGAGCAGCTCAATGCTGCCGTCGAGGCCCTGAAGGCAGCCGAGCAGGCTTTCATCGAGGCCAACACGTTCAAGTATCAGAAGTATCTCATTATGAACATCGCCTCCGAGATGTACTGGGGCGCCGCCAACGACTGGGGCACAAAGGCCTCACTCGTGCCCTACGCCGAGTACGTGAAGCTCGTCCCGCAGACCGACGGCACCTACCACATGGAGTCGCAGGTCAGCAATGGCGGCACCAGCTACTACTTCAACGGCGAATACATGGACAACGGCTCGCCCGTGAAGCTGACCATCAAGAAGGCTGAGATGCTCGGCTATGCCGACGAGGCAGAGACCATCCCCGTCTACGCCTACACCATCGCCAACGGCACCAACTACTACGGATGGGACGGCAAGTCGACCGTGCTGGGTCAGAACCTGGCTGCCGACAGCGAGAACGCCCTCTGGGTCATCGCTTCGCTCGACGACGCCAAGGCTGCCATCAGCGCCGCCACGGCCCTCGACCCGATGGACGCCACCATGTTCATCGAGGACCACAACTTCGGCCGCAACAACCGCTACTCGAGCAACTGGCAGGGCACCGGCCTGACCAAGGCTGGCGACAACACCAACATGAACACGCAGTCGTACATGGCCGCCTTCGACGTCTATCAGGAGCTGACCGTGCCCAACGGCGTCTATAAGCTCGAGGCCCAGGCTGCCGTGACCTATCATGACAACCGCACCGTGAAGGCCTACGACGGCGAGGGTGCCCCCGTCATCTATGCCAACGAGGCCAGCTCCGACTTCAACGAGATGCTCGAGGGCGACCAGCTGTCGAGCCAGGCGAAGATGAGCACCCAGTTCAGCGCCGGCATGTATGAGGTGGAGCCCGTCTACGTCGAGGTGACCGACGGCAAGCTGAAGATCGGTGCCAAGTGCGACCGCGCCGACATCTGGGCCGTCTGGGACAACTTCCGCCTGACATACTTCGGCAGCGAGACCAGCGTCAGCGAGGCCAAGAACTCGGCCAAGATCCTCCGTCTCTACGAGCTGATCGGCATGGTCCAGGCACTGGCCAAGAACGAGGCCATCGTCTACACCCGTCCCCAGCTGGAGGCTGTCGTCGCCTTGATTCCCACCTACGAATCGATGGATCCCGCCACCCTGACCGAGGATCTGCTCAACACCGGCCTCGAGGCGCTCGAGATGATCGTCGACCACGCTAAGGCTGAGCTCCTCGCCGCCAACGTGCTGCCCCAGATGAAGGCCTACACCGAGACCACCAACTTCTATACCAAGGAGGCCCTCGATGCCTACTACACGCAGTGGAACGAGAAGTACACCACCGGCCAGCTGACCTACGCCGAGGCCTCTGCCTTGCAGGATCCCAACGTGGGGACCGGCTGGCGCGCTGCCAACACGGTCGACGACCTGCTGATGAGCGTCTGGGACGCCACGCCTGAGGATTGGGCTACCTACCACGTCAACACCTGGTCGGTTGAGGGTAGCGAAGACGGCACCAACTTCGTCGTGCCCTTCATCGAATACTGGACCGGCGACGGCGAATCGCTCGCCGAGAAGGCCCTCACCGCCACCATCGAGGGTCTGGAGAAGGGCGTCTATGACGTCAACGCCTGGGTGCGCGTCCGCATGAAGAACGATGCCACGGGTGCTGCTGCCGGCATCGCCCTTCAGGCCAACGACGGCGCACAGGTCGACGTGACCACCGGCGACCAGGTCGGCACGTCGCCGTTCTACCTCAAGGAGTACACCGCCCAGGGCGAGGTCGCTGAGGACGGCAAGCTCACCGTGAAGTTCATCGTCAATGCCGACAACAACATCAGCTGGCTGTCGTTCAAGGACATGAACTATGAGCTCAACACCGAAGCCACCGCCATCAGCGAAGTGAGCACCAGCCGCACCTGTGCCGCCGCCATCTACAACGTGGCCGGCCAGCGCGTCGTCAACGCCCAGAAGGGTCTCTACATCCAGAACGGCAAGAAGTTCATCGTGAAGTAAACCACTCGAAAACTATCAACTCGAGATTACAATCTGCAACGTTCCCCGCCGGTTAGCCCGACGGGGAATGTTTATTTTTAGACAAAACGTCAGAAATCTACAAAAATATTTGGCAGATTGAAAGATTTTGCGTACTTTTGCAAGACAATCCTAACACCCCAATCAAGATGAAAGAAAAGAACAACCGATTAGAGGCGTTGCGACTGATCATCTCAAGCCAGGAACTGGGCAGCCAGGAGGAGCTTCTCAAGGCACTGCAGAAGGAAGGGTTCAAGCTGACGCAAGCCACGCTGAGCCGCGACCTGAAGCAGCTAAAAGTCGCCAAGGCTGCCACAATGGGCGGGACCTATGTCTATGTCCTCCCCAACGACTCCATGTACAAGCGCATCTCAACGCCTGCGTCCATTCGCGAGATGATGCAGATGACGGGATTCGTGAGTCTTCATTTCTCGGGCAACATGGGCATCATCAAGACCCGCCCCGGCTATGCCAGCGCCATGGCCTGGAACATCGACAACGCCGGCATTCCGTCGATCATCGGCAGCATCGCCGGCAACGACACCATCTTCTTTGTCATCAAGGAGGATGTGCCCCGCCAGGAAGTCATCGACGCCCTGAGCGAAGTGCTCCCTAACATCAAGTAAGCAAGTAATGCCCGTGCAACGGTTAACCGACTAATGCCATGTTGTCATTCGAGTGCGACTATAACAATGGTGCGCATCCAGACGTGATGCGCCATCTCATAGAGACCAACGACCAGCACACAGCGACCTACGGGCAGGACTGTTATTCAGATCTGGCTAAACAGAAAATCCGCGAGGCTTGCCAGACGACAGGCGATATCTTCTTCCTCGGCGGCGGCACCCAGACGAATGCCGTCGTCATCGACGCGCTGCTGCGCTCCTACGAGGCCGTCGTCACCGTCGAGACGGGCCACATAGCCGTCCACGAGGCCGGAGCCATTGAGCACTGCGGCCACAAGGTCATCACCCTACCCTCGCACGACGGCCGACTCGCCGCCTCCGACCTGCGGCGCTTCATGCAGGAATATGAGGCCGACGAAAGCCGCGACCACGTAGCCCAGCCGGGCATGGTCTACATCTCGCTGCCCACGGAGCTGGGCACCCTCTACAGCGCAGCCGAGCTCAGCGAGATCCACGCCGTCTGCCGCCATCACCACCTGCCACTCTTCATCGACGGAGCCCGTCTGGGCTACGGCATCGCAGCCAGCCAGGGCGACCTGACGCTGCCGCGCATCGCCCAGCTGTGCGACGTGTTCTACATCGGCGGCACCAAGGTCGGCGCCCTCTGCGGCGAGGCTGTCGTCTTCAGCAGCGGCCCCGCTCCGCGCGGATTCTTCTCGCTCGTGAAGCAGCACGGCGCCCTCTTCGCCAAGGGGCGGCTGCTCGGCGTCCAGTTCGACGCGCTGTTCACCGACGGGCTCTATCTGCGCATCGCCCGGCACGCCATCGACATGGCCCGACGGCTGCGTGAGCTGCTCGCCTCGAAAGGCTACCGCTTCTACCTCGACTCGCCGACCAACCAGCAGTTTGTCATCCTGCCCAACACGGAGGTGAGGCGGCTCGAGAAGCTGGTGGAGTTCACCCACTGGTGTCCCTACGACGCGGACCACTTCGTCTGCCGCTTCGTCACGTCGTGGGCCACGACGGAGGCCGAACTGGCCGAACTGGCGGCCATCCTCTGATTCTGACCATACAAAAAGGAGCGCCGCGGCGCTCCTTTTGTCATAAAAATTCCTACTATTTTGTCACAAAATTACAACCTGCTGATTTTCAGCATAGTTGTGCCTCGCCAAAAAGAAGCGGTGCTTTTCGATGAGAGAAGTGCCGCTTTTCGGGTCGAAAAGCGG
>JAFUEP010000059.1 GCA_017470345.1 Prevotella sp.
GCTGGTGATGAACGTTGCCAACCAGCAGTTTGACCAGATGCCCGAAGCCCGCCAACTTGGCTCGCGCCTTCATCTGCTCAGCATCAGCGCTGCCGGGTCGGCCCGTAAACTCTGTCGCTACATCGACTACGAGACCAGCCACCCCGACGAGGTTGGCGTTCATCGCTACAAAACCATCTTCATGTTTCAGGGTCACAAGCCCGATGAGGTGCTGGCCGACAGCATTGCTGAGGTGTTTGATGAATATCGCTCCGAGGGTGCATCCGTGACCGTCTATTCTTCCGAAGAGTTTGTTGGAACAGGCAACGACGCATACGCCCTGACCTATGAGTTAGCCTATTTTATAACGCGGCTCGATACAGAGGTTTGCAGTTATGCCGTCTGTAACTGGAGCACTTACAACGCTGCTTTCTTTGCTGGTTTCCACACCTGGGGATTAGTCTTTTGCGAAGCCATTTTCCTTGATACCGAGATTTTCAATAGTGGTGACCATTTCCCCACCATCGTCCGCCATTACGACCGCGCTCTGTGCCAGTGGCTCGTGCGCTGGCTCAGTGCCCCCGCCGGTGCCATGCCTGAAAAGGAATGGCACGGCGCATGGGACGGATACACCACTGACAACATACCAACCTACAACGATTAACTGCCTATGAAACGGATACTGTATATAATAATAGGTATAACAGCCGGCCTCATCACTTCCTGTAGTGACGATGAGCCTGCGTCTGCAGCCCCACAGCAGGAGGTGACTGTGGTGAATGTCGATGTCATCCTGCCGCTGGTGCAGTGGTCTGAATGGCAACCGGCCATCGAGGAAGCCCTGAACTACATCGAATTGGCACAAGAGTCGCGCCGAAAGCGGGTGCGGCTGAACCTGCGCTACCACGACGAGGACAGCGAAGACCTCAGCGCACTGGCCTACGCCCTGACGCACCCCGGCCAGGGCGAAGCCCACTACGTGCAGCCCGACACCTGCCACGCCATCATCGGTCCCTACCACTCAGCCAATGCCCGTGCCATTCTCGACCAGGCCCAGCATCTGCGCCTGCCCGTGGTCATGCCCACCTGCACCAGCGCCGACCTGCAGCGAACCGAGGCCCGCAAGACCAACTCCTTCTTCTTCACCGAGAGCGACATCACCCAGTGCGAGGTGCTCCTCTCCGCAATGCGGTCAGTAGGCTTTGAGCGTGTTGCTTTGCTCTATTCAGACGACACCTACGGCCAGTCCTACCGCGACTGGTTTGGCTTCATTGCCACCCAGATAGGTCTCGACGTAGCGCCCGGCGGCATTTGTGCCTACCATAAGGGCGACAATCTACACGACTTCTTCAACCAGGTGACAAGTCCTCTGGCCGATGAGATTACTGGCATACTTGTGGCTCTGGGTAATTCCGAGGACTACGTCGACGTGATGAAGCAGCAGGAACAATTCCTCTACAGCCAGTTAGAAAACGAGTATCCCAAGTTTATCGCACCTCTCTATGTCACCGACACCGGTCTCTCGGCCGAACTGCTGGGTTACCACTTCTACGGCACCTATCCCGTAGGCTCTGCCGACAACGGTTTCATGCAGAACTATTATGCCCGTCACACCAATCCTCCCTATGGTACCGCGCAGGTGTATGATGCGCTGACCACCATTGCCCTGGGCCGTTTTGCCCAACTCTGTGCCGCCGACCCCGACGTGCTCTACATCGACGGCAAGCGCGTGGAGTACGAAATATCGCCCTTCCTGCCCAATCTCAGCGACTGGATGCGCGCTGTGCTGGCCACCGAAGCTCCCGCCCCCGCCACACTCTGGATAGGCTACGGCCTGGCCTCTGCCTTCCGCCTTATCGAGGGTGGCACGCTGCCCAGTCTGCAGGGTGCCACAGGCGATATGCAGTTCGACCGCGACACCCACACCACCATCCTTCACACCAACTATCTGCTCTGGGAGTGCGACGGCTCTGGCAACATCATCCCCTTTGCCACCGTCTCCACGGGCGGCAGCGCCAAGGGCATCTCGTCCGATGCCCTGTGGAATTGGAAATCTACCATCGCCGAACTCGACCCCGACAAAGGAGCCGACGTCAATCACCACCTGCCCAGTCTCGGCGAGCGTTGGGCCGTCATCGTCAGTCCCTCCACCACATGGAAGAACTACCGCCACCAGGCCGATGCCTTCGCCATATACCAACTGCTGCGCCAACACGGCTACGACGACGACCACATCGTGCTCATCGTTGAGGACAATCTGGCCAATGACTCGCAGAACCCGTTCCCCGGACAAATATTCTTGGAACGCGCCGACCAACCAGACCCGGCTAATCCACTGGTGAATGTCAATGTGCGCCAGAACGCCGTGGTGGACTACCACTTCAGCGACCTCAGCAGCCCCGACGACATGGCCGACATCCTCCTGGGGCGCAGTTCCGACCGCCTGCCCCACGTCATCCATCCGACGGAGGCCGACAACGTGTTCCTCTTCTGGAGCGGCCAC
>JAFUEP010000060.1 GCA_017470345.1 Prevotella sp.
GCTGGTGATGAACGTTGCCAACCAGCAGTTTGACCAGATGCCCGAAGCCCGCCAACTTGGCTCGCGCCTTCATCTGCTCAGCATCAGCGCTGCCGGGTCGGCCCGTAAACTCTGTCGCTACATCGACTACGAGACCAGCCATCCCGACGAGGTGGGATTTCAGCGCGGCAAAGCCATCAACATATTACTATTACAGGGTCACAACGCCGATGAGGTGCTGGCCGACAGCATTGCCGAGGTGCTTGACGATTATCGCTCCGACGCAACATCTATCACCGTCTATCCTTCCGGCGACACTGTAGGAGCAGGCGACGACGCATACGCCAAAACCTATATGTTAGCCTATCTTATAGCGCAGACCAATTCTGAGACTTACAGTTATGTCGTCTGTAACTGGGGCGCTTACAACGCTTCTTTCTATGCCGGTTTCCACCTCTGGGGAACAGGTTCATGCGAGGCCATTTTCCTCGACACTGAGATTTTCATAAGTGACAGCAAATACCCCACCATCGTCCGCCATTATGACCGCGCTCTGAGCCAGTGGCTCGCGCGCTGGCTCAGGGCCCCCGTTGGTGCCATGCCTGAAAAGGAGTGGCACGGCGCATGGGACGGATACACCACCGACAACATACCAACCTACAACGATTAACGACTTATGAAACGGATACTATATATATTAATAGGTATAACCATCGCCCTCCTTGCTTCCTGTAGGGACGACGATTCCACGTCCTCATCCCCACAACAGGAGGTGAGCGTGGTGAATGTCGATGTCATCCTGCCGCTGGTACAGTGGTCTGAGTGGCAATCAGCCATCGATGATGCGATGAACAACCTCGATTTGGCACAGGAGTCGCGACGAAAACGGGTGAAACTGAACCTACGCTACCACAACGAGGACAGTGAGGACCTCAGTGCACTGGCCTACGCCCTGACACACACAGGTCAGGGTGATGCACGCTACGTGCAGCCCGACACCTGCCACGCCATCATCGGTCCCTACCACAGCGACCATGCCCGTGCCATTCTCGACCAGGCCCAGCATCTGCGCCTGCCCGTGGTCATGCCCACCTGCACCAGCGCCGACCTGCAGCGCACCGAGGCCCGCAAGACCAACTCCTTTTTCCTCACCGAGAGCGACATTACCCAGTGTGAGGTGCTTCTCTCCATCATGCAGTCCATAGGCCATCAGCGCGTATGCCTGCTCTATTCAGACGACACCTACGGTCAGTCGTTCCGCGACTGGTTTGGCTTCATTGCCACCCAGATCGGTCTCGACGTGGTGCCCGGCGGTATCCGTGCCTACCATGAGGGCGACCGTCTGCAAGACTTTTTCAATATGACGGGCAACCCTGTGGGTGACACGCCCACCGCCATGCTCGTCGCCTTAAGCCGTACTGAGGACTATGTGAGAGTGATGGCAGAAAAGAGCCAGTTCGACCAGGCTCAGCAGTCGAAGGAGCACCCTGTCATCAGCCCCGCCGTCTTTGTGAGCGACACCGGTCTCTCGCCCGAACTGTGGAGTTACCATTTCTATGGTACCTACGCCGTAGGCTCTGACGCCAACGGTTTCATGCAGGACTATTATGCCCGTCACACAACTCCCGCCTATGGTACCGCTCAGATGTACGATGCGCTTACAACCATCGCACTGGGCCGTTTTGCCCAACTCTGTGCCGCCGACCCCAACGTGCTCTACATCGACGGCAAACGCGTGGAGTATGAAATATCACCTTTCCAGCCCAATCTCAGCGACTGGATGCGTGCTGTGCTGGCCACCGAAGCTCCCGCCCCCGCCACACTCTGGACAGGCTACGGCCTCGCCTCCGCCTTCCGTCTTATCGAGGGTGGCACGCTGCCCAGCCTGCAGGGTGCCACAGGCGACATGCAGTTCGACCCCGACACCCACACCACCATCCTCCACACCGGCTATCTGATCTGGGAGTGTGATGGCTCGGGCAACATCATCCCCATCGCCACTGTCTCCACAGGCGGCAGTGCCAAGGGTCTCTCTTCCGATGCCCTGTGGAATTGGAAATCGACCATCGCCGAACTCGACCCCGACGTGGGCGCTGACGTCAATCACCACCTGCCCAGTCTCGGCGAGCGTTGGGCCGTCATCGTCAGTCCCTCCACCTCGTGGAAGAACTACCGCCATCAGGCTGATGCCCTCGCCATGTACCAACTGCTGAGCCAGCACGGCTACGACGACGACCACATTGTGCTCATCGTCGAGGACAACCTGGCCGACGACCCGCTGAATCCGTTCCCCGGGCAGATATTCTTAGAGCGTGCCAGTCAGACAGGCTCATCCAATTCACTGGTGAATCTCAATGTGCGCAAGAATGCCGTGGTGGACTACCACTTCAGCGACCTCAGCAGCCCCGACGACATGGCCGACATCCTCCTGGGGCGCAGTTCCGACCGCCTGCCCCACGTCATCCATCCGACGGAGGCCGACAACGTGTTCCTCTTCTGGAGCGGCCAC
>JAFUEP010000061.1 GCA_017470345.1 Prevotella sp.
ATGTTTATCCGTCGAGTCTCTCCGGCGGACAGAAACAGCGTGTGGCCATAGCCCGCGCCCTGGCCATGAAGCCCGACGTCATCCTTTTCGACGAACCCACGTCGGCACTCGACCCGACGATGGTGGGCGAGGTGCTCAGCGTCATCCGCCAACTGGCCAAGGAGGGCATGACAATGCTCATCGTCACCCACGAGATGAAGTTCGCCCACGATGTCTCGACCCGCATCTTCTTCATGTACGACGGCTACATCCACGAGGACGGCTCGCCCGAGCAGATCTTCGAGCAGCCCGTCCACAGTGCTACCAAGGCCTTTATCCAGCGCATCCGCAAGGAGGTGTTCGAGATTGACGGCCCCGACTTCGACTTCCTGGGCATGCACTCCGCTATGGCCGCTTTCTGCCACAAGTACGGCATCGCCGAGAAGCAGGAAATAGCCGAGCGACTTAGCGAAAAAATGCTTGACGACGTGATGGCGCAGTATCGTCCCATCACCGTCCGCATCACCCACAGCGAGCAGTCAGCCGTTACCGCCCTCGACTTCATGGTAGAGCGGATGACCGCCACCCCACTGACCGCCGCCCAGCGCACTGCCCTCTCCGCAGCGTGCCGCCAGGTCATAGAGGAAACCACCAAGCGCGGCTTCCGTGTGAAACTGATCATATAAATACAATAGGCAATGAAAAAGATTCTGAATTGGGTGCTCGCCGCCACCCTCGTAATAAGCGGCACAATGGTATTCACAGCGTGCACAAGTAGCGATGACAACCCGGTAGTAGATAACGGCCTCGCCGAGAAGATCGTGGGCAAGTGGATTCATACAGACACCGACGGAGAGGCCGTCACGACTGACATGAAGTCGGTCTATACTTTCACGAAGGACGGCTCTGCATTGAAGGGTTTCTATAGCATGTCGATGACAGGGAGCGGCGTGTGGGCTTTCAACCAGAAGACCGACGTGGCCATCAGCGGAGACAACGTGACGCTGACATCACAACTGGCCGACGGCGTGACCTCGGTAGTAGAGCTGACCAATGTCACCGTCAGCGGCGATGACCTGCGCTTCACGGCCAAGACTACACTCTCAAAAGATGGCCAGGTGACTGCCACCTACGGCCCGCGCCAGGAGCATTTCACCAAGACAGAGGCCGACTACACCAAGACTGTCATCGGGCTTTGGGATATTTACTTCACCAGCGACGACCCTGAACACGAATCACTGGAGCCTTACCGCGAGGAATACCGCGCCGATGGCACGTGCAGTTTCTACGACCTCATCGACGGGCTGTGGGTGGAAGAGGAAACGGACTACTCCGAATACTTCGCCGACGGCCCTCTGTTCTGCTTCCGTTGGCAGAAGACAGATGCAGGAATTGACCGTCGCGAGAACTGGGAAATCATTTCCTATGAAAACGGTAAGATGGTGTCTAGAGCCCTCCACCGCCGTGCCGACGGCACCACCTACACCGTCACCGCTCATCTGACAAAGGTGGAATGACATATTGAGAATACACAAAATACAAGGCAATGAAGAAAGTATCTTTCATACTTACCGTATTTTTCACACTGGCACTGACCGCCTGTGTGCATAAGGATCTCATCACCCCAAGTCAGAGTCGCGTAGGCTATTCTGCTTGGAACACGCAGGTCAGTTACACCCACTGCGATCCGCTGCCCAAGACTGGTAAGCCTGAACTTGTCAGCGGCTCGTGGGAGATGAACGACGGCATTTTGCAACACACGGCATGCGAAGAGGCTCCGCTGGCCATCTGCAACTACGTGATTCCCTCCAATCACTACACCATCCAGTGTACAGCCCGCAAGGACAACGGGCCTGATGGTTTCATTATCGTGTTCAATTACGTAGATGCACAGCACTACTGCCGACTGAACTTCGGCTATAATGGCAACACGCAGCACACCATCGAGCAGATCATCGGTGACAAAAGAAAACGATTGGCCAAACGCCCAGGCAGCATAGAGGCAGGAAAGTGGTATGACGTGAAACTGACCGTGGCAGGCAACACCATCAA
>JAFUEP010000024.1 GCA_017470345.1 Prevotella sp.
AGATCATTCGACAACTTCATCGTCAATATGCTTGGAGCCTTAGCTGCGTATTGTTTCTTTCCAAAGAAACCAAGCATCGCTTGCGAAAGAGCCATAGACACTCAACTCACACTATTCTGAATTCGTCGAACTCACGTTAATAGTAGACTTTGTTTAGCGTGTAGTCCTCATCGAAGTAGTCCTTCAGGTATTCCTACGTGGAACGCGTGCTGGCAGGCTCGCAGATGCGCGCCACAACCAGGTCACGCAGTATGCTGTCCTTTATCTCATCGAAGCCTATCAGGTGGTACACCTGATTGAGGATAATCCTTGCACCGTCGTGGTATACGAAGTCGATGTTATCCAGTACACGCCTCGCCTCCTCTCGCTCATCAAAACCGAACTGCATGGGGAGCGGATCCGTGTGGAGCCTTATCCACTCTTCGCCCTTCTTGCGTAGTGATTCTATCTTCTTGACACGGACAAACATGTTGCAAAGGTAGTCAGAATTATTCAAACAACCAAGAGAAAGATACGCGAGACACCCATTTGAGGCAGCACAGATTTGTAACTTGCTGTTTTACAGACATGAGAAAATACAAGACAAAATTTTCTCGAAGTCAGGAAATAAACCAAATCGCCAAAAGATTTAGTGAATAAATGCGGAAGACCATACTATCGACGAAGAGAGGACAAACCTGTTTGGGCTCATCCTCTCTTCATCGGTATTCCCTTTATAGTTCCCCTCCCGCACGGGAGGGGTTAGGGGTGGGGTTACCCCCTCTTCGGGTTAGAGGTGGGGGAGGCTTCTATTGAAGAATCATGTTCACGATGGCTTTTGCATCCTCGATGGTGATGCCTTCTACGCCATCCACGTTCGCAGCATCGGCTTTAAAGTTGACAACAGGCTGACCGAGGATATAGCCTATCACTGCCGTGACATCGGCAATCGAGACCACGCCGTCGCCATTGGCATCGCCGGGTATAAAGGTAGGCTTTGCGGTGAAGTAGCCGGGATTGTCGGCACCGCCGTCGATGTGGGCATAGGCAAAATTCACATGATTTGCATCATAGACCGTGCCTTGGCCGCCCACGATGCTGATGCAACCGCTGAACATCATTTCTGATGATGTGACTGCCGCCGTAGTCCATTTGTCACTCACATAGATGGCCTTGAGCGAACTTAGCGCAAACATGCCGAACGTATTTGTCACTTTCTCGGTTGAGAAGCTGCTCAAGTCGAGTTCTTCGGCTTGACAGAACGAGAACATAGTACTCATGTCAGTCACATTCCTAGTGTCAAAGTTACTGAAATCCACCTTTGATACGACGGGGCAGTCATTGAACATGGACTTCATGGTTGTCACCTTGCTCGTGTTCAGGTAAATCAAGCCATCAAAAGTGACGAGGTTAAACATCGAACTGAACCATTCGGCAGTACTCTTGGGACGCGCATCAGCAAATGAAGGATCGAACACTACTCGTGTGACCGACGTATTGAAGCCGTCAGCACACCATCCTGGCTGATTATCACCCTCGTTCAGGTCGTAGGTCGAGCCCGGTCGGCTGCTGCGCTGGTTGTCGAAGTAGAACGTCAGCGTCGTGTTCCCCGGCGTGTAGCAGGCGTATGCCTCTCTAATCGAGAAATACCCCGGGTTGCTAGGGCCGCCGTCGATGCGGGCGTAGGCTTTGTCGATGTGGTTGGCGTCATAGGTCGTGCCTTGGCCGCCCACGAGTTTGGCGCAATCCTTGAACATGTTGTTGGAACTAGTCACGTTGTCTGTGTTCCAAAGATCACTCACGCTAATGGTCTGCAGGTCAGTGCAGCCACGGAACATGGCTAACATGGTTGTTACGTTGTATGTACTGAAGCTGCGCAGGTCGAGCGATTTCAGTGCCGGGCAGCCATCGAACATGGAATTCATGTTTGTCACCCGACTCGTTTCGAAGCTGCTCAGGTCAATGTCGCTCAACGATTTACATCCTTCAAACATGGAACTCATGCGCGTGACGTTGGCGGTGTTGAAGTTAGAGAGGTCAAGGCTCGTCAGCGACTCGCATGCGCAGAACATGTCATTCATACTGACGACATTCTGCGTGTCGAAGTTGCTGAGGTCGAGTTCTGTCAGGTTGCTGCAATAATTGAACATGTTATACATAACGGTCACATTGTGCGTGTCGAAGCCACTCACGTCGAGTGTCGTCAGCTCATAGCAGTCGTTAAACAAGCTACGCATGTCGGTCACATTGCGTGTATCGAAGTGGCTCACGTCAAGGGAGGTGAGCGACTCACATTCTTCGAACATGGCTTCCATGCTGATCACCTCGCTGGTGTTCAGAAATTCCATGCCATCGATGTTGGTGAGCAGATGCATTTGGCCGAACCAGTAATAAGTGCTGACGGGGCGGGCGTTGGCAAAAGAGGGATCGAACACCGCACGGGTAATATCCGAGTAGTTGCCATCGTTGAACCATCCGGGCTCCTCGTTTGTAGCCATGTCGGTGGAGTAGGTCTTATACGTGCGGCGTGTGGCGCGCTGGCCGTCGTGGTAGAACGTCAGCGTCTTGCCGTCGGCTGAGAGGAGGGCGTATGGCACCTTGAGGTAGTTGGGTCCCACGAAGTAGCCCTCGTAGTCCTCCCTGTCGATGTGTGCTGCATCCTCGCCGACGTGCTCACCGTAGGCGGAATTATAGGTTGTGCCCAATTCGCCGACGATGCTATAGCAGTGGAAGAACATGTCTTCGGTCGACGCGCGGCTTGCATCCCAGCCGTCGCCCACGCTGACAGTGGTCAGCGATGTGCAGTTGAGGAACATCTCGTCCATGTGGAGAGTCTGGGAGGTGTAGAAGCTGGAGAGGTCGATGGAGATGAGGGACGTGCATCCAGAGAACATCTCGTTCATGACGCTCACTTTCTCCGTGTTGAACGATGTGAGGTCGAGGTTCTTCAGCGACGTGCATTCATAGAACATCATCCACATCTCCGTCACCTTGGCTGTGTTGAAGTGGCTCAGGTCGAGGCTGGTCAGGCTCTCGCAGCCATAGAACATCTGGCTCATATCGTCGACCTCGCTGGTGTTCAGGTACTCCAGGTTCGTGATGGTGGTGAGCTGTGCCATATTGGTGAACCAGCCGAAGGTGCTAGTGGGACGTGCCGAGGCAAACGATGGGTCGAACACCACCGACGTAACACCGCGGGTATCGGGCTCCCAGTCGGGCGTGGCGCTATTCTCGTTCACCCCGTAAGTGCGCTCGGTGTGCAACAGGCGTCGGCCGTCGGCATAGAAGGTGAATGTCTTACCATCGTCAGAGAGGACGACGTAGGGGTTGCCCCTGTCGGTCAGATAGCCTGGACGGCTGTAGCCGCCGTCGATGCGAGCGTACTCTTTGTCTACATGGCTGTAGCTGTAGGTGGTGCCACTGCCACCGACGATGCTTGTGCAAAGCGAGAACATCAGGTCGCTGGAAGTCACGGCGTCTGTTGTCCATGAACTGGAGACGAGGATGATGTTGAGTGCGCGGCAACTGGAGAACATGGAGCTCATGTTGGTGACGTTGGCGGTGTTGAAGCTGCTCAGGTCGAGGGCGGTGAGGACGTTGCATCCGTCGAACATGAGATACATGGTGGTGACGCGGGCCGTGTTGAAGTTAGAGAGGTTAAGGGTCTTCAAGCTCTGACAAAACTCGAACATGGCGTTCATAGTGGTGACGTTGGTCGTGTTGAAAGATGAGAGGTCGAGTTCGGTGAGGCTGCGGCAGTTGCGGAACATGGACTTCATGTTGGTGACCTGCGACGTGTTCAGGTTGTTGAGCCCAGTGATAGTGGTAAGGTTCTTCATGCCGTCGAACCAGCTACACGTGGAGGTCGGTTGCATGTTGCTGAAAGAGCTATGGAACACCACTTCGCGTACGTTTTCGCAGTTGTTGTCGCTGTACCATTGCGGTGACGTGCCACCCAGGTTAAGGTTGTAGGCCGTTCCTGGACGTAGGTCCTTCATGTAGTCGTAGTAGAAGGTCAGCGTCTGGCCGTCCGTCGAAAGTAGTGCGTATGCTGTTTTTACAAGGCCTTCCACGGATGTGAAATAGCCGGGATTGGAGGTGCCACCATCGACATGTGCGTAGGAAGCATCATTGTGGCCGGCATCGTAGGCGGTGCCCTGGCTACCCACGAGGCTTTTGCACCCGCCGAACATGTTTTCTGATGAAGTAACCGAGCTGATGCTCCACGAACTGCCCACAAAGATGGTTTTCAAGTTTTGACTATTTGAGAACATACGCGCCATATCCGTGACCCGCTTCGTGTCGAAGCCGCTGATGTCGAGGCTTGTCAAAGCATCGCACCAAGAGAACATGGCCGACATATCGGTTACCTTTGATGTGTCGAAGTTGCTCACGTCAATGCTCGTCAAAGAAGAGCATGAACTAAACATGCCGGCCATGTTGGTTACTTTGGCGGTGTTGAAGTGACTCACGTCAAGGCTTTTTAGTTTACTACACGAACGGAACATTGTTCGCATTGTGGTGACATTGGCTGTGTTGAAGCTACTTATGTCAAGGCTTTCCAATTTGATGCAGTTAGCGAACATGTCATTCATGAGGGTCACCTTACTGGTGTTGAAGTTGCTCAGGTCAAGGCTTGTCAAACCTTCACAGTTGTTGAACATAGACGAAAAGTCGGTGACATTTGACGTGTCGAAGCTGCTGAGGTCAAGGCTTGTCAAAGCGAAGCAATTTTGGAACATGGCCTTCATGTCTGTAACTTTGGACGTGTTGAAGTGGCTCAGGTCAACGCTTCCTAATTTGCTGCATTTATTGAACATGAAATTCATGTTGGTCACTTCACTGGTGTTCAGATATTCCATGCCTGTGATGGACAGAAGGTTACTCATGGTAGAGAACCAGTTGTTCATTCTTGTCGGTCGTGCATCGGCAAATGACGGGTCGAAGACCACCTGTGTGACATTGCCAACGATGCCGTTACTGCTATAGTACCATGATGGTGGATAGTCGTCAGAGTTCAAGTCGTAGGTCTTGCCTGAGCGGGTGCTGCGTATCGCATCGTAGTAGAATGTCAGTGTGGTGTTCTCCGCCGTGTAGTAGGCATAGGCTTCAAGCTCGCGGCCAGTGAAATAGCCAGGATCATTGGAACCTCCGTCGATGTGGGCGTAAGCGGCATCGACATGGCTGGCATCGTAGCTGGTGCCCTGTCCGCCCACGAGGCTGGTACAGTTATTGAACATGTTCCTGCTGCTGGTCACCGTAGCCGTGGACCATTTGTTGCTCACATAGATGGTCTTCAACTTGGGGCAGTTGGCGAACATAAGGTCTGCTCCGACAGGCTTTTCCAAGCTGAAGCCGGTGAGGTCGACTGTTTCCAAGTTGCTGCAGTTGAAGAACATGCCCGACATGCCGTATGTACCCGTGACGTTGGTCGTGTTGAAATTGCCCAAGTTAAGACTTTTCAAGCTGCTGCAGTATTCAAACATCCCATGCATATCAGTCACTTTGGCCGTGTTGAAATGGCTCAGGTCGAGACTTGTCAAGCTAGTGCATTTATAGAATAAATTAGTCATCTCCTGCACTTCGCTGGTGTTGAAGTAGCTGATACCGACGATGTCTTCCAATTTGCTCATGACGTTGAACCAAAAGTAAGCCGTGGTAGGTCGGGCGTTGGCAAACGAGGGGTCGAAGACCACTGTGGTGACGTTGGCGTATGTGCCGTCGCTGTACCACATAGGCTCTACGCACCCGGCGTTCAGGTCGTAGGTCTTGCCCGTGCGGGTATTACGCAGTGCATCGCAATAGAAGGTCAGCGTTGTGTTCGCCGTCGTGTAATTGGCGTAGGCTTCGAGGGGACGGGCTGTAAAATAGCCAGGATCGGCAGAGCCACCGTCGATGCGGGCGTATGCATAACCGTCGTTGTCGGCGTTGAATGTCGTGCCTTTTCCTCCCACGAGTTTAAAGCATTTCTCAAACATGGCAGAACCAGTTATTACGCTATTCGTACTCCAAAGGTCCGAGGCATAGATGGTGGTCAGATTGCCGCAGTTGTTAAACATCCTCCACATGGATTTCACTTTGGCCGTGTTGAAACTGCAAAGGTCAAGGCTTGTCAAGCCCATGCATCCTTCGAACATGAAATCCGTCATCGTCACGTTCGCGGTGTTGAACTTGGTCACGTCGAGGCTCTTCAAGGCGCTGCAGTCCTGAAACATTCCTCTCATATTTGTCACTTTAGCCGTGTTGAAGTTGCTCACGTCAAGGCTTCTTAAGCCCGTGCAGCCTTTGAACATGCAGTCAGTGGACTCCAACTTCGATGTGTCGAAATGGCTTACGTCAATGCTTGTCAGGCTTTTGCAATCTTGGAACATATAGCCCATATTGCTCGCATTGCTGGTGTTCAAATTGGCTATGCCCTCGACGAGCTGTAGTCTCTCCATGCCGCAGAACCAGAAGGACATTGTCGTTCGGCGCGCATTGGCAAACGACGAGTGGAAGGACACCTTGGTAACATTGGCGTTAGTGCCGTCATTGTACCAATCTGGTCGCTGGTTGTTATTCAAAACGTAAACCGTGCCCGTACGGGTACTACGCAGGTTGTCGTAGTAGAACGATAGCGTCATGTTGTCCGGGGTATACTCGGCGTAGGCCTCCTGGGCCGAGGCGGTCATATTCGTTGTCAGTAAAAACAGCAACAGAAGGAGTAAATGTTTGAAAAATTGGTTAGTTTTCATATTGCTTTAGTTTTTAACCTAGATTCCGCAGCACTTTAGTTTAATAGCTTTTATAAGTTCCTGAGCAACAAAAAGTTCTTCGACGAGCGAAGCGGCAGAGCCGAGCGGCTCAGGATTTTGCCATATCAGATCTTTCACTTACCCTAGTGCTGCAAATCAAGACAAGCAAAAATCATCAATGACATGGCAAAGATACAAAAAAAATCTGAGAAAGTCACTCCTTTTGGAGGAATATTTCACGTAAGAGAGCTTTTTTCCCGTTATATGGCTCCGATTATCGACAAAGTGCCACCAGCGCTATCAGGCTTCGTTGTAATAGATTGTTTGTCTTCATGTTGCTTCTGTTTTTTGTGTCTTAGGTAAAATCACTATTTTCGATGCAAAGATAGGAAAAATAATCTAAATCGCCAAAAGATTTAGTGAATAAATGCGGGAAAAAGAAGATTCGAGGCATTTTTCATGAGACCTAACATTGCTTTTCTCGTAATTGCCGAATTATTAATGGTTTAAGTCTGCTCTTAACGTCTTCAACACCTAACTTAGACCTAACTTAGGTTCATCCGACATTTCGAGTGATAAAGTGTTAGGAAAAAAGAAGAAAACCGCCGTAAATTTTGTATATTTGAATAACCACAAACAAATGTACAAGTATGAACAGCAGTTTTCTTCTTCTATAGCATCACTTTATCACTCGAAATGTCGGATGAATCCCTTTTTAAAGCAAAAGTGACCTCGCGTGAGTTTCTGAAACGTAGAAAGATTTTTTGTGCGTTCAAGAAATGTTTTCGCAAAAGATGATGGCGAAAACAGGGAGCATTATCTCAAAGCGGCAAGCTGGAGAAGTAAACCAGACACCAAATTTAGGTATGAGGTATGGAGTTTCCATCGCAGCTAATCATCAAGAAAACCATATTTTGTAGTCACTTGAACAGCAAAAACACATAAAAAAGCATAATAAGAGAGGTGTGAAACCATGATTATTTAAAAGAGAGTGGCAGAAATTGAAAGTTTTTCACTACCTTTGCAGGGTAAATAATACATTATATTATATAATATATGGAAGATATTAACCGAATAAAGATGGTTCTGTTCGAGAAGAAGAAAACAGCTCGATGGCTGGCAGGTGAAATGGGCGTCACCCCTTCTACCGTCAGCAAGTGGTGTACCAATTCTTCTCAGCCCGACCTTGCCACAATACTCAAAATAGCAGACTTGCTAGAAGTCGATATACGAGAATTGTTTGTGAGGGAATATAAGCAATACCTCTTGTCACAAGAATCAACCCACATATAAGTTATGCCCCAAAAAACATATACATTCATAGACTTATTTGCAGGGTTGGGAGGATTTCATATTGCATTGGAATCCTTAGGGTGTAGGTGCATCTTTGCATCTGAACTGAAAGATGATCTCCAAAAACTCTATAGAAACAATTTCAGCGACACCACTAATGTTGAAGGTGATATTACGAAAGTAAATCTCAAAGAGATACCTGTTCATGACATACTCTGTGCCGGCTTCCCTTGTCAGCCTTTTAGCCAAGCAGGTAAACGCATGGGCTTCGATGACGAAGGTCGAGGCAATATGTTCGACTACATCTGTGAGGTGATTAGGCTACAGGGCGAAAACAAGCCTGGCATACTTCTATTGGAAAACGTTGCCAATCTGAAAGGTCACGACGAAGGAAATACCTGGAGAATCATACAAGAGAAACTAGACGCTTTAGGATATTGGGTGAAAGGCGAAATACTCTCACCCCATCAGTTTGGCTTTCCTCAGCATAGGAAGCGAATGTACATCGTTGGAATCAGGAAAGACAAGGGTGAATTAAGTAACTTCCAGTTCCCTGTTGGACACAAAGAATCACATTGCGACATAAACAGCATTATCGATCCAGATGACACAAACATTCAAGTGCTGAAGCCAGAAACCATCAGACAGCTAAAGGTTTGGCAGAACTTCGTATCGCTGACACTCCGTAATGGTGGGCATCTTCCACAGTTCCCCGTATGGGCAATGGAGTTTGGGGCAGATTATCCTTTCGAAGCCTGTGCTCCCAGATTCCTTGACAAAAATACTCTTATTGGCAAACATGGAAAACTGGGAACTATGATTGAGGGCAAGACCCTTGATGACTGCATCAGTCAGTTGCCAATCTATGCGCAGTCTGGTAAAAAACATGAGTTCCCCAAATGGAAAATCAAGTATATCCAGCAGAACAGATCTTTCTATGAATTGCATCATGCATGGATAGACAACTGGATTGGCAAAATACGCACATGGGATAATAGCTTCCAGAAATTTGAATGGAATTGCGGCAGTGATGACAACGGCAATATATTCGACAAGATAATACAGTTCAGGGCATCAGGCATCCGTGTAAAGCTACCAACCTATTCGCCTGCCCTCAACTTGGTAGGAACGCAGATACCCATATTGCCTTGGGTAAAGTTACCAGAACCATGTATTCCTCAGTACACGGATGAAGAACTATTCAGATATGGCATTAAACGCCGTGACATTACACGTGGCAGATACTTATCAGTACGTGAAGCTGCAAGATTGCAAGGAATGGAAGACCTTGGCTTCAACGGACTGAGTAACGCACGAATCTATGAAGCGTTAGGTAACGCAGTTAATACTCAAGTAGTTAAGAAAATAGCAAGAAGACTCATAAATATCTATAAAAATGGCAGAAATTGACATTGAAGTAAAACAAGGAGTACTTGAGACCTATCACAACTATCCTTACAAGAGCCCGCAAGTATTTGGCGAGTTCATTGACAATGCTATACAGTCATTTGAAGACAACAAGAATATCCTGACAGGAAATCCAGACTACAAGCTAAAAGTTGCCATTACCATTGAGTGGGCTACATCAGCTGACAATGTGGTGAGAGCGAAGACCATCACTATCGAAGATAATTCTGCCGGCATGACAAAAGAAAAGTTTGCAGATGCTTTCAAGTCAGCAGACAGAACTACTATCAGAATAGGCATGAATGAGTTTGGTATGGGTATGAAAGTTGCTGCGTGCTGGTTAGGTAAGAAATGGCGCGTAGAAACTAAATCGCTTGCAGAACATGAGACACATATTCTGGATATTGATGTTGAAAAGGTAAGTAGAGAGAATCTTAAGACTTTACCTTCACAAGAAACGATAGAGCCAGACAGGAAACATGGAACGAAGATTATTATCAATGACATGTGGCCTCAGACTCAAATAAAGAAAGATAGTGAGGACTATCTTATCAAGGGTATTGCCAGCATTTATAGATATTTCATTCGTAGAGGAGAAATAGAGATAAGTGTCAATGACAATATTTTGACTTTCGATAAGTACGAAGTGTTAAAGGCATCACCCTATACAGATTTGGATGCACCAGAAATAGAATGGACTAGCAACGTCACTTTGCAAATGGGAAAGTTTGGCGTTTCTGGCTATGTTTCGTTGCTGAAAGATATGGATGAGGAAAAGCGTGGTGTTGTCATCATGCGCAATCATCGCGTCGTTATGGGATTTGATCCTGCTGACAGAACAATAGGAAAATCTTTTATGGGTCAGATAGGTTCTAACAAGTACCGACGCGTATTTGGCGAGTTAGAGGTAACTGGCTTTGAGGTGGCTTTTGGCAAGAATCAGGTTATTGACTTGGAGCAGTTAGAGGCACTGATGAAAGTTGTAGCTGGCAAACTGAAAGTTAATGGCGTTAACTTGTTGACGCAATGCGATAAGTATAAGAAGAAAGCAAGGAAGCCAACACCGTCGCCGACACCGGCTCCTACTCCCATGCCGACACTGGCTCCGACACCAACTCCAGCACCAGAGCCTCCTGTTGTACCTGGTGGTGGAGCAAGTATACCAACACCTACACCAGCCACTCCACAGCCCACTTCACAATTCCCCAAAGAAGGGAAGTTTAAGTTTGGTGGCATTGATTATAAAATCAAGATGGAAGAAGGTACGGAATCAGCGGAACTCTTCTGGAACGACTTGTCGCAGAAGTCAGAAAACATACTGCTCTGCAAGGTGAATATGCACCATCCCTTCTTTAAGGCATACGGCAAGCCGACTAAAGCACTCATGGCTCTCATTAAGGCACTCTCCATTGCTAAGTTCAAAGCCACAATTGACAGCAGTTCTGCCAGTGCCATGATGAATGATTTTAATCAGATTATAAGTAGTCAGGAAGTTCAAGACTAAAACGATATGACGGAGATTGTAATAAGTAACGAATTCAAAGACAATACCATCCTTCAGGATGTTCATTCTGGAGATGCTTTCGAGGAATTTCTTCAGTCGAAGAAAGCCACAGCAACAAAGCGTGGACTCTCTGACATGGGAGCCTACAACCTCCGTGCCACTACTTGCGACATCTTGAACCATTGTAATCCGCACAATGCCCCCCAGAACCATGAGACTACACATCTCGTGGTTGGTTATGTGCAGAGTGGAAAGACTATGTCGTTTACTGGTGTCTTGGCAATGGCTCGCGACAATGGTTATCGTGTTGCCATTATCCTGACAGGCATCACGACAAACCTCCAGAGTCAGACCGCCAACAGATTGGAACAGGACTTGGACTTCGATACAGAAATAGACCGTTACTCTTTTATTGGGAATCCATCGGACAACGACACAAGTTCTGTTGTCAAGGCACTCCGACTTTCAGACAAACCACTTCTCATTATCCCTATTCTGAAACATCGCAAGTACATTGATAACGTTACCAAGATATTCAGCCATGAGAAAGTGAAGCAGGTACTGGGAAAAGAAACGGTACTGATTATCGACGACGAGGCAGACCAGGCCTCATTAAACAGTTTTGGTTACAAAAATAGCAAGAAAACAGATGGTGAAGATGAACAGTCTGCCATCTATGCAGCTATACTGAGGATGCGAAGCAAGATGCCTGGCAACTCGTATATCCAGTACACAGCTACGCCACAAGCAAATATTCTGATTACGACGATGGACTTGCTTTCACCCAAGAGTCATACTCTGCTTATCCCTGGAGAGGACTATATTGGAGGTAAGAAAATCTTCGGGCTCGAAAAGGAAGATTGGACCTACGGCACTAACCTGATTGTGGAAATACCAGAAAAGGAGGTTTATCACAAGAAAGTGAAGCCGCTAAAGCAGATGCCAGAGTCGTTGCGTCAGGCATTGATGTTACATGTCTGGGCTGTGATACTCGTCATCAAATGGTATAAACGGCCAGGCATCAAGCAACTCACCATGATGGTTCACCCCACAGACATTATCGAAGGCAACAAATTGTTTGCCAAGTGGATTACTAATGAGGTGAATCTCTGGAGCGAAAGCCTTGACAAGAATGAATGGCATGAGGACAGAGTGATACTACAGGAAAAATTCCGTGTATTGTTACCTGAAGCACTCAAACTCTATCCAGAGGAAGGCAGGCCAACGTTTGATGATGTAAAGAACTACTTGCCTGATGTAATCAATGACTGCAAGATATACAGAATAACTGGCGATAGCGAAGATGATTCTAACAACATCAGATGGAACTCTCATCGCATGAATGTCCTTATTGGAGCACAGATGCTGAACAGAGGCTTTACGGTAGAAAAACTGACTACCACCTACATGCCTCGCTACACAACTAGCATCACCAATGCAGACACTATTGAACAGCGTTGCCGTTTCTTTGGATACAAGAAGGATTATATTGAATCGTGCCGCATCTATCTGCCCAAGGATTCCATTCGTGACTACACCGACTATGTAAAGCATGAAGAGGAACTGCGCAGCCTTCTGGCATCATGCAGCAGTTTGAAGGAATACGAACACAGGGTTATGCTGTCACCCAAGTTGAGACCTACCCGCTTGAATGTTTTGCCGAAGCAGATGGTGAAAGTTAAACTGACGAAATGGACCAAGTATGAGCGAATGAGTGGCATGAAGATGGTGATAGAAAACAGAAATGTCGTAGAAACCTTTGTCAACAGACATCTTGGCGAGGCACACGAGTTTTCACTCACACGCTACAATTCTATTAAGTATCCAAACGGGGAAATCAAGAAACATGCCCTCATGGAAATTGGCGTGATGGATATTATCCCCATGCTGACAGATTACACTGCAGGCTGTTACGATGATATAGTGACGAAATCGATGACAATCCGTTATCTGCAATATCTCGACACAATGGGATTAGGCACTGTGAATGTTATCTTTATGAGCCACAACCAGATTAGGAATCGTAAACTACTTGACGAGAAAGAAGGAACATGGAGAGTGGAGACATTTCAGGGACGCAGCAATATCAACGAGAACGACGATTATTGTGGTGATACCAATCTTGTGGATGCAGACCACATTACTCTGCAAATACACCATATTGGCCTGCAAGGACTTCCTGTAGCGGATGCCCCCAATGGCAAGACCTATGTGCTGGCATTCCACTTCCCTGAGAAATTGCAGGCGCAGTATAATGCCAATGTAACTAATAAGTACAATATAACAGAATAGAATCATGATAGCAAGAGAACTGTTCGAAGAAATACAAGAATTTGCTGCCATTAGCAACGAGAATCGCTATAGGGTTGTTGCGCTGCCAGATCAACTTCACAAGTTGGGGTGCTCAGAAGACGGATTCCCCAAATTCTTTCTGGTGACAAGCGATAACACAAGCATGATGCATAACCTGAATGCGGAGTTACTGTCAGTAGAATATAATATGCCTTGCAATATCGTAGAGAAAGACGTACAAATAGACAATCAGCGTTTTACCATCATCACGCTTCACTCTGACAACGAACAACTGCAAAAGATGTTCGTTGATGTTTTCATGATGATGCTTAGCATGATGCCCAAAAAGCCATCTAATATTCTCATTGCATCCAAAATAGAAAGCCTTTTGTCTATCTTCTCGAAATTGAAGCGTAAGCCAGTACACAAGTTGCAGGGGTTATGGGCAGAACTGTTGGTAATTGAGCGAAGCAAAGACTCGCTGACAATTGCCAGAGCTTGGCATTCTCAGCCGGAATCGAAATACGACTTTACCATGGGACGTGACAAGGTAGAGGTGAAAAGTACGTCGAGCGAGAATCGAATCCACCGTTTCTCTCTTGATCAGTTGAATCCTTCTGACAGTTCTCGTCTGTTGGTATGTTCCACTATCGTCAGAGAGTCTGCCAAAGATGAAAACGGACTGTCGGTGTACGACCTATATGACAGCATCAGCATGAAGATTTCTGATAGTGAGGTAAGACTCCACGTCTATGATGTGATGATGGAGACCCTTGGTAGCGATTTCTATATTGCCAGAAAGAAATACTTCGATTACTCAGAGGCTTGTGACAGTTTGAACTTGTTTGTGCATACCGACATACCCAAGATAGAGAAGTCTTGTATTCCAGAACTAGTGTCAGAAGTTAGGTTCAGCGCAGACCTGAGCCATCTGACAGACGCAAGGGACAAGGGCTTCGACCGAGAAGACAGTTCATTGTTCTACGCATTATATTAAGCCACAGAATTATATGCCAGAAGGAAGCAACATCATGTCAGCGTCAGACCTCATGCTCACTTTCCTGTCGCATACGTCAGCTAACGATGTGAAGTATATAGGAGGCCTGAATCCGTTCACCATAAAAGTGGATGGCGAAGAGGTTTTTATTTACATCAAGAACCTGTCACCAGCTCAATTGTCGAACAACAATCCTGATATATGGCGTATTCAGTTGCCTATGCGAGACGATTTTGAGAAGATTAAAGAGTCCTCTTCACCCTTTATCCTGTTGGGATATGATAAAGACAATGATGTTTATACGACATGGAATCCATATTGGTGTAAGCAGCGTCTTAATGTTGGAAAGAGCGTATCCTTGTATTCTCGCCTATCATTGCAGCAACGGGTGCATGAGAACGACAAGATAGAACAATTGCCGTTGAATAACGATGGTGATGTTGTTTGTCTGCCGGGTAATAAAATTTATGAATACATCAAGAACTTCAAGACTTACTACCCAGATGAAACCCTTTTCGTTGCAAGGAATTCAAGTATTCAGGCAAAACTGCGTGAGGCCAAAACGCCGAACGAATTATATACGGCATTTATTGATATTAATGCTAATGCGGATGGTTATCAAAAGTTTTTGGAAAGTACAGGTAGGACAAAGAGTACCGTAGGCAATTACTTGAATGCCTTGAAGTATGTCGTTCAGAATGGCATTCTCGAAAAGTACAGACATTTTTTTACCAATTGTTCTAACTATGGGCAATACATAGCCCCCATGAAGGCTCTTGTTTCTACGGATGAGATAAAAGTAAAGGATGAATCTTGGCATGGAGCCATAAGAGCAGCACTTAACCGCTATTTGGAATACTGGCAAGGAAAAGTAGGAACTGAGCCTGTGCAGGCAACTCTGTTTGACAATATAGAAGAGCCATCTGCACAAAAACTCTTTGAACAGGACGACTTTGGAAAATTGATTGCTGTTGACGAAACGTTGTACAACCAGTTGCAACCTTTCACAAAGATTGACTATCCTGATTATGAAGAAATGGTTAAGATAGCAGAAGCATTCTATCCTCTGGAGGTTACAGCGAAGATGACTCCTGTTGACTGGATTAAGTTGTTTGAGAATCTGAAGAAGGTCAAGAAAAGTAAGGACAAAAAGGCCAAATCGTCAAAGAGAGATGACAATATTTCAATGAAAGCCAAAGATGACAAGACTACACGCAAAGCAACAACACTACGAATCACATTGCCAGATGGGACAGTGATATACAATCGTTCTGCTACTAAAACATATAAAGATATTATCGAGAACAACTATCCAGACCTCATAGAGGAAATCGACTTTGGATATCCTGTTATTGCAAAAGAGAGAATGCCAGACTTTAAGACAACTAAGCGTTCTCAGGAACAATTATATAATGGGTACTGGCTTTCCACCAATTTTAGCACAGAAACAAAAGCGGAAATTTTGAAAAGGGTCTCCGAGGAATTAGGTTTAGAACTGGTAATCAGCATTGTAAATAAGGAGTAATATATGGTCGATATGGATAGCCATACCCCGCAGCAGCGCCACAACAACATGGCGGCCATCCACGGCAAGGACACGAAGCCGGAGATGGTGGTGCGTCGTTGGCTGTGGGGGCATGGGTATCGGTACAGGCTGAATCATCCTCGGCTGCCGGGGAAGCCAGACATCGTGATGCGGAAGTACAGGACGTGCATCTTTGTGAATGGATGTTTCTGGCATGGACACAATGTGAGCCTCACCCCCAACCCCTCTCCAAAGGGCGAGGGGAGTGATTACATTGAGAGTTCTGAGTGCTGCAAGATTCCGAAGACGAACAGGGAGTTTTGGGTGGCGAAGATTCGGAGGAACCAGGAGCGGGACACGAGAGTGCAGCGTGAGCTGGCGGCGATGGGCTGGCACAGCATCACCATCTGGGAATGTGAGCTGAAGCCGAAGGTGCGGGAGAAGACTTTGGAGTCGCTGGCATATACGCTCAACAAGATCTTCCTGCAAGACCATAGCGTCAGGCGCTATGAGATACCAGAGGAAGAGCCACTGATGGCGGCGGAGGACGTTTCAGTAGAATATGGAAATAAAGCAACAAAAAAAACGTTATAGAGATATGGACAAGGAAAACAAACTGATACTCTATAAAGATGATGAGGGCAAGGTGAATGTGAACGTGCGCTTTGCTGACGAGGATGTGTGGCTGACGCGTGAGAATCTCGCAGAGATTTATGCGACCACACCTCAGAACATCAGCCTTCACGTTGGTAACATTTACCAAGACAAGGAATTGAGTGAAGAGGGAACTCGAAAGAAATTCTTTCTAGTTCGCCAGGAAGGTAAGCGTCAAGTACAAAGAGAGATTGATCATTATAATCTCGACATGATTATTGCCCTTGGTTACCGCGTTCAGTCGCCCATTGCTGTGCGTTTCCGTCGCTGGGCCACACAGCGGTTGCATGAGTACATCCAAAAGGGCTTCACGATGGACGATGAGAGACTGAAGCAAGGTGGCAACCGATACTTCAAGGAACTCTTGCAGCGCATCCGCGACATCCGCAGCAGCGAGAGGAATTTCTACCAGCAGGTGACGGATATCTATGCTACATCAACCGACTATGATCCACGGGCCAAGATAACAAAGTTGTTCTTCGCTACGGTGCAGAACAAGATGCACTACGCTGTGCATGAGCATACGGCGGCAGAGCTTATCTATGAACGGGTGGATAATGAGAAGCCTTTCGTCGGCATGACCAACTTCAAGGGCAACTATGTGACCCGTGACGATGTAAAGATTGCCAAAAACTACCTGTCGGAGTTAGAACTACAGAGGCTGAACCTACTTACATCCCAATTCCTCGACTATGCCGAGTTTCAGGCATTGGAACAGAATCCAATGACCATGGCCGACTGGATTGCCGCACTTGATGACCAGATATTGCGTCTGCGCAAGAACATACTTGAAGGTGCCGGCACTGTCTCGCATCAAGAAGCCATTGAAAAGGCAGAGCGAGAATTTGAAATCTACCGCGAGCGGGAAATGCGGATGTTAGAAAGCGATTTCGACAAGGCCGTCAAGAGATTAAGAAACAACCAGGAAGGAAACGAGAAAGAAGGTCTTGAGGAGATTTAGGAAATAGAAGGCAGAGTAGACTCCTACAACATATGGAAATAAAGCAACTTGATAATACGTTATAAGATATGTCAGAGGAAGAAGGATATATAAGCGTTATTTTGGGGTTTGCAAACCGATAGTCAATTGTTCGCAAAGCCAGCGCGATTCCTTCCCTGTTATTCATGAGCGGCAATCAGGTTGCGAGGCAGGTAGAGGGCAATGGTCTTCTGGCGCAGATAGTCCTCGTGCATGAACATGAGGCCGTCGTATCGGTTGCTGCGGCCCCATGAGTTCTTCATGACGAAGTAGCGACGGCCCTCGGCGTCGTGGGCCAGGCCGACGATGGCCATGCAGTGGTCGTCGGTCGTCGAGCCGTTGATGAGACTGAGGCGGGCCACGCCCTTCTTCCAGTCGAAGCCCGACTCGGAGATGTCGCCCTCCCAGCAGACGCCGCGGCCCTCGGCGACGGCGCGTCGGGCCAGCGCCACGAGCGTGTCCTGAGGCAGGTTGAGCAGCCGGTTGTGCTCCCAGTTGTCGGGCAGCTGCGGCTCATAGTCGGTGAAATAGGGGTGACGGGGGTCGGAGCCAACGCCGACGTATTCGCCTGGCGCACAGACGCTGCGTGCAAACTCGTGGAGCGTGTAGTCGGCGCCGAACATGAAGGCCCGTCGCGGCAGTGGCACCAGCGTGTCGCGCATCGACTCGTAGGGCACCAGCCCGTGCTTCTGGATCATGTTGATGAGCGTCATGCCCATGCCCCGCTTCTTCGCCGGCGCGTCAGTCTCCTGCTCCATCGCCTTCTCGACGAAGGCCACGGAGAGGTGGACCGAGTCGCCCCGCATGATGTGCTCCGTCTCGATGGCCGACAGCATGGCATAGGCCCAGCATGTCTGCGAGCGTCCCTGGTTCTTCACCGGCGTGTAGCTGTTCATCACGTCGATGGTGAAGTCGGCATCAGGCTTGCTGCATGCTGCCGCCAATAGCACTAAAAAATAGAAGAAGCGTCTCATCGGGGTGCAAAGTTACGAAAAATAATCGATAGTCCATCGTTTATAATTCATAATTATTTTCTACCTTTGCACGCAGAATTATGAACTACAATACTTTTACGCTCAAGAACGGGCTGCGCGTGGTCCACCTGCCGTCGGAGTCGCCGGTGGTCTACTGCGGCATTGCCGTCCGCGCCGGCACCCGCAACGAGGCGCCCGGCGAGGAGGGGCTGGCCCACTTCTGCGAGCACCTCAGCTTCAAGGGCACGCGGCGACGCTCGGCCGTGCGCATCATCAACGACATTGAGGGACTGGGCGGCGAGCTCAACGCCTTCACCAACAAGGAGGACACGGTCTACTACTGTGCCATCAGCGCCGACCATGTGCGGCGTGCGCTCGACGTGCTCTGCGACATCGTCTTCGACAGCCAGTTTCCTGAGGCTGAGATCGAGAAGGAGTGCGAGGTGGTGTGCGACGAGATCGAGAGCTACGAGGACTCGCCCGCGGAGCTCATCTACGACGAGTTTGAGAACCTGCTCTTCGAGGGTCACCCCCTGGGCCACAACATCCTCGGCACGGCCGACCGCGTCCGCAGCTTCACCCAGCAGGACGCCCTCCGCTTCACCCGCCGATGGTATCGCCCGGAGAACTGCGTGCTGTTTATTAGCGGAAAGAAAGCCCCCCTGTCGCCCCCCGAGGGGGGCACGATAGACTCTTCCGCCTGCAAAACTATAGAAGCCCCCTCGGGGGCCGTAGGGGGGGCTTCTCCCTCGGGGAGCGAAGGGGGTGCCGTGGGCCTTGGCCTCATCGAGCGCCACCGCTCCACCCACCAGGCCCACGTCATGATCGGCGCGCGCGCCTTTTCCGCCACCGACCCTCGGCGCTGGGCCCTCTACCTGCTCAACAACATCCTGGGCGGACCGGGCATGAACTCGCGCCTCAACCTGTCGCTGCGTGAGCGCCACGGACTGGTCTACACCGTCGACAGCTCGATGGTCAGCTATGCCGACACGGGTCTCTGGGCCATCTACTTCGGATGCGACCAGAAGGACGTCGGGCGCTGCCGACGGCTGGTGCGGCGCGAGCTCGACCGGCTGGCCGACCAGCCCCTCTCGCCCACCCGACTCAGTGCGGCCAAGCGACAGCTGCAAGGCCAGCTGGCCATCGCCAGCGACAGCCGCGAGCAGTTTGCCCTCGACTTTGCGAAGAACTATCTGCACACGGGCACCCTGCGCTCGCTGACCGACATCATGGCCCACATCGACCGCCTCACGGCCGACGACCTGCAGCAAGTGGCCCAACAGCTCTTTGCTCCCGAGCAGCTGACGACGCTCATCTACTCCTGACAACTCCACTGTCCGTCACGCTCCTTCTCAAGCGCCGACGCGACGACACAAAAACGGCAAAGTGGGGCTTTTCGATAGTAATATAGGGGTATATTACCTTCGAAAAGCCCCACTTTGCCGTTTTTAACCCCTCAGACTTTCGACATACTGCCAGAGCTTGCGATAGAAGGGATGGCGACAGAGCGTGCGACGGTCGCCGAGGATGATGACCTTCATGCGGGCCCGCGTGATGGCGACGTTCATGCGGCGCAGGTCGCGCAGGAAGCCGATCTGCCCCTCGTCGTTGGAGCGGACGAGGGAGATGACGATGACGTCGCGCTCCTGTCCCTGGAAGCCGTCGACGGTGTTGACGGTGATCAGCCGGCGGAAGGGCTTGAAGAACTCCGTCCGCTTCAGGAGCTGGCGCAGCAGCTGCACCTGGGCGCGGTAGGGCGAGATGACGCCCACGTCGATGCGCTCCTGCAGGATGCGCTCCTTGCCGATGAGCTCGAAGTAGGCCTGCAGAGCCAGGAGGGTCAGGCGGGCCTCGAAGTCATTGAAGTGAGAAAGGCCCACCCCCTGCCCCTCCCCAAGGGAGGGGGGACTATATACTTCAGAGGCTTTCTTCGCAGCTTGTTGTGACTGTTCTCCCCTCCTTTGGGGAGGGGCAGGGGGTGGGCTTATCCACGTCATCGGCAGGTCGAGGTCCAGGATGCTGCGATGCCTGACCTCGGGTGCCGCCACCATCTGGTTGTGATAGAACCAGTCGGAGGAGAAGCGCATGATGTCCTCGTGCATGCGATACTGCATGCGCAGCAGCGTGACCACCTCGGGCTTCAGCATGGCGATGCGCTCCATGAGCGTGCGCCCCAGTCCGCCCTTGAGGGCCTCATAGCACTTCACCGTGGGCGGCAGCTGACAGTGGTCGCCGGCCAGGATGACGCGCTGGGCCCTGCGGATGGGGATCCAGCAGGCGGCCTCCATGGCCTGGGCGGCCTCGTCGATGAAGAGGGTGCCGAAGCGCATGCCGTCGAGCAGGCGGTTGGCCGAGCCGACGAGCGTCGAGGCGATGACGCGGGCCTCGCCGAAGAGCTCGGCGCGGATGCGGATCTCGAGCTCCGTGGCGCGGTCCTTCAGGCGGTCCATGCGCTGGTGCCACTGCTCGCCGCGCTTCTTGGCCGCGCGCAGCTCGCGGATGGCCTTGCGCAGGGCCCACAGCTGGGGATAGTCGGGGTGGGCCTCGAAGCGCCGCTCGTAGGTGAAGGCCAGCATCTTGTCGTCCACGCGGACGGGATTGCCGATACGGAGCACGTTGAGACCGCGGTCGACGAGCTTTTCCGAGATCCAGTCGACGGCCATGTTGCTCTGCGCACAGACGAGCACCTGCGGCTCGCGCCGCAGCGTCTCGTAGATAGCCTCGACGAGGGTGGTCGTCTTGCCCGTGCCGGGAGGGCCGTGGACGATGGCCACGTCCTTGGCCCGCAGCACCTCGTTGACGGCCCGCTCCTGCGTCGCGTTCAGGTATTGGAAGCCCATGTCGGGGAAGGTGAACGTCTCGGCCCGCTGACGCGTGTAGAAGAGGTCGCGCAGATAGCCCAGCCGACCCTTGGCGCGCATGGTGCGCTCCAGGGCCTCGAACATCAGGCGGAAGGAGGTCTCGTCGAACGACAGCATCACGCCCAGCTGGCCCTCGCCCGACTGCAGGTCGACGAGCGGCGCGCCGTCGGGCACAGCGACGACCATGCGCTCGGCCTCGGCGAAGCTGACGGTGCCGGTGAAGGAGAAGTATTTTAAGTGAGAAGTGAGAGGTGAGAGGTGAGAAGTATTTGACTTCTCACTTCTAAAGAACTGCACGGGACGGCCGAACTCGAAGTTGTGATCGGCATCATCGTCGGGGCCCAGCTGGCGGACAATCTCGACACAGAGCTGATTCAGCGAGTTGTAGTAGGTGCGCGTCACGCTGACGGGCAGCCACGCGTCGCCCCGCCCGACACGACGCTCCACGCCGACGGCCTCAGCCATCTGCTGATAGGCCGCGCGCTCCTCCTCATACTCCATCTGGAGCAGGGCCCGCTGCCGTTGCAGCTCAAGAATCGGTGAGAGCGTCTCCTGGTCCATGGTTCACTTTTCGGTCAAATCAGCTGCAAAGGTAACACTTTTTTCTCGATTCTCTCTTCGTTTTGACCTTTATTTTATAAATTTGCACGCTGAAACGACTATAGACTCCATTACCGCCCGAACATGAAACGCCTTGCGCTCACACTGATTGCCTTCGTCGCTACCGTCGCCGTCATCATGGCACAGGACGGCAGCCGAAGCCAGCTGACCAACCTGCCACACATCTACATCGAGACCTTCAGCGGACAAGACCCCGCCAGCAAGACCACCGAGGTGCCGGCACGACTGTGGATCGTCGAGGGCAGCCGCGAGGCCTACTACGACTCTGTCCTCATCCGTGGACGCGGCAACTCGACCTGGAAAATGGAGAAGAAGCCCTACCGCATCAAGTTCCCGCAGAAGGAGCGCTTCATGGGCCCTGAGCGCGCCAATGCCAAGAAGTGGACCCTGCTGGCCAACCACGGCGACAAGTCGCTCCTGCGCAACGCCCTGGCCAGCTACGTCGGCGACCTCTGCGGCCAGACGTTCACCCCCGGCGCCATGTTCGTCGACCTGACCCTCAACGGGCAGTATCGCGGCAACTATCAGGTGAGCGACCAGATTGACGTGCGCAAGCACCGCGTCGACATCGCCGAGCAGGACGCGCCCCTCACGCCGGAGAGCAACATCAGCGGCGGCTATATCGTCGAGGCCGACGGCTTCCGTGACTACGTCGACGGCAAGACAGGATGGCGCACGAGCCTCAAGGGTGTGCCCATGACCATCCACTATCCTGCGGAGGACGAGATCACGACAAGTCAGTTCACGTATATCCGCAACGTCGTCAACACGTTCGAGAGCCGTCTCTTCAACAACACCTTCGAGTCGGCCCTCAGCTATCGTCACTACGTCGACACGCTGGCGCTCGTCAGCTGGTATCTCGCCAGCGAGATCACCGCCAACCCCGACTTCCTATGGAGCATGTACTTCTATAAGGACCGCGACGACGACCGCCTGCACTTCGGACCCATGTGGGACTACGACATCGCCTTCGACAACGACAACCGCCTCAGCGGACACACCCCACAGCGTGAGCTCATGGCCGACATCGGCTTCACCAACAACGGGCTGGAGCAGTGGATCGGGCGCATGTGGCAGGACGAGTGGTTCCAGCGACTCGTCTTCGACCACTACAAGACGCTCTGCGAAGACCGCCTCGAACAAAAGCTCATCAGCAGGATCGACAGTCTCGCAGCCCTCATCGATGACTCGCAACAGCTGAACTACGAGCGATGGAACATCCGCCAGCGCACCCTGCGCGAGGTCGTCATCTACAGCACCTACGACGAATATGTCGACGACCTCCGGCGCTTCGTCCACATACGCATCCCGGCCCTGCTGGACGCCTTCGCCCGGCGAAATCCCGACCACCCCGACACGGACGACCTCATCGGCATCGAGCCCGACGTCACCACACGCTCCGACTACTACTATGCCATCGCTAATGCCGGCACCGCCACACGCCTCGACACCGACGCGGAGGGCCACGTCGTCGCCAACCATGCGCGCGACGACAGCCACAGCCAGCAGTGGCAGGTCATCACCCTCAGCAACGGCTACCACCACCTCGTCAACCGACTGAGCGGACAGGCGCTGACCGACCCCACCGAGGGACCTTCCACCGCCACCACCAACCTGAGCACACAGCTCTGTGTCGCCCCCGCCGATACGGCCGACCGTGCCCAGCAATGGCATCTCGTCATGCAGTCGGGCGGACGCATCAATCTGAACAACCGGCAGAGCGACCACACCGCCAACCTCTCCGGCGGCCGCGCCGACGACGGCACCGTCATCCTGAGCTACACCAACGACAGCCGCAACGCGACGAGCAACAACCGCCTGTGGACGCTCGTCGTCGTCGACAGCCTCACCGCTCCTGACGCCATCGACGCGCCCAGACAGCCCGACGTCGACTACGCCTTGGCCTACGACCCGCAGGGCCTGCGACTCCACTACGGCACCGACGACCTCAGCCGCCTCACCTTTGACGCCACGGTCTACGACGCCGCCGGACGCCCCGTCCTGCAATTCCGTGCTCAGGACGGCGTCAGCGTCGCCTCACTGCCACGCGGACTCTATGTCGTCGCCTGGCAGTGGCAGGGCCGTCGCCACAGTGCCAAATTCAGCCGTTAAGACTTTGGCCGACAGTATGGGGGTGAAACTGTTGTTCTGACAGAGATATTCTACGGTTGTTTTGTGAGGGCGCAATTTCTCCATCGGGATGCCTGAGACAGTCCGTGACGAAGGGGTAAAAGAGAGTTCTTCCATTTGCGATAGGCGATGTTGCAATGCTTGCAGCGCGACTGGCAGGCCGTCGTCGAGTAAATCATCAACTGCGATAGGCGCTTGTGCCTTGGTCTCATCATGTTGTTCAGATAGAGTAGCCCGTTATAGGCATAATCATAAATACTATACATACAATTCGTTGCAGTTTTGGACGATTGGTACTCACCATCGTCTTCTACTTATAGAGTCCAAAACTGCAATGAATGACTGCATCATGATGAGTAAACCTTGCTTATTATTGTAAGCGAAATGTTAAATAATTGCTTTAGGAGCAAAATATTTACGAAATAATTTGGTTTATAACATAAACTTCTCTATCTTTGCAGCGTGAACCGGACACAATTGGCCGAAGACGTGCTTTCTGCAGGAGCACGGACGAGGCCAGAGAGCAGTAAACCAAAGTAGAACATCTATTAAAAAATGAAACAACAATGGAAGAAAAAAATAACATGACTGCCGAGCGCAGTCTGGAGATTATCAGAGAATCAATAGAGCGCAGCCAGCGCACCATTAACAAGAATTCGGCCATACCACTTATATGGTGGGGACTTTGTGTGATCATATTCTCGTTGCTTATCGCCTACCTATGGAAAAATCATGGCGGACCGATATGGAATATGCTTTGGGCCGCAATATTGCCGGTAGGCTACGTGGGCAACTGGTTTATCGACAAACGGCGAGGCAATGTTCCGACAACTTTTGTCGGGAAGGTCATCGGCCATGTGTGGGCTACGTTTGGCGTATTCTGCTGTGGCATGGGCATGATACTCGGTTTTATCGGCAGCGGAATGCTGCCAATGGAACTGATTATGCCTAAGGTGTATATATTTGGATGCATCACCAGCATCATCTCGCTCTGTTTCGGAATGGGAACAACGATTACTGGCCTCGTCATCCGCAACCGTACCATTCAGGTGTGTGGACTTTTAGCAGGTCTCGGAGGATTCTTTGGCGCATTACATTTCCCCGGTCATACACAGCTCTATGTGATGGCAGTCGTGGCTTTGATTGGCCTAATTGTGCCAGGTGTGGTCATTTTCATTCAAAATCAGAAATAAGGAGGACCTGCCCATGTTCAAGCCATTAGACCCCCTGCTGCACGCGGAGTTGCGACTGGCCGTGATGTCGCTGCTCATCAGTACAGAGGAAGCCGAGTTCCCCTACATCAAGGAGCAGACGGGAGCCACGGCGGGCAACCTGAGTGTGCAGATAGACAAGCTCTCGGCAGCGGGTTACATTGAGGTGGAGAAGACCTTCAAGGGCAAGAAACCCTGTACCCTCTGCCGCATCACGCCTGTTGGGCTGAAAGCCTTTGAGGATTATGTGAAAGCGCTGAAAAGCTATCTGAATGTAAAAAAGACGTGATAAACGGACTGTCTTAATCGTATTGTTATATCAGTTCAGGTATAATTTAGGATGTTTTCCTAAACTTTATACCCGAACTGATATACTTTCCTGCATGGCAAGAACTCATCATCCGGCCATTTCTTCCTACTTTCTCAGCTTACCCTTGCTGTCCAGGTAGTTCAGAAACGCTTCCCATTGTGGGACGCGGCGAAGGCGGTTGGCCTTTACGCGCTCGTCGTCGGCGAACTGAGTAGGATAGCAGTCGTAGAGATAGTAGCGGCCGTCGTCGATGACCTCGCCGTCAATCTTTCCGCAACAGAGTACGAGGTCGTCGAACATCCGGCTACAGATGAGACCGACGTAAGTAGCCCCGCCAGAAAAAAGGTATTCGCCTCCGAGATAGAAGTCTATCTCTGTAGTCAACGGAATCTTCTCACGTAGTGGCTCCATCGTGTCGCGGAAGCGTAGTTCGCGGGTGACGGGGTCGAACCATTCGATGTCATTATCGGTGAAAAGAACTCCTTCTGCGTTAGCATCGGAGCGCGTTCCCGGCTCACCGATGCCAATGGCAAAGAGTGCTACTTTTTCTACAGGGTCAGCCGTAAAAGGCTTCTCGGGTTCATAACCGTCAAGGCTGCAGGCTGTCGTCACTGTGCCGGCAATGGCTATCGCCATCATCCAGGCAAGAGGGCTGTAATGTTTCATATTCCTTAGAGCTTAAAATATTGGACTATCTATTTATATAGTCCTTTGAAGCATGAAAAGACTGCACCGATCACCACGTAAACCTGATGCCCAAGGGCAGGGAGAACGTCAGCGGATGCTCCGTGCGGTAAGTTTCGATTAGCGTCCCCGCCGGAATGTAGTATTGCAGGCTTGGCTCGGCGAAGAGACCAATGCTGGGTGTCAGGTTGTATTGCAGTCCAAGACCTGTACCTACCGACCACTGCCACGGAGCGTGGACGGTGGTCTTGTCGGTAGCCTCCAATAGGCCGTGCAAGTAGTAACTTGTGTTGAGCGGCGAGTAGAGAGGAATCTCCGTGGTGACGCCGAGGCTGCCGTAGAGGCTCCACGCCTGTCTATTATATATATTATAGATGCCCTTCACGGGGATGCCGAGGTAATGGATGGTCTGCTGCTCATTGATAATATTACCATTTGAACCCATCTCAAATTCCGACTTCAGCCTGCTGTAACTCAGCCCGGTCTCCAGCGCAAAGCAACGGTTCAGCTGATACTTCAATGCCAACGAGAAGCCCACGGGCATGTAGTGGTGGCTCTTGCGGACGATCTTGTCGGCGTCCGTGCCTGGGGCATCGGCGGCATTATTCAGCGCAATGTTCATGATGAGCTTTCGCTTATGACTGCTGTTCTCGTCAGGTATTTCGGACAGGAAGGCCGCATAGTCGCTCCAGTTCTCAAAGGTGACAGGCGATGGCGGAACGTCTACCGGGACTATTACCGGCATCTCTGTGAATCCGTAAGGACGATTATAATCCTGCTCACCAAAACCTCCGACGTATGCAAGATCCACCGACCATTTCTGTTGAAGGCGTGTAACGGTGGCTGGCTTTTGCGGGAACAGGTCTGCGATGTCGTAATGCGGAGTTTCTAACTCGCGTACAGTCTTTGACGTATCGTTCGGTATGGTGTCAGTATTTGACTGTTCTTGTGCAACCATATTCATCAAAGTGTCTGCCGTGACCGAATCCGTAGCCTGAGCGATTTGCAATGGAAGGCTATCAATTGTAATGATCGTAGAACGATGCTTAGACAAATGAACAGAATCTTTCTGCGATTCTTTCCTTGTTTCTTTCTGTTTGGCCACAACAGGTTCTTCATCTTTGAGGGCAGTGTCCCTTTTCCTGAACAGATAGAAAGTAATGGGAACGAGCAGCAACAGAAGTGTGGCCACCCAATACTGCTGCATCATCTTGCGCAGCATCTTCTTTGCCCGTGCCAGTTGCGATGATGACGAATGTGGCTCAATCCCCAGCGCGTCGGCAATCTCCTTGTGCGACATCCCTTCGAACACAGAGAGTCGGAATACCTGTCCGTAGCCCTCCGGCAGACGGTCGACGAGCTGCATTACATCCTCCAACGGCACGCCTCTCACTTCGCTCTCAACTTCAGACATCTGCAAATGCTCCGCTTCCTCCAGTGGCACAAAGGTCATCTTTGCCAGATGGTCTTTATATTTCGAGGCCACATTTCTCGTTATCGACATCATCCATGACTCAGCCTTCCTGTCATCGCGCATATTGCAGGGACTAAACAGAGATAACAACAGAAATCTATGAACCATTCACAAGTCTCCGCAGCACGACTACACCGTCGGCGAGGAGCCTGTCAATAATCTCTACCAGCAATACACGATGCTGAAGAACGCCATCCGCGAGATGGGTGGCTATGAGGCCGACGAGGAGGTCGACTGAGAATCAGAATCCGTCACATCGCCGTCCGGAACTGTGAGGGTGCCACTCCGAAGGCGCGTCGGAAGGCGCGCGAGAAGCTCGCGGCACTCTCAAATCCACACTGGAAACCGATCTCGGCGACCGACATCCCGGGGTGCTCCTGCAACAACAGGCGGGCATGCTCCAGCCTCACCTGCAGGACATACTGCTGGGCGGTGACGCCGGTGAGCAACTTGATGCGGCGGTTGAGCTGACTTCCCGACAGGCTCAGCTCGTCGGCAAGGGTCTCCAGGCTGAGGTCGCCCTTGGGGAGGTTGGCCATGACAAAAGCCACGACGTGGTTGAGGAGCTCATGGTTGGAAGGCTGCGTGTGGCGATGGATGTCAGAGGCGTCGGCAGCGGCGGCGGAATGGTCGTCAGCAGGACGACGGCGCAACAGGTCGATGATGACCTGGAGGGCCTCCTCGCGCACCCGATGGCGACGATTCATGTAGAGCCAGACGCCGACGGCGACGATGCAGAGCAACAGCAGGGCCGCGCCGAGGAGCCACATCGTGCGGCGCTGCGCTGCGTTCTCGCGCTGTAGCCATTGTGCGCCGAACTCGGCATTATATCGCGCCAGGCTCTCGGCCGTGGCGTGGCTGTAGAGCGAGTCCTTGAGCAGGTCGAAGCGGTCGAGCTCGCGATGGGCTGCCTCAGGGTCGCTCTTGCGCAGACACTCGTAGAGGCCGCGCCGCGCGTGCATCTCATTGCCCATGTCGCCCATGTCGCTGAAGATGTCGGCAGCCTCGCGGAAACAGGGCAGCGCATCGGCCTCGCGGTATTGCTGGAGGATGGCCATGCCCAGCTTGTTGAGGGCGATGCCGAGGGAGTGGCGGTCGGGCGTCGTGCGCAGATAGGTGACGACATCGCCCAGGTCGCGCTCTGCCTCCTCGTAGTGGTGCAGGCCGATGAGGACGGAGGCACGCTGCGTCGTGCGCACGGCCAGCCGGTCCTGACGCCCCAGCCGCCGCTCCAGGTCGCACGCCTCGTTGATATAGCCGAGGGCCTTGGCGTCCTGACCGAGGGCATGATAGACCTCAGAGGCCATGCCCTGCAGGACGGCCATGCGGGCGGGATTGTCGGCCTTGCGGGCCATCTCGATACCTTTCAATATATACCCCTCAGCCTCCTTGGGCTGGTTGGCGCCGATGTAGATGCCGGCCAGCGTGTTGAGCGACGACGACATGAGGTCGGCATCGCCCGTCTGCTCATCGAGCTGATAGCAGCGCTTGGCATACTGAGCAGCATCGTCGTAGTCGGCCATCCGGAAATAGGACAGGGCCAGCAGGTTGACTACGTCGGACTCCATGGCGGTGCCCCGGCTCAGGGGCTCGGCCTTCAGCGCACTGCCGACGGTGCGGCTGTAGTCCTGATAGGCATAGAACAGCTCGGCCGCCCAGTAGCTGACATGCTGGACGAGCGTGTCGGGATGACTCTCGGGGCCAAAGCGGAGGGGCTCGTCGCAGAGCTGCTCGTCGACGCAGATCTGCATCAGGCGGTTAGCCACGTCGGGGCGCTCTGAGGCCGGCGACGCCTCGAAGCGCTGCACGAGGCTGTCAATCGTCTTGACGTCGACGGCCTGCAGAGCCATCGAGATGAGGGCAAGGAGAAGGGTCAGCGCGGTTCGCATACGATTCATTTTCAGCAATACCAAGTTCAATTTTTTACGGTTTCATCGATACTACAGCTGACAGACGGGGAAGTCAAAGTAGGTGTCGGGGAAGGGCTCGTCGCGCAGCGTGAAGTGCCACCACTCGGAGTCGAGCGCACGGAAGCCGTGGCGCTGCATGGCCTGGCGCAGGATCATGCGATGGCGGAACTGCTCCTCAGTGATACGGCGCCCGACGGGCGACTTGGCGTTGTCGGCGGTATAGACGCCCGTCTCGGGATTGCCGCAGAAGTCGGGGTGACTCTCCGGGCCGAACCAGTCGAACGTGCCGCCCATGTCGAGCTCCTTCTCCGTCGCCATGTCGAAGAGGGTCAGGTCGAGGGTGGAGCCGCGCGTATGGCCGCTCTTAGCCATGATATAGTCCTGGTCGAAGAGCACCGACTTGTCCAGGTCGGGATAGAAGTAGCGCTTCATCAGCGTGTCGGGCACGTTGGCGGCCCAGCGCACGAAGTGGTCGACGGCCCGCTGGGGGCGGTAGGCGTCGTAGATCTTGAGGCGGTAGCCCTGCGCCATGACGTCGTCGCTGACAGCCCGCAGACTGTCGGCCGCTCGGCGTGTCAGCAGTGCCGTGGGCTCCAAGTAGCCGTCGATGCGCGTGCCGACGAAGTTATAGGTGCCGAAGTAGCGGATCTCGAGGATGGCATCGGGCACGGCGTCGGTCAGGTTGACGAACTGGCTGGAGTCCATCTCTGGTGTAACGATAATCTCATCGTCTCTGTCGTGGCTGCAAGTCAGCAGACAGGTCACGCAGATGATGCCCGTGACGAGTCCGCACACACATGCCAACAGCAAAACTAATCGTCTGTTCATTTTATTTAATTATTCAAATTCACTTCTATTTATTCGACCACGAATTTCACTAATTACACGAATTCTTCCGAGTTATCTGAACTCCAACGTGCCGCCACGGACGATGTCGGCGTGGCTGACGGTGGGCTGCGGATGCGGCTGGCCGTTGAGCAGCACACGGTCGCCGTCGCCCTGCCGCTCGATGGTGAACGTGCGGCCTGAGGGCTGGTTGAGCGTCACCCTACGGAACGCGGGGGCACCGAGCACATAGTCCGTTGTGCCGGGGCAGACGGGATAGAAGCCCATCATGGCGAAGAGCTGCCATGCCGACATCTGGCCCGCGTCGTCGTTGCCGGAGAGTCCGCCCGGCGTGTCGTTATACTCCGTCTGTAGGATATGGCTGACCCACTGGCGCGTCTTCTGAGGCTGTCCGGCCAGGGCGAAGAGCCACGCCACCTGATGGCAGGGCTCGTTGCCGTGCCAGTAGCGGCCGCAGGTGAACATCGAGTCGAGGCGGGCCGTGAAGGCGTCCTCGCCGCCCAGACACGAGATGAGTCCGGCGACGTTCTGCGGCACGTACCACGTGTAGTGGCATGTGGCGCCCTCGGTGATGTAAGGCTTGCGGTGCACCAGGTCGGTGTTGCCCTCCCACGAGCCGTCAGCATGTCGGCCGTCGGCCCAGCCCGTCAGCGGGTTGATGACGTGGCGCCAGTTCTCCGAGCGCCGCATCAGCTCCCGATAGTCGTCGTCGTGGCCCAACGCACGGGCCAACTGGGCCACGCAGAAGTCGTCGTAGGCATACTCCAGCGTGCGCGACGTCTGCTCATGTGTATGGAAGGCCTCCATGACGCTGTCCTCCAGCGGTATGTAGCCATACTTCAGGTAAGAGGCAAGGGCGCGGCGACCCATGCCGTTCTTGTATTCCTCGAACGTCGCCGGCGACTCCATCGCATTCTTCCTCAGACCTTCGTAGGCCTTCGCGTAGTCGACGCCGCGGATGCCCTTGACGCAGGCGTCGGCCAGCACCGAGGCACAGTGGTCGCCGATCATGGCGGCCGTGTAGCTGTTCCAGCAGGGGAAGATGGGCATCCATCCGCCCTCCTCATACATGCGGACGAGCGACTGCATCATCTGGCCGGACACGTCGGGCACGATGATGTTATAAAGAGGATGGAGCGCCCGATAGGTGTCCCACATGGAGAAGTCACCATAGTGAGTGGAGAGTGGAGAGTTGAGAGTGGAGAGTAGGCTGGCGCCGAACTTCGGATACCGCCCGTCCTTGTCGCTCATCTCGCGCGGCAGGAAGGAGGCGCGATAGAGGGCGCCGTAGAACTGAAGGACGCGGGCCGTGTCGGGGTCGTCGACGTCGATGGTGTGGAGTCGGGCCGTCCAGCGGTCGATGTTGGCCTGCATCATCTCATCGAAGGTCATCCACCGCTCCAGGTTGCCGAGGGCACCGTCGCGCGAGGTGAACGAGGTGGCCATGCGCAGCTCCAGGGGCCGTCCGCGGCGACCGTCGACAGTGAGGCAAATTCCCTCGTCGAAAGTGCAAAAATCTGCGATTTCATCGGAGCAGGTCATGACAAAGTGGCCGCTGAATCCGGCCCGCTCGCCCCAGCCCTGATAGATGCGGTGGACGGGGTTGTGGGCATAGACGATGCGCTGCGCGCGGTCGAGCTCCACCCCACCCTCGCGCTCGTCGCTGTTCGTGTTCAGGACGATGTGGACGGGGCCGTCACGTAGGGGCGTGACGCGCATGATGGCCGAATGGCTCAGGGCCGTCAGCTCGACGAGGAGCTGCTCGTCGGGCAGGAAGACCCTGTAGTAATAAGGATGCGACGTCTCCTGCGAGTGGCTGAAGCGCGTGGCGCGCTCCTCGGGCGCCAGTCGGCGCTGCCCCGTGAGGGCCGCCACGGTGAACGAGCCGTAGTCCTGGGTGCAGCCGCCGACGAGCCAGTGGCTGGCGCGGATGCCCTGCAGGAGCGAGTCCGTATAATAATAAGGTGCGACGCACTTCTTCTCCGTGTCGCGCGTCTGGGGCGTCCAGAACGTCTGGCCGTTGGGCGTCAGCACGGCGGGCAGCGTCTGGCCGTGCTCCTCCGAGCCCTTGCCGAAGAGTCCGGCGGTGCGCGTGTTGGCGGGCGCCGTGCCCACCATCGTGTTGAGGGCGGCGAGCTGGCGCAGGTGCTCCAGCGAGTGGATGCGCCGGGCGATGCGCTCCTTCATCGCGGTCCACGGCTCGAAGTCACTGACCATCAGCTCGTTGTGCAGCACACCGACGCGCACGTCGCCCTCGGCATTGCGGGCGAAGACGAGCTGCAGGTTGGCCGCCATGGGCAGCAGGTCCTCCATCCGTTCGTGCCCCGTGGTCAGACCCATGAGCGTCATGAGGCGGAAGAGGGCCGTGTCGTGGCCGAAGCGCAGCGAGGCGCCGTGGGCGCGGCGGGCGATGACGTCGTCGGCCTCGTCAGCGATGTGCTGCCAGAGGGCGATGCTGGCGCGGGCGGCGATGCCGTCGTTGAGCGGCGAGGGCCCGTTGCAGAGGTTCATGCGCTGGTCGTTAGCGTCGTGGACGGCCTCCATCTCTTCGCGCGTCATGTATTGGAAGAGGTCGATGCTGAGGGGCACGTCCTGCATGTCGCTGGCGATGGTGTGGAGCTCGGAGAGCAGCTTCAGGGGCTGGCCGACGTGCGCGGGATCCCTGAACAGCAGGGCCACGAAGCGGTCGGGGGCGATGTCCGCCTGGCGCACGACGCGCCGCTTGAGCGCCTGCAGCTCGGCCGGCTCATGGTTGATCCACGCCATGTCGGCCTCGTTGGTCTGCGCATCGACCTCGAGGCCGGGGAAGCGGTGCTCCAGCTCATCGCAGAAGGCCAGCATCGAGGCGCGGCAGCGGGGCGAGGTGCTCGAGCGGGCCGACAGCCGCGCGTCGGTCCCGCGGAACAGCTGGGGGAAGCGGTCGGCCATGCGGCCGGCGATGGCGCGATGCTGGCGGGCGCCGAGGGGCGTCAGCTGTCCGGCGCGTCCGCGCGCATCACGCACGATGGAACGGAGCTTTTTTCGCAGCTGGAGGCCCTCGCGGGTCAGGTTCTTCTTGTCAGCGAACTGCGCCCAGACCCAGTCGTAGCGCTCCTGGTCGGGCAGCCAGCGCGAGCCGTGGCGGCCGTAGTGGGAGACATAGAACACCTCGTAGCCGACGGGCACGGCCACGGCCGTCGGCTCGACGTCGGGATAGGCATAGTAGACGCCGCCCGAGCGCTCAGGCGACCAGTCCGTCTGGGCCGCTACGGGCAGCAGCGCCAGCGCCGCCACGACGGACAGGAGAAACCGCAGATGTCTTCGCATAGGCCGGACGCGGGGGATCAGAAGCAGATGCCGAAGGTGAGCATGTTCATATCGGGGCCCTTGTCGTCTTTGAAGACCGACATGGGCGCATAGCGCACGTAGAGGGGCGGCAGGTAGGGCACGTCGACGACGGCAAAGCCCTCGACGGTGAAGAGGCGCACGCCACGTGCGGCGGCGTCGACGTCGTAGTGCTCATAATTGATGTCGTAGGAGCGATGAATCCGGCCAAAATTGAAGTTGAAGAGGGCGCCGAGGGCCACGTTCCAGCGGCCGCGGGCGTCGAACGTGTGGGTGTAGTAGAAGGGGAACTGCAGCGACAAGACGCTGAACCTCGCGTCGGGATCCTCCCACGTCGGGTCGGCCTGGACGAAGTGCATCGCGCCGCCGTCCTTCGCCCAGTACTGGTTCTTCGGGGCCTTGAACATGCGATAGTCGTAGCCGAGGCCGAGGCTCCACGTGTTCTTCTTACCGAAGGGGTTCCAGTCGGCCGTGATGGCGAGGCCGATCTCGAAGCCCACGCCGCGCATCACGTCGACGTCGCCAGCACCCGTCAGGATGCCGAGGCCGATGTTGAAATGGAACGACGACGACCACTTGCTGGGTTTGCCGTCGCTGCGCTGGATGCGCACCTTGTTGAAGTCCTCCATCCGCAGTTTGCGGCGCACGGCCGACGAGTCGGGGATGGCGATGCTCTGCTCGTAGCGCATGTCGGGCTCGCCCTTCATGCCGTTGATCACGATGCGCTGCAGGGTGTCGCGCGTCTCGATTCTCACCCTGTCGACCCGCTCGAAGACGAGCGTGTCGCCCTGTTCCGTGGCGCCGGCTGTGGCGCCGGTCATGGTCAGCAGGCCGAGGGCCATCATGAATATCACGTTCTTGTTCATATATACCTTATTAATATTTACATTCTGCAAAATTAGACAAAAAATCCGAAACGGCAAAATATTTGACTGTTTTTTATGCCGCCTCTTCATTCCGTCACGACGTGACGGCATGGCGTCACGCCGTGGTTTCATGGCGTCACGTCGTGACGGCATGCGGTTACGACGTGACGAGAGTTTTGCGGTGCATTTAGATGCAGAATAAATACAAATGCACGATTGTGCAAAGCTTTTGTCGAATTGTGCAAAGTCGATGCGCGATTATGCAAAGTCGGTTTCGGAAAAAATGCTTAACTTTGCAGCGGAAAATGTTAACTAAACACTATCATACGATGATGATGAAAAAAATCTTATTGGCCATTGCGGCCCTGACGTGTTTCTGCATGCAGATGCAGGCCGAAACCATCCCCATCGACGCCGAGCACTTCCCCGACTCCGTGTTTCGGAATTATGTGCTAACTCAGATGCAATATATGAAGAGCATCACCGTCCAGCCCCTTGTCGGCGAGGACGGCAAGCTGTCGGACTATGAGCGCAAGCATGTGAAACAGATTATCATCCCCGAAGGGTGCAAGAGTGTTGAGGGCATCCAATACTTCTCGGAGTGTGAGGTTGAGCATCAGCATATACGTCTCTATTCTACAGACCTGACGACCCTCGACCTCTCGGGCATGCAGATGTCGGACTTCTATGCCGAGGGCATGAGGCTCGAGTCGCTTAACTTGCAGGGCTGTGAGAAGCTGGAAGTGCTGTTTTGCCAGCAGAACAGACTCACCACGCTCAACTTGCAAGGCTGCACGAGTTTGCGGTCAATCAAATGCTATGACAACCAGCTGACTTCGCTCAACCTGAGCCGTGCGACAGCGCTGAAATATCTTCACTGCCACAATAATCAGATCGAGATACTCAGCATCACGTCGCCCAGCATCCAAACCATCAACTGCAGCTACAACCCCCTGACGGCCTTGTTCCTGCCGACGATCACCTATAATGCAACTACACTCCTGACGGACCTGGACTGCCGCCACACCCAGCTCACCACCCTCGACCTGGGCGACAACCGGTACAACAGGGTAGAATGTTCCAGTTCGCCCATCAACGGCATCACCTGGTCGTCGGCAGGCAACGGCTCAGTCAAACAGCTGTACTGCGACAGCACGAAGGTCAGCGGCGAAGATCTCAGCGCCATTCCACACCCTGAGGATCTGTCGTACCTGTCGTGCAGAAATTGCGGAATAAGCTCAATTGACGTGTCAAGAATGACGTCATTGGAGCGGTTTGATTGCGATTACAACAAACTGACTACGATTGACCTTTCGCACAACGCTGCACTTTGGTATGGCTACTTCTACGGCAACCAACTGTATGCGCTCGACGTCACGCCCACCCGAATCAGCAACTTGTCAAACTGCATCCAGTACTTAGAGGGTCAGGCCGTGGACATTGACGGAGGTTTATACGTGCGGCTGAACAGCGAGGTCAACGTTGATTCCATTTTCAACCTCAGCTACCACGTCTACAATACAGGGCGCTATAAAATCTCCAAACCGCTTATGCGGGGCGAGTACCTGCTGATCAATATGGACGGCATCGATTTCGATAAGGTGCACTATAGCTATCATGCCGGCAATGGGACGACATTGCGGGTCAACATCAATACCGGCGCCAAGGGCGTCGGCATCAACGAATACAACTTTCCCGACGAGCGCTTCCGCCGCTACCTGCTCAGCCAGTCGTACGGCCGCGACTCTCTGCTGACCGACGACGAGATAGCCGCCATCACCAAGCTCGACATCTCTGGCAAGAGCATCGTCTCGCTCGAGGGCATACACTACCTGAATAACCTGTCCGACCTCAATTGCTCGAGCAACAATCTGACCAGCGACGGCTTCCAGCCCGTGGTCTGGCTGGCCAACCTGACACATCTGGAGTTCAGCCAGAACGCGGGTATCACCAGCTTCGACGCCAGTCGGCTCACGAAGCTGCGCTGGCTGGTCGGCTGGGAATGCGGCCTCAGCTCACTGAACCTGACGGGCTGCAACGAGCTGACCACCCTCAGCATCGAGGACAATCAGCTGACCGAACTCGACCTCACGAGCAACGTCAGGCTGCAGAGCGTCAGTTGCGACAACAACCAGCTGACCGCCATCCGGGGGCTCAACCAGCTGGCCGACCTGCGCACCCTCGGCTGCCCCAACAACCGGCTCGACTCTATCGACGTCGCGACGCTGACCATGCTGAGCTCTCTCTCCTGCGGCAACAACAACCTGACCGAGCTCGACCTGAGCGGCGCCGGCAACATCAAGTATCTCTATGCCGAAAAGAACCGCCTCACGGCCGTCAGCCTGCCCGACTACTGCCTGCTGCGCGAGGTACGCCTCTACGCCAACCAGCTGAAGGGCGACGCCATGCAGGCCATAGCCCAGGCGCTGCCCCAACGGACGTCGACCGCCAACCTGAGGGCCTACTATCAAGGCTATGCCACCGAGGGCAACGTGATGACAACCCGGGTGGTCGACTATCTGAAGGAGAAGGGCTGGACGCCGCAATACACCACCAACGGCTACACCTGGATTGACTACGAGGGCGAGCCCATGGAGTACGACCTGTGGGTCAACGGCACGCGGGTGACGACGGCCAACTGCAACGACATCGAGAATCTGACCCGCTATGACCAGGGACGCATCTCCTACGACGAGATGACGAACACGCTGACGCTCGACAGTGCCTATATCGGCTCGACAGCGGCCTACGCCATCCGCGACAGCATCCCCGGCCTGACGATCAAGCTCAACGGCGAGAGCACATTCAACATGTCAAAGGGCGGCGGACTGGACGCCTACTGCGACGTCACCATCACGGGCCCGGGCAAGGTGACTTTCAAAACTGACAACAACGCCATCGACCTTTCCTGGAATGACAACACGCTGACCGTCAAGGGCGGTGCCGAGGTCATTGCTGACGCCAGCGAAGCAACATCATCCGACAGCTACGGCATCAGCGGCTTCACGCGGGATGGATTAATCGGAGAAAGCGAGGCCGCTTGCGTCGGCACACTGAACGTAGAGGGCAACGGCACGGTGGTCAAGGCCATCGGCAAAAAAGTGAGCATAGGCCAGCTGAAGGCGCTGACCTATCCCGCGGGCGCCTCGCTGCTGGTGGGAAGCCAGGATGGCACAAACACCACACAGGGTTACTTCGTAAACAACAATGTATGCATAAGTTCAGGCACGGGTAGAGTAGACAGAATATACTTACCAGCCAAGAATCTGTGGGTGACCCTGACCTGCCCGACCTACGTGCGCGGCGACGTCAACATGGACGGCACGGTCGATGCCGCCGACCTGACAGCGCTCGCCGGCATCATCGTCGGCACGGCCGCAGACACCGAGCTGTCTGATGTCAACGAGGACGGCGGGGTCACCATAGCCGACCTGACCGCCCTGGTAGGCCTGCTGGTGAGCGGGAACTAAAAAAGCCTCCGGCTGCGAGTTTTTTTTGCCGAAACGCAATCAGTTTCGGCAAAAAAACTGTACCTTTGCAGCCGTTATGGTACTGAATTATATTTGGATTGCATTCTTCGTCATCGCCTTCATCGTGGCGCTGGTGAAGCTCGTGTTCTGGGGCGACTTCGACGTCTTCCCCGCTATGATGGACTCGACGTTCTCGTCGTCGAAGACCGCGTTTGAAATCTCACTCGGACTGACGGGCGTCCTGTCGCTGTGGCTCGGCATCATGAAGATCGGCGAGCGCGGAGGCGTGGTGGGTGTGCTGGCACGCCTGCTCAGCCCCGTCTTCGTGCGACTGTTCCCGCAGATCCCGAAGGGGCACCCCGTCACGGGATCCATCTTCATGAACATCGCGGCCAACATGCTGGGACTGGACAATGCGGCCACGCCGCTGGGCCTGAAGGCGATGGATCAGATGCAGGAGCTGAACACGCGGAAGGACACGGCCACCGACCCGATGATCATGTTCCTCGTGCTCAACACGAGCGGACTGACGATCATACCCGTCTCGATCCTCGTCTACCGCGCGCAGATGGGGGCCGCACAGCCTACCGACATCTTCGTGCCGATCCTGCTGGCCACGTTCTTCTCCACCCTGGCCGGCATCATCGTCACGTCGCTCTATCAGCGCATCAACCTGCTCAACCGCACGCTGCTGCTCTTCCTCGGAGGCGTCTGCGCCTTCGTGGCCGCCACCATCTGGGGCTTCTCGCAGCTTGACCCGGAGAAGATGAACCTGGTGTCGACGAGCGTGGCCAACATCCTGCTGATGACCATCATCGTCGGGTTCATCGTGGCCGGCATGCGCAAGCGCGTCAACGTCTACGACGCCTTCATCGAGGGCGCCAAGGACGGCTTCACGACGGCCGTGCGCATCATCCCCTACCTCGTGGCCATCCTCGTGGGCATCGGCGTCTTCCGCGCCTCGGGCGCCATGGACGCCCTCATCGGCGGCATCGCCTGGTGCGTGGAGGCGGTCGGACTGGACACCGACTTCGTCGCAGCACTGCCCACGGCGCTGATGAAGCCCCTCTCGGGCAGCGGCGCCCGCGGCATGATGGTCGACGCCATGACGACCTACGGCGCCGACTCGTTCGTCGGGCGGCTCAGCTGCATCTTCCAGGGCTCCACGGACACCACCTTTTATATATTGGCCGTCTACTTCGGCAGCGTCGGCATTCGCTACACCCGCCACGCCGTCGTCTGCGGCCTGCTGGCCGACCTGGCCGGCATCATCGCTGCCATCGCCATCGCGTACTTCTTCTTCGGCTGAGCCCAGAGCGCCGGAAGAATGAGATTTCGGAATTTCGGAATAACGTTATAACGAGAAAAAGGAAAAAAAGCAAATGCCCAACCTGAAATCCCTGGCCAAGGACACGGCCATCTACGGACTGTCGAGCATCGTCGCCCGATTCATCAACTACCTGCTGGTGCCCATCCAGACGGCACGCTTCGCCGCGTCCGGCGGCGAGTATGGCGTCATCACCAACGTCTATGCCTACGTCTCGATCCTCATCATCCTGCTGACCTTCGGCATGGAGACGACCTTCTTCCGATTCATGAACCGCGAGGGCGAGCGACCGGAGGGCATCTACTCGACGACGCTGCGCATGCTGGCCACGACGTCGCTACTGAGCATCGTCGTAGTGCTCCTGCTGCTTGACCCCATCGCCACGGCCATCGGCTACGGCGACCACCCGGAGTATGTCGGCGTGATGTACACCACGGTGGCCATCGACGCCTTCACCGCCATCCCCTTCGCCTACCTCCGCTATCAGCACAAGCCGGTGAAGTTCGCCGCCCTGAAGATCATCAACATCCTGCTCAACATCACGCTCAACGTGCTCTACCTCATCGTGCTGCCTGCACTCAGGTGGGACCCGCTGGGCATCTACGACGAGGCATTCACGCTCGACGTGGCCTTCGTCTTCTACATCAACCTCGTCTGCACCGTCGCCACGCTGCTTATGCTCTACAAGGAGCTGCGGGGCATCCGTTTCGGCTTCGACTGGGCCGCCTGTCGCCGCATGCTCGCCTACACGTGGCCGCTGCTCGTCATGGGCGTCGCCGGACAGCTCAACCAGGCCGCCTCGCAGATCCTCTTCCCCTACCTCTACGACGGCTCGGTCGAGGAGGCCCGCACGCAGCTGGGCATCTACGGCGCCTGCATCAAGATTGCGATGATCATGGTCATGATCACCCAGGCCTTCCGCTTCGCCTACGAGCCCTTCGTCTTCGGCAAGTCGAAGGACCGCGACAACCGCGAGACCTATGCCCAGGCGATGAAGTTCTACCTCATCTTCACGCTCCTGGCCTTCCTCTCGGTCATGGGCTATCTCGACCTGCTGAAGTACATCATCGGCGAGAGCTACTGGGAGGGTCTGCGCGTGGTGCCCATCGTCATGGCGGCCGAGATCATGTTCGGCGTCTTCTTCAACCTCTCCTTCTGGTATAAGCTGACCGACCGCACCATCTGGGGCGCCTACTTCTCGGGCATCGGCGCCGTGGTGCTCATCGCCATCGACGTCGCCCTCATCCCGCGCTACGGCTACATGGCCTGCGCCTGGGCCGGCTTCGCAGCCTACGCCGTGTCGATGCTCCTCAGCTACTTCATCGGCCAGCACTACTACAAGATCGACTATCCGCTCACCGACATGGCGCTCTACGTCGTCGTGGCCGCCGCGCTCTACGTCGGCATGACGCTGACCGCCAGTCTGCCGCTCATCCCGCAGCTGGCCGTCAACACGCTGCTCATCCTCGCCTTCGTGGCCCTCATCGTCCGCCGCGACCTGCCGCTGAGCTCCCTGCCCGTCGTCGGCAAGTACTTCCGCCGCTGACGGCCCGCACACCGATTATTCTTAAACAACGAATTAAAACGAATTTCACGAATTCTCTGCGCACTAGTATTCCGCAAACAATTCGTGAAATTCGTTTTAATTCGTTATTCTGAAAATTCGTATAATTCGTGAAATTCGTCTTAATTCGTTGTCTTAAATAAATTCGTATAATTAGTTTTAATTCGTTGTTAAAAAAATCCCGTATAAACTAAAGTGCGATAGGCACTTGCAGTTTGAGGGCGACGTTGCGGCCCATGCCGCCGACAGGTCCGTCCTCGGCATACTTCAGCCGGCTGAGGTGCGACGTGTAGTAGCGGTCCAGAAGGTTCTGGACGGTGAGCAGGAGCGTGCAGAGGCGGCGTCCGCGGACGTTGAAGTCGGTGCCGGCCGAGAGATGCACCAGCGTGTAGCTGGGCGTGGGCGTCTCCGTCTGGTTGGCCGTGTGGGCATGGCTCTGGCGCAGGTAGCACTCCAGTCCGACGGCCGCAAACGTGTTGTTGAGCAGACGGCGGCCGTCGCGCACGATGTCGTAGCGCAGGTCGCTCGTCCAGCGGGGTGCCGGCGTGAAGGGCAGCCAGCGGGCGTCGGCCGGCTGGTGCAGCTGTCGCGCACTGACAAACGAAAAGGTGTTCTCGAAGTGCAGCGGCTCCACGGGGTGAATGTCGACGAGCGCCTCGCCGCCCCATAGGCGGGCGTCGCCGGCGGTATAGCTGAAGCGGTCGGTCATGTCGGGCAGGCGTTTGAGGTAGATGAAGTTGTCAATATGATTGACGAAGAGCGACAGCTGGGCCGACAGCACGTCCGACGAATAGTCGAAGCCCACGTCGCCCTGCCACGAGAACTCGGGCGACAGCCCGGCGTTGCCTATCTCATAGCGGAAGGTGCCCTCGTGCTGGCCGTTGGAGCCCAGTTCGCTGAGGTTGGGAGCCCGGAAGCCTCGCGAGAGGTTCACCCGCAGGTTCATCCGGTCGGTCAGGTTGAGGATGGCGCCGAGGCTGCCCGTCAGTCCGCTGAACGAGCGGCGGAAGTCGCGGAAGTGCAGCTCGCCGTCGTGCTCCAGCGCATAGCTGTGCAGGCGGCGGTGGTCACAGCGCAGGCCGCCGCTGAGCGTCAGCCGATCCAGCGATCGCGTGGCCGAGGCGAAGAGGCCCACGTCGAACAGCCGGTAGGCCGGGATGAGCACCTCCTCGCCCAGGTTCTCCGAGCGCTGCCACATGCCCGAGACGCCGGCCGCATACTGCCACTCGTCGCTGGGCGTGGCCTGATAGTGGACGTCGTAGTTGACGGTGTGCAGACGGAAGTCGAGGCCCGCCTCGCCGGCCTCATGGTGGTGCTCATGCTCATGCGCTTCGCCCTCGTCTTCATCCTCATGCTCGCCCTCATGCTCATGTTCGCCGTGGCCGTGGTCATGGCCGAACTCCTGACGACGGTTCAGCTGATAGCCCACGACGGCCTTCAGCGTGCCGTCGCCAAGGACGAACGAGTTGTCGAGCGCTGCCTTATAGTGATAGATCTTCTGGAAAGCCTCCGAGGGTTCCAGCGAGCCGTCGTCATGGCGGTGGCCGGTGACGAGGCCCGGCTTGATGTGATAGCCCGACAGCTTCAGGTGCGAGTAGCCCCAGGCGCGGTTCAGTCCGAGCATGCCCGTCAGGGCGCGCTCATGAAACTGCGACCCGCCGACGCGACCGTCGCGCCGGTTTTCATATTCGCCGGCGTCCTTCTCGCTCCATCGCCAGTTCCACACCACGCCGCCGCGGTTGCCGGCGAAGCTGCCCGTATAGTCCCACAAGTTTTGGTTCGACTGATACTCGCCGCCCACCGACGCCGCCATCTGCCCCTGCGCCATGACGGGCTGCTCGTGCATGACGAGCACACCGGCCATTGCGTCGGAGCCATACATCAGCGAGGCCGGGCCCTTGAGGATCTCGACCGAGTGGACCGCCTGCGCATCGACCTCGATGCCGTGCTCGTCGCCCCACTGCTGGCCCTCCTGGCGCATGCCGTCGTTGACGACGACGATGCGGTTGTAGCCCAGCCCGCGGACGACGGGCTTCGAGATGCCCGTGCCCGTGGTCAGCTGACTGACGCCCGGCTGACGGGCCACGGCGTCGATGACGTTCGTGGCGGCCGTCTCCATCAGCGTCCGCTGGCTGACCACGCTGACCGGCGACGGCGAGCGGGCGGCCAGCGACGAGCCCGTCAGGCCCGTCACCACCACCTCGTCGAGCATCGCGTTGTTCTCCTGCAGGCTGAAGTCGAGCCGCTCCGTCGTGCGCAGGTCGACGGTCTCGATGATGGACTGATGGCCCACGTAGCTCACCTGCACCGTCGTTCTTATCCGCGGCAGCCCCTCGAGTCGGTAGTTGCCCTTAGCGTCGCTGAGGGTGCCCTCCTTGAGTTGGGGGAAATAGATACTTGCGCCAATCACGGCCTCACCCGTGGTGGCGTCGCTGACGTGCCCGCTGAGCGTCGTCTTGCGAGCCAGCGGAGCAGCCGTCAGTGCCGTGCCGACGCAGAGCAGCGTCAGCACAATATATAATTGTCTGAGTTGTTTCATGTTGAAAGAAAAAAATAAATGAATAATAAGATAGACGATAGCGAACAGTTATGATTACCTATTCCCTATTATCTATTATCTATTATCTATTAACTATTATCTGTTATCGATTATCTGAAACCGGCGGTGCCCTCAGCCCGACGACACCCTGGTTCCCAAGGACGATGCGCCCGGCGAGCTCCACTCGCCCAAGCCGCACCACCTTATAATATATAATGGCCGTGGCTACGACGGCCGGAACAAAGGTCAACGTGAGAAACCCGCAGAGAACGCAGTCGTGGATGGCCCCGCCGGCATACTGCCCCAGATGGCCCCCACAATGGTGGTCGACGCACTCGGCGCACGCCTCCTGCCAGGCGCCGGAGGCCTGATGCACGTGGAAGGCCGACATCAACAGCATCGGCACGAACACTGCCAGCAGCATCCATGCCTTCCATCGGCGTCCTATCGTCTCGCGGCGCATCATTCTGCAAAATTACGAAAAGAGCGCTAACCGACAAACTCTATTCGTCAATTTTTATAGTTTTTTATATATTAGTTTTCATCTTTCACGGCTGCAAAGTTACTATTTTTTTTTGAAAGCGCGCAGAAAGGTGTCAATATTTTGAATATCCGGCTGACGGCTGTGCCGCCCGGCGCATTTTCGAATAAATAGGTGAATCGTTTGGCCGTTTCACATAATTTGATTACTTTTGCAGGGCAAATACACATCAAATCAAGAAAACGAACAACAGCAATGAAGAAAACTCTTGTCACCATGGCTGCCTTCGCGCTGGGCCTCACGGCTCAGGCCGACGAGGGCATGTGGACGCTCTACGACCTGCCGCAGGCCGTCTACGAGCAGATGAAGGGCTACGGCTACGAGCTGCCCTATGAGAAACTCTACCAGGCGGACGACGCCATCATGAAGAGCGTGGTCAACTTCTCGGGCTACTGCTCAGGCGTGGTCGTCTCGAAGGACGGCCTCGTCTTCACCAACCACCACTGCGGCTTCGAGGCCATCCGAAGCCACTCGACGGCCGAGCACGACTACATGCGCGACGGCTTCTACGCCCGCTCGTTCGAGGAGGAGCTGCCCAACAAGAACATGTTCGTCTCGTTCATGGTCGAGCAGCGCGACGTCACCGACGAGCTCATGGCCCAGGGCCTGGAGGAGATGACGGCCGAGCAGCGCACCGTTTTCCTCGATTCCATCGAGAACGCGATGTCGAAGGAGGTGAAGGAGAAGGACCAGACGCTGCGGCTGGAGCTGAAGGCCTTCTACGAGCGCAACCGATACTATGCGACGACCTATCGCGACTTCACCGACGTGCGGCTCGTCTTCACCATCCCCAAGTCGATGGGCAAGTTCGGCGGCGAGACCGACAACTGGATGTGGCCGCGCCAGACGTGCGACTTCTCCGTCTTCCGCATCTACTGCGACCCCGTGACGGGCGGCCCCGCCGAATATTCGAAGGACAACGTGCCCTACCACCCCGAGCACTGGGCCCGCGTCTCGCAGGACGGCTATCGCGAGGGCTCGTTCTCGATGACCATGGGCTACCCCGGCTCGACCAGCCGCTACCTATCGAGCATGGGCATCGAGGAGCGCTACGTGCAGAACGCCATCCGGGCGCAGGTGCGCGGCGTGAAGCAGGAGGTGATGAAGCGCCACATGGACGCCCAGCAGACCGTCCGCATCAAGTATGACTCGAAGTACGCGCAGTCGTCGAACTACTGGAAGAACTCCATCGGCATGAACAAATGCATCGACAGCATCGGACTCATCAAGCAGAAGCAGCACTTCGAGGCCGACCTCATGGCATGGCAGCAGAAGACGGGCTACCTGAAGGACAAGCTCGACATCGGCCAGCTGACGCGCCTCTACCGCGACGGGCGCATCCCGGTGATGAAGCGCTACATGTACTTCATCGAGACCTTCCGCCGCACCGACGAGCTGTCGGCCCGCGCCCTCCGCGTGCACAACGGCATGAGCCCCAAGGGCAAGGGCAAGCGCCAGTACGTGGAGTTCCAGGACAACAGCGACACCTGGGACTACGACACCGACCGCGAGACACTCGGCACGCTGCTCGTCAACATGCGCCGCAACCTGCCGGCCGAGCAGCTGCCCGACTTCTTCACCGAGATCGTCGACCGCGAGTTCGGCGGCGACTGCCAGGCCTTCGCCGACGCCCTCTACAGCCAGTCGAAGCTGCTGAAGAAGGGCAAGCGCATCTACGTCAACAAGAAGTCGTTCCTCAAGGACCTCGGCGTGCGCTACGGCCTGAGCCTCACGACCTACGCCGCCGACCTGCGCACCGCCATCGAGGCCATCAGCGACACCATCGACCAGCAGGAGCACTACCTCTGCGACGCCAAGCTGCGCATGGAGCAGGACCAGCCCCACTACAGCGACGCCAACTTCACCCTCCGCATGTCGTACGGACAGGTAAAGGAATACACCCTTGGCGGGCGCCCCTCGGGATGGCAGACCAAGGCCCCGAGCATCGTCGAGAAGATGAAAAAGGCCGATTCCATCGAGGATTACAAGGCTGAGCCCGAGATGCTCACCCTGATGCAGGAGGCCGGCCAGATGCCCCTCTGCTTCCTCACCACCAACGACATCACGGGCGGCAACTCCGGCTCGCCCATGTTCGACGGCCGCAACCAGCTCATCGGCCTGGCCTTCGACGGCAACTGGGACTCGCTCTCCAGCGACATCTTCTTCGACTCGAAGCTCGCCCGCTGCATCGGCGTCGACATGCGCTACGTCCTCTACATGATGGACCGCTGGGGTCATGCCGACCGGCTCATCCAGGAGATCAACGCCAGATAATATCGTAACTGTCCAGCGAATCGGAGAAACGGCAGCCTCCGGCGGTTCGTTTCTTAATTCGCTGAGTTTTTACTAACGATTACAGAAGCCTTAAAAACCGGGAAACGGCCCTTTTCCGAGGTAATATACCCCTATATTACTTCCGAAAAGGGCCGTTTCTCTGTCTGAGAACCTCAGAAACGGCGGCGACGAAGCGCCGTTTCAGATTTATCGACCGACACGGATATTTCTTACATTTTCTCTCAATTTTTCGCATTTTAGAAAATTTTTTTAATAAATATTAGGCCAATCAAAATAAATTGTTTATCTTTGCCGAACTTATTGCTCCGAAAAACTTAAAATCTCATTATATATATTAACATTATTAACAAAAAACAAAAGCTTATGAAAAAGTTTACATTGATGCTCATCGCAGCCCTCATGGCCGTGACATCATGGGCAGGCGTGCCGGCCAGCGGTTCGGCATTCACGCCGAAGAAGAAAGCCGAGCTGACCATGCGCTCGCTGGTGCCCATGCAGAAGCAGGTGACCCCGAAGCAGTTCGCCGGCAAGGCCGTCCAGGCTCCCGCGCACAACAAGCTCTACGCTGCCGCACGCACGGCCGCCAAGGCTAAGAAGGCACCCCGCAAGGCCGGCATCCTCGACGGGCTGACAAACATCGACGGGCAGCTGATGCTCGTCTCGAACTACTATGAGACCAACGACGAAGGCGAGGTTATCGACGGCGAGCCCGCCGCTGGCGGCTGGCCCATCAGCGTCACCAAAGTCGACGACGAGACGGTGGCCATCGAGGGCTTCACCTCCTACGCTGACCAGTCGATCACCGCCAAGGTTGTGCCGCTGACCGACGAGGAGCTCCTCGCTCAGGGCTTTGTCGCCCAGGCCACCATCGAGCTGGGCCAGACGCTGGCCGAGACCGACTACGGCACCGTCGTGCTGGGCAACGCCGTGAACGAAAACCCCCTCACGGCCTACATCACCTCAACGGGCATACTCGTGGTCGACGGACTGTGGTACGACTACATCAAGGACGGCCAGTATGCCGACTACATGTACTCCGGCTACATCTACGAGTCGGTGGTCACGATTGCCAACGGCACGATGAACGTGGCCGAACAGGGCGACGAGGCACAGGACTTCCCCGTGGTCATCATCCAGGACGAGGAGGCTCTCCAGAACGTCATGGTCTTCAACTTCGCTGGCCAGGAGACCGCCATCACCGTCACCATCAAGGAGGACGCCTCCTGCGTGGTTAATGAGCAGTACATGTTCTACTACAACGAGCAGTACGGCGCATTCTACACTACCGGCCTGCTGATCCAGAACGGCAGTTATTACATCGACACCTTCACAGGAAACGTCGACGCCAACGTCATCACCTTCGACGGCAACTGGGCACTCTACTCGCCCACGGTCGGCGCCCTGTATAAAATCTATGAAGCCAACACCACCATCACGCTCAACGACGGCTCAGAGTTCGCCATCCCCGTCATTCCCGACGTGGCTGCCGTGCCGGCCAATCCCGCCGTCGGAGAGGTGAGTGCCTACGATGCCAGCAAAGGCTACGGCTACGTGGCTCTCGACATCCCCACGACCGACGTCGACGGCAACTTGATCAAGGAGTCGAAGCTCTACTACCAGCTCTACTCCGACATCGAGCACGACGTGCAGCCCATCGTCTTCACCCCCGCCCTCTATAAGAACCTGACCGAGGACATGACCGAGATCCCCTATACGTTCAATGACGCTTACGACTTCAACGTCAGCGGCGCCTACAAGCTTGTCTTCCTGAACTACGACTTCTCTGACTACAACCGCATCGGCGTGAAGTCGATCTACAAGGGTGGCGACGAAGTGAACGAGACCGAGATCCAGTGGTACGACATCAAGGACTATGCCCCCGAGCTGCCCGACGGCCAGGCAATCGCCCAGTGGGTGGCAGCCGAGCAGGGCTATGCCAACGCCCAGGACATCACCGAGTTCAAGATTGGCGACTACATCACCGTCACCCTCGCACAGAACGAAAGCACCACTCATCCGAAGTACTACACCAGCGGCTCTGCCCTGCGCATCTACGACCTCAACTCGTTCACGTTCACTGCAAGCGCCGAGGTGGAGAGCATCGACAAGATCGTGCTCAACTTCGTATCGAGCAGCTATAACGGCTACCTGAGCACCGACGTGGAGACCTACACCGTCAGTGGCGCCACCGGCACATGGGAAGGCACGGCCAACGACGTCACCTTCATCAACGACAAGAGCTCGGCCGAAGCTGCCAGCAACAAGCAGGCACGCATCGTCTCCATCGACGTCTACTACACCTTGGTTCCCGAACCCAAGCCGGAGGGCCTCTACGACTTCGCCGAGGGCTCGCTCGACCCCTGGACCACCATCGACGCTGACGGCGACGGCTACGACTGGACAATCGGTTCCGGCGCGCAGATCAATGCCCGCGGAGGCGAGGGCGACTATGCCGTCTACTCGCAGAGCTATGTCAACAACGTAGGCCCTGTGACGCCCGACAACTACCTCGTCTCGCCGAAGGTCAAGCTCGACGGCAGCATCACCTTCTATGGCTGCGCACAGGATGCCAAATATTTCGCTGAGCACTTCGGCGTCTACGTCTCGACGAAGGGCAACACCGACCCTGCCGACTTCGAGAAGGTCCAGGAGTGGGACATGGCTGCCTCACGCGCTGCCAAGGTGAGCCGCGGCGCCTTCCGCGCACCTGCCAAGGCCGCCGGCCAATGGCATGAGTACACCGTCGACCTGAGCGGCTACGAGGGTGCTGAGGGCTACGTCGCCATCCGCCACTTCGACTGCTCCGACTTCTTCTTCCTCGTCGTCGACGACATCACCCTCAAGACCTCACAGGTCATCCTGCCCGACATGAAGGTCACCCCGAAGGAAGGCGTCGTGGAGAGCATTGAGACCGTCACCGTCGACTTCAACAACTACATGATCGAGCTCGTCGACGCCGACAACGCCAAGGCCGAGCTCTACAAGGACGACAACTGGGACGAGCCCGTCGCCACCGCTCCTATCTATGAGATTGGCGGCAAGCAGCTCTACATCAGCTTCGCCGAGGCCATCACCGAGGCTGGCGAGTACGCCCTGCTCATCCCGAAGGGAACGTTCATGAACAGCATCACCATGGAGCAGAACGACGACGAGGCCTTCTTCTACACCATCGAGGCAGAGCCCGAGGTCGTCGTGCTGCCTGAGGGCGCCGAGCTCCAGACCTGGTATCTCACCGCCAATGCCCATTCGGGCAAGGTGAAGGGCGACGAGGTCAGCGTGGCCTTCGTCGGCAGCGACCTCTACGTGCAGGGTCTCAACAGCTACCTGCCCGAGGCATGGGTCATGGGCACCAGCAACGGCGACGGCACCTACACCTTCGCCAACGGCCAGTACTATGGCGAATACGACAATAACGGCGAGCCTGTTGACATGTTCTTCTGCGGCACGTCAGACGCCGAGAACGTCAGCGACGTGACCTTCACCTATCAGGAGGAGGCCGGCATCCTGTCGACCGAGCAGTATGTGCTGCTCAACTCCAATGCCACTACAATCAGCGTCTACGACTACTACGAGCCGGGCCTGCAGATCACCAGCTTCATGCCCGAGTTCCCAGAGCCGCTCGTGGCTCCCGAGGACCTCGTCATAGAGACCTATCTCTTCAAGGGCTTCGACACCTACGAGGAGGAAGAGGAGAGCGGACGTGAGGTCCAGGTCGGCTTCTATGGCGACAACGAGGTGTGGTTCCAGGGCCTGAGCAACTTCCTGCCCGAGGCCTGGGTGAAGGGCACCATCGACAGCGACGGCAACGTCACCATCCCCGAGACCTATCTCGGCGTCTATCAGTACTTAGACTGGAACACATTCTCAGTTGTTGAGATCGAGATGACCTTCGGCACGGCCACGTTCAAATACGACGCCGAGGCCTTCAAGTTCACCAGCGAGGAAGGATTCACCAGCTTCGACGAGGACGGCAACACCATGGACGAGTACACCGACGTCGAGCTGACCAAGGTCATCGAGAAGGAGGCCACACCGGCAGATCCCTCGGTCGACATCTTCGCCCTGTACTATACGCCCGGTGAGGAATCCACCGAACTGCAGTTCCGCACCTTCCCCTACGTTTCGTTCGACATCCCCACCGTCGACATCAATGGCGAGCGCATGGTCACCGACAAGCTGGGCTACATCGTCTACATCGTCGACAAGGACGGCGTGGAGCAGAAGCTGACCATCACCAACGACCTCTACACCAAGATGCCTGAGGGCACCACCGAGATGACGGAGATCCCCTACAAGTACGACGACGGCTACGACATCTACGCCGGCGGCGAAACGTTCTATCTGAACTGGAATGCCGAGGAGATCGCCACCTGGCAGAAGATCGGCGTGCAGAGCGTCTATCACGGCCTCGGCATCGAGCACGTCTCGAACATCGGATGGTTCGACATCCAGCAGTACATCGCTGACCTCGAGGCTATGCTGCCCACCGGCATCAGCCACGTCAGCATCGACGCTGAGAACGCCCGCTTCTTCGACCTGCAGGGCCGCCGCGCCGACATGTCGCAGAAGGGCCTGCTCATCATGCAGACCAGCGACGGCAAGACCGTCAAGGTCATCCGTAAGTGAGAGAATTAGCTTTATTAGTTGGAGGCACAACCCCGCACAGAGGGTTGTGCCTCTCTTTTTTTGCATTATCATTTGGCCATCTCGGAGAAAAGACGTAACTTTGCCCAGACATAGGATCCTACAGTTATTTGTGCTGGTGTTATGCCACTGACAAAGTTAGAGACCCCACCCCCGACCCCTCCCCTTGAAGGGAGGGGAGCAGCTGCGCCGTCATTACCGTCGGGCAGTGCGCCAGCCACCCCCCTCCTTTGGAGGGGTCGGGGGAGGCCTCTCCCCTCCCTTCAAGGGGAGGGGTTGGGGGTGGGGTCTCTATCTTTTGCCGAACCAAACAAACAATCGAAATAATTCAAACTTTTTCCGAACCAAACAATCGAAATCATTCAAATATGGAACATCCACTGGAGAAATTCACCCACTGCCCAGCCTGCGGGAGCACGCTGTGGACGGAGCACAACTGGAAGAGCAAGCACTGCGAGGCCTGCGGCTTCACCTTCTATAGCAACCCGTCGGCCGCCACGGCCGCCTTCATCGTGCGCAACGGCCAGCTGCTCGTCGCACGGCGCGGCAAGGAGCCCGCCCGCGGCACCCAGGACCTGCCCGGCGGGTTCTGCGACCACGGCGAGACGGCCGAGGAGGGCATGGCCCGCGAAATCCTCGAGGAGACGGGCCTGCAGGCCAGCCGCATGAGCTATCTCTTCTCGCTGCCCAACATCTATGAATACGCGGGCATGCGCATACACACGCTCGACCTCTTCTTCCGCGTCGACGTCGACGACACGGCCGAGCCCCGCGCGGCCGACGACGCCGCCTCGCTCGAGTGGGTGGCGCTGGGCGATGTCAGACCCGAAGCTTTCGGCCTCGACAGCGTCAGGCGGGCCGTCGGAATATTCCTGAGAGGCGGAATTTAGTTAAGAAAACTAAAATTCTTATTATATAATAAGGTATATGCCAACTTTTTGCGTATTTTTGCACCCCAAACGAATACATAGACCGCAAAAGACATGCAAAAGAACCTTGTCATAGTAGAGTCGCCGGCAAAAGCCAAGACCATTGAGAAGTTTTTGGGCGATGACTACAAAGTGATGTCAAGCTATGGTCACATCCGTGACCTGAAGAAGCGCGAACTCAGCATCGACGACAACACGATGGAACCCGAATATGAGATTCCCGACGAGAAGAAGAAACTGGTCAGCGAGCTCAAGTCGCAAGCCAAGAAAGCCTCACAGGTATGGCTCGCAAGCGATGAGGACCGCGAGGGAGAAGCCATCTCATGGCACCTGTGCGAGGTGCTGGGGCTCGACGAGCAGAAGACGAAGCGCATCGTGTTCCATGAAATCACCAAACCCGCCATCCTCGCCGCCATCGAGCATCCACGCACGCTGGACATGAACCTGGTCAACGCGCAGCAGGCACGCCGCGTGCTCGACCGCCTCGTCGGCTTCAAGCTGTCGCCCGTGCTCTGGCGCAAGGTGAAGCCCGCCCTGTCGGCCGGACGCGTGCAGAGCGTCGCCGTGCGCCTCATCGTCGAGCGCGAGCGCGAGCTGCAGGCCTTCAAGAGCGAGACCTACTACAGCGTCAGCGCCACCTTCGGCGTCGTGAATGCCGACGGGTCGCAGTCGGAGGTGAAGGCCACGCTCGGCCAGCGCTTCAAGACGCAGCAGGAGGCCGAGCAGTTCCTCGAGCTCTGCAAGGACGCCACGTTCACCATCGAGCAGATCCAGAAGAAGCCGCAGAAGCGCGTGCCCGCACCGCCCTTCACCACCTCGACGCTGCAGCAGGAGGCCGCCCGCAAGCTCGGCTTCACCGTCAGCCAGACGATGATGGTCGCCCAGCACCTCTACGAGAGCGGACGCATCACCTACATGCGTACGGACTCGGTCAACCTCTCCAGCCTGGCCATCAACTCGGCCAAGGACAAGATCACCGAACTCTATGGCGGCGATTATTCTAAGGTGCGCCAGTATCACACCTCGTCGAAAGGCGCCCAGGAGGCCCACGAGGCCATCCGCCCCACCTATATGGACCAGACCACGATAGAGGGCACGGTGCAGGAGCGCCGCCTCTACGACCTCATCTGGAAGCGCACGGCCGCCTCGCAGATGGCCGACGCCGAGATTGAGAAGACGACGGTGGAAATTGCTTGCAGAAGTGAGAAGTTAGAAGTGAAAAGTGAGAAGTCTCATTACGCTCAAGACGAATCATCTGCGGAAAAAGGTAATAACACTTCTAACCTCTCACCTCTCACTTCTCACTTTGTCGCCACCGGCGAGGTCGTCAAGTTCGACGGATTCCTGAAAGTCTATCGCGAGTCGCAGGACGACGACGACGAGAACACCGACGAGTTTGCCCACGTGCTGCCGCCGCTCCACGAGGGACAGGAGCTCATCCGCCGCGAGATCAGCGCCCTGGAGCGCTCGAGCGTCGGACCGCAGCGCTATTCCGAGGCCTCGCTCGTGCATAAGCTCGAGGAGCTCGGCATCGGCCGCCCGTCGACCTATGCCCCCACCATCTCGACCATCCAGCAGCGCGAATACGTCGTCAAGGGCGACAAGAAAGGCGAAGAGCACAAGTACAACGTGCTCCTGCTCAAGGGCAAGCAGATCACCCAGAAGACCCGCACCGAGACCACCGGCTCGGACAAGGGCAAGCTCATCCCCACCGACGTGGGCACCGTCGTCAACGACTTCCTCATGAAGCACTTCCCCACCATCATGGACTATAACTTCACGGCCCGCGTCGAGCAGGACTTCGACCTGATTGCCGAGGGCAAGGAGCAGTGGAACACCATGATCAAGGACTTCTATCACGAGTTCGAGCCCTCCGTCGAGAAGACCCTCAACCAGCGCTCCGAGCACAAGGCCGGCGAGCGCCAGCTGGGCATCGACCCCAAGTCGGGCAAGCCCGTCTTCGTCAAGATCGGACGCTTCGGACCCGTCGTCCAAATCGGTTCGGCTGACGACAAGGACAAGCCGCAGTTCGCCCACATGCCCAAAGAGCTCAGCATCGAGACCATCACCATGGAGCAGGCCCTCGAGCTCTTCCGGCTGCCGCGCATGCTCGGCGAATACGAGGGACAGCCCGTCAACATCGGCACAGGCCGGTTCGGCCCCTACGTGCTCCACAAGGGCGTCTACACCTCGCTGCCCAAGGGTGCCGACCCGCTGACCATCACCATCGCCGAAGCCGTGAAGCTCATCGACGAGAAGCGCAAGGCCGACGCCCAACGCCATCTGAAGACCTTCGACGAGGACCCCAAGCTCGAGGTGCTCAACGGCCGCTTCGGACCCTACCTCTGCTACGACGGCAAGAACTACCGCATGCCCAAGTCGATGCACGAACGCGCCAAGGACCTCAGCTACGAGGAGGCCATGAAACTGATCAAGAATTAGGCATTGAAGAGAATCATCCTCATCGGCTACATGGGAGCCGGCAAGACCACCATCGGACGGGCACTGTCGATCAAGCTCGGCATTCCCTTCTATGACCTCGACTGGTACATCGAGACCCGGCGCCACCGCAGCGTGGCGCAGATCTTCGCTGAGCTGGGCGAGGAGGGATTCCGCAAGATCGAGCACAACATGCTCCACGAGGTGGCCGAGTTCGAGGATGTCATCATCAGCTGCGGCGGCGGCACGCCCTGCTTCTTCGACAACATCGACTACATGAACCGCCAGGGACAGGTCGTCTATCTCAAGGCGACGCCCGAGGTGCTCACCCGCCACCTCCAGATGGGCCGCACCGAGCGACCCCTCATCAAGGGCAAGAGCCCCGAGGAGCTGGCCACATTCATCAACGAACAGCTGGCCTGGCGCGAGCCGTTCTACCTGAAGGCCCGCTACCACTTCGACGTCACGCTGCTTGACAACCGCGAGAAAATCAATGACACAATCGAGAAACTAACAGAGATACTGAGCCAATGAAGAAATGGACTATCGACGACGCCCGCGAACTGTATAACATCAACGGTTGGGGCACGAGCTACTTCGGCATCAACGAGGAGGGACACGTCTACGTCACTCCCAGCAAGGACGACGTGCAGATCGACCTGCGCGAGGTGATGGACGAGCTGTCGCTGCGCGACGTCACGGCCCCCGTGCTGCTGCGCTTCCCCGACATCCTGGACAACCGCATCGAGAAGACGTGGAGCTGCTTCAAGAAAGCCGCCGAGGAGTATGACTACAAGGGTGAGAACTACGTGGTCTACCCCATCAAGGTCAACCAGATGCAGCCCGTCGTCGAGGAGATCATCTCCCACGGACGCAAGTTCAACCTCGGCCTGGAGGCTGGATCGAAGCCCGAGCTGCATGCCGTCATCGCCATGCAGTGCCAGAGCGACTCCATCATCGTCTGCAACGGCTACAAGGACCAGTCGTACATCGAGCTGGCCCTGCTGGCCCAGAAGATGGGCAAGCAGATCTTCATCGTCGTCGAGAAGATGAACGAGCTCGACATCATCGCCCGCGTGGCCAAGCAGCTCAACGTGCGCCCCAACATCGGCATCCGCATCAAGCTGGCGTCGAGCGGCGCAGGCAAGTGGGAGGAGAGCGGCGGCGACGCCTCGAAGTTCGGGCTCACCAGCGCCGAGCTGCTCGAGGCCCTGGAGCTGCTCGACAAGAAGGGCATGCGCGACTGCCTGCGGCTCATCCACTTCCACATCGGCTCGCAGATCACCAAGATACGCCGCATACAGACCGCCCTGCGCGAGGCCTCGCAGTTCTACGTCCAGCTCCACAAGATGGGCTGGAACGTCGATTTCGTCGACTGCGGCGGCGGACTGGGCGTCGACTACGACGGCACGCGCTCGCCCTCCAGCGAGAGCTCCGTCAACTACTCCATCCAGGAATACGTCAACGACTGCATCTACACCTTCGTCGAGGCAGCCAACAAGAACGACATCCCCCACCCCAACATCATCACCGAGAGCGGACGATCGCTCGCCGCCCACCACTCCGTGCTCGTCATCGACGTGCTCGAGACGGCCTCGCTGCCCGAGATGGACGAGGAGTTCGAGCCCGACGAGAACTCCCACCAGCTGGTCAAGGACCTCTACGAGATCTGGGACAACCTCTCGCCCCGCAACGTCCTCGAGGACTGGCACGACGCCGAGCAGATCCGCGACGAGGTGCTCAACCTCTTCTCCCACGGCATCGTCGACCTCAAGACGCGCGCCGAGATCGAGGCCATGTACTGGAGCGTCTGCCATGAGATCAACGCCCTGACGAAGAACATGAAGCACGTGCCCGAGGAGCTCATGAACATCGACAAGCTGCTGGCCGACAAGTACTTCTGCAACTTCTCGCTCTTCCAGAGCCTCAGCGACTCATGGGCCATCGACCAGCTCTTCCCCATCATGCCCATACAGCGGCTCGACGAGCGGCCCACGCGCAACGCCACCATACAGGACATCACCTGCGACTCGGACGGCAAGATCGCCAACTTCGTCACCAACCGCCACAACTCCCACTCACTGCCCGTCCACGCCCTGAAGAAGAACGAGGACTACTACCTCGGCGTCTTCCTCGTAGGTGCCTATCAGGAGATTCTCGGCGACATGCACAACCTCTTCGGCGACACCACCGCCGTCCACGTCTCGGCCAAGGACGGCCACTACCACATCGACCAGATCATCGACGGCGAGACGGTCGAGGAGGTGCTCGAATACGTGCAGTACAACCCCAAGAAGCTCGTCCGACAGCTCGAGATATGGGTCACGAAGAGCGTCAAGGAGGGCCGCATCACTCTCGACGAGGGCAAGGAATTCCTCAGCAACTACCGCTCCGGCCTCTACGGCTACACCTACCTCGAATAAATCTCACAACGCCATTATATGAAGAAGACCGTCCTCATTGCCCTGGCCGTGATGATGTGCGGATGGGCAATCGCCGGGGAAGACCATGCTTCCCCGAAAAGAAAGAAAGTGGGCGTCGTGCTGAGCGGCGGCGGCGCAAAGGGTATGGCACACATCGGCGTGCTCAAGGTGCTCGAGCAGGCCGGCATCCCCGTTGACATCATCACCGGCACGTCCATGGGCAGCATCGTCGGCGGACTCTATGCCATCGGCTACAACGCCCAGGCGCTCGACTCGATGGTGCGCGTCCAGGACTGGAGCTACGTCATCACCGACCGCGAGGACCTGCGCCGGCAGAGCCTCAGCGACCGCCAGAAGCAGAACTCTTTCTTCTACAGCCTCGGACTGACCCTCGGCAAACGCGACATGCAGGCCGGCGGAATCATCAAGGGCAAGAACCTGGCTGAGCTCTTCAACCAGCTATGCCGGGGATTCAGCGACTCGCTCGACTTCACCCGCGACCTGCCCATCCCCTTCGCCTGCGTCGCCACCGACATCATCGACAACTCCGAGGTCGACTTCCACAGCGGACGCCTGCCACAGGCCATGCGCGCCTCGATGGCCATACCCGCCGCCTTCTCGCCCGTCAGGATCGGCGACAAGGTGCTCGTCGACGGCGGTCTGAAGAACAACTATCCCGCCGACATCGCCCGCCAGATGGGGGCCGACATCATCATCGGCGTCACCGTACAGGGCGCCCCTAAGAGCGCCGATGAGCTGGGCGGCACGATGAGCATCCTCAGCCAGATCATCGACGTCAACTGCAAGAACAAGTACGACGAGAACCTCGCCATCACCGACCTGCACCTACAGGTCGACACCAAGGGCTACAGCTCTGCCAGCTTCTCGCATGCCGCCATCGACACGCTCATCCGCCGCGGCGAGGAGGAGGCCATGCGCCACTGGGACGACATCATCGCCCTGAAGCAACGCATCGGCATCGACGAGTCGTTCCGCCCGCAAATCCTCCACCCCGTGCGCCCACAGGTGATGAACGAGAAGCTGGCCATCACCGGCTTCACCTTCGCCAACATGACGCCGCAAGACGAGCGGTTCCTCCGCCAGAAGTTCCACCTGAACCACACAGACAGCATCGACGCCCGCCTGCAGCAGGAGCTGACCACGTCGATGCGCGTCGACCTGTTCTACCAGACAGCCCAGTGCGACCTGATTCCCGAGAAGCTGCCCAAGAAGCCGACACCGCGCTCCATCGTCCACGGCATCTACAACGAAGTGGAGAAGAAATGGAACGAAGCCGACGGCGTGCGCGTCGTCCTCACGGCCGGCGAGCGCAAGACGGCACAGGTGCGAGTCGGCGCGCGCTACGACATCGAGGAGTATGCCTCGCTGCTCCTGGGTGCCGACATCCCGCTCAGGACCAGCATCCCCGTCAACAACGAGATCACGCTCCGACTGGGCAAGCGCCTCATGGCACGCGGCATGGTCACCTACCACCCGCGCAACTTCACCCGGCCCACGTTCAGCTTCACCTTCCATCGGAACGACGTCGACATCTACAATGAGGGCGACCTCGACTTCAACATCCGCTACAACCAGTTCCAGGCCGACTTCACTCCACTCAACTTCGACCTGCGCCACTTCAACGTGCAGGCCGGACTGCGATGGGACTTCATGCACTATCGCCATAAGCTCGAAGCCGACAACTCACCGCAGTTTGTCCTCAAGAACGAACACTTCTTCAGCTATCGCGCCCGCCTGACCTACAACAGCGAGGACCACTGGTACTTCCCCACACGCGGCGCCCGCTTCAACGCTGAGTATGCCTACGTGACCAACAATTTCACCAAGCTCAAGGAGCGTGCGGCCGACGGCACCGTCACGGCCAAGAAGACGGGCATGAGCGACCTCAGCGCCAACTGGCGCATGTCGTTCACCATCGGCCAGCGCTTCACCCTGCAGCCCGCACTCTACGGACGCATGCTCTTCGGATCCGTCGTGCCACGCGTCTTCCGCAACGCCATTGGCGGCGACTGGTTCGGCCACTACGTCGAGCAGCAGATGCCCTTCGCCGGCATCGGCAACATCGAGTACGTCAACAATCAGTTCGTCGCAGCCAAGCTGAAGGCACAGCAGCGCATCGGCGCCAACAGCTACGTGCTCCTCAACTTGGCCGGAGCCCAGCATGCCGACCGTCTGAAGGACCTGCTCGACAGCCATACGCTGCTGGGCGGACAGATAGCCTACTGGTACAACACGCTTGTCGGCCCCATCGGCGCCACCGTCGGCTACAGCAACCGCACCGACAAGCCCTACTTCTTCCTGAACATCGGTCACGAGTTCTGACCACAAGACTTTCGACACGCCGTGACGGCATGTGAGTTCGATATAACTATATATATTGTAGTGTCTCTGCGAGGCAGAATTGAAAATCGGCGACCAGAGGGAAAGCCAAATCTTACAAATCTATTCAAAATCTCCCAAAATCCAGTTCAATCTTGTAGGATTTTGAAGATTTGTAGAATTTCTTCGACGAGCGAAGCGAGTAGAACTCGGTTACTTGCGTCCCTCTGGTAGCAAGCGAGCAGAACTTGAGCGCTTCGACGAGCTATTCGAGGAGAACTCGATCACTCGCGAAGCTACTCTTTATACCAGATTAGCGTTAAATTAAGGCATGGAAATGAGATCAAACAAAGGCGTTTTCACGCTTTTTGACGTGGCGAATGAACAGCATTTGCCAGATTTCATATCGCTTCTTATCTTATATTAAACTTACGAACGGTCTCCGTCAACTTATCCCTAATCTTCAATACATAGATGCCCTTTGGGAGCCATACAGATACGTCACTGACACCAGCACCGTGACTCCATATCCGGCCGCTCACGTCGGCAATCGTGATGTTCTCCTGTGGAGCATCCATCCTCAGCACGAAATGATGGTTGTCAATGGTCACATGCATAGGATCATGCCTTACATTGTCGTTTTCCGTAACCACATCAGGATAGACAGTGTCGCTAACGGCATAGCCATAGTCGTTGTAAGTTGTCAAGATATAGCCACAGCCATAATTGCCCTGCTCCGACCTATGAATCTGCGGCATCGGCAAATCACTTGACAGATCATCAACATAATATGTAAATGGAACAGGCCAAAAGATTCCCCCAGTGACTTTTATTGATGCCTTGTTAAAATGATAGGCATAGATCTCAAGGTCGACGGTCGGCGCTATATCCCCATCTTCAAACTTTTCCTCCATATAGTTTACGATTCTCATCCTCGGCTTCGTTGGCAAGACGTCCACACGGAAGGGAAATGAAAGACTTTCACTGCCATCAGCAGAAGTCAATGATGCTCTGACGTAACCGACTTTATAATAAATACCCGTTTCCTCATCAAAATCAGTCCGACATTGCTTGAAAATGCTGTTCCAGACAGATGGCTCCATAACAAATGAGAACGAAGAACTCCCCGGCACGTCAACCACCACATCGGCTTCGTTGCTTTCATGACTGACAACCTGCCAGCTCGCAATCACTCCAGGATCATAGTCCTCTAAAGCGAATTCAAGCATGTCGCCATCTCTGATAACCAGATCCTCACTGACAGGGTTTCCATTCTTTGTTACTGATAATGACGGAGCATCAGTCGAAGCCATCATTGAAGAAAGACTTTCTGAATTAACTCCCAAATCGTCAGTTTTCAGGATAGAGCCATAACCATTAAGATGTGCGCTCGCTATATTCCCAACAAGCAATGCAACAATTACCAGAAAATTTTTCATCTCTTTTGATTTTTATGTTGATATCCGCTGGCAAATTTATGAAAAATTTTTCAAACCAGCAAACTTTAGAACATAAAAAACGTGAGTTCGATAACAAACAAATTATATTGAAGTGCCTCTGCGAGGCAGAATTGAAAATCGGCGGCCGGAGGTAAAGCCAAATCTGACTAATCTATTCAAAATCTCTCAAAAACCAATTCAAATTTGTAAGATTTGTGAAGATTTGTAGGATTTCTTCGACGAGCGAAGCGAGTAGAACTCGGTTACTCGCGAAGTGACTCATTATACATGAAACCACGTCGTGACGCCATGAAACCACGTCGTGACGCCATGCCGTCACGCCGTGACGGCATGGCGTCACGGCGTGCTGAAACTTTTTTCTTGCTTGGCTTGATGGAAGTGCCCCCGCTATTTCTTTTTCTTCGGTTTGCGCCGCGCCCAGCCCTCTTCAGTGAAGTCGGGCTCCGGGCCGCGCAGCTCCCACTTGCGGGGCTGCATCAGCTGGCGCCAGTCGTCGCGGCCATGACGGTCGTTAGCGATGGAATCGCGATTTTTTAAGCCTCGATTCGTCGGTTTTGGGCCTTGGTTAATTTTTGGTGAATTCTTTGATTCGCCACGTGGGCGGTTTGGCACGTTTTTTGCATCCTTGTCGTCCTCCGAATTACAGCGGACGACGCGGCCCTTGTAGCGGATGCCCGTCAGCTGGGTCATCACCTTGCGGGCGTCCTGCTTCGGCACCTCGAAGTAGCTGATCGTGTCGAGCAGGTCGATGTGGCCCACCTCCTGGCGGCCGCCGACGTATCGGTTGAGCGTCTGCATCAGCTCGCCGGGGTAGAATCCGTCGCGCTTGCCCAGGTTGATGAAGAGTCGCTCGTAGCCCTCCTGCGCCTTGTTCATGCGCTTCTCGCGGTCGGTCTGGGGCTTCTTCTCCCGCTTCTCGCGGACGGGCTTCTCAATCTCGGGCGCGTCGGCATAGTAGACGAGGAAGCGTCCGAACTCGCGCGAGACGATCTTCTTGATCAGCTCGTCCTTGTCGATATACTCGAAGTAGCGGTTGATGTCCTGCATGAACGGCGCGATCTCGTCGTCGTTGACGTCGGTCTTGACGATCTGGTCCATCACCTTGTAGAGCTGCTTCTTGCAGATCTCCTCCGCCTTCGGAATCTCGGCCTCGACGAAGGCCTTGCCGATCTCCTTCTCGATGGCGCGTATCTTGTGCTTCTCCTTTGTGTGGACGATGCTGATCGACGTGCCTTTCTTGCCGGCACGGCCGGTGCGGCCCGATCGGTGGGTGTAGTTCTCGATGTCGTCGGGCAGACCGTAGTTGATGACGTGGGTCAGGTCGTCGACGTCGAGTCCGCGGGCAGCCACGTCGGTGGCCACGAGCAGCTGCGTCAGGTGCTGGCGGAACTTCTGCATCGTCAGGTCGCGCTGCTGCTGCGAGAGGTCGCCGTGGAGCGACTCGGCGTTGTAGCCGTCGCGTATCAGGGCGTCGGCCACCTCCTGCGTCTCGATCTTCGTCCGGCAGAAGATAATGGCAAAAATCTTGGGGTAGAAGTCGACGATGCGCTTCAGGGCCAGATACTTGTCCTTGGCGTGCACCATGTAGTAGATGTGGTTGACATTCTCGGCGCCCTCGTTGCGGCTTCCGACGACGATCGTCTCGTAGTCCGTCAGGTAGTTCTTGGCCACGCGCTCCACCTCGCGGCTCATCGTGGCCGAGAACATCAGCGTCTGATGGTCGGCGGGCAGCGACTCGAAGATCTCGTTGATGGCGTCCGTGAAGCCCATGTTGAGCATCTCGTCGGCCTCGTCGAGCACGATGCGGCTGACCTGCTCCAGGTGGACGAAGCCGCGGTTCTTCAGGTCGAGCAGACGGCCGGGCGTGGCCACGATGACGTTGACGCCTTTCTTCAGCGCACGGATCTGCGGCTCGATGGCAGCGCCGCCGTAGACGGCCTCCACGTGGACGCCCTCCATAAACTTCGAGAAGTCGTGCAGGTCGTCGGCAATCTGCAGGCAGAGCTCGCGCGTGGGACTGAGGATAAGTGCCTGCGTGGCGCGTTGGGCGGTGTCGAGCCGCTGCAGCACGGGTATGCCGAAGGCGGCCGTCTTGCCCGTGCCCGTCTGCGCCAAGGCGATGACGTCGCGCTGTCCCTCGATCAAGAAGGGGATGACTGACTCCTGCACAGGCATGGGCTGCACAAATCCCAGTTCCTCGATGGCGCGGCGTATCTGCTCGCTGACGCCCAGTTCTTCGAATGTCTTCATAATCAAGTGAAAAGATAGGAAATCAGGTGCAAAGATACTAAAAATTTTGGAGAATCGGGAAAAAAGGCGTAACTTTGCCGTGATGAACGTATGTATTTTCTGTTCGGCCAACAATCAGATTGCGGCCGATTATTTCGAGAAAGCCAAGGAATTGGGCATTTGGTGCGCCGAAAACGGCCATTCCATCGTGTTCGGCGGCCACGATGCCGGACTGATGCACGCCGTCAGCCGGGCCTGCAAGGACGCCGGCGGACGGGTCATCGGCATCGTGCCGCGACGGATTGAGGAGATGGGTCGGCTGACTCCCTTCCTCGACGTCCACGTGCCCTGTGAGGACCTGACCGACCGCAAGCAGCTGATGATGGACATGAGCGATGCTTTCATCGTCATGCCCGGCGGCATCGGCACGCTCGACGAACTGTTCACCGTCTGTGCCGCCGCCACGCTGGGCTACCACCACAAGCCCATCGTCCTCTACGACATCGGCGGTTTCTGGGCGCCCTTGACCGCGCTGCTCGACCATCTGGCCACCGAGGGCATGATGCGTGCCCCGTGGCGACAGCTCATCCGCGTCGCCCGCGACATCGATGAAATCACAGTGTGACAAATTAAAATCTCAGCGTGACGAATTAAAATCTCAGCGTGACGAATTAAAATCACGCTGAGATTTTAATTTTGTCTGCCGCCTCCGCCTGTAAGCAGCTCCCACTCCCATTTTTCATTTTTCACCTTTCATTTCAAGGCATTGGTCAGCTGCGCGGGGCCTCCTCCTTGGCAATGCGCTGATACTGTGAGGGGGTCAGACCCGTGATTTTCTTGAATGTGCGGGTGAAGTGGCTGCGGCTCTTGAAGCCCAGACCCTCGGCGATGGTCTCGTTGGTCATCGTGCCGTAGTGCTCGAAGTCGGTCAGTCGCTTGCAGGCCTCGCGGATGCGATATTCGTTGAGCAGGGTGCTGAAGTTCTTGCCCATCGACTCGTTGATGACCTGCGACACCTGCTTCTCGTGGACGCCTACGCGCTGGGCCAGCCGCTCGACGGTGAGATCGTGCTGGGCGATGAAGTCGACGTCGTCGAGCACCTCGCTGATGCGCTCGCAGAGCTGACTGCTGTAGGCGTCGTCGCGTGGCGGCGTGGCGGTGTTGCCGGCGTCGTTCTTCTTCATGGTACGCTTCTGGCGCTCGGCGTCGGCCTGCCGGAGGAGCTCCTCGTTCTTGCGGAAGAGGTCCTTGTTGCTCTCGTTGAGCTGGCGGTTCTGGCGGATGGCGACGGCCAGCAGGACGGCCACGACAAGCAGAGCGACGATGCTGATGGTGGCCACCAGTGTGCGGGCGTTCTTCTCGTCGCTGAGCTGCACCACCTGCTTCTCATACTTGTCCACCTCGTGGAAGAACTCAATGTTCTTGATCTTCTCCAGCTCCTCGGCCGTGTTGATCGAATCGCGCAGGTCCAGGTATTCGTACTTGGTCTGCCGGGCGGCCTGGGCGTCGCCCATCTTCTGCTGGCACTCCATCTCGAGCTTGTAGACCAGCATGAGCATGTACAGCGCATCGTTGGCGCGCGTCTCTACGGCGATGTCCTGCAGATAAGTCAGGGCCTCAGCGTAGTTGCCCATGTCCATGTAGGTCATGGCGATGTAGAGCGGCACGTTGTAGTTCTCGCTGCCGATGCTGTTCGCCCCCGCCGGGGTCACCTTAGCACTGTCAAACAGCGCCAGGGCCTCCGTATAGCGGCCCTCGGCAGCCAGCAGGGTGCCCCGCGCCACGTCGACCACGTAGTGGTAGCTTTCGTCGTGGGGCATGCTGTCGGCCTGCTCGTAGAGGGCCAGCTGCCGTGCGGTGGACCCGAGGCTGTCGACCATCCAGTTCAGGAAGATGAGGTTCTGCAGGGCGTTGCGCAGCGACTCCCAGTTCTTCTGCTCCAGGCTCACGTCGAAGGCCTGTGTCAGGTAGCGCCGTGCGTTCTGGTAGTCATTATAAAATAGGTATATGCCCGCGATGTTGTTGTAGGTCTGGTGGATGGGCTCGTCGGTCACCTGCATTGCCTTCTTATAATAAGAAAAAGCCGTCGAGTAGTTGGAGCGCAACTGCGAAATGCCGCCCGCGTTGTTCAGCGCATAGGCGCAGATGCGCTTCTCCTCGCTGTTCATCTTGGGCGAGAAGCGGTTGCCGACGATGGTGAAGCAGACCATGGCCTCGTCGAACTGACCGGCCTCAAGAAAGCGGTGGCCCGTCTCGTAGAGTGTGTCGGAGGGAGTGTTCATGTAGCGGCGGTAGAGGTTCTGCATGTCCTCATACTCCTGGGCGGCCTGAGCGGAAATAGCGAATAAAAACAGAATAAAACCAACACAAAGCGCGGTTTTTCGTGCCCATTCGGAAATAGGCACATATTTTGCGAGCGCAAAAATTGGCTTTCGTTTCATTTTTCCTAAATTTGCCTGCAAAATTACGAAATTAATTCCAAAATGAAACCTTTTGCTAATAATTTTTATTCCACTAAAATTAAAAAGCGTATGAGAAAACAACTGTTACTTCTTGCAATGGCGCTCTGCTCGCTGACCATGGCCAATGCCCAGGTCGTGCGCAACAGCAGCCTCACGATGGAACCGGTGGAGGTCAGCCCGACCGACCTCAACCAAGTGAACTCCCCCGAAGTGCTTGAGAACTTCGCACGTCGCCAGCCCCTGACGGCCACGCCGCGCCAGCAGCGCCCCGTGGGCTTCCATGGCCAGCCCGCCGCCAAGCAGGCCCCGCGCCGTGATGCGGCTGAGGAGGTGCAGTACCTCGTTGCCGCCCAGGACCACCGCAAGAACAATATGTTTAACATCAATGGCGGTAACTACTCGACATGGAACATCGGCGTGGTCGTCGACGGCACGCAGGTGACCATCAACAACATGTTCAACCTCGAGGCACAGAGCTACTCGTGGAACCCCTATTACGACACTCCCGTCACGGGCACCTACGATGCCGACGCCAAGACGGTGAGCATCCCCATCAGCGGCAACCTGGAGTCGGCTACGTTCGTTGGCGGCAGCCAGTCGTCGACGGTCATCGTCATCAGCGGTGTCGTCAACGAGAGCGGCCAGATGGCTGTCGAGAAGAACCTCGTCTTCGACGTGGAGACCGACGCCGACGGCACCATCACGAGGATGACCTCACGCTACCCCATCTCGCTGCCTCAGTATTATGGCAATGTGACCTACGGCAGCCTGAACACCTATCGCCAGTTCATCATCACACTGCCCACCAACAAGGCTGAGCTCTTTGCTGCCAACGAGGAGCTCTACCTGGGCCAGGGCTTCCCCGGCGACGTCATCAAGAGCAGCATCCAGCTGGTCAACATCGGTGGCGCCGAGGCTTCGTATGCCGTCGACATCGAGTGCGACCCCGAGGGCTACATCACCTGTGACGAAGTGGCTGGCGAGATTCCCGCCGGTGGCACCGCCAACCTGACCTTCGCACTGAGCGGCACTGACCTGAGCGACAACGTCGAGGGCATTGCCAGCATCGTCTACGAGGGTGGTGAGGGCGAAGGCGAGCTCACCGTCGTGCTGACGGGCGAGGTCATCCCCTACCCCGACTACTCGGCTGTGGTCAAGAAGGGCGACTTCACGTTCAAGACCAACATCGAGTGCCCGTGGGAGATCAGAGAGGATGCCGACGGCACACAGTGGGCCGTTTCCGGTGCCAAGGGTCGCGCCATGACCAGCGACTGGTACATCTACTTCAGCGTGCCCGAGGGAGAGATTGGTACGCTCAGCTGGACCGGCAAGTATGTCAACAACACGGCCAACCGCTACTACTACCTGAACTACGCCGGCTACTTCATCGACGGCAACGGCACCTCCGAGATTGCGCTCAACGCTGAGGGCGACTTCAACGGCAACCTCGAGTTCGGCCCCGGCGAGCACAGCCTGCGCGTGCAGCATCAGGCCAAGTACTATTCAGGCTTCGAGAGCGACGGCATCTACATGAAGGACCTCTGCCTGGAGACCACCGCTATCGATGCCGACGTGGCTGAGCTGAAGACCGAGACCGTGAAGTTCGGACAGTTCATCCTCGACGAGGGCAGCAGCGTCGACGGCGAACAGGCCATTACCATCCAGAACCGCGGTTCCAACGTGCTGACGCTGAAGAGCATCAAGAGCGACAACGACGAGTTCACTGCCGACGACAACGTCGCTGGCGTCGAGACGCTGCAGAACCTCGTCATCCCCGTCTACCTCTCGACCAAGGTGTCCGGCCGCAAGAGCGCCACGTTCACCATCGAGACCTCTGCCGGTACGTTCACCGTGCCCGCCACGGCCAACGTCATCGACATGCCTGACTTCACGCAGATCGTGAAGGAGGGTGCCGAGTACATGACCTTCGAGACCAACCCCAGCCATCCCTTCGTCGTCGAGGACGGCGTGGCCTATAACCTCGACTGGGACGAGCCCGACACCGAGGCTTCCTCTTACGGCAACTACACGCAGTTCAGCATCAAGTTCGACATTCCCGAGGGCAAGCAGGGCATCATGTCGTGGGACGGTCAGGTCTGGGGCAACCCCATCGACAACACCGGCTATACGCACTACAATGGCGACTATGCCACCTATGATTACCAGCACCAGCCCCTGCCGGGCTACGGCTACGGCAACTCTGGCTCGACCTACTTCTTTGCAACCGAAGTAGAGGGCGAACCCGGACAAGCCAGTTCTGCAAGCCTGGAAGGCAGCTGGGCCAACAGCCTGACCTGTATCCCCGGCAGCCACACGTTCATCTTCCGCTACAACCACAACGGTGATGGCGTGACCTACGGCAAGAACCGTCTGGAAATCAGCAACGTGCGCCTGCACGTCATCGACTTCAAGGACCACGAGGCCCAGCTCATGACCGAGGGCACCGTCACGTTCGAGCCCACTTACGTCGGTCCTGACCGCTACACCACGGCCACCGTGCAGCTGAAGAACATCGGCGCCCAGACGCTGAGCGTCGAGAGCATCGACGGCGAGAGCGAGAACTCGCCCTTCTACGGCATCGTGCCCGAGGGCTTCAACAACCAGGTGGCTTTCAACAACACGATGACCCTGACGCTGTGGTTCTATCCCGCTGAAGATCCCGACGAGGACACCGTCATCAAAGACAACGTCATCATCAAGACCAACGCCGGCGACTTCACCGTGCCCGTCGAGGGCGTGGCCAAGAGTTCGAAGGGCATCCTGCTCATCGGCGACTTCGAGGACAACGCCAACAACTGGACCCTCTACGACCGCGACGGCGACGGACGCGACTGGAGCCTCGGCTCGGGCCTGTGGGGCACCTATCCGCAGTACTGCCACGGCGGCCAGCAGTGTCTGGGCTCAGTCTCGGGCAGCTCCTTCGACGGCAACCTGGAGCCTGACAACTGGACCTTCTCCTACGGCTTCACCGTGCCTGAGGAGGGCGCCGTGCTCACATGGTATGCCGCAGCCCACCACCACGAGCGCTATGCTGAGCACTACAGCGTCTACGTCGAGGAGGACTACAGCAACGCCACGAAGCTGGGCGACCTGACGCCCGTCTTCTCGGAGACCCTGCCCGCCGAGGCAGCCGACGTGTGGCAGTATCATGAGGTCGACCTGAGCGACTATGCCGGCAAGACCGTCTTCCTGGCCTTCCGCCACCACGACTGCATCGGCCAGTATGTGCTGAAGCTCGACGACGTGTTCGTCTACACGAAGGAGAAGTGGGACGACATCGCCACCGCCATCAAGCCGATGCCGACGAGCAGCGACGTTGTCAGCCGCGAATACTTCAACGCTGCCGGCCAGCGCGTAGACCGTCCCGTCAATGGCATGAACATCGTCCGCCAGACAATGAAGGACGGCTCGGTGAAGTCAGTGAAGTTTATGATGAACAAATAAGCATAGTCTATTAACTTATGAAAAAGACACTGTTAATTCTGTTTGCATTGCTCGCCGTCGCGACGGCGGGCAATGCTCAGGTTTCTAACCTGAACGTAGGCTACTGCGACGGAGAGTGGCAGTCGTCGACCGACCAGTCGTTCGGCACGAAGGACAAGAACACGTGGGTCAGCGGCGCCATCTTCCTGCCCGCCGGCGACGTGAACACCTATGCCGGCAACCAGATTGAGTCCGTCCGCGTGGCACTGGCACAGAAGCTCGGCATCAGCGAGCTGAAGGTGTGGGTGCGCTCGTCGCTCGACGGCGAGAATCTGGCTGAAGGCACCATGCAGAAGGCTGATATCCAGAAGGGCTGGAACACCGTCAGCTTCGACGAACCCTTCCTCATCGAGCAAAGCACGACGGGCCTCTACATCGGCTACTCCAGCTATCAGACCTCGTCGAACTATGGCATGTCGGTCATCAAGACCCCGACGCCCAACGCCCTGTGGGTGCAGCTCGGCACTGACGCTGAGTGGACCGACCGCTCGGCTGAGGGCCTGCTCTGCCTCGAGGCCATGGTCAGCGGCGAGGCCCTGCCCAAGCTCAACGTGCGCCTGCTGTCGCTCTCTGAGCCCACCAACTACGTCGTCATCCGCGGCCAGATGCAGGTCGTGGGCCGTTTGAAGAACGTGGCCCTGCAGACTGTCACCGGCTTCGATGTTGAGACGCGCATCGATGGCCTTGACCAGGTCTACACGTCGCACGTCGACCTGACCCTGGGCTATCTCGAGGAGGGTGAGTTCAGCTACGTCATCGAGCCCGCCATCACCCAGACCGGCACGGGCACCCTGACGGCCACCATCACCCGGCTGAACGAGGGCGACGACGAGAACCTGAACGACAACTCGGCCAGCATCAGCTTCGACATCGTCGCTGAGGACTTCACCCGCCGCGTGCTGCTCGAGGAGTTCACCACCGAGCAGTGTCCCAACTGCCCGCGCGTGGGCACCTATCTGCGCAATATCCTCGGCGATGAGTATTACGAGGAGAACGTCGTCACCGTCTGCCACCACTCGGCCTACTACACCGACTGGCTCACCATCCCGAGCGACAACAGTCTGACATGGTACTTCAACGACGGCGGCAGCACCTACGCGCCCGCCATCATGATCGACCGCTGGACGACCGACGAGGAGGGCACGACGCCCATCTTCAACCCCACGTCGGAATCGAACTTGAAGAATGCCATCGACTACTGTCTGCGCCAGCCTGCCTTCGTCTCGGTCGACGTGCAGGCTAAGCTCGACACCGAAGAGGGCATGGTCAGCGTGCTCGTGCAGGGCAGCCGCTCGAAGGAGAACATCACCGTCAACCCGGCTCGCATCACCGTCTGGCTCGTCGAGGACGACATCACCGCCCGCAGCCAGGCCGGCGCCAACGGCACCTGGACCCACAAGCACACGGGCCGCGCCATCAACAACACGTGGGGCGAGGTCATCGAGTGGCAGGGCGACCAGTACACCTACGAGTGTCAGTTCCGCGTCCGCAACGACTACAACAAGGAGAAGCTCAGCGTGGCTGCCATGATCTTCGACTACGACGAGGACGTGCGCCTGAACCGCGTAGCCAATGCCAACCACGCAGCCGTCACCGAGGGTACGATCGGCACGGGCATCAGCTCGACCGCCAATGTTGACGCCAACGCTCAAACGGTCTACGACCTGCAGGGCCGTCTGCGCTCGCAGGGCGAGGCCAGCGGACTGAACATCATCCGCCGCGCCGACGGCAAGGTGGTGAAAAAGTTCGTCAAGTGAGAATGTGACGGAATAACCCGGACAAACGAGAAGGGTCACAGCGAGAAAATCGCTGTGACCCTTTTCTGTTTGCTTTTATTTGGCTTAACGCTTGCGGTTGAGCCAGCGGTCGATGACGATGGCGATGGCGCCGTCGCCCGTGACGTTGCATGCCGTGCCGAAGGAGTCCATGGCGATGTAGAGGGCTATCATGAGGGCCTGCTGGTCGGCCGTGAAGCCGAGGATGCTGCCGAGCGGGGCCAGGGCAGCCATGATCGCGCCGCCGGGCACGCCGGGCGCCGCCACCATGACGATGGCCAACATCAGCACGAAGTGGAGGAACATCGGGAAGTCATAGCTGATGCCTTCCAGCAGACAGATGGTCAGGGCGCAGGCCGTGATCTTCATGGCCGAGCCCGACATGTGGATGGTGGCACAGAGCGGGACGGTGAAGCTGGCGATGTCCTCGTCGACGCCGTTGCCGATGGTCTGGCGCAGCGTCACGGGAATCGTGGCTGCCGACGACGATGTGCCCAGCGCGGTCATGTAGGCGGGCAGCATCTGCCAGAGCAGCCGTAGCGGATTCTTCCTCACCATGAAGCCGGCGAAGCAGAACTGATAGAGCAGTATCAGGATATGGAGGGCGAAGATGACCATGATGACCTGCGCAAATACGGTGATGATGCGCAACGTCTGGCCTGAGGAGGTCATGTCGAGGAAGATGCCGAAGATATAGACCGGCAGCAGGGGGATGATGAGCTTGGCGATGACCTTCGTCACGACGTCGCGAAACTCCGATGCGCACTTCTTCAGCGTCGGCAGCGAGCCGTGGGCGATGCACAGCCCGAGCATGAACGACAGCACCAGCGCCGACATCACATCGACCATCGGGGGAATCTTGATGGAGAAGTAGGGCTCAAGCGCCGCAGCCTGTGCCGTGACGCCCGCCATGTCCTCGACCGACGCCACCATGCGGGGAAAGAGCATCGAGCCCGTGCCGAAGGCCAGCAGTCCGCTGACGACGGTGTCGACATAGGCGATGGCCACCGTCGCCAGCAGCAAGCGGCCGGCACGGTTGCCGATGTCGCCGATGGCGGGCGTGACGAGTCCGATGATGATCAGCGGAATCAGGAAGCCTAACAGCTGGCCGAAGATGCTGTTGAAAGTGGCGAAGACTCGCATCACGCCCATTGGCAGCAGGTGGGCCAAGAGGATGCCGGCGACGATGGCCACGATGATGCGTGGCAGCAGTCCGATGCGCTTCATCATGATCATTGCTGAGCCAGCCGTTCGGCCATGGCGCGGCCGAGGGCCTCACACTGTGCGAAGGTCTCGGGCGTGAGGGCCTGACGGATTTCGACGGGCTGACCGACCTCCTCGTAGTGCAGCCGTTCCTCGTTCCAGCGGCGTATCTCGCTGACGGCCTTCGATGCCCATGAGTAGCTGCCGAAGTAGCCGAGCAGACGGCCCTTGATGTCCTTCTGCGACAGCTCGTCGAGCAGGACGTTCATCTCGTGATAAAGACCTGTGTTGTAGGTCGGTGCACCGACGATGAGACCGCTGTAGCGGAAGACGTCGCGGATGATATAGCTGTGGTGCGACTTCGAGACGTTGTGCATGACGATGTTCTTCACGCCGGCCTCGGCAGCAGCGCGGGCGATGACCTCGGCGGCCCGCTCGGTGTTGCCGTACATCGTGCCGTAGCAGATGACGAGGCCCGGCTCGGTCTCATAGCGCGACAGCCGGTCGTAGAGGGCGATGACCTTCTCGACGTACTGATGCCAGACGGGTCCGTGGGTGGCGCAGATGTAGTCGACCTTGACGCCGGCCAGCTTCTTGAGCGCCATCTGTACGGGCGTGCCGTACTTGCCGACGATGTTCGAGTAGTAGCGCACCATCTCCATCCAGAAGTCGTCGCAGTTCATCTGCTCGTCGACCCAGGCGCCGTTCAGTGCGCCGAAGCATCCGAAGGCGTCGCCGGAGAAGAGGACCTTCCCACAGAGCGTCATCATCGTCTCGGGCCAGTGGACCATGGGGGTGAGGACGAAGCTGAGCTTCAGGGCGCCAAGTTCGATGGAATCGCCGTTTTTCACCTCAAAAACGTCATTTTCTATCTGATAGAATCCGCGCATCATGTCGAACGTCTTCTTGTTGCCGACAATCTGGACGCCGGGATAATACTTCTTGATGAGGGCCAGCGAACCGCTGTGGTCGGGCTCCATGTGGTTGACGACGACATAGTCGAGCTGGCGGTCGCCGAGCACCTCGCGGATGTTCTCGAGGAAGGGCATGAAGAAGTCAGCCTCGACGGTGTCGACGAGGCAGGTCTTCTCGTCGTCGATGAGATAGGCGTTATAGCTGACGCCCTTCGGGAGGGGCCAGAGGCCCTCGAAGAGGTTCTTGTTGCGGTCGTTGACGCCTACGTAGTAGATGCGGTCGGTAATCTTTTTCATAGTCTTGGGTCTTTTTTTATTCTTTCTTTTTTCGGGATTTCGTTATTTTCGGAATTTCGTTATATCGGGATTTCGGGATTTCGGGATTTCGGGATCCTTCAATAAATCAGCTGCTGCTTCATTTCGTCGCCGAAGGCCTGGTCGACGCTGTTGTTGATGCTCTGGCAGACGTTGGCGGAGAAGAGCTGGGCCTGGCGGATGACGTCGTCCCACTGCTGCTCGGTCAGGCCCCGCTCGATGACGTCGCGGGTGATGCCGTAGCGGATGAGTCCGTAGACGAAGCCGGCGTTGAAGTTATCGCCGGCGCCGATGGTGCTGATGACGCGCTCGGTGTGGGCCACGGGATATTGCTTCTTCAGCGTGCCGCCCGTGGCGGGGTCCTCGGCGCGCAGCTCGACGGGCTCGGCGCCGCGGGTGCAGATGAACTTGCGGGTGTAGAACGCGATTTGCGAGCGGTAGATCTGGTCGGCGTCCGACTTGCCGAACATCACCTGGAAGTCCTCAGCCGATCCGCGCACGATGTCGGCCAGCTCGAGGTTCTCGAGCAGGTTGGGCTGCACGCGCAGCAGGTCGTTCTTGTGGGAAGCGCGGAAGTTGACGTCGTAATAGAGGATGGCGCCGCGCTGGCGGGCATACTCAAGGAATCCGACGACCTGCGGACGTATGGCCGGATTGACGGCATAGAACGATCCGAACATGACGACGTCGTCGCGGCCGACGGGCGGATAGGCGAAGTCGAGCTGGTCGCGCGGATGATCCTTGTAGAAAATATACTCGGCGTCGTTCTTCTCGTCGAGGAAGGCGAGCGAGATGGGCGACTTAGAGTCAGGATAGACGTTGACGGCGTCAGCATCGACGCCGTTGTCGCGCAGGAACTTGATGATGGACCGGCCGACGCGGTCGTTGCCGGCCTCGCTGATGAAGGAGGCCGACACGCCCGATCGTCCGAGCGAGATGATGCCGTTGAACACTGACCCGCCCGGCACGGCGCCGATGGGCTGGTCGTCCTTAAAGATGATGTCGAGAACGGTCTCGCCAATTCCTATGACCCGTCGCATATCTCACCATATTTTATTATCGTACGACGATCAGATAGTAGTTCTTCTTGCCGCGCTGCACGAGCAGATACTTGCCGCCCAGCAGGTCGTCGGCCGTGATCTGGCGGTCGTCGGCCAGCTTGTCCTTGTTCAGCGAGAGGGCGCCGCTCTTGAGGAACTCGCGGATCTCGCGCTTCGACTGGCACACCTTGGTGTCGACGGTGAAGAGCTCTGATGCGGGCTTGCCCAGCTGGTCGGGCGCGATCTCAAACTGCGGCACGCCGTCGAACACGTCGAGGAATGTCTGCTCGTCAAGCTGCTCGAGGGCCTCGCGCGTAGCCTTGCCGAAGAGGATGTTGGAAGCCGAGATGGCCATGTCGAGGGCCTCGCGCGAGTGGACCATGATGGTGACCTCCTCAGCCAGCCGCTTCTGCAGCACGCGGCGTCCGGGATCGGCCTTATGCTCCTCGACGAGGGCGTCGATGGTCTCCTTGTCGAGCGACGTGAAGATCTTGATATAGCGCTCGGCGTCGTCGTCCGAGACGTTGAGCCAGAACTGATAGAAGCGGTAGGGGGTGGTGCGCTTGGGGTCGAGCCAGATGTTGCCGCTCTCCGTCTTGCCGAACTTCTTGCCGTCCGACTTGGTGATCAGGGGGCAGGTCAGTGCGAAGGTCTCCACCTCAGAGCCCAGCGTGCGGCGGATGAGCTCCGTGCCGGTGGTCATGTTGCCCCACTGGTCGTTGCCGCCGAGCTGCAGCTTGACGCCATAGTGCTGATAGAGGTAGAGGAAGTCGTAGCCCTGGAGCAGCTGATAGGTGAACTCGGTGAACGAGAGTCCGTCGCGGGCCGTGCCGTTGAGTCGCTGCTGGACGCTGTCCTTCGCCATCATGTAGTTGACGGTGATGTGCTTGCCCACCTCGCGAGCGAAGTCGAGGAAGGTAAAGTTCTTCATCCAGTCGTAGTTGTTGACCATCAGGGCAGCGTTCTCGTCCTGGCTCTCGAAGTCGAGGAACTTGGCCACCTGCTGCTTGATGCACTCCTGGTTGTGGCGCAGCGTCTCGTCGTTGAGCAGGTTGCGCTCCTGGCTCTTGCCCGAGGGGTCGCCGATCATGCCGGTGGCACCGCCGACGAGGATGATGGGCCTGTGGCCGCAGCGCTGCAGATGGCGCAGCATCATGATGCCACAGAGGTGGCCAATATGGAGTGAGTCGGCCGTCGGGTCGGTTCCGAGGTAAGCCGTGACCATCTCCTTCTGCAGGAGTTCTTCCGTTCCGGGCATCATCTGGGCCAGCATTCCGCGCCAGCGCAGTTCTTCTACAAAGTTCTTTCTCATCAGATTTCTATTACTTTTTTGTTTTACTTATTTCGGTTTAGAGTTTGCAAAAGTACAAAAAAAAACGCTAACCGCAAAATTTCATCGACGGTTTTATGGCGACGCAGTGATTTTGGGGCGACAACGCCTTGCAAAACAGGAGGATGACATGCCGGTGACGCATTATTATTGTTTTTTGAACAAGGATTAGCACTTCTTATGCCGTTTATATTTTATCTTTGCATGGTAAAACGGCGCTTTCGGAAGGTAATATAGGGGTATATTACCGTCAAAAAGCGGCATTTCGCAAAAATCAATGTCATCAACAGCAACAAAGATATGAATACTTTTTCAAAAGCATTGCTCACCATGACCGTCGCACTGACGGCGGTCAGCATCAACACTAGGGCACAAGACGTCGCCACCGTCGTCGACCGCCCCATGGTCGGCCAGCAGGCCAACTACACCAGCTTCCGCGCACCGCTCCACGGCGGACGACTGCTGAAGCTGCCCGTCGGCAGCGTGCAGCCGCGCGGATGGCTCCGCGAATACCTCGTCCGCCAGAGCAAAGGCCTCTGCGGACAGCTCGGCACGGTCAGCGCATGGCTCGACAAGAAGGGCAACCAGTGGCTCAGCGACACGGGCGACCACGGATGGGAGGAGGTGCCCTACTGGCTCAGGGGCTACGCCTCGCTGGCCTACATCCTCGACGACGAGGCGATGAAGGACGAGGCGCAGGTGTGGTTCGACGGCGTGCTCAGCCATCTGAAGAGCGACGGCTTCCTCGGCCCGCGCAACTCCTCAGGCGGACGGCCCGAGGTGTGGGCCCAGATGATCATGCTCTGGGCGCTGCAGACCTACTATGAGCACTCCGGCGACGAGCGTGTGCTGAAGGCCATGACCGACTACATGAAGTGGGAGCTGACGGTCAGCGACGACCAGTTCCTCGAGGACTACTGGGAGAACAAGCGCGGCGGCGACAACGAGTGGAGCGTCGTCTGGCTCTACAACCGCACGGGCGACGAGGCGCTGCTGCCACTCATCGAGAAGCTCCACCGCAACACGGCCAACTGGATGCTGGAGCGCGACCTGCCCAACTGGCACGGCGTCAACGTGGCACAGGGATTCCGCGAGCCCGCCACCTATTATATATATAACGGCGACGAGAAGACGCTGCAGTGTGCCTACGACAACCACCGCTGGATGCGCGAGCGCTTCGGACAGGTGCCCGGCGGCATGTTCGGCGCCGACGAGAATGCCCGCACGGGCTACGCCGACCCGCGACAGGGGGCCGAGACGTGCGCCATCGTCGAGCAGATGGCCAGCGACGAGATCATGATGCAGATCACGGGCGACCCCTTCTGGGCCGACCACTGCGAGGAGGTGGCCTTCAACACGCTGCCCGCCGCACTCATGCCCGACATGCGCTCGCTGCGCTATATCACCTCGCCCAACATGACCGTCAGCGACGGCCGACTCCATGGGCCCAGCATCGACAACAACCTGCGCGGCATGCTCTCGATGAGCCCCTTCAGCAGCCGCTGCTGCCAGCACAACCACGGCATGGGATGGCCCTACTTCGCCGAGCACCTCGTCATGGCCACCACCGACGGCGGACTGGCCACGATGCTCTATGCCGCCAACGAGACGACAGCCCGCGTGGCCGACGGCCAGGAGGTGCGACTCACCGTCACCACCAACTACCCCTTCGAGGAGCAGATCCGCATCAAGGTAGAGACGGACAAGGCCGTCAGCTTCCCGCTGTATCTGAGGGTGCCGGCATGGGCTGCAAACGAAGCCCCGAAAGCCCCAACAGCCCCCCTTTCTTGCGTCCCTTCGGTAGCAAGCGACCAGAGGTCGAGCGCGTCCCCCGAGGGGGACACGATAGACCTGCTGCTGAATGGAGCCTCCATAACTATAGAAGCCCCCTCGGGGGCCGTAGGGGGGGCCTCGTCCTCGGGGGCAGTAGGGGGGGCTTATTTGCGCCTTGACCGCGAGTGGAAGTCGGGCGACGAGGTGGTCCTGACCCTGCCGATGCGCGTCAGCACCCGCGTCTGGCAGAAGAACAAGGCCAGCGTCAGCGTCGACTACGGCCCGCTGACCCTCTCACTGCGCATCGACGAGCGCTATCAGCAGCGCGACAGCCGCGACCACGACATCGTGCAGGACGACTCCCACTGGCAGGCAGGCGTCGACGCCTCGCTCTGGCCCGCCTTCGAGATCTTCGCCGACAGCCCCTGGAACTACGCCCTCTGCCTCGACGACAAGCTCATGCCCACGGACATCACCGTCGAGCGCCGACCCTGGCCCGAGGACAACTTCCCCTTCACGCCCGACGCCGTGCCCCTCGTCTTCAAGGCCAAGGGCAGGCAGATCCCCTCGTGGGGCATGGACGCCACGGGCATGACCTCGATGCTGCCCTCCTACTTCGCTGAGCGCAGCACGACGGTCGACGACCTGGAGCTCGTGCCCATGGGTGCCGCCCGCCTCCGCATCACCGCCTTCCCCAAGGCCGACGTCAGCAAGACAATCCCCGACTGCGAGGAATAAGTCTGAGCGGAATCCCCGCCGTGGGAAAGTCTGACCTTAGTAGCCATAAAAGAATAACTTGGTACAATTTGGCTGTCACTGTAGGAGGCGACGTGTCCTCACGTCGCACTGGCGATAAGTGCGACGTGAGGACACGTCGCCTCCTAAATCATACCAAGTTTTTTTAAAACGTTCACTAAAAATCCGGAGCATCGTAGGCTGTTTCAGAAAAAAGTAGTAATTTTGTCGGGTCAAAGCTGTAAACAGATATGATGCCCGAGAACGAACAGACCAGCGAGGAGCAGCAACAGGAGACGACCGCGGGCGGCCGGAAACGCAGGAAATCGCTCGGCGCCACCCTCAGGACGGCGTGCGGCCGACTGCGCAGCCGTGTGGCGCGCCTCATCAGCGACGGGCGGCAATGGCTGCACCGGCTGGATGAGCGGCAACGCCAGCCGACACTGCGCACCGTCATCACCGACGAGGCGCACACGTGCGACAACTGCGCCACCCACTTCGTCGGCCGCTTCTGTCCACAGTGCGGACTGCCGGCTAATGCGGGCCGCGCCACCGTCAAGACGGTCGTCTCGGGATTCCTCGACATCTGGGGCTTCGGCTCGCGCCCGATGATCCGCACCATCCACGAGCTGTTCTGGCGGCCGGGCTACATGATGTACGACTACCTGCACGGTCACAAGCCCGTCTACTTCCCGCCGTTCAAGATGCTCATCATCATGACGCTGCTCTTCGCCATCACCACCTCGCTGCGGGGCGTGGCGACGAATTCCGACGACATCTTCACCTACGGCGACGTCTTCCAGCGCTACGGCGCCAGTCAGCTCGTGATCTCGTTCTTCGCCGAGGTCGACAGGGCACTGCTATGGCTCGACAACAACCCGGCCTACATGACCATCGCGGCCGGCATCTTCTACATCGTCGCCTCGTGGATGGTGTTCCTGCGGCGCATGTCGTTCGTCGAGGTGTTCCTCTCGCAGCTCTACATCTCATGCCAGATGCAGATCCTCGGCATGCTGTGGATGCTGCTGACGGGCCATGAGGCCTACTACAACCTGCCGCCCTTCGCCATCCCCTTCGTCATCGGGGTGCCGATGCTCTGCTACGACTACTCGCAGCTCTACCAGCTGCGGCTGTGGCCGGCGCTGTGGCGCACGGTGCTCACATTTGTGCTGACCATCGTGCTGATGCTGGCCGTCGGGGCCGCGCCCATCCTGGCCGTGAAATACTTTTAACAGAAACACATTACACTTAAATAACTAAGAAAATGAAAAAGCTAAAACTGATTCAAGTGTGGGCCGTGATGCTCGTCAGCTGTCTGTCGCTGTCGATGCTCACTGGCTGTGATGACGATGAGAAGAACGAGGGCAACGGCGTCAACGACCTGGCCTACCTGCAGAGCCGACTGGCCCCGGCGGGCGAAAAGGTCTACGGCGTGCAGGTGGGCACCGACGGCGAGGAGATCGTCAGCCGCCCCGTGGCCACGGCCCTGGACGCGCTGGCCGAATTCTATCTGCTCATCCCTGACGGCGCGAAGCATGAGGGCCTCAGCACGGCAGCCGACGGCACCATCACGTGCCGGCTGACCGACGCCGACGGCCGTCCGCAGGGCACGCTCACCTATAAGCCATCAACCAGTCTGACCATCTACTATTGCGCGGAGGTGACGCTGAGCGCAGAGCTGTTCCGGGCCACCGGCGTCAGCCAGCTGCGCTACATCACCTACGACCGCTGGCCCGAATCGAGCAGCGGCTTCGTCAAGGACATCCTTGAGCAGATCAAGAAATAAAGAAGACCCGCCGATGACCATGACGTCAGGGATGCGCGTGCTGCCGGCTGCACTGTCAGCCGCACTCCTCGCGCTCGTCGCAGCCTGCACCCGCGACGGCGACACCCGCCAGACGGTCAGCGAGATGCAGGCCGAAGGGCGCTTCCGCAAGATGCTCATCCTGGCCGAGCCGTGCTACAGCGAGAGCATCGTCGCCCCGCTGGAGGGCATCGCCGGCGTGCTGGCCATGTCGAGCGCCGGCACCCACGAGCAGTCGTTTGCCGACAACTGGAGCCCGACGCTCGGCGTATGGCGGCAGGACCGCTTCACCCACAACCTCGTCAGCCACCTCACGGCCAATCCGGCCACGACCTATCGCGACCTCTACCTCTACTGCGCACAGCACACCCTGGGCTCGCACGTCCACATCGTCAACTCGGCGAACTTCGGCAACCTCTACACCACGGGGCCGCAGGAGTTCTTCACCAGACAATGAAGCCGGCGGGCAATGGGGTCAGGGCACGGGGTCGTAGCCCGAGCCGCCCCAGGGATTGCAGCGCAGGACGCGCCAGACGGCTAAGGCCAAGCCCTTGAAGGGGCCATGCTTGAGGATGGCCTCCTTGGCATATTGGGAACAAGTGGGGGTGAAACGGCACGACGCGGGCGTCAGCGGACTGATGCAGCGCTGATAGAAGAAGATCAGCGCCAGCAGGACCCACTTCAGGGGCCAGCAGACGTAGTGCCAAAGACGGTTCATAGCTTTTTGCCGATGCGTTCCAGAAGTTGATGCATGCGCGAGGCCACCACGGCGGTGGGGCTGAGCCCGTCCTGAAGCCAGACGAAGGCGATGCGCAGCGACTGGTCGGCAGGCAACGCGTCGCCGAGGACCTCGGCCTGCTGGAGGCGCCAGGCCTCGCGCAGCTGGCGCTTCACGCGGTTGCGGTCGACGGCGTGCTTCAGCCGGCGCTTGGGCACGCTCATCAGCACCTGCACGGCCTCGCCGCCCGGCTGTCGGGGGCACAACATGAAAACGGCTCTCACCGGATAGGCCACCGCCGAATGGCTGTGGTCACCCGAGAAGAGCTCGTCGATGGTTTTCTGACTGACGATGCGCTCTCGTTTCGGAAAAGTGAAATTCTCAGCGCTCAATTCTCAGTTCTCAATTCTCAACTCTCAGTTCAGTCCTCTTCCTGCATCAGCAGATAGTGCTGCAGGGCGCCCGTCATCGAGGGATACTTCTCCGTGGGAGCCTCGAGGTCGAGTCGGAGACCAGCGTCCTTGACGGCCTTGGCCGTGGCGGGACCGAAGGTGCCGATGGCAATCTTATCCTGATTGAAGTCAGGGAAGTTCTTCGTCAGCGACTCAATACCGGCGGGGCTGAAGAAGAGCAGCATGTCGTAGTCGAACGTCTCAATCTCCTCGGGCGTGAAGTCGTTGCTGACCGTCTTGTACATGACGCACTCGCGGTGCTGCAGCTTCTTCGAGTCGAGCAGCTGGGTGAGCGCGTCGTTGTGGACGCTGCTCATCGGCACGAGGTAGCGCTCGGTCTTGTGCTTGATCATCGTGGGCAGCAGGTCGTCGACGCGTCCGGTGGTGCCGAAGAAGACCTTGCGCTTGCGATACTGCACATACTTCTGGATATAGAGAGCAATCGTCTCAGTGACGCAGAAATACTTCATGTCCTCCGGAATCTGCACGCGCAGCTCTTTGGCTAGCGTGAAGAAATGGTCGATGGCATGACGCGAGGTGAAGACCACGGCGGTGTAGTCCAAAATGTTTACTTTTTGTGTACGGAATTCGCGGGCCGAGATACTCTCAACCTTGATGAACGGGCGAAACACCAGCTCCACGCCGAATCGCTGGGCGATGTCGAAGTAGGGCGACTTCTCGCTCGAGGGCTTGGGTTGCGAAACCAGAATCTTCTTAATCATCTCTATGTCCTATCTAGTGTCCTAAAATTTTATTATCAAAACGTCGACCAACGCCAGCATGACTCCGCAGAAGACGAGCAGAGGCGTCACTTCGAGGGTGCAAAAGTACAAAAAAGTTTGCAGAACGCCCCCTTTTTGCCGAAAAAAGATAGCCCAGGCCTTATAAAATGTCAGAATTTTAACCATTATAAGCACAATTCCAAAGAAATATATGGCATTTTGCACTGAGAGGTCGAAATAAATCATGAGCATGACGACAGGGAAGAGCAGCACGCTCATGGTGGCGTTAAGGAAGAGGGAATCCTTCAGATACTGTATGTTTTTTTTACTGCCGAAGAACACATTGTTGACCACCGTATAGAGCAGCGACTTCGCCCCGTGATAGGCGACCATGGCTCCGAAGAGGAGGGCCACGAGCTGGAAGTCGTTGGCCAGGACGAAGGTCTGGGCGATGCGGTCGGTGACGAAGAGATAGCCAGCCAGGGCGATGAGCAGGCAGCCGACAAAGACGAGGAAGAGCTGGAAGCGCAGCTCGCCCGACGTCTCGCCGATGGTCTCGTCGTCGTCGCCGTGTGAGGTGTAGAAGAAGTTCTTCAGCTGGCGGGTGATGAAATGCTTGGAGCGGGCCAGCGAGACGCTGAAGACGACGAAGCAGAGCAGCAAGAGGAGCGTGATCATGTTGTCGCTGCGCAGCATGTAGGGCACGGGGTCGCCCGCCGCGCCATAGCCGGGCGAGCTGACCTCGGTGCGATAGACGCTGTCGCGCTCGAAGAAGCTGTCGTGCAGGTAGCGGTGGACGTCGGCCGTCTCTGTCAGTGCGGAATCGAGATGGGCCCTGTAGAGTGCGAACGAGTCGGGCATGAGTGTCCACGTCGACTCGGCTCGCGGCGCGGTGTGGTGGAGGTTGAGGTCGAGCTCCAGAAACTGGTCGTAGGCGGCGTCGAGGGCCGTGTCGGCGGGCAGCTCGCTCACTGCGCTGCCCGCCGGCTCTGCATGATGCTGAGTGATGATGGAGTCCTGCTGGAGCATGACCGTCGGCTCGTTAATTTCTTTGGAGTTGAGAACTCCTAATCACTTTCAACAATCCCGAACTCGCGGCGGATGTCGTCGACGCGGTCGAGCTTCTCCCAGGTGAAGAGCTCCACGTCGATGGTCTTCGTCTCGTGGTAGTGGCTGGTGAAAGTTTTCTTCACGACCTCGCACTTGCGCCCCATGTGGCCGTAGGCGGCCGTCTCGACGTACATGGGCTGGCGCAGCTTCAGAGCGCGCTCGATGGCCTTCGGGCGGAGGTCGAAGAGCTTCTCGATGCGGCGGGCTATCTCGCCGTCGGTCATGTCGACGTGCTTGCGGCCGTAGGTGTTGACATAGATGCTCATGGGACGGGCCACGCCGATGGCATAGCTGACCTGGACGAGCATCTCGTCGCTGACGCCTGCGGCCACCATGTTCTTGGCGATGTGGCGGGCGGCATAGGCGGCCGAGCGGTCCACCTTCGACGAGTCCTTGCCCGAGAAGGCTCCGCCGCCGTGAGCTCCCTTGCCGCCGTAGGTGTCGACGATGATCTTGCGGCCCGTCAGGCCGGTGTCGCCGTGGGGTCCGCCGATGACGAACTTGCCCGTCGGGTTGACGTAGTACTTGATGTCGTCGCCAAACAAGGCCAGCACGCGCTCCGAGTGGATCTGCTGCTTGACGCGCGGGATGAGGATATTGACGACGTCGTCCTTGATCTTGGCCAGCATGGGCTCGTCCTGGTCGAACTCGTCGTGCTGGGTCGAGACGACGATGGTGTCGATGCGCTGGGGGATGCCCTCGTCGCTGTATTCCACGGTCACCTGGCTCTTGGCGTCGGGCCTGAGGTAGGTCATCTCGCGGCCCTCCTTGCGGATGTCGGCCAGGGTGCGCATGATGAGGTGGGCCAGGTCGAGCGTGACGGGCATGAAGTTCTCCGTCTCGTTAGTGGCATAGCCGAACATCATGCCCTGGTCGCCGGCGCCCTGGTCGTCCTCGTCGGCACGGTCGACACCGCGGTTGATGTCGCCGCTCTGCTCGTGGATGGCGGTGAGGATGCCGCAGGAGTTGCCGTCGAACTGATATTCCGACTTGGTGTAGCCGATGCGGTTAATGGTGTTGCGGGCTATGGTGGGCAGGTCGATGTAGACCTCGCTGCGCACCTCGCCCATGATGACCACCTGGCCGGTGGTGACAAACGTCTCGATGGCGCAGCGCGCCTGCGGGTCGTAGGCCAGGAACTGGTCGACGAGGGCGTCTGAGATCTGGTCGCACACTTTGTCGGGATGTCCTTCCGACACTGACTCTGATGTAAACAAATAAGCCATGCTGATGATTCCTTTCTTACCTTATTATATTCTTTCTGCAGACTAACTTAGGGCGGTTTCAGAAGTTAGAGACCCCACCCCCAACCCCTCCCCTTGAAGGGAGGGGAGCAGCCTCCCCCGACCCCTCCAAAGGAGTGGAGTGGCTACCGCGCTACCCGACGGGAATGACGGCGCAGCGGCTCCCCTCCCTTCAAGGGGAGGGGTTGGGGGTGGGGTCTGTAACTTTTTCATGCCAAGTTAATTATTTTTTCCGGTCACTCACGTTTTGAGGGTGCAAAGGTAGCAAAAAAAACGCACATGGCAAACGTTTTTCTGATTTTAGTGACAATAAATATAATACGTTGAGATTATTATTAACCACGAATGACACGAATGACACGAATTGGGGGCCAAGCACTCGGGGCGCAGCCAATTCGTGTCATTCGCGTCATTCGTGGTCAAAAGAACCGCGTCATTCGCGGTCAAAAGAACCGCGCCATTCGCGGTTAGAAGAAATCACCAGTCGTCGTCCTCGCCGCCGACGATGCCGCTGCGCAGGGCCTCCTCGACCTTGTCGATGATGGCGTTGGAGTAGGCATGGGTCATGACGAGAGCCTTGGCGCAGGTGCGCTTCTGCGGGTCTTTCTCGACGAAGGGATAGTGGCGGGCAATCTCCCAGCGCTCGTCGTAGAGGTTGGCGTTGGTCTTGTCGTCCTTCTTGCGCTTCGAGTCGCCGATGGTGCGGTCGTCCTTGTCGCGCAGGCTGAGCCATCCGCCGCTGACGTCGGCCAGCACGTCGTAGCTCTGCACGGTGTAGGTGACGCGCACGCGTCCCTCCTTGATGTCGAGGCGTATGATGGGCGTGATGCTGACGGCGTATTTGTTGAGCGTGCCCATGTGCTCGACGATGTCAGGGATGGTCGACGTGATGATGATGCAGCCGGCCTCCTTGTCGTTGAGCGTGATGGCGGTCTGGCCGTTGGCCGACGGGGGGAAGGTGGCGGTGGCCCAGTAGTTGAGGGCGATGTATAGCTGCTCCTTCGTCTTGCCGGCGGCCTCGATGACCTCCTGATAGGTGAGGCTCTCGTTCTTGTCGAGCGTCAGCTCACGGGCCAGGTTGCCGGCTGCGTCGAGCCACTTGTCGCCGTAGCGCTCCTTGGCATACTTCTCCAGGTCGGCGGCCTTCATCACCTGTGCCTGCACGCCGATGGCAGCCATCAGGCAGGCTGCTGCCACGAATAATAGTTTCTTCATCATGTGTCTGTCTCTTATGGTTGATGATATTGATTGTGCAAAGTTACGAATTTTCCCCGACATTGCAAATTATTTCAGAACATATTACTATTTCAGCGGCGCTAAAATAATAATCGGCGGCGCCGAAATATAATTCAGCGCCGCTGAAATAATGTTCAACGGCGCTGAAATATGTTGGCGGGGAACGGAATCCGATTACTTCTTCTCCGGGGTCATGATGACTTCGATCTCGTTGCCGCTGGCGAGGATGACGTCGCGGAAGAAGGCGGCCAGACGCTCGGTCGTCAGGGCCTCGACGGTCTTCTTGTAGTCGGTGTAGGAGTCGACGCCGTAGTCGCGCCACGTCGTGATCGTGTTCACCCAGAACTGGTTGTTCTTGAAGCTGATGTCGGCCTGCTTGAGCATGGCTTCCTTGACCTGGCTGAGCTGCTCGGCGTCGATCTGCTTGGCGCAGTCGGCGATGCCCTCGTGGAGCAGGCGCACGGCCACCTCCTGCTTGTCAGGATTCATCGGGCAGTAGGCCTGGAGCATGGCGATGGGCTCGCGTCCGCTGAGGTTGAACGAGCCGCCGGCGCCGCAGCTGTAGGCAGCACTCTCCTCCTCGCGGATGTTCTTCAGATAGATCATCGAGAGCACCTGTCCGGCAGCCTCGAGGAGCACCTCGTTCTCGAGCGTGTAGGGCGCCTTGGCCGTCCATACGATGACGTCCATGGCCTTGGTCTCGTTGTCGGTGTGGAAGGCATTGCGCACCTTGCCCTCGGCCAGTGTGCGGACGTCGCGATACTGGTCAGCCTTGCCCTTGCCGGGCAGCGATGCGATGTACTGCTCGATGAAGGGCCGGATGGTCTGCTCGTCGAACTTACCGACGATGACGAAGGTGAACTGCGAGGCGTTCTTGAAGCGGTCGGCGTGGATCTCGAGGATGCGGTCGTAGCTGATGTCCTTGAGGTCGTCCACCTGGATGTTGTTGAAGCGCGGGTTGTGGCTGTAGATGGTGGCGGTCAGTGAGTCGCTGTAGACGGCGTCGGGCGAGAGTCCCTTGTTCTTCAGGGCCATCTCCATCTGGGCGATGAAGTTGTTGAACTGCTTCTCGTCCTTGTTGATCGAGGTGAAGTAGAGATACATCATCTGGAACATCGTCTCGAGGTCCTTCGGCGTGGAGTGAGCCGTGACGTACTGGCGGGTCATGCCCATCGAGGCGTCGGCGTTGACCTCCTTGCCGGCCAGTGCCTTCGAGAGCTCCGTCGACGAGAAGTTGCCGATGCCGGAGATGCCGATGACCTGATCGAAGACCTTCAGGTTGGTGTAGTCCTCAGCGCCGAAGAGGCTCTTGCCGCCCTGGGCATAGGCCTGCAGCAACACCTGGTCGTCCTTGTAGTCGGTGGGCAGCAGGATGACGGTGGCGCCGTTGGAGAGTTTCAGCTCCTTCGTGCCGAACTTGCCGGCCTGCTCCTTCTTGATCTTGCCGGGCGTGGGCATCTGGGTCATGAGGGGCTCGTCCTTGACGTTGTCGACGTAGGCCTGGAGCTCCTCGCTGCGGGCCTTGGCGATGGCGGCCTTCATGTCGTCCTCCGTGGGATAGCTGAGTCCGTCGGCCTCGCGTGCCCACTCCATGACGACGAGGTTCTTGTCCTGGTCGGTGATCATCTGGGGCAGCACCTGATTGATCACATCCACGGGGATGTTGGGGGCAATCTGGTTCATCAGCTGATAGAGCATCTCGATCGAGGGGATGGGCTCGTTGGTCAGGTAGTGGTCGGTGTATTCGTTGCCAAACTGATGGTTGGTGATCTTGGCGCGGTTGGTGTACCGCTTCTCGAGCGAGCTGAGGAAGTCGGCCTTGGCGCGCTCATACTCCGTGGCGGTGAAGCCGAACTGGGCCACGCGACGGGCCTCGCGGAACAGGGCCGTCAGCGTCTCCATGTCGCGGCCCTCCTTGGGCACACCCAGCATCTGGAAGGCGGCCTTCGTGTTGGCCAGCAGGTAGTCGTCGTCGTCACCGTTGGCCACGAGGAACGGACAGTCGGGGTCCTCGGCCAGCTCGCGGAAGCGGGCGTTCATCATCTGGGCGATGACGCTCTTGATGTAGACCTCGAAGAGGTAGTCCATCGTGGCCTTCTCAGCCGGCTTCGTGGCGTCGTGCTTCATGAAGACCATGATCTGGTTCATCTGCTGCTCCTTGTCCTTCTCGAAGATGAAGATGGGCTCCTCGTTGTCGGGCACCTCCTCGGGCACCACCTGTGCAGCGCCCTCGGGCACCTTGATGCCGCTGAAGAGCTCCTTCACCTTGGCCTCGACGTGGTCGACGTCGATGTCGCCGACGATGATGACAGCCTGGTTGTCAGGACGATACCACTTCTTATAATAGGCACGGAGCGTCTCGGGGCGGAAGCTGTCGATGACCGACATCAGGCCGATGGGCATGCGCTCGCCATACTTCGAGCCGGGATACATCTTGGGCAGGGCGCGCGTGATCATGCGCTGCGAGGCACTCTCGCCCATGCGCCACTCGTTGTGCACGACGTCGCGCTCCTTGTCGATCTCAGCGGGCAGGAGGCTCAGTCCGTTCGACCAGTCCTTGAGGATCAGCAGGCAGGAGTCGAGTGCAGCCTGGCCCTTGCTGACGGGCACGTCGCAGACGCGATAGACGGTCTTGTCGATGGCCGTATAGGCATTGAGGTCGGAGCCGAACTCCACGCCCAGACGGCGCGTGAAGTCGATGATGCCCTTGCCCGGCTCGGCGGGGAAGTTCTCAGAGCCGTTGAAGGCCATGTGCTCCAGGAAGTGGGCCAGTCCGCGCTGCGTGTCGTCCTCCTGGATGGCACCGACGCGCTGGGCGATGTAGAAGTTGGCCACCTTCTCCGGCCACTCGTTGTGGCGGATGTAGTAGGTCAGTCCGTTGTCGAGCTTACCGATGCGAACCTCGGGGTCGACGGGAATCGGCGGCATCTGCATTTCCTGTGCCACCATGGCAACGGTGCCCATGCAGAGCATCGCGGCCGAGAGAAGCAATCTCTTGAATTTCATTGTTGTTTGAATTTGTGAGTTAATGGCTGCAAAGTTACGGCTTTTTCCGTCAACATGCGTCACACTCGGGTTAATATTAATGATTTTTTATACCTTTTTATATTATTGGCGTCTGCCTGCTGCCTGTCGTGCGAACCACGGATGAAGCGCCGGCTGCCTCGGCCGGGTGCGAATTATTTTTACACCTGAGGCATCGTCCAGGGGAGAAACGCTGCTTTGCGGGTCGAAAAGCACCGCTTCTTGAGCCGAAAAGCACCGCTTCTTGCATCGAAAAGCATCGCTTCTTTGCGACCATATCGCAAATACGTTGATTATCAGCCGGTTGCAAAATCATACACAAATACTGCGATTTTATTTTACATTTCTCACTCATCGGACTCCATTTCTCTCCGCCGTCAGACGACCTCCGACGGCTATTCTTCATCGCGATATTCCAGCAGGTCGCCCGGCTGGCACTGCAGCTCACGGCAGATGGCCTCGAGCGTCGTGAAGCGCACGGCCCGCGCCTTGCCCGTCTTCAGTATCGAGAGGTTGGCCGGCGTCAGGTCGATGCGCTCGGCCAGCTCGCCCAGCGACATCTTGCGTCGCGCCATCATCACGTCCAAGTTAACGATTATCTTTCCCATTCATTCTTCATTCTTCATTCTTCACTTTTCACTCATCATTCATCACTCAAATCGTCAGCTCCTGCTCCTCCTTCATCTTCAGCCCGATGGCGAAGATCTCAGCCGCGATGAGCGCCACCATGCCGATGCTCAGCTCCAGCACGGAGACATAGCTGAAATAGTCAGTCACATAGCCGCTGACGCGGAACTGGCCGCTCACCACGCTCGCGCCATAGATCTGCAGCAGCGTGACGACGATGCTCGCAGCCAGCTGGATGCCCCCCAGCCAGCGCAGCAGCCTGACGTTGCGCCACTCGAAGACGTAGCCGCGGTTGACCCGCAGGATGAGCTTCAGGAACAACACGACGACCACGATGACGGCCACGACGCAGAGCACGGTGGCCAGCGTATTGACCACGTCGTACCACCCGGGATAGTCCACGCCGGCACTGACGGCAATGTTCTGCGGCCATAGCGCCACCTGCTCGCCCGTCACGTCGTTGCGGATCGTGGCGTGTTCGAGATGACTGATCCCGACGGGCATCAGGTGCACCGTCTCAGCATTCATCATGGCATCGATGTCCCTGACGTGGTCGGACGAACTCTCGTAGCCGGCCTTCATGCCGAAGGCCAACCAATAGACGAAGGGCATAAGCCCGATGCCGATGACAACAAACACCAGCACGCACAGCACATTCAGTCTCTTCTTCATAAGCTCACGTTATTGATTTATTTGATTCTTTTATCGACTTTCGATATGCAAAAGTATATCTTTTTCTGATACCAACCAAACTTTTTCAGAAAAATTTTATCGAAAAACAATAATTTTACACCCTTTAACAATATCTGACGCCCACCAGGCGCAAAAAAACATCTCGAGCGGAAACCTGACTTTACTCATGTTTCCGCCCGAGATGATGCCCTAAGAGAGCGATTTGACGTTGCTCATAAATGGAGTCGCTTATCTAATACAGAAAACCGAAAAGCCAGAGGGGGATTTTGTTACCCAAGACATACTCTTCGTCGGCTGAGGCGATGAAGCTATTGACCACGCCTGCAATCTGCTTGCCGTCCTTGGAGCGCCCGCCAACTTCAATCGTGTACTGATGATCGATGGTAAAGTCGGCAGAAGTCTTGCTGTATTCCACCACATGGGCTGCTGACAACTGGTTAATGAAAAACACCTCGCGTTCCGTACCCTCATTAACTTGCGTGCTGGTGAGGGCGTGCAGCATGTTGGTGTTCTCCAAATAGATCTTGTCTGGTTTCTGTAGTCGTTTTACGTTCGTAACATCAGAATAGAGCAATTGAATCAACCGAGCCTCACTGAGATTCTGCAGGTACTGCAACAAACTGTTTCGTGAGATTTCCGCCATTGACGACAGCTTCACGGTATCCACCGTATAGGGAACGCCTGAGGAAAGGATTCCCAAAAGCGATTTCACCTTTCGGATATTGCCTACGTCCAGTTTCCTCAGCTGTGGCAGTTCCACTTCAATAACTGTGTTAACGATATTTTCAATGCGTACGTAGTAATTACTTTGGCCCTCTTTCAGGAAAGGATAGTAACCATAGCGCAGATACTCTGAAAAAAGTGGTAACGGACGCAGCAGTGCATTGACCTCAGCACACAGGCTGTTTCCGTCTGTAAGAATCTCCCGGAGTGTTCTCTTTCGAAAATCTTTCTGATAGAACATTCGCAGGTACTCTCTAAACGAAAGCCCCTGCATGATGTATGTGATGCAACGGCGTGACAAATCCGCCTCTCCATCAATAAGATTGACCAGCGACGAGCCGCTCAGCACGAAATGCATATCTTCAAACTCGTCGTATGCATTCTTAATCTCCAGACTCCATCCTTTGTATTTATGCACCTCATCCAGGAAAAGATATTTCCCGCCTTGCGCATGGAATCGTTCGATGAAGTCCAAAAGACCGTGCGTGCTGAAGTAGATATTATCAAGGCTGGCATACAGCACATCTGTAGTGTTCGTGGGGCCAAACTCCTGCAGAATGCGCTGGGTCATTAGCGTGGTCTTGCCAACGCCCTTTTGTCCCTTAATCATCAACAGACGTTCGTCCCAATCGATTTCATTCATCATACTTCTGACAAAATCGAGTTTTACAGTCTGCATCCTGTTCAGATGTCGCTTAATCAGTGTTTCCATTTCCTTGCTCAATTACATTATCGGGTGCAAAGATAGTCAAATATGTTCAGTCTGCAAAACATTTTGGTCTACAATTTGTTCTTTGGGTTGAACATTTAGCCATAAATAGTGATCAAAGCATCGATTTTGTCTTTATTATAGAACAATTCACACTGAAATGCGTTCAGTATAAACAACGGGAATAGTCTTAAAGATGACTCCTGAAATCAAAAACATCTCGGGCGGAAACTTGACTTTACTCATGTTTCCGCCCGAGATGATGCCCCAAAAGGGAGATTTGCAGAGTAGTGTTCTAAATTTCATCCCCCGCGCCGCGATGTTCAAGGCCCAATCATTTATGCCACAGCAGTCACGCGCTTCGCTCATAGGCACGAACAAACGAGCCTTCCTGTTGCACGATGTCTTTAATACTTGCCATAGCCTAATTATTTTTTCGTGTGAAGCCTGTTGTGAGCCAGAGGCTCTGCTGGGGGCGCGATGCGGCCGTCAGGCCATGCCCCCGCTGAGCCTCCGCCCCACAACAGGCTGTGGGGGTCGTCTTGGGAGAGGATGCACTCATTCTGTGGACCGCACAGGGCGAATCGAGCGACCGTTGCAACGTCCGTCGCCGTAGCCATCCCATTCTACAAAATAGGTGCCAGAATCGAAGTACTGGTAGTAGGCTTTAAGCGGATAACTAGTGTAAAGCTCGCATGACCAATAGAGACCACGATAATTCTTTTCAGCTATCCTGTTATTATAGCGGTAACCTGCTTCAGGCAGGAAAATTGAGTTGCCATTTGATTTGCTGACAATCAAGCGACCGGTAATACCATTTAGAGAGGTATAAGTGACAGTAGTGGATCTGAACAGTTCACCAAGCTGTTCGGTGGTTGGCATGCGCCAGTCGGGACCCCAGTTGACGTAGGCGGCATCATCCTCCAGTTCCAGCTTAGTCTTATTGTCAGTAAAACCGTTATTTCCGTAATTGCTCTGAGTGCAGTACTTAGTCAGGGTATTATCAGAGCCTTCGCACCACTTGTAAGTGCTCCAGTCAAAGGTGGTTTTTCCATCTTTAAATCCCATCGTCTCACCCCATGCGAAATAGTCGCCATATTCTTCGGGGCTTGTGGCACCGATGTTGCATGTGGCCCACAGTGTGCCGCTGGGCAGACCGAGGTCGACATACTCCATTTTATTTACATTGACTTTGCAGGTTGCTGAAATACTATTGTCATCGGCAGCCTCGCAGGTGATGATGCATGTTCCGTAGTTTACGGCAGAAACCAGTCCAGACTTGGTGACTTCAGCCACATTCTCGTTGCTGCTCGACCAGGAGAGGCTTGGGAGTGTGATGCCGGCAGGGAAAGAAGATGCCGTCAGCTTCTGGTAGCCCTCGAGTTCCAAGGGTAAAACGGATGCAGAGAGCACAAGGGTCCAGACGGTCACCTCGCAGGTGGCTGTGACGTTGCTGCCATCAGTGGAGGAACAAGTGATGGTACAGTTACCAGGCGAAACACCTGTCACCTGTCCTGACTGACTGACGGTGGCAATGCTCTCGTCGCTGCTGCTCCAGGTCACTGTGGAGGTCGTAGCATCGGCGGGTGCCACCGTTGCCGTCAGCGATTGGCTGCCGCCCTTTGCTATCGTCAGGCTGTTCTCCGACAGCGTGATGCTGGAGACATAGAGCGGAACCGTTATCTCGCAAGTTGCCGACACGCCACTGCCGTCGGTAGCGGTGCAGGTAACAGTGCAAATGCCATAGCCTACAGCTGTAATTAGACCGTTAGAGCCCAGCTCTACAATGTTCTCGTCGCTGCTGCTCCATTTTACGGATTTGTTGGCTGCCGTCTCGGGAAGGACATTGGCAGTGAGACGCTGTGCGGAGCCATATTCCATCAGTAGCGATGTAGAAGGCAGAGTGATTTCTGTCACCATCTGTGTAACGCTGACGCTGCAAGTAGCCGTCTTGTTGCTGCCGCTCGTCTTGGCGGTGATGGTGCAGGTGCCACCAGCCACGGCGCTCACCAGGCCATTGGCATCGACGGTTGCCACGCTCTCGTCGCTGCTCGTCCAGATGATAGTGGCGAAGGCATCCTCAGGGCTGATGGTGGCGGTGAGCTGAGCGGTGGTGCCGCTATTGATGGTGAGCGAGGTCTGGTCGAGGGTGATGCCCGAAGCCAGCGAGGTCGACTTGGTGTAATAGGTGAAAGCTCCCGTGGCATAGTCCACCGTAAGCAGGTACTCGCTCTCCACCTTGATGAGAGGCAGCACCTTGACCGGGCGCTTCTGGGCGTTGAGCAGCAGCAGGCGGCCCGTCATGGGCATAAACTCATAGCTGGCAGCGCCGGGATAGTCGGTGGTGCCGTCGTCGCTGAGCGTGAACGACCAGCCGTCCGGGGCATACCATGTGCCGATGACCAGCGCGTTGTTCACCTTGTAGGGGTCGCCACCCAGGCTGATGGTCTGCTTGGGCAAACGACCCAGCGCAACTTCCACCAGGTTTGTCACATCGACTACAGAAATCTCGTTGTCGCCGTTCATGTCGCCCTTGACGATCTCCTGGGCGCTCCCGGCCGTTGCTGCCATTAGCAGCAGTAATGATAGTAATGCTTTTTCATTGTGTTATGCTAATAGTAAAATTTCAAAAATTAAAACTCTTATGCGCCTTTTATTATATTAGTTTATTCATCATTCCGAACCCTTCGAAGCATGTCTGCACGAAGGATTCCTTTGTCTTTTCATCCCAATTTGAGGGGCTAATGAATGGTTTTATCATAATTGATACTTTTAGGAGTTATTGATAATACACAACGAGCGGTGCGGGCCTCTCAGCATTCTTTTACTGGAAGGTCCTGGAAATTACCTGTGATAAAAAAGAATGAAAATCAGCCCGCACCTATAATGACGGCGGCAGACCCGACGCCACACACTGGGAGGTGGGGCGGTCAGGGCACCGTAGACGGATTACAGGAGAAGCGCAATTTCAAACTTTGTCCCTTATCACTGCTGTGGGGTAAATTTTCCAGGTTTACCAGTGGAACTTGGTTTGCTGCTCCTCGCATTGCGTCGCCGGGTCAGGGCGACGGTGCAAAGATACGCATTTTTTCCGAAAGTTGCTCCATCGCGGGCTGATTATTTTTTAGTTACGCGTGCAAATTTAGGCAAAAGGATTGAGATGTGCAAGAAATGGCTTGTCCATTTCACTTGTCCATTTTGTCCATTTTGCATGGGAGGCGGAAAAACTCGATGAAATCGGGGATTTTTGAAGAACGGAAATTATTCGGAAGTGTCTTTTTTTAACACGAATGACCACGAATGACCACGAATTGTTCACGAATTTTTAACACGAATGGTCATGAATGATACTACTCGGCACTTTCAAGATGAGTGGTTCATTCGGAGCAGAAATCTTACAAATCTGTCCAAATCTTACAAAACAAAGAATAAGAGATTTGACAGATTTGAATAGATTTGTCGGATTTCTGCCGATAGGCACTACTTAATATGATTCGCTGAAGAGTGACGTCAAACTTGCGTCACGGCGTGACGGCATGAAATCACGACGTGACGGCATGGCGTCACGACGTGGCGGCATGCCGTCATGCCGTGCCGTCAGTTATATTAATAGAAAAAATGCGATGAAATGGGCGATTTTTAAGCCTCATCCTGTGTTTTTCTTTGCCAGCAACAGGGGCGCAGTAGAATGAAGGCTGAGGAGACGGGCTGCTTCACGAAATGACTGGAATTCATTGCGGGGGACAATACTGTTTATCGGCAACGGATGGCCCGGAAGACGAAAGGATGATCATTTTTTAATCATTATTTTTTGCTAATTGTGATAAAAGTATTATCTTTGCCGTCGAAAAACAGACGAGGAATCATCATGGAGTCTCGAGAACAGGAGATAGTGCGGTTGCGGCTTGCCGTGGAACAGACTGCCGGCCGGAAGATGCGGACGAACAGGGACTTCGAGCTGCTGGCGGAGAGCATCTGCGAGAAGACGAAGGCCAAGATCAGCCCGACGACACTGAAGCGCATCTGGGGCTACGTGTCGGAGGACGTCAGGCCACGCCCTTACACGCTCGACCAGCTGTGCCTGTATGTGGGCTATGAGGATTTCGACGCCTTCATAAGGCATGACGCCAGCCTCGCCTCGTCGCAAACGGAGAGGGAATCTCAGCCCGGGACGACGCCCCGGCAGGCGGAGGAGGAGCGCCCTGGGCCGCATCGGGGTCGCAAGGCTCTCGTGGCAGCAGCGGCAGCGGTTGTCGTCGCGCTTCTGCTGGCCGTCCTGATGCCCCTGCTTGGGGGCTGGGGCGGGGGGAAGAGGCCCATCGTCACTAAGGGCCAGCACTTCGAGAGCTACGAGGACTACCAGCAGCTGTTCGGACTGGCCAGCGACACCAACGTGCCTTACTTCGTGCGCTTCCCCGAAAAGCCGTACATCGTCCTCTGGGCGCCCGAACATCGCAACCCCGTCTGGCACAACGAGGGCGACTCGGCAGCGATGATGCCCACCATCACGGAGCGCTATCACCCCGATGACTGGCCGACGGACTCCGCCTCGATGGCGGCGCTGACCGAGCTGCAGAAGAACGGCTACATCACGGCCTTCAAGCAGAACCAGCTGCGACTTTGCTTCATGAAGAACCTGACCGACTCGGGCTTCGTCTTCCTCGGCGTCTACTGTCTCTCGTCGTCGCTGTCGGACACGACCAAGCTGGTCTGGGAGCGCTGTGCCGACGAGGTGACCGACATCGAGCGCCTCGACCTGCTCAGGCCGTAGGCGGGCTGGAAAGCGGGCGATGGGAGCTACCCAACCGGGAGAATAACTAAAAAACATAAAGAACTATGCAAGGCTTCAACAAATCGTTTGTCTACTTCATCTGCCTTGTGTCGGCCATGGGCGGTCTGCTCTTCGGCTACGACTGGGTGGTGATTGGCGGTGCCAAGCCGTTCTACGAGCTCTATTTCGGCATTTCCGACTCGCCCCTGATGCAGGGTGTGGCCATGACGACGGCCCTGGTGGGCTGTCTGGTTGGTGCGATGGTAGCCGGTGCGGCCGCCGACCGGTATGGGCGCAAGCCGCTGCTGATGCTGTCGGCGGTGCTGTTCACGGTGTCGGCCATCGGCACGGGTCTGTTCAACGACTTCACGATGTTCAACCTTGCCCGCTTCGTAGGCGGTGTGGGCATCGGCGTGGCCTCGGCGTTGGCACCGATGTATATTGCCGAGGTCAGTCCGGCCGAGATTCGCGGACGCATGGTGTCGCTCAATCAGATGACGATCGTGCTGGGCATCCTGTCAGCACAGATTGTCAATATGCTGCTGGCCCGCGACACCTCGATAGCCGACAACATGGCGTGGGACGTGGAGTGGGGATGGCGATGGATGTTCTGGGCCGAGACGCTGCCCGCAGCGCTGTTTCTCGTGATGAGTTTCTTCATCCCGGAGAGTCCTGTCTATTTGCAGTTGAAGAAGAGCGAGGGCGGCGGGCATGGCCGTGAGGAGGCCGGCCTGCGCGAACTTTTCCATCACAAGTATGGGCGTGTGCTGCTGCTCGGCCTCGTCATTGCCGTGTTCCAGCAGTGGTGCGGCACGAACGTCATCTTCAACTACGCCCAGGAGATCTTTGTCAGCGCCGGCTTCGACGTCGACGGCATGTTCATCAACATCGTCATCACCGGCATTGCCAACGTCATCTTTACCTTCGTGGCCCTTTATACCATCGAGCGGTGGGGACGCCGCAAGCTGATGCTCTTGGGGGCCGGCGGACTGGGGCTGATCTATTTCGTCCTCGGAACCTGCTATTTCATGGGCATGACGGGCATACTGATGGTGGCGCTGGTGGTGGCTGCCATCTCGGTCTATGCCATGACCCTCGGCCCCGTGACGTGGACCCTCCTGGCCGAGATATTTCCCCACCGTGTACGCGGCATCGCCATGGCCACTTGTACGTTTGCCCTGTGGGTAGGCTGCTGCACGCTCACCTTCTCCTTTCCCTCCATGAACGCTGCCCTGGGCTCGAGCGGCACTTTCTGGGTCTACAGCGCCATCTGCCTCTGTGCCTTCATCTTCCTCTTCCGTCGCTGTCCGGAGACGAAAGGCCAGAGTCTGGAGCAATTAGAAAAGGAGCTGGTAGACAGATAAATGACAATTATAACACTTAATTTCGGATTATGGTCAAGGCTTGGAGAGAAATAGTGACGATCCCTACCTACGAGGTGGGAAAGCCGGAGAAGAACCCGATGTTCCTGGAGAAGCGAGTGTATCAGGGGTCGAGTGGTGTGGTCTATCCCTATCCCGTCATCGAGACGATGTCGGACGAGAAGGTCGACAAGGACTATCAGGCCATCTGGCTGGAGAATGAGTATATCCTGGTGATGGTGCTGCCCGAGCTGGGCGGTCGCGTGCAGATGGCCTACGACAAGATTGCCCACCGCCACTTCGTCTATTATAATCATGTCATCAAGCCCGCGCTGGTGGGGCTCCTTGGCCCGTGGATCTCGGGCGGCATCGAGTTCAACTGGCCGCAGCACCACCGCCCGACGACCTACATGCCCGTTGACACCTGCATCGAGGAGAATGCTGACGGCTCGGTGACGGTCTGGGTGAGCGAGATGGAAAAAATGTTCCATCAGAAGGGCATGGCCGGCTTCACGCTGCGTCCCGGCTGCGCCTATCTGGAGATCAAGGGCCGGCTATACAACCGTACCGACGTGCCGCAGACCTTCCTCTGGTGGGCCAACCCCGCCGTGGAGGTGAACGATGAGTACCAGAGCGTCTTCCCGCCCGACATCAACGCCGTCTTCGACCATGGCAAGCGCGCCGTCTCGTCGTTCCCCATCGCCACGGGCACTTACTACAAGATGGACTACTCGGCCGGCGTCGACATCTCGAACTATAAGAACATCTACGTGCCGACGAGCTACATGGGCGTCAACTCACGCTTCAACTTCGAGGGCGGCTACGAGAACGACACCCGCTGCGGCATGCTGCATGTGGCCAGCCACCACTTCTCGCCCGGCAAGAAGCAGTGGACCTGGGGCAACGGCGACTTCGGCCGCGCCTGGGACCGCAACCTGACCGACGAGGCCGCTCCCGAGGAGATGAAGCGTTGGAGCATCGACCGTGAGGGTTTCCGCCCCTACATCGAACTCATGGCAGGTGTCTATACCGAGAACCAGCCCGACTTCACGTGGCTCATGCCGTATGAGGAGAAGACGTTCACGCAGTACTTCATGCCCTATCGTGAGCTGGGTGTGGTGAAAGAGGCCTCGAAGGATTTGGTATTCAATGCCTACCCCCAACCCCTCCCCAAGGGAGGGGAGCCTGGGGTCACCTTCAAGCTCTTTGCCACCTCGAAGCAGGATGTCTGCATTATTCTGCGTAATGATAACGGTGAGGTGTATTATAAAAAGGAGATGACCGTCAGCCCCGAAGAGGTGCTGGTGGAGACGGTCGACGTGAAGGGCGCGAAGATGGGCGAACTGACCTTTGAGGTGGTGAAGACCTTCGTCTATGGCCAGCGCACCGTCCTGCATTGGCATGCCGAGGCCGACGAGATCCGTCCGATTCCCGACTCGGCCGAGGCCGCCCTGCTGCCTGAGCAGGTCAAGACCAACGAGCAGCTCTACCTGACGGGCATGCATCTGGAGCAGTACCGTCATGCCACATGGCTGGCCACCGACTACTACGAGGAGGCGCTGCGCCGCGACCCGAACGACATCCGCTGCCTGAACGCCATGGGCCTGTGGTACATCCGCAAGGGGCGCTTCGCCAAGGCTGAGGAGTATCTGCGCAAGGCTGTCCGTCTCTCGCAGAAGCGCAACCCCAACCCCTACGACGGCGAGCCCATCTATAACCTCGCCCTCGCGCTGAAATATCAAGGCAAGGCCTCTGAGGCCTACGAACTCTTCTGGAAGGCCACATGGAACAAGGCATGGGCTGACGCCGGCTACTTCGAGGCTGCTAAGATCAGCACCGCCCAGGGCCGCTACGAGGACGCCCTCGACGAGGTGAACCGCAGTCTCGTCAACAACTGGCACAACCATAAGGCCCGCGCCCTGAAAGCCGCCATCCTGCGCAAGCTGGGCGAGACCCGCGATGCACTGGCACTCATCGGCGAGTCGCTGGAGTATGACCGCTTCAACTATGGCTGCCGCTACGAGAAGTATCTGATAACAAAGGACGAGAACGTGCTGGCGGAGATGAAGCAGATGCTGCGCCGCTCAGCACAGAACTACGACGAGGTGGCCCTCGACTACTGCGCCGCCGGACTGAACGACGAGGCCCGTGCCATCTGGCAGCTGGCCATCGAGCAAGGGGCCGCGTCGCCGATGACCTATTACTATCTCTTCGCCTTCTGCGGCAAGGCCGATGCTCTGGAAAAAGCAGAAAGGGCCGATTCCAGCTACTGCTTCCCCAACCGTCCCGAGGATGCCATTGCACTTGAGACAGCTAAGAAGGCTAACCCGCAAGGAGCCCGTGCACCTTACTACCTCGGTTGTCTCTACTATGCCGCCCGGCAGTACGACCTCGCCATCGAGAACTGGGAACTCTCGGCCCGTCTCGACCCGACGTTCCCCACCGTCTGGCGCAACCTTGCCCTCGGCCGCTTCAACAAGCAGAACCGCCAGAGCGAAGCCCTCGAATACATGGAGCGCGCCTTCCACCTCGACGAGAACGACGAGCGCGTATTCATGGAACTCGACCAGCTCTACAAGCGCCTGCACCGTCCGCACGCTGAGCGCCTCGCCTTCTACGAGCAGCATGCTGAACTCATTGAGCGTCGCGACGACCTCGTGCTCGAACATGCCACCCTGCTCAACTCGTTGGGTCGCTACGAGGAAGCCAAGGAGATCATCGACCATCGCATCTTCCATCCTTGGGAAGGCGGCGAAGGCAAGGTGAGCGGACAGTATCAGATGTGCCGTCTGGAGATTGCGAAGCAACTGTTGCAGAAGAATCCAAAGGATGCTCGCGCCAAGCAACTCTTGGAGGAATGTCTCGTGTTCCCCCACCACTTGGGCGAAGGAAAACTCTATGGCTCGCAGGACAACGATTTCCTCTACTTCTTGGGCCGATACGAGGAAGGCACCGAAGGACCTACTGAGCCCGCTGCCGCCATGTATTACAACGATGCAAAGCCCGACAAGATCTTCTATGCCGCGCTCTGCTATCGCAAGCTTGGTCAGGAGGATAAGGCCCGCTCGCTGTTCAACAAGCTCATCAACTACGGCAAGCAGCACATCTTCGAGAAGCAGATCATGGACTACTTCGCCGTCTCGCTGCCCGACCTGCTCATCTGGGAAGAAAACCGTGAGGACGGATTTTCCGAGCTCGACACGAAGAACCTCATCCACTGCAAGTACATGCTTGCCCTCGGCTACTTTGGCCTGGGCGACCGGGAGCACGCCGAGCGCTACTTGAAGGAGGTGGAGTTGCTGGACAACAACCACCAGGGCATCCAGCAGTTCCGCACGCTGATGAACTCAGGACTGTAACCCAACACGATATCAAAGCACAAGGGCACGCCCACATGGAGCGTGCCCTTATGCAAAGGAACTGCTTTCTAACCCGACTTTTGGTTGCAGAGATACTACTTTTTTGTGAAAGAAATAAAATTTCAGGAAGAAATGTCATCGTCACTAGGCTTGCGGTTTATTCGTCTTGAACATGATTTTATCTTCCTTTTAATCCTAAACCGTCATCAAACTGTTAAATCAAAACTTTGATGACGGGTTCGGGTGAAAGAAAAATCAAACGTCCCTTGAGAATATCTGCTGTGGAGGATTAAAACCAACTAATTGGATATAGTTAATCTGTGTTCCAATTGGAACTTTCTCATAGTTTGGCCGTTTCTGCGTCGGGTCTGTTGCCCTGCTGGTACTTTTTCGGTGAGATGCCGAACTGCTGCTTGAAGATACGGGTGAAGTAGTGGGGCTCGCTGATTCCTACCTGATAGGCAACCTCTGCGACGCTGACGGTCTCTTCGCGCAGCATTTCGGCCGCACGGTTCATGCGCAGCGTTCTGATGTAATCGGCTGGGGTCTGGCCGGTGAGGGCCTTCACCTTCTTGAAGAAGACAGAGCGACGATAGCCCATAGCCTCTGCAAAGTCATCAACCGAAAGGGTTGGTGAGCTGATGTGATTGTAGAGCCAGCGGTTCATCTGGTCGAGCAACTGCTTGTCGCGCTCGTCGACGATAATTTCTGGCAGCACATTCGTGCGCTCGGCGGGTTGCTCAGCATAGCTCTGCCGCAGTCGGGCACGCTGCTCGATGAGTTGTCGGCAGGTGGCTATGAGCAGCTTGGTGTCGAAGGGCTTTGTCAGATAGGCGTCGGCACCGGTCTCCAGTCCCTTGATGCGCTTTTCTTCGCCCGTAAGAGCCGTCAACAGGATGATGGGGATGGCCTGCGTGTCGTTGTTCTTCCTGATGTGCGACGTGAGCTCGTAGCCGTTCATTACAGGCATCATCACGTCGCTGATGATGAGGCGGTAGTCGTGGTTTGCGGCAAGCAGGTCGAGGGCTGACTGACCGTCTAAGGCAATGGTGACGTTGAAGTAGTGCTGTAGTGTCTGCTTCAGGAAGTCGGCCACGTCGGGGTCGTCTTCGACAACGAGTATCTGGCAGTCGTTCATCGGCTCGGCGGCCACTTCCTGATAGTCGGGCTGTCGGCTAGTGGCTGTCGGCTGTTCCAGATTGGAGGCCTGGAGGAAGTCTTCCAAGCGATAGACACTCTTGTCAACAGGCAGCGAGATGGCGAAGACGGAGCCTTGCGGATGGTTCTCGGCGAAGCTGATCTGTCCGTGGTGTACATCTACCAGTGCCTTGGTCAGGTGCAGGCCGATGCCGACGCTGTCGGTTGAGAATACACTCTGCATGAACCGCTGGAACAGCTCAGGCTGCTTCTCACGGGGAATGCCGACGCCCGTGTCCTCAACGATGATCTGAAGCTGGTCGCCCACCTTGACCCTCACCGTGACGTTCCCTTTCTGCGGTGTGTATTTGAAGGCGTTCGACAGCAGGTTGTAGACCATCTTGTCGACGTGCTGGCGGTCAATGAACATTGTGAACGACTTCACTGATGGCTGGAAGGTGTAGCCTATCTGCTTGTTCTCAGCTATATCACTGAAGTTCAGATAGATGTCTCTGACGAAGGCGACTATGTCGGTCTCTTCAAGCGACAAGCTCAGCTTTCCCCCCTGCATCTTGCGGAACGTGAGCAGCTGGTTGATGAGGCGCATCATGCGGTCGGTGCTTTTCTGCATGGAGCTAATGGGTTGTCGCAGATCGGCGGGGATTGCCTTTGTGTTGCGTATGCGGTCTATGGCACCACGGATGATGGTGAGGGGCGTGCGGAACTCGTGGCTGATGTTGGTGAAGAACTGCAGTTTATATTCCGTGAGTTCCTGTTCGATACTGATGCGGCGGCGCAGCTGATAGACGGTGCGTAGTTGGCGGTAGATGGCATAGCTGATGACAGCGAGCACGAATATATAAATAAGGTATGCCCACCACCTCTGCCACCACGGGTGACGAACGACGATGGCCAGCTGGCACTCGGCGTTGGCCGATCTGTTGCTGTCGTACGCCTTGACATGTAGCGTGTAGTGGCCTGGCGGCAGGTTCTTGTAGTCGGCAAAGCTGTAGGTAGTAGGCTCGCTCCACTGTCGGTCGTAGCCCTCGAGCCAGTAGGTGTAGCGCGTGGAGGTGTTGAACGTGAAGGTCGAGAAGCGTATGGTCAGCGTGTTCTGGTTGTGAGCCAGCGACACCTTGTCAGCGATGGGTCTGACGGACTCGCCGTTTGCCAGCAGGCCAGTGATGGTGAGTGGCAGCTGCTGGAGGGCAGGTCGCGTCTGGCGTATGTCGTAAATCACGATACCCTGGTTGGTGCCAAAGGCCAGTTGGCTGTCGGGCAACAGGCAGACACACTTCTCTGCATTGTAGTTCGTTTGTAGGTTGTGCTCGTTGTAGATGTATTCGCAGTGCCCGTCGCTGATGTGGTAGCGGGTAATGCCGTTGGTGGTCGCAATCCAGAGCACCTCGTCATCGACAGCTATCAGCGACTGTATCTCATTGCTTATCAGCCCGTCGGCCACTGTCAGTTGACTGAACGACTTGCCGCCGTCGTCGCTCCGGTAGAGGCCGTCGCCCATAGTCCCTACCCACAGGCGGCCCCGCTCGTCCTCGTAAATGCAGTTGATGTCGCTATAGCGGATGTCTCTGCTGGTCAGCACCTGCCTGTATTGGCTGCTGTCTTCAAGCAATCTGTCTGGCTGAAAGCCATACAGGCCCGTCCGTGCTCCTACCCAGATGGTTCCGTCGTGACTCTGGATGATGACCTTGGGTGAAGCCTGTGGCGGCAGAAAATGACTGACGCTGTCGCCTATCAGGTCCAGTTGTGCTTCCTCGCATCCGGCCCATATCCGGCCGTTGCGGTCGCAGAACAGGGCATTGATGTTGATGCCCGACAGTGTGCTGCCGTCGCCCTCTGCATGGCGTAGCCACGTGCCGTCAGGGCGGCGGAGACCGTTCTTGCGCGACCCTATCCATAGCCGTCCGTCGTGGTCGGTGCAGATGCTGTGTATGTCAACGCGCTGCTCGGTGCCCGGCTTCAGCTGCTGCAACCGGGCATCGGCCTCGTAGATGTCGCCCTGCGTGTTCACCACCCAGAACAGCGAGTCGGCCACCTGGTGAATCAGACGCACCTGATTGCTCCTGATGCTCGCGTTGGAAGCGTCCAGCAGCCGTGTCTCACCCAGCTTCTGCTCCACCGAGAGGCAAGCCACGCCCTGAAACTCCTGAGCAGCCCAAAGATTGTCGCCCAGGTCGAGGCAGATGTCCTGTATGTCGTCCGTCGTGATGAGTCCGCTCTGCCGGGTGATGTGCATCAGTTCGTGGGTCGTGCGGTTGTAGGCCGTGATGCCGCAGCCGTTGGTCGACACCCAGATCATCCCTGTCCGTTCAGAGGTCAGCACTTTGTATTTAGGACTGCTGGTGACAGAGAACAGGCGTTCGTCGAACACCTTCATCTCGATGGTCTCCTGCGTCTTGCGGTCAACGAACCATATCAGTCCGGTCTGGTCGAGCACGATGACGTTGCCCAGGTTGTCGTTGATGAAGTTGCCGCCACGGGACAGAATGCCCTGATAGGGAGCCAGCAGCGCTTCAGGGGCTTCGCGCCGGCGCATCTGCTGGTAGAGGGCTTCCTTCTGGTCTGCAGGCATGTCGACGAACGTTTCCTGCTCCGTATCGTACACCGAGAACAGATTGCCCTGCTCGCCGAAAAGCATTCTTCCGTCGGGCAGGGCATAACATGCGTTGATATGGTTATTGTTGAGCAGGCGCAGGTTGCCTGTCTCGGCATACCGATAGGTTGTGAAGAAGTAGCCGTCGAAGCGGTACAGCCCGTTGGGACTGCCCATCCAGATGAATCCCTTGGCATCTTGTGCCAGCGAGCGGATGTTGTTGTTCGGCAGTCCGTTGGCAGTGTTAAACTGTCGCGACGACACCGTCATGGCATGAGCCGCGAGGACACAGAACATCATGAATAATAACAGCAACGACTTCTTCATGGCTGCAAAGTTACGAAAATCTTTTCAAAAATGGATAAAATCATCCTTTTTTGCACATTCTCACCCCTATTATATGTCATTTATTATATACCTTTGCAGCAATAAACAACAATCTCTTATGCGACATTCTATCACGTTCCTTTTGTTCTGGGCCTCCATCTTCCCCAGTATGTCACAGTCATCTTTAACCTATGGCTTCGACCATCCGCAGGACTCTGCCCGCACGAAGGTGTGGTGGTTCTTCGGCGAGACAGAGACCACCCGCGAGGGCATCACTGCTGACCTCGAGGCTTTCAAGACAGCAGGTGTCGGCGGCGTGGTCTACTACGACCAGGTGCATGGCAAGGGGGAGGGTGCCGACAAGTTGTTCGACGAGCACTGGTGGCAGTCGCTTATCTTTGCCTCACAGGAAGCCAAACGTCTCGGGCTGAGCTTCGAGGCCAACATCGGCAACGGCTATGTGGCCGGTGGCAAGTGGATTACCCCCGACCGCAGCATGCAGCGACTGACGGTGAGCGAGACGCTGCTGAGTGGAGGCAAGCATCACCAACTGGCACTGCCCGACTGTCCGCGCGGCTGGCACCACGACGTGGCTGTGCTGGCCCTGCCCTACAGGGAAGAGCTGTTAGGCACTTCCCGCCTGCTGAACATTGTGCCCACTGGACGACGCGATTCTGCGATGGTGTTCGACTTCGGCAAACCGTTCACCGCCCGCAGCATCAGCTATGAGGCCAAGGCGCAGGGCAAGGCACGCACCTCGTCGATGCAGGTGCCGCCCTTTGCCCCAAGAACGGAAATGACGAAGGGAGAGTCCACAAAGTGGAACTTCTTTGGCTGTGGCTACCGCGAGTTGCCCAACATCGGCAGGCTGGAGGTCTCTGACGACGGCACACACTATCGCCCCGTCTGCGAACTGCGCCCCCGCTACCAGAATCTGGGCGGCGTGAAGCAGCAGACCATCGCCTTTCCCACCACCCGAGGACGCTACTACCGCATCACGCTGACCGACCGTACCGTACCCCTCGATAATGTGGTCATCTCGGCCCGTGCCTGTGTGGATGGCTGGGAAGCAAAGGCCAGTCTTGTTTCGGATTATATTGACAGCGAGACTACACCTTATTATAATATAGAAGAGATGGTGCAAGCCGCTGATATCGTAGACCTGACCGACCGCATGGCGCCCGACGGCACGCTTGCCATGCCCGAGGACATGAAAGGCGACTGGCTGGTCATGCGCTTCGTGGCGGTGACAACAGGCGGCCACACCAAGCACGGCCGCAAGGAAGCCTTGGGGCTGGAGTGCGACAAACTCTCAGTGGAAGGCGCCCGCCTGCACTGGCAGATATACACCAAGCCCGTCATCGACAGCATCCGTGCCCACGGCGGTGCCATCGAGGGCATCTGCATGGACAGCCATGAGGCCGGCCCACAGAACTGGACGCAAGACATGCCCCAGCAGTTCCGCCGTCTGCGTGGCTACGATCTCAAGCCCTTCCTGCCCACCATCGCAGGGGGAATGATTGTTAGTGAAAAGTTAAGAGTGAAGAGTGAAGAATTTGCTGCCGCCGTCCCATCAGGTGAAGGTATGGCGGTAGCAAATTCTTCACTCTTCACTTTTCACTCTTCACTGTTAAAGGATTTCCGCCGAACTATCAGCGACCTCATGACCACCAACTACTTCGGCGAGTTCAACCGTTTGTGCCGTGAGGAGGGACTGACGCTCACTGCCCAGGCCGTGGGCGGTGCTCTCTGCATGGCGGGCGACAACATCGAGGTGAAGCGCTTGGTCAACAAGCCGCAGGGCGAGTTCTGGGGCTATCAGACCGAGGGTAACTACGACATTAAAGACTGTTCGAGTGCTGCCCATGTCTATGGCAAGCAGATAGCCAGCGGCGAGGCGTTCACTGACATCACCTACAAACATTCGCTGGCCGACATAAAGAACCTGGCCGATGCGGCATACGCCTTCGGCATCAACGAGTTCGTGGTGTGTGCCGTGGCCTATCAGGCCGATGCTGCGGGCCAACGACTCAACACGGCCAACGGCCGCCAGTATGTGCTCAATCGCCTGAATACCCTTTGGCCCCTCAGCCGGCCGTTCTGGGACTATCAGGCCCGCTGCTCATGGATGCTGCGCCAGGGCGTCCCGTCCAGCGACTTTGCCCTCTATCTGGGCGACGATGTGCCGAAGCGCATCCTGAGCCACCTGCTGCCACCCATCCCGCAGGGCTACGACTTCGACGCCCTGACCACCGACGCCCTGCTGCACCGCGTGCAGGCCGTCGACGGTCGGCTGGTGCTGCCCGACGGCGTCAGCTACTCCATGCTTCTGCTGCCGTCCGACGAGATGCTGACACCAGCCGTCCGCCAAAGGGTGGAGGCGCTGCGGACGGCTGGCGTCAGGGTGTGGGACCCCCACGACGGACAGCCGCTTCATGAGGCGCTGCTCAAAGCCGGGCTGCGGCCCGACGTCGATGCCCCTGCGGCCCGCCGCCTCTATTTCTGTCATCGCCAGACCAGCGCGGCCGACGTCTACTTCCTCAACAACCACAGCGACGAAACCGTCGACGACCGCTTCACCTTCCGCCTTGCAGCCTCCAACGCAGAGCTATGGGACCCCGTGACAGGCGAGCGTCGCCGCCTTGCCTCTGACAGCCGCGACGGACTGACCACCGTCAGCCTCCGCATGGCCCCACGCCAGTCGTTTTTCGTCGTGCTGTCCTACGCACCCTCGACGCTCCCCCTCCTGCAGCAGCCGGCTGAGTCGATGTCGCTGCCGTTGACGGGTCCATGGCGTCTGCAGTACGATCCCGCACAGGGAGGCCCTGTCAATCCCGTCAGCCTCGACAGCCTCACTGACTGGTCGCTGAGCGGCGACCCCCGCCAGCGCTACTATTCCGGCACGGCCGTCTACACGACCACCTTCACGCTTGGCAGGAAAGACCGCGCGGCCGCCTATCGTCTGGCTTTCGGGCGGATAGGTTCCGTGGCACAGGTTTTCATCAACGGTCAGGAGGCGGGCACGGCGTGGTGCTCGCCGTGGCTGGTCGACATTACGCCCTATATCCATCGAGGTCGAAACAGCCTCGAAGTCCGCGTGGCCAACTGCCTCTGGAACCGCCTCGTCGGCGATGCCCGCCGCCCCGAGCCGGAGCAACTGATGCAGCAGACCACGCCACTGGCCAGCCCGTCTGACAGCCTCGTGCTTTCGGGACTCATCGGCCGGGTCACTTTAAATGTGGAGAAATGACCTTAAAAACTAAAATCACGTCGTGACGACATAAAATCACGACGTGACGAAATAAAATCACGACGTGTCGAAATAAAATCACGTCATGATTTTAGTTTCTTCAGCCTCTTCCTTTCCTTTTGCGGACTATGAAAAACGTCAGATGGACGAATTTGCCCGTTTTTGTACGAAATTACCCTTTTTTTGATGAGCATCAAGGGTAATTTTGCGGTCAGAAATCAAATCACAGCACGTAATAGTAACTAAAAACTAAAAAGGTATGAAAAAGAGAGCTTTACTGATTTTGATGTCGCTCGTCAGCATGGTCAGCATGCAGGCAGCCGACTATTACTATTCTCACACGGCCCGCTATAAGAGCATGGGAGCCAGTGAGCTTATAAACGGCGACTTCGCTGACGGCACCAACGGATGGACCGATCTGGTCGGTGAGCCGATTGATACCGACTTCTGGTCGGTTGAAAGAGGAACGTCGCCAGACGGCGGCTCGAGCATCATGAGCCTGAGCAGCATGAGTGAGGACGGCAACGCCCTGTTGCAGTCCGTCAGCCTGAAGCCCGGCATCTATGTCGTCTCCTATTATATGAAGGCCGAGTCGACGGTCACCACCAGTATTACGGCCTCAGCAGAAAACTATCTGGACATTTACCTCAATGCCGACGCCAGTCTTGCTAAATCGGCCAAATCCGTTCAGGTGGCTACGGTTGAAACCATTGGCGACGAGTGGACGCAGGTGGTCTCAGTGGCCGAGGTCGAGGCGGAGTCGTCGCTCGTGTTTGTGGCCCAGCGCCTCACAGCAGGCATGATGATTGCCAATGTCGAGGTGGTGCCCGTCACGGAGGTCTACGACGTCCGTCGTCTGCAGCGCATCATCGCCTATGCTGACCAGCTGCTGGCCGACGAGAACCTGCCCGAAGGGCGCGAGAATGCTATCCAGGCCCTCGACTTCATGAAGTCGATCTTGACCGATGATTCTCAGAATGAGGACCTTACCAATATGATGGAACTGGAGACGCTGTTCGCCGAGGAGATTGACAATTTCCTTGAGATGAACGGCACCAGCCTGATTGGCACGTCGCTGAGCGACTGGAGCACCTGGGGCAAGCTGAACTACAGCAAGATGGGCACGCGCGGCACATGGACCTTCGAGGGCGGCCGCTGGGGCTTCACGGGCAATGAGGACTATCTGGAGTTCAGTGCCGGCGACGGCTACATCGCCTCGGCCGGAATCCAGAAGGAAGGCACCAAGTACACCCTGGATGCAGGTGTCCGCACGGCCGAGGGCGCACTGAGTGGTCTGCCTGCCGGCAAGTATTTCTTCTCGATCGAGGCTCAGGCCGTGGCAGCTGCCAACCGTGCCAACCCCTACGGCGCTAACCATAACGTCCCCATCGTCGGCCCGATGATCTTCGTGGGCAGCGACTCACTGACGCTCGAGCGCGACACGCTGAGCGGCTACTACTGGAAGACCTACTACCGGATAGCTGAGGTGAAGGAAGGCGAAGAGGTCAAAATGGGCTTCCACTTCCCCAAGGTCAGCGGCGAGGGTGGCCGCTACAGTCTGCGCAACCCGCAGGTGCGCCAGCTGGGCGTCACGTCGGAAGAGGCTGCGTTCCGTCAGCAGCTGTCGGCTTTCACCGTGCAGCAGTATAACCTGCGGCAGCGCCTGACCAACTATCCTGTAGAACTGAACGCCTACAACTGGGGTCTCGACTCGCTGCAGCGTGCCGTCGACCATGCCCAGGCCGTCTATGATGCCTCGCTGCTCATCGTCGATGCTGATGGCAACGTGCTGCAGCGCGATCTGGTGAATGAGGAACAGACGCAGCTGCTGCTCGACGAGGTGAACGCCCTCGGGCGTGCCCGCAGCTATGTCATCGCCCTGAATATGCCTGTCGACGACCTGAAGGCTGCCGTCGAGGCTGCCATGGCCGCACTGGCCGATGAGGCCAATGCCAGCGCTCCCGCCGGACTGCGCACATCGCTGCAGGCTGCCGTCGCTGCCGGACAGGCCCTGCTCGACAATATCAGCACGACGCCGCAGGTGGAGGAATTCACCGCTGCCGCCGCTGCCATCCGCGAGGCTCAGGAGCTGTTTGAGTCGACCACGGCCTCACGCGCCAATCCCACAGCAATCCAGATTGAGAATGCTGACTTCACGGCCTTCTCGGCTGGTGCCAACTACACGCCAAAGGAATCCGACGAACAGAAGAACGGATGGCTCTGGAGCATCGGCGCCTCGACCAGCCGCTGGGAGATCCGCGACAACGAGACACTGAGCAAGGGTCATGGCGCCAGCGTCTGGCGTGGCACGACCGTCGCTCTCGACGGCAAGGCTTCGCAGCGCATCGAGCTCAGCTACGAAGGTCTGTATGAGTATCGTGCCGAGGCTTACATCTCGGAGGAGCGCCTCAGCGAGTTGGTGGCTGCTGCCGAGGTGATCCGCAATGCCGACGAACAGCCTGTAGACACCATCTATACGCCGAACATCCGCCTGTTCTTCGGTGAGTGGGGACAGCCCGACTCGCTGACCGTGTCGAAGTGCTACTTAGGCGTCAAGAACGACGGTTCCTACTTCACCCGCGAAGTCAGCGGAACGGCCTATCCGGGCATCGTCTATGCCAACTACTCAGTGTTCTTCAAGAAGACGGGCTCCACGCCCGTGACGGTGGAGTTCGGCCTTGAGGCGCTCGACAATGCCGCTGCCGCCGGTGCCAACGGCTTTGGCTTCGGCAACAACCAGATTTATTATCTTGGCGACGAGGCTCAGTATCTTGCTGACACCAAGGCCGACGCGGCCAAGGCTGTGGCTGCTGCCAGGAGCACGCTGGCCAGCGTGCCGGAGAACTACCTGACGGCGAAGCTGCAGCGCTACGTTGACGATGCTGAGAAGGCAGCGACGGCCAAGGAGCTGCAGAATGCCCTCTTCGGTATTCAGGAAGTCGAGTCGCGGCTGGGCGGCATGACCAATGCTGTGAAGGGCATCTTTGCCGATGAGGCTAAGGTCTCTCGGAATGCCGCCGGGGTCTTTACGCTCCAGGGCGTGAAGCTGGGCGACGGCACTGACCATCTGAAGTCAGGACTCTACATTGTCAATGGCAAGAAAACACTGGTAAAATAAAATCAAGCAAGACATTATGAATCATCGACTGACGTTGTTGACGGTATTGGCAGTGATGACGACTGCTGCGGTTCAGGCTCAAGAGCAGCTGGAACGGCTCAGCCGTGGCGTAGTAGCCATCAAGAATGGAAACAATACGTTTGTGAGCTGGCGCGTGCTGGGCACAGACAGCGACGACGTGACCTTCGACCTGTTGCGCGACGGCAAGGTTCTCGAGAGCAACCTGACCGTCAGCAACGTCAGCACCACGGGCGGCACAGACGACAGCCAGTATCAGGTGGTGGTGAAGGAGAATGGTGAGGTCGTCGAGACGTCTGATGCCGTCAGGCGTTGGGGTGAAGTCTGTCAGCACATCCGGCTCGACCGCCCTGCCTCGCAGCCGGGCTACCACTATTTCCCCAGCGACGCTTCGGTGGCCGACCTCGACGGCGACGGCCAGTATGAGCTGGTGGTCAAGTGGGACCCCTCGAATCTGCAGGACAACTCCATCAGTGGCACGACAGGCCGTGTCTACCTCGATGCCTACGAGCTCGACGGCACAAAGCTCTGGCGCATCGACCTTGGGCCGAACATCCGTGCCGGGGCCCACTACACGCAGTTCCTCGTCTACGACTTCAATGGCGACGGGCGGGCAGAGCTCATCTGCAAGACGGCCCAGGGCACTGTCGACGGACAGGGCAACTACGCCAACAAGGCTGCCGACGATGCGAAGATCAGCTCGGCAAATAATAGCTTGAAGTATGCCAACGCGAGCGGCCGCGTGCTCAGCGGCGCTGAGTATCTGACCGTCTTCGAGGGCACCACGGGCCGCGCCATCCACACCGTCTGGTACAACCCCAACCGCGGCTGCACGACAGGCGAGGTGAAGGCACCCTCGGCAACGGAGCTGAACCGGCTCTGGGGCGACGACTACGGCAACCGCTGCGACCGCTTCCTGGCCTGCGTGGCCCATCTCGACGGGGCCGACCGTAACGCCTCGGCCGTCATGTGCCGTGGCTACTACACCCGCGCCTACCTCTGGGCCGTCGACTTCGACGGCGAGAAGCTCTCGACCAGATGGCTGCACGCCTCGGTGTCGCCCACGGTGGTCGAGCTGACGGATTCACAAGGGAACACGACTTCACAAACTTATTCCACTAACACATCTGGTATCGCCAGCGGCACCACTGACAAGCACTTCTACTGCACGGCCTACGGACAGGGCTGCCACTCGGTGTCGGTGGGCGATGTGGATGGCGACGGCTGCGACGAGATTATCTTCGGGTCGGCAGCCATCGCTGGCGACGGCAGCCTACTCCACACGACGGGCCTCGGCCACGGCGATGCGCTCCACCTGAGCGACCTGATGCCCGACCGCCCCGGACTGGAGGTGATGATGGTGCACGAGGAGGCGCCCTTCGGCTGGAGCGTGCGCGATGCCATGACGGGCGAGCTGCTCATCCACCATACGGGCCGCGAAGACACTGGCCGCGGCATCGCCGCCGACATCCTGGCCGGCCACCGCGGCTTTGAGTATTGGCACAGCGACGACTTCAATACGACGCGGAACATCTACAGCAGTGACGACGCGGTGGTGGGGCACTTCGAGAAAGACCATCCCTTCTATAATTTCCGCATCTACTGGGACGGCGACGCCTACGACGACCTGTTCGACAAAGGCGCCATCAACAACGGCCAGTGGAGCCGTCTGCTCACGTGCGCCAACTACGGCAATGCGGCCACCTACGGCTCGAAGGCCACGCCGCTGCTCACGGCCGACATCCTGGGCGACTGGCGCGAAGAGGTCATCCTGTTTGACAAGACCGACTCGGCCAGCATCAACATCTTCTCGACCACCACAGCCACGAAGCTGCGCGTGCCCACGCTGATGCACGACCACGTCTACCGCATGTCGGTGGCCTGGCAGAACGTAGGCTACAACCAGCCGCCACACCTGGGCTACTACCTGCCCGACTACGTGGCCTCGCGCTTTGAATTGACGGGCGAAGGCCAGAAGGAGCAGCACATCCAGCTGGGCCAGCCCATCGTCGACATCGTTTGCCGACTGAAGAACTGCACCTCGGCCATGCTGCAGTATGTCTATCTGAACGGTGTGCGCATCAAGAGCTTCACGGCCCCCGACGGCATGACGTTCAGGATGAACAGTGCCGACAAGACCTTTACGCTTTCAGGCACACCCACTGAGGTTGGCGACTATGAGTTCCTGGTGCGCTCGTCGGGCGATGTCAGCGGTACGACGCTTGTCGACACGCTGCGCATCCACGTCAGCGACCTCTCGGGGATTAGTGAAACAATGTACAATGATCAATGTACAATGAACAATGAGGTCTATGACCTGCAGGGGCGCCCCGTCGTGCCTGCTACCGCCAAGCGCGGACAGGTGGTGATTATTCGCCGCGGAGAGAAAACTATTAAGGTTGTCAAGTAAATGGAAAAGTCAGTAAATAAAATAGTAGCTTTATTAGTAGTTTTAGTTAGTTTTGTCTGGGCACCGGGAGGTGCTCAGACTTACCAGAGCATCCGCCCGGGACAGCTCTGGCTCGACACCGACGGCAAGCCCATCCAGGCCCACGGCTTCCAGATATTCGCCGCTGACGACGGCACCTACTACTGGTATGGCGAGAACAAGGAGCACACCCATTTGGGATCGAACGTCTGGACGTGGGGCGTGCGGGCCTACAAGTCGACCGACTTCTACAACTGGCAGGACCTGGGACTCATCATCGAGCCCGACACGGTCAACGCACTGTCGCCCCTGCACTATTCGCAGACGCTCGACCGCCCGCACATCTTACATAATAAGAAGACAGGCAAATGGGTGTGCTGGATCAAGTCGATGGACACCGACGGCTTCTTCGTCATCCTCCAGGCCGACCGCTTTGAGGGACCTTACACCATCGTAAAGAGCCTGAAGCCCGAGGGCTTCGGCGTGGGCGACTTCGACCTCTGGGCCGACCCCACAACGGGCAAAGCCTACGTCTGGTTCGAACGGCCCCACTGGGAGATGATATGTGCCGAACTGACCGACGACTATCTGGGCACCAACGGCCACTACTCTGAGCACTTCGTGGGCATCCGGCCGCCGTTCACCCGCGAGGCTCCTTCCCACTTCGTTTGGCGTGGCCGCCACTATATGTTCACCAGCGGCACGACGGGCTACGTGCCCAATCCCTCGCAGGTATGCGTCTTCGACGACCCTCACGGCGACTATCAGGACCTGGGCTGTCCGCACATTGACGATAAGTATGACGACTCGTTCGGTTCGCAGATCACGAGCGTCATCAAGATTCCGGGCAAGAACCTCTACGTGGCACTGGCCGACCGCTGGCTGCCCTCCCTTTGGCAGACCGACATCCCCAGGCGCACGCTGAAGAACAAGGAGCAGGCCTACCTGAACCACCGTCCCTTCGACCGCGACTTCTCCACGCCGCAGGTGAAGGACAAGACCCATGTGAAACGCAACAAATGGGACACCACCGACTCGGCCCGCTACGTCTTCCTGCCCATCATTTTCGACGAGCAGGGCAAGCCCACCATCGAGTGGCGCGACGAGTGGCGCCTGGAGGACTATACCATTCCCACCCGTCAGGATGTGGGGCCTCAGGCCATGACCTGCGAGGTGGCACCTGTCTGCGCTCCTTTTGAAATGCCACAGCTACAGCGACCAGCCATTAGTTCGGGTAAGAAGATTGAAGTCAGGATGTCAAAGAGGGGCATGTCGACACGTGCCATCCAGCAGGCTATCGACCGTCTGTCGAAGCAAGGCGGGGGGCAGGTCGTCATTCCCGCTGGTCGTTGGCTGTCGGGGCGCATCGAGCTGAAGTCGGGCGTGGAGCTGCATCTCAGTGAAGGCTGCGAGCTGCACTTCAGCGGTCAGGTCAAGGACTATCTGCCAGTGGTATTCACCCGCGACGAGGGCTTTGAACTCTACTCGCTTGGGGCGTTCATCTATGCCAACGGCGCAGAGAACATAGCCGTGACGGGACGCGGACGCATCGTAGGACCTTCAACCGACTGTGAGATTTACCGCATCAACCACGACAAGGCCCTTAACATCGAAAAGATTATCGCCCCCGACATGCCGCTCGCGGAGCGCATCTTCGACGGCGTGCGCGGTCAGGGCGAGGTGTTCATGCCGAAGTCAGTGGCACCCATCAACTGCAAGAACGTGCTCATCGAAGGCATCACCATCGACCAGAGTCTCTATTGGAACGTCGTGCCGCAGTACTGCGAGGGGGTCATCATCCGTGGCGTCACCGTCAACAGCTATGGTCACGGCCGAACGGACGGCATCGACATCGAGTCGTGCCGTAATGTGCTCGTGGAATACTGCGCACTCGACTGCCAGGACGACTGCTACACCATGAAGAGCGGCCGCAATGCAGAGGGCGTACGCGTGGGACGCCCCACGGAGAACGTCGTCCTGCGCTATAACCTCGCCCTGCGTGGCGCTGGCGGCATCGTCTGCGGCACCGAGGTGGCCGGCGGCGTGAAGAATGTCTACCTGCACGACTGCGTCTTCCAAGGCACTGACCAGGCCTTCCGCTTCAAGACCCTCCGCCAGCGTGGCGGCGGCATCGAGAACATCGTCGTCGAGCGGGTGCGGGCCCAGGTGAAGGACTACGCCTTCTATTGCGACATGCTCGGATCGGTGAAGTGGGGTGGCGAGCTGGCCCAACGCCGCCCGTCAGCTGAGGCACTCACCGCTTTCCAGTCTTCGCCCAATAATGTTCCATCTCCCGACTTCCGCACCATCACGGTCAGCAATGTCATCATTGAGGACTGCAAGCAGCTGGTGAAGTGCATCGGGCTGCCTGAACGTCCCCTGTGCAACGTCCTGCTGCGCAACGTGAAGGGGTGTGCCCAGCAGTTCATTTCACTACGCGATGTGAAGTCGTTTGTCCTCGACAACGTCGATGTGGAGGTCGCTGACGACGTAGCCAGCATAGACGGTTGTGAAGGCATCATGCTCATCAACACCCGGCTAAATGGCGAGCAGCCACGCCGCGTGAAGTACACTGGAGAAAAGTCGACACAGATACTTATTAACTAATAAAACAAAAAAACATGAAGACATTAACTTTCATCAGTGCATTTGTATGCGCCATGTTGCTCTCGGCCAACGCATCGGCCCAGAGTGTAACTTACAATTTCGTAGTTGCCGACGAAGGCACCATACAGCTGCCCACATGGGGTGCCGAGGTGACCAGCGGCGGCGTAGCCCTCAACCTCCTGGCAGCTGGCTCGGAGACCTTCGACAACCGTTTCGCCGTGGGGCCCACCAATCGCAACAACGAGAGCGGCAACTGCTTCAAGTTCCGCACCTCTGGCGACTGGAAAGGGCTGTGGTCGCAATATGCTGACCGCAACATCTCCATCCTCAATCTGAAGAAAGGCGACAAGGTGACCTTCGTCATCAGCAAGGAGGCCGAGACGCTGAAGCAGGTGGGCGGCAGTGCCGTCGTCAGCGGAAAGGCCATCACCGTCACCGAGGACGGCAACCTCGACTTCGTCTCAACAGGCAGCGTCTACATTGAGAGCGTCACCATAGAGGAGGGCGACGGCACCTTGCCCGAGGAACCCGAGGTGGAGGGCGAGAAGACCTACGACTTTGTCATTGCTCCTGCCGGTAGCATCCTTCTGCCCGACTGGGGCGCCGAGGTGACCAGCGGTGGCGTGGCCCTGAACATGCTGGCCTCGGGCAGCAACACTTTCGGCAACCGCTTTGCCGTAGGCCCCATCAGCCGTAACAACGAGAGCGGCAACTGCTTCAAGTTCCGCACCTCTGGCGACTGGCGAGGAATCTGGTCACAATATGCTGACCGCAACATCTCTATTCTCAATCTGAAGCAGGGCGACAAGGTGACCTTCGTCATCAGCAAGGAGGACCAGACCCTGAAGTTTGTTGACGGCGATGTGGTCATCAGCGGTCAGGAGTACACCGTGGAGGCCGACGGCAACCTCGATTTTGTCACCACCGGCAGCGTCTACATCGAGAGCATCACCATCACGCCTAACGGCACCACCACTGCCATCCAGTCACTGCACGGCGACGCCATCACCAACAACGGTATCTACAATCTGCAGGGCATCCGTGTGGACAAGCCCACCCGTGGCCTCTACATTCAAAACGGCAAGAAGATGCTGATGAAATAAGTGAAGTCATATACCATAACAACTAAATTAAAACAAACAATGAAAACAGCCATTAAGAAACTCGCACTGTGCACCCTCGCCTTGTTCTTGTTGGGAGGGATCAAAGCAAATGCTGTCACCAAGACCTACGACTTCGTCGTGGCTGATGAGGGTAGCCAATTAGCCCCTACCTACGGTGAGACAGTCACTACTGGCGGCGCAGACCTTCAACTCATTTCAACAGCAACCAACACCTTTGACAACCGCATTGCCGTCGGCCCGACTAACCGCAACAACGGCACGAGCGCCGGCTTCATCTTCCGTACGGCTGGCGATTGGCGTGGACTTTGGTCGCAATACGAAGACCGGAACTTCTCTATCCTCAACCTGGTGAAAGGCAACCGGGTGACCATTACCATCAGCAAGGATGCCGAAACACTTAAATTCGTCGGTGGCGATGCCGTGGTAAGTGGCAAGACCTACACCGTGGAGGCCGACGGCAACCTTGACTTCGTCACCACCGGTGGTGTCTATATTGAGAAGGTGGTCATTGAAGATCCCGCGGCGTCTGTTCTTGTCAGCGTGGGCATGGAAGGTCATTCTGACACTTACAGCCTTGTGCAAGCAGCAGAAGGCAGCATAGTGCTGCCCACATGGGGAGCCGAGTTGACCAGTGGCGGCGTCGCCTTGAACCTGCTGGCCACAGCCGACAACACCTTCGACAACCGCATTGCCGTTGGCCCCATCTCCCGCAACAACGACAGCGGCAACTGCTTCAAGTTCCGCACGGCTGGTAATTACAAAGGGCTTTGGTCGCAGTATGCTGACCGCAACATCTCCATCCTGAATCTCAAGAAGGGTGAGCAGGTCACCTTCACCATCAGCAACGGCGATGCAACGTTGAAGTTTGTCGGGGGCGATGCCGTGGTAAGCGGACAAACCTACACCGTTGAAGCCGATGGCAACCTCGACTTCGTCACCACTGGTAGCGTCTATATAGAGGACATCACCATCTCCAAGGCCGAGCAGAACATCGGCGGCGCCACCCTCGTCAGCGAGAATGCGCTGGACTTCACCAACGTTGACGACATCAAGGCCTACGTGGCTACCGATGCCAATGCTGGCAGCGTGACGTTCAAGCAGGTGAAAAAGGTGCCGGCCAACACCCCGCTCTACCTTACCGCAGAAGCTGTGATAAGCGTTGAAGTACCAGTCCTGGGCAGTGATGCTGAGACCATCACCACCAACCTTCTGAAAGGTTCAGCCACCGCCGCCACATCGCTCATCTCCACTAATGACATTAAGTACTATGTCTTTGGCGTACTGAAAGATGAGGCAGGCTTCTACCCCGTTTCCACAAGCAATGCGCTGACCAGCGCCGCCGGCAAGGCTTATCTGGAGCTGACCGCCGATCAGGCTGCCTCCCGCATCTCGATAAAGTTCGACGATGACAACGAGACTACCGGCATCAACTTTGCTGATATGGTTCCCACGACCGATGACAACGCCTGCTACACCCTTCAGGGCATCCGCGTGGCCCAGCCCATTCGTGGCATATACGTGAGGAATGGCAAGAAAGTTTTTATCAAATAAGCTGTTAGGAGGACAAAGACAATGAAAAAGCAATATATCAATCCCGAGACAAATATCGTAGTCCTTATTGCCCAAAGCCAACTGATGGCCGGCTCCGACTTCACCATGCCACTGGAAACCGAAGAAGTGAGCGATGAAACAATCAACTTCACCCAGGCCAGCCGCAGAAAAAGTCTCTGGGACGATGATGAAGAGTAGTTTATTTGTAAGTCACCTTCAGCCAAACATCGGCCACGGGCATCTAGGTTAAGAACGAAAAGAAAGTAATGGTAAATTAAAACTTTATTCAACACTCTCAAGTTATGATGACGTCCATATAAAACAAAAAACTGCGTTACAGTTTCATTAAACTGTGACGCAGTTTCATGAAACCATGACGCAGTTTAATTAAATTGTGACGCAAATTCATGATTAGCCATCGGAGAGGAATGCTTTTGACGACGAGTCGATTGGAAACATCAGATATTTGAAATCATTATTTTTGCTTTCAAATCGTGTCACAAATTTTTCGCAAAATCTTGCCAAATTAAGGTAAATAATGCTAACATAAGAAGAAAATGAATGCATTTGCACAAGCCCTTCAATTGAAGGAACGACAGCATCAAAAAAAAACAAGTATTTGTATTTCAACAACTTAAAAACAACACAAATTATTCTGTCACTTGCCAGCTATATTAAAAAAGGCCACACCCAGTGAGCGTGCCCTTTGTACCCCGACCGAGAATCGAACTCGGAACTAAGCTTTAGGAGAGCCTTGTTATATCCATTTAACTATCAGGGCAGCCAAAGACGCCGATGAGCGTCGTCTTGGGGGTGCAAAGTTACAAAGAAAACGGGGGATGACAAAATTTTCCCCCACTTTTTTTACCATTCATATGCATTCTTGCCGCCACCGATGGCGAAGCTGACGCCCATCACCAGGTTGAAGGAGGGTTTCATCGGAATGGGAATGCCCTCGTATGTGGTGTACTTGCCCAGTGCGATGCGGTCCATGCCGAAGAAGACATTGATGACCTTCGGATGGTAGTGGATGACATAGCCCAACGACGACCCATAGTTGCTCAAGCCATAGCTGAGGGCCAGACTGAAGGAGCGTGTGGGGGCGAGGTTGGCCGACAGGCGGCCTTCGGTCCACGAGAAGTTGCTCCCGCTGAAGTGGCGGCTGAGCAGGAGGCCGGCCGACAGCCGATTATAGAAGGGCATCCGATACTCTGCGCCCAGATTCAGTGTGGCAGCCAGGGCATGGGTCGAGGAGCCGGTTTCGTCGGTGACAGCCAGATTAAGGAAGTCGCTCAGCTGGTCTTCGTAGTCGTCAAGTTCGTCGTCGAGCGATGTTCCGTAATCGCCATCGACAGCCACTTCGTGGAATCCGTCGAAGGTGAAGTGCGTCTCGCTGGTCTTTGCCACGGCTTTCGTCTTCCACCTGATAAATCCCAGGTCGGTCAGGGATGCGCAGAGCGTCAGGCCCGGCAGCAGGCCGTCATAGGTGGCGCCCAGGTCGACGCCCAGTCCGAAGCCGCCCATCGGCTTATAGTCGTCGACGTCGACATCGGTCACCTTGTCGTAGGTCTGGCCCTTGCGGCTCTTCGACTGATACTCCTCCTGCTCGGTGACGAAAGAAAAGCCCTTGGCATTGACCTCGGCCTTGGCCTGTGCCCTCAGCTCCCATACGTCGCCCTCGAGTCTGGCGTAGGCATTCTTCATGCTGACGTCGAATCGGCCCAACCCGATGAGAGCCTTCACTCGTGCACCGATGCGCAGCTGCTCGTTCAGCTGACGGCTATGTCCGAGTGCTATCTCGCCGTAAGCCATGCCGCGTGCAGCCAGGTCGTCGAAGGAATAGGTGTCGTTGCGGACGCTTTTGGCAAACTCCAGGAAGCTTTTTGGGAACGACACCCCGGCCATGCCTTTGACGTTGACGTCGAGGGTGTTATAGCCATGAAAGGCCCTGAATCCCACACCGATGATGGTCTCGCGGAAGTCGACACGCGTCTTCAGCCCGTTCTTCAGTTTCCCGACCGACTGGTCGTAGGTGATGTCGGGGTGCATGAAGGTGACGGTGCGCTTCTCGCCGGGTTGCCCCCAGCGCGGATTCTCGAAGAGGAAGTTATCAACGCCAAAAGAGCCCTGAATGCCGACGTTGATGTTGCTGAAGGGCAATGCGATGTAGCTATTCCGATTGCCGAAGGCAGGGTTCATGTCGTGGCGCCACTTGAAGTCGTCAAGGAAATAGGCCGTGCGCAGGTCCTGGGCGACGGCACTGCCGACCGATGTGATGATCGCGGCCGTCAGGATGCTGATGCGATATATTCTTTTCATCTCTATTAAGCTTCGAAGGGGGTTAATGGTCATCGTCGTCGGTATTGACTATTACGGTGGCGTTCAGTGTGGCAGCCAGATTGTCTATCTTCAGGTGATGGGTGGTGTCGCCCGTCGACCCGCTGTTGAGCGTAAACTCGTCAGTGACGCGTGCCGCAGCCTTCAGACGGATGCCGTCGAGCTGGCGGAAGGCATCGGCAGTGCTGAACGTCAGTGTCGCAGTGAGATGTGTCTGTCCCTTTGCGGCCACCTTGTTCTGACCTTGCCCGTTATCAATATTGACGGCCATGCCACGCACGGGGTTGCCATCAATGTCGACAGGAATGATGTCGAGGGTCAGTTCGGCAGGTATCGTATTCGTCACGTCGGCCTCTATCAGCACCATTGCCGAACGCGCATCGTAGAGGTCGACATCCTCCAGGTCGCCGGCCCAGCCCGTGATGGAGTCAGTGTAGCTGATGTAGGAATCGCGCCCCAGCGCCAGGTCGGCCCGGAACTCATAGCTCGGCTCGAAAGCATAGGGATGGCCGAGCAGGATGGTGGCCTGCTCACCCGTGCGTGTCGTGGCAGAGCAGGTGAAGTCGATATGGTCAGGGATGCTGCTGAGCAGCGTGCTGAGGTCGTCCTGCACGATCGTCTGGTAGCCGGCATAGGCTGCTTCGGAGCGTGGACGACGGCTGATGACGATATGGGACGTCTGGTTGGGCTTGACCTCGATGCCCCGGACGTCCACCGAACGGGTGGTGCCGTCGCTGAAACAGGAGGTCAGCGTGCCGTCGACCAGTCCTGTCAGAGGCAGGTTACTCCAAATGTGGAGCTGGATGATGGGGTCGCTGATGTTGAGCACGACGTCGGGGTCGTCAAGGAAGCTGGGCACATTGTCGATGGTGACGCTGCCCACCTTGAGGTCGATCTCGGGCCGGAACTCGCCGGTCACCGTCAGGAACTGGACGGCCCCGAACTCAAGATGGCTGTCAATGCGGAACGACATGTCGTGGCGCAGGACGGCCGGGTCGGTGACGACCGTGGACTGGTCGAATTTGACAAGGGCCTCCACCTGTCCCTTCATGCGCACCTGTCCGAGCATCGTGCCATCAGAATCGGAATAGCGCGAATAGGCCAGGTAGTTGACGTCGTCGGGCCGTCCGCCTTCAGTGAACCGGAGCCCCTCGACGATGACGTCGAAGACGAGCGGTTCCGACGTCACGACGCCCTCAAACCTGATGTCGTTGCCGTCCATCGCCACCCGCTGAGTGTTCTGCAGCACCCTGACGCCGCCTTCCCTCAGCATCAGATAGTCAGGCAGCACCGCCGTCAGCTCTGCAATCTCATGAACGACGGCGGCCAGGTCATTGCTGAAGGTGAGCGTGAGCTTCACGCTAGTCGCGTTGACCTTTGCCTCGGTGAGGCTGACGACGTCGCCATAGAGACCGTCCTCCAGGATGTCGAAGGTCTGGATGGTCTTGCGCACCTGCTTCATCTGGGGAGCCTTGGCGCGGGCCAAGTCAGGGCGGTCGATGCCCAAGTCCTCGAATGTCAGCTCGAACAGATTCGGCGAGAAGTCGCCTTCCGACGAAGTCACTGTGATGGGCGAGACGTGGATGGTCGAGACACCACTCTCCTCACCTTCCTGATAAAAAAAGTAATGACCGTCGCGAGGATCGATTTTCACACATCCTGTCGTGTCGATGTTGAAGACTTCATCGAGTGAAATCTCGTGGGTGGAGTTGTTGGTGGGCAGCTTGAAGTCGCGGAATACCAGCCCGACGGTCGAATCAATGTCGTCGAAGTCGATGCCGTCTATTTTCTGGCAACCACCAAGACTGACAGCCACCACGGTTAACCACACAGGCGTCAACCATTTAAAGATAGTTTTGTCCATGTATTTTTTAGTGAGTTAAAGCTTGCTTTAATTTGTTTTATAAGCGATTCTGTCTTTTGTGTGCAAAGTTAATGTTTTTTTTCAAAAAAAGCCTTCGTTTGATTCTTTTTTTCTTAATCATAGCAAAAAAAACCTATTTATTTTGTCGTTTAAAGAAAAAAGCGTAACTTTGCCCTCGCATTATAATAAAAACGTATAATTATGAAGAAATTAATGATCCTCGCAGCCATGATGGCTATGGTCGGCTCGGCCTTTGCCCAGATGCCGAAAGTGACCCTGAAAGACATTTCCGGAAAGGCCATCTCGACGGATACGCTCTCCAACAATGGGAAGCCTTTCATCATCGACTTCTTTGCCACCTGGTGCAAGCCCTGCAACCGCGAGCTCGACGCCATTGCCGAGGTCTACGACGAGTGGGTGGAGGAGACCGGCGTGAAGATCTTCGCCGTCTCCATCGACCAGGCTCAGAACATCAACAAGGTGAAGCCCCTCGTCGACAACCACGGATGGGACTACGACGTGCTGCTCGACCCCAATAGCGACCTGAAGCGCGCCCTGGGCATCCAGATGATCCCCTACACGCTCATCGTCGACGGCAAGGGCCAGATCGTCTATAAGCACAACGGCTACACCGACGGCGCCGAGCAGGAGCTCATCGAGAAGGTGCGCGAGCTGGTGAAGAGTGAAGAGTGAAAAGTGAAGAATTTGCTTCCGCCTGAAATTCAACGAAAGTAGTGAAAAACCATATGTTTAGACAGCTATCAAGGCTCTCCTGTCTGGTGTGCTGCGGCATTGCCGCAGCAACGACCGTCAGCGCACAGACCGACGACAACAAGCTGACCCTCTCGGGCTCCATACAGAGCGACATGCTCGTGCCCCAGGCCGACGACAAGATCGGCGCCGAGAAGACCGAAGACTTCCTGACCAACACCTACGTCGACCTCATGCTGCAGCACCGCGACTTCGAGGCCGGCGCCCGCCTGGAGTATCTGGAGCACCCGATGCCCGGATTCGAGAAGGACTTCAAGGGCTGGGGCGTGCCCAACTTCTACCTGAAGGGCAAGCTCTCGTGGGCCGAGCTCACCGTCGGCACCTTCTACGAGCAGTTCGGCTCAGGATTCATCCTCCGCACCTATGAGGAGCGCTCGCTCGGCATCGACAACTCGCTGCTCGGCGGCCGCCTGCTGCTCAAGCCCCTGCAGGGCGTGCAGATGAAGGTGCTCGGCGGCCACCAGCGCCGCTACTGGGACCACAACAAGTCGTGGATCTCGGGCGCCGACCTGGAGCTGACCGTCAGCGACTGGATCCCCTCGATGCAGCAGAGCGGCACGACGCTCACCCTGGGCGGCTCGTGGGTCAACAAGCACGAGGAGCCCGGCACGTTCCAGCGCACTGAGGCCGTCAGGGACACCACGGCCCACACGACGACCATCACCACATGGCAGATGAACCAGCCGCGCTACGTCAACGCTTGGGACGCCCGCGCCAACCTCAACACGGGCAATTTCTCGCTCCTGCTGGAGTATGCCCAGAAGACTGACGACCCGACCTTCGCCAACGGATATATCTTCAAGAAGGGCGAGGTGGCCATGCTCTCGACCAGCTACTCGCGCAAGGGCCTCAGCCTCCTGCTCCAGGCCAAGCGCTCGGAGAACATGGCCTTCAAGAGCGACCGCACCGTCATCGGCACCTCGTCGGCCATCAACCACCTGCCCGCCTTCACCCAGGACCAGACCTACGCACTGGCCGCCCTCTATCCCTACGCCACGCAGCTGGCCGACGGCGAGTGGGCCTACCAGGCCGAGCTGGGCTACAACTTCAAGCGCAAGACGGCCCTGGGCGGCAAGTACGGCATGAACCTCAAGGTGAACTACTCATACGTCCGCGCCATCGACCGCAAGTTCATCGACGGACAGCAGCGCCACGCCATCGGCGGCACCACCGACCTGGCCGGCACCAGCGGCTACACCTCGAAATGGCTCAAGTGGGGCGACCACACCTACTATCAGGACCTCGACATCCAGCTCTCGCGCAAGTTCTCGAAAGCCTTCAAGCTCAACCTCATGTACATGAACCAGCGCTACAACAAGACGCAGATCGAGGGCCACGGCGGCATGATCCACAGCGACATCTTCGTCGCCGACGGTAAGTATCAGTTCTCGCCCAAGACCACCCTGCGCGTCGAGGCACAGTATCTGTCGACATCGCAGGACGAGGGCGACTGGGTCTACGGACTGGCCGAGCTCTCGCTCGCTCCCCACTGGATGATCACCCTGAGCGACATGTGGAACGTGGGCGACAGCGACCCGCTCTACTACAAGGAGAACACCCACTACCACTACTATCAGGGACTCATCACCTACAACGTAGGCTCCCACCGCCTGCAGGCCGGCTACGGCCGCACCCGCGCCGGCTACAACTGCTCGGGTGGCGTCTGCCGATGGATTCCCGCCCAGAAGGGCTTCACGCTCTCCTACAACTACAACTTCTAAACAAAAGCCCCCAACAGAGATGAAAAACCGACATAACCTCATCGCCGCCGCTGTCCTCCTGTGCTGCAATGTCGTCGCAGCGCTCACCGCCTGCTCCGACATCGACGAGAACGAGCGCATGGTGGCCGTCAGCACACGCGTCGTCGTCGACTCCATCCCCCAGCCCGTCGAGGTCGACAGCCTCTGGGATGCGCCCGTCGAGCCCATTGAGCGCCGCGTGCTCATCGAGGACCACACGGGCCAGAAGTGCCCCAACTGTCCTGACGCCGCCCGGCTCATCCACACCTTCCAGCTGAGCTACGGCGACCGCATCGTCCCCGTGGCCATCCACTCGCAGATGCAGGGCATCATGGAGCCGGCCGGACTGGGCAATGAGCTCGGCAACACCTATTATAATTATTGGAAGATGGAGTATAAGCCCGCCGGACTCGTCAACCGCCTCGACGGCGGCGACGGACGCGTGCTCGACAAGACCATCTGGGACTTCGCCGTCACCTATGCCCTCAGCATGGAGACGCCCCTCGACATCCGCGTCAAGGCCAGCCAGGCCGACGACGACCCGACGAAGGCCGAGGTCGACGTGAAGGTCATCTGCACCCGCGAGGGCCAGTCGGCCAGCGGCAAGCTGCAGGTGTGGATCACCGAGGACGGCATCATCGCCGAGCAGGACGACATGGGCAAGCACATCGCCGACTATGAGCACAACCACGTGCTGCGCGCCGCCGTCAACGGCGACTGGGGCGAGGACGTCAGCGTCAGCGGACTGGGCGACGCCCGCGAGTTCAGCTACACCGCCACGCTCAAGCCCGAGTGGAAGGCCGAGAACCTCAGCATCGTCGCCTTCGTCTACAACAACGACGAGGTCGTCCAGGTGGTCAGCCGCCCACTCAAAGTGAATGACTAACAGAAACTAATTAAATCAATAAAGCTTATGAAAAGATTTTTCTACTATTGCATGTCACTGCTGATGCTGGGCACCCTGAGCGCTCAGGCACAGATCGTGACGGATGAAGGACTGGACGAATCGTTCCAGTTTGTCGACGAGCAGGGAAATGTCGTTGCCAACGGTTCGACCGTCGTGGTCAGCAAGATCAACAACCAGGGCCAGATGATCGTGCCCCTCTACGTGCAGAACAAGTCGGGCGAGAAGGCCGCCGTCAGCATGTATGAGGACCTCAGCCGCAAGCCCAACGGCGGATGGCAGACCTGCGCCTTCGGCAACTGCATGACGCTCAACGGCTCGGGCTATTCGGCCAAGAGCATCGCCGCCGCGGACTACAAGGCCGACATCCAGACCGAGTGGATGCCCGTCGTGGGCCAGTATGCCACATGGGAGGCCCGCCTGCAGATCCATGTCTTCAACATTGTCACCAAGACGCAGTTCGGCCGTCCCGTCGAGCAGCCCGGTGAGGAAGTCATCGGCTACGGCCCCGCCATCACCGTCCGCTTCGTGTATGACGCAAGCAGCTCAATGACCGCGGTCAACATGGGTAGCTACAGCTCCGACAAGTATCTCGACGTGGCCAGGGACAACGCCGCCTACGGACTGCCAAACTATGTCGCCAGCGCCACCACCGTCTACATGTATCAGCTCCTCACGGCTGACGACCTCAAGATGTTCGACGGCGCCAAGGTCAAGCAGCTCCGTGTGGCCTTCACCCAGGACCTCGACACCAAGGCCTCCGTCTTCCTCGCTCCCCTCGTGGGCGGAAACATCAGTGCCAACGTCGCTGAAGGCGCCATCGACGCGCCTAAGACGGGATGGAACACGGTCGACGTCGATCCCTACGTGATTGACGTCAACAGCGTCGACGGTCTGCTGCTGGGCTTCAGCTACATCCAGAAGAACACCAACAACGGCAAGTACTACTACAACGAATGCTTCCCCTGGTCGGGCTACGCCCCCGTGGGTCACGGCTATACCGTCTTTGTCAAGGGTCTGAACAACGAGCAATATGGGTTTAATGCCAATTATATCTACGACTTCGGCGAGATGAACCTCAGCGTGCAGGCCATCGTGGAAGGCGACTTCTCAGCTGAGAATGCAGCTGAGGCCCTCGACTACAGCTCCATCATCATGCGTCCCGGAGAGTCGAAGGAAGGCACCATTGCCATCCACAACACGGGTCTGAACCCGATCACCAGCCTCGTCTATACCGTCAACGTCGACGGCCAGGCCGGTGAAGAGAAGACAGTGGAGATTGCCGACGAGGTATGCTTCAACGAGTATACCACGTTCGACCTGACCTTCAACGCCTCCAGCAAGGAAGGCACCGAGCGCCGCGCCGTCGTCATCACCAAGGTGAACGATGCCGACAACGAGCTGGCTGCCGCCGAGTCGGCCGGCTATGGCCTCGTGACGACCACCAGCCGCAGCGTGAAGAAGCGCGTGGCCGTCGAGGAGCTCACCGGCACGGGCTGCCCCTGGTGCACACGCGGCATCGTGGGCATGGAGCTCATGCGTAAGACCTTCCCCGACGATATCGTCAACATCGCCGTCCACCAGTATAACAACAGCGACGCCATGTTCATTGAGGACTATGCCAACATCGGCCTGAGCAGCGCTCCCAGCTGCACCATCGACCGTCAGCTGACCGTTGACCCCTACTACGGCAGCTCACAGAGCACTGCCTTCGGCATCAAGAACGACCTGGAGGCCGCTCTGCAGCAGCAGGCCATGGCCGGACTTGAGGTGAAGGGCGAGTGGGCCGACGAGAACACCGTCAAGGCCACGGCCACCGTCGAGTCGCTCATCAACGGCGAGAGCTACGACATTGAATACGTCCTCGTGGCCGACAGCCTCAGCGGCACCGACAGCAGCTGGACTCAGGGCAACAACTACGCCACACGCAACGACGGCGGCGACCTGGCCATCTTCTGCCGTGGCGGCAAGTATGGCAAGACCAGCGTCACCGGTCTGAAGTTCAACGACGTGGCCATCGCCTCGTCTTACAGCGAGGGCGAGAATCAGGCAGAGCCTATCATCGCCGCACCTGACGATGCTGCCGTCGAGAGTTCATTCTCGCTCAGCCTGCCCTCGAAGCTGAAGAGCACCATCACCAGCGAGAACGTATGGGTGGTCGCCCTGCTGGTCAACCAGTGGAACGGCTACATCGAGAATGCCGCCAAGTTCAAGATGCCCAAGTATGTCGATCCCTCAGGCATCGTGAGCACCGAGAGCAACGCCGCCACCACCGTCGCCGAGCGCTACTCGCTCGACGGCCGTCAGCTGCCCGCCGCCCAGAAGGGCCTCAACATCGTCCGCATGAGCGACGGCAGCGTCCGCAAGGTCGTGGTTAAGTGAGAGAAAAGAGAGCACGCGCTCTCTTTTCCGAACGAGAACGAGCTAGAACGACAGTTCAAGGTCGTGGTTAAGTAAAATTCAGGCGAAAGATTTGGTGCTTTCAAAAAAAAGCGCTAACTTTGCAGGCGATTTCCGAGGAAGTCGCCTGTTTTCTTTATTCTTGGACGATGGTGTAATGGTAACACTACAGGTTTTGGTTCTGTCATTCCCGGTTCGAATCCGAGTCGTCCAACCTCCTTTTTTTGGTGCTAACTTCCTATGAATAAACCCATCATGAACATATCAGATTTTGAGATCATGGCCCCCGTAGGGTCGCGCGAATCGCTCACGGCCGCCATCCAGGCCGGCGCCGACTCGATCTACTTCGGCGTTGAGCAGCTCAACATGCGCTCCCACTCGGCCAACCACTTCACCATCGACGACCTCAAGGAGATCGCCCAGACCTGCCGCGAGCACGGCATGAAGAGCTACCTGACGGTCAACACCATCATCTACGACGAGGACCTGCCGCTCATGCGCCAGATCATCGACGCCGCCCGCGAGGCCCAGATCACCGCCATCATCGCCAGCGACGTGGCCGTCATGCAGTACTGTCTTTCAAGTCAGAAGTCAGAAGTGAGAAGTGAGAAGTCAGAAAGCAGAAGTGAGAAGTCATAAGTGAGAAGTGAGAAGTTTTATAACCACTGTCCCGATGAAGCCTCTGCCGACAAAGGTAATAAAACTTCTCACCTCTCACCTCTCAATTCTCACTTCTCACTTCCCACTTCTCACCTCTCACCTCTTACTTCTCACTTCACGAGCGTCCACCTCTCCACCCAGCTCAACATCTCGAACGTCGAGGCGCTGCGGTTCTATGCCCAGTTTGCCGACGTCGTCGTGCTGGCCCGCGAGCTAAAGATCGAGCAGGTCGAAGCCATCCACCGCGCCATCGTCGAGGAGCACATCTGCGGCCCCTCGGGCCAGCTGGTGCGCATCGAGATGTTCTGCCACGGCGCCCTGTGCATGGCCGTCTCGGGCAAGTGCTACATGTCGCTCGACCAGGCCAACCGCTCGGCCAACCGCGGCGAGTGCATCCAGGTGTGCCGCCGCTCCTACACCGCCACGGACAACGAGACGGGCTATCAGCTCGAGATCGACAACAAATACATCATGAGCCCGAAGGACCTGAAGACCGTGCGCTTCATCGACCGGCTGATGCGGGCCGGCGTCAGCGTCTTCAAGATCGAGGGCCGCGCCCGCGGACCCGAATATGTCTATACCGTCGTCAAGTGCTACAAGGAAGCCATCCAGGCCGTCATCGACGGCACGTTCACCGAGGAGCGCAAGGACGAGTGGGACCGCCGCCTCGCCACCGTCTTCAACCGCGGTTTCTGGGACGGCTACTATCAGGGCCAGCTGCTCGGCGAATGGAACAAGAACTACGGCTCGAACGCCACCGAGCGCAAGGTCTACGTCGGCCGCGCCACGAAGTATTACTCGCGGCTCGGCGTCGGCGAGTTCCAGGTCGAAGCCACCACCTTCCGCCTGGGCGACCGTCTGCTCGTCACCGGGCCCACGACGGGCGTGATGTATCTCGACTGCACCGAGATCCACGACAACGACGGCCGCCCCGTCAGCGAGGCCCCTCAGGGCCAGCCCGTCGCCATCCCCGTCAGCGCCAAGGTCCGCCCCTCCGACAAGCTCTTCAAGCTGGTCACCGAACAATAAGGAGTCCCACAAAATTTTCTGTGGGTTAATTACAGACCCCACCCCCCTTATACCAACCGAAAAAAGAGCTTCAAACTATTTTCAAGGCTTGAAAATAATATTCCGCGGCGTGGAAATATATTTTCAAGCCTTGAAAATAGTATTCCGCGCCGTGAAAAAAGATTCAGGCAGTCCTTCCGTCGAATTGGTTGATTAAAAAATTCGACGATTTTTGACGATTTGTCTCTAAAAATTTGTACTTTTGCAGCATCATTGACAATAATACTTTAACCACAATGACCATCAACGAACGACAAGACGAGATTATCGCCGAATTCCAGGACTTCGACGACTGGATGGACCGCTACCAGCTGCTCATCGACCTGGCCGGCGAACAGGAACCGCTCGACCCGAAGTATAAGACCGAACAGAACCTCATCGACGGCTGCCAGAGCCGCGTGTGGCTCCAGGCCGACCTGACCGCCGAGGGGCTCGTCCACTTCCAGGCCGAGAGCGACGCCCTCATCGTGAAGGGCATCGTCGCGCTGCTCATCCGCGTGCTCGACCTGCAGTCGCCGGAGGACATCCTCGCGGCCGACCTCTACTTCATCGACCGCATCGGGCTCACGGAGCACCTCTCCCCCACCCGCTCCAACGGCCTCGTGGCCATGGTCAAGCAGATGCGGATGTATGCCCTGGCCTTCCAATCGAAAGCAAGCTGACAACGATTCCCGATAAAAACAAAGCATGAGGCGTACCTTATACATAATAATACTCTCCACGATCGTGCTGCTGACGGGATGCGCCCGCCGCGAGCCACGCTTCGTCATCGGCGTCAGCCAGTGCTCGCAGGACATCTGGCGCGACAAGCTGAACAGCGAACTGCGCATGGGCGCCTACTCGCACGACGACATCGAGCTGCGGTTCGCCTCGGCCGACGACAGCGACGAGCTGCAGATCAGCCAGATAGAGCAGTTCGTCAGCGAGGGCATCGACCTGCTCATCGTGGCGCCCAACCAGGTGGCCACGGTCACGCCGGTCATCGACCGCGTCTTCGACAGCGGCATTCCCGTCATCGTCTTCGACCGCAAGACCAACACCGAGAAGTTCACCGCCTACATCGGCGCCGACAACCGCGAGATGGGCCGCATGATGGGCGAGTTCATCGCCGCGCAGCTTGGCGGCCGCGGCCGTGTCGTCGAGGTCATGGGCCTCAAAGGGTCGTCGCCGGCCATCGAGCGCCACGAGGGCTTCGCCGAGGCATTGGGCCGTCATCCCGGCCTGGAGCTCGTCGCCTCGCTGCAGGGCGACTGGACGGAGGAAAGCGGCTACGAGGCGATACAGAAGTATGAGGGTGAGCTCGGCAACATCGACTACGTCTTCGGTCAGAACGACCGCATGGCGATGGGTGCCCGACGCGCCATGCTGAAGGAAAAAGGAAAAGTGAAAAGTGAAGAATTTGCTGCCGCCACAGATTCTGCGCTTGAAACCATGGCGGCAGCAAATTCTTCACTCTTCACTCTTCACTCTTCACTAAAATTCTGCGGCATCGACGCCCTGCCGGGCGAGGGCGGAGGCATCGAGCTGGTGCTCGACTCGCTGCTCATGGCCTCGTGCATCTATCCCACCCACGGCGACGAGGTGCTCCAGCTGGCCCTCGACATCCTCGAGGGGCGCCCCTATGCCAAGGACAACCGCCTGCAGACGGCCCTCGTCACGCCCGACAACGCCTCGGTCATCCAGATGCAGAGCGCCGAGACCCAACGCCAGTCGACCTACCTGGACCAACTGCATGAGCAGTCGGACCAATACCTCAAGCGCCTCAACTCGCAGCGCATCATCACGCTGCTCGCCCTCGGCGTCATCGTCCTGCTGCTGCTCGTCATCCTGCTCTTCTACCTCTTCGAGCAGGGCAAGATCAGCCTGCGCCACCAGCGCGAGGTGAGCAACCTGTGGAACCTGGAGAACGAGCCGCAGACAGCCCTCACCAAGGAAGGAGAGGGCGACGACACCCAAGGGCAGGAGCCGACCGACGTCGCCACCCCGTCCGGGGAAGGCCAGCCGACCGGACAGAAAGACCAGCCGACGGGCTCAGAGCCCCAGAGCGCAGGACTCTCCGACACCGCCTTCATCATCCGCTTCAAGGACGTCGTCGAGAAGCGCCTGGCCGAGAGCGAGCTCAGCGTCGAGGACCTCGCCGCCGACATGCACCTCAGCCGCGTGCAACTCTACCGCAAGGTGAAGTCCGTCACTGGCTCGTCGCCCGTCGAGCTACTCCGCACGGCCCGTCTGAACCGCGGCTACCAGATGCTGCTGACCACCGACAAGTCGGTCAGCGAGGTGGCCTACGCCGTCGGATTCACCGCCCCAAGCTACTTCACCAAGTGCTTCAAGGACGAATTCGGCAAGAGTCCCACCGATATGAAACAGTAATAAAACATTTGAGTCAAGGGGAGTCAAGGGGAGTAAAGGGGAAGTGAAGAAGAAGTGAAAGGGGAGTGAAAAGGACGTCACTCTATCCCTTAATGGTCGCGAAAAAACTGACGTCCCCTTCACTCCCTCCTCACTACTCCTTCACTCCCCTTCACTCCCAGCAAGCAAAGCCCCTCGTAAGTTGAATAACAAAAATCGTTCGTCTTCGAGCAAAAATGTTACAACGAAACAATTTTTGCCCGCGACGAACGATTTTTTTACTGCCAACGCCCCGATTTCCACTACCTTTGCGGCAGATTTTTTAATTATCATTACTAACCGCAAAGATTTATGGAAAAAGCAAAGAGAATCTTTCTGAGCCTCGTGCTCATGTTTGCCGCTACTGCTATGTACGCGCAGACGGAGATTACGGGCACCGTCCTCGACGAGTTCGGCGAGGGAGTCATCGGTGCCACGGTAAAGGAAAAAGGGACCTCAAACGGTTCTGTGACCGATTTCGACGGAAACTTCAAGCTGAAAGTTGCACCGGGGACGATGCTCGTCATCACCTACATCGGCTACGATGCCGTCGAGATGCCTGCCGCCACCGGCATGAAAGTTCAACTGAAAGAGAACGCTTCGGAACTGGCCGAGGTGGTCGTCACCGGTTACCAGACGCAGCGCAAGGCCGACCTGACGGGTTCGGTGGCCGTCGTGAAGACCGACGAGCTGAAGACCTCCAGCGACACCGACCCCATGCGCGCGCTGCAGGGTAAGGTGCCGGGCATGACCATCACGAGCAACGGCTCGCCCGTTGGCGCCGGCACGGTGCGCATCCGTGGCGGTGGCTCGTTCAACTCGTCGCAGGACCCCCTCTTTATTATTGACGGCGTGCCGACGACGACCAACCTGAACACGCTGAACATGAACGACATCGAGTCGATGCAGGTGCTGAAGGACGCCGCCTCGGCTTCTATCTACGGTTCGCGCGCTGCTAACGGTGTCATCATCATCACCACCCGCTCGGGCAAGAAGGGCGACAAGGTGAAGGTGGACTTCTCGGCCAACCTGACCGCCCAGTTCTACAACTCGCAGTCGATGATGAAGCTGGCCAACACCGCCGAGTATGCCACCGCCATGGCACAGGCTGCCATGAACGACGGTCTGGACCCCGTGGCCTACGCCTCGAACTACGGACTGAACCTCAATGCCTCGGCCGGTACGCCCATCCAGGCCTACGACCCCGCCACAGGCGCAATGCGCCAGTTCACGGTCAACGGCCTCTATGACGGCTACATGAACTCGAAGCACACCATGCGCTTCAGCGACACCGACTGGCTGGACGAGATCTCGCGCACGGGCTTCTCGCAAAACTACGACCTGTCGCTGTCGAACGCCACCGACCGCTCGTCGGCGCTGTTCTCCTTCGGCTATAAGAAGAACAACGGTATCCTGAAGTACACCGACTTCGAGAGCTTCTCGGGCCGCATCAACACCTCGTACAAGGTGAACAAGATTGTCACCGTCGGCGAGAATGCCACCATCACCTACTCAGACCAGGTGGACTGCCAGCCGCTGGAGAACGCCCTGAAGATGGCCCCCACGCTGCCCGTCTATGAAGAGGACGGCACGACCTTCTCGGGTCCCGTGGGCGGCATGAGCGACCGTCAGAATCCCCTGCGCGAGCTCTATCACAACCGCGACAACCGCCTGAAGATGTGGCGCATATTCGGCAATGCCTACGTCAACCTGCAGCCCGTCAAGGGTCTGACGCTGCGCTCCAACTTCGGTCTCGACTACTGGTCGGAGTTCATCCATAGCGTCACCTACACCTGGCACTCGGACGTGGTGAACAACTCGACGCCGTCGTCAAACCTCGGTGCGAAGAACTCAGTCAAGTGGACATGGTCGAACACCGCCAACTATAACTTCACCCTTGCTGCCGACCACAACTTCATCGTCCTGGCCGGTATGGAGCTCCACCGCGACGTCGAGGAGCGCTCCAATGCCTACGCCCAGATGTACGCCCTGGAGAACTACGACTATATGTGGCCCGACGCCGCCACGGGCACACAGCGTGCCGGCGGTATCCGCGAGGGCTACAACCTCGTGTCGTTCTTCGGCAAGCTCGACTATAACTGGAAGGACCTGGTGCTCGCCTCGTTCACCATCCGTCGCGACGGCAGCTCGCGCTTCGGCGAGAACAACCGCTACGGTACGTTCCCTGCCTTCACCCTTGGCTATCGTCTCTCAGAGAATCTCCATCAGGACTGGATCAACGACCTGAAGCTGCGTGCATCGTGGGGTGAGACCGGTAACCAGGCCATCTCCAACTACGCCCGCTACGGACTCTACGCCGCTACGTATGGTGGCGGCCGCAACGAGTCGACGGCCTACGACCTGGCCCTGCAGGGCAGCGGCATCTATCCCTCGGGCTTCCGTGCCACGCAGTCGCAGAACAACAACCTGAAGTGGGAGACCACAGAGCAGTACAACCTCGGTCTCGACTTCACCCTCTTCGGCAGCTCCGTCTACGGCACCGTCGATGCCTATATCAAGAATGTGAAGGACATGCTCATCAATCCCGCCTACCTCGGCTCAATGGGTGAGGGCGGCGCCTCGTGGCTCAACGGTCCGAGCCTGCGCAACTGGGGTATGGAGTTTGCCCTGGGATATCGCCACACCACGGAGTACGGCCTGCGCTACAACGTCAACGGCAACCTCGACTTCTTCCGCCAGCGCGTCACTTACCTGCCTGAGACAACCACCGGTTCCTACGTCCACACGGCCAAAGAGAACCTCGTGGAGTCGAAGAAGCCCTACGGCTCAATCGTCGGCTACGTCGTCGACGGACTCTTCCAGAACCGCGAGGAGGTCATCGCCAGCGGTCAGGAGAACGCCCGCGTGGGTGGCCTGAAGTATGCCGACCTCGACGGCAACGGCCTCATCAACGAGCAGGACCAGACCTGGATCTTCAACCCCGTGCCCAACTTCTCGTGGGGTCTCAATGTCGAGCTCGCCTACAAGGACTTCGACTTCTCGATGTTCTGGCAGGGCGTCGCCGGACAGGATGTCTACAACGACCAGAAGTTCCAGACCGACTTCTACTCCATCACCGACGCCGGCTCGAACAAGGGCAACCGCATGCTCGACGCCTGGACAACGGCCAACACCGGCAGCGATATTCCCGCACTGACCACCAACAACGTCGGCAACGAGGGACGCGCCTCGACCTACTTCGTCGAGAACGGCTCCTACGCCAAGCTTCGCCAGGTGCAGCTGGGCTACAACATTCCCGAGCGTCTGCTCAAACCCATCAAGATGACCAGCGCCCGCGTCTATCTCTCGGCTCACAACCTGCTGACGCTGAAGTCCTCATCGCTCACCTGCTCTGACCCTGAGAACCCCCGCTGGATGTATCCTAACAGCACGTCAGTCTCGTTCGGCATTCAGACTTCGTTTTAATTGAAGATTGAAGATTGAAGATTTAATGTTAAACATCGAAAAGAAACAATTATGATTACCAAGATAAACAAAATCATCTGTGCTGGCCTCGCAGGCTTCGCTTTCAGCGCAGCGTTGGTAAGCTGCAACGACTTCATCGACGTCACCCCACAGGGCGTCATCAGCGAGGACCTCGCCATGAGCCAGCCTAACGAGATGGTCACCTCGGCCTATGCCAAGCTGGGCGACGACTGGTACACCTATCCGTTCAACCTCTGGCCCTACGGCGACGTCTCCAGCGACGATGCCATGAAGGGCGGCTCGGGCACCACCGACACGAACTATCATCCCGTCGAGGTGTGGTCGACGCTGACCGCCTCCACGCCCGACCACATGGACGAGCAGTGGTATCACTTCTACTGCAGCATCTCGCGCTGCAACCGCGCCCTGGTGTCGCTCGCCCAGTATGGCAACGAGAAGCTGGGCGAGGAGACCACCAAGATCCGCGAGGGCGAGGTGCGCTTCCTGCGTGCCCACTTCTACTTCAAGCTCGTGCAGATGTGGTATCAGGTGCCCTGGGTCGACGAAGAGGTCTACAAGAATCACACCGAGGAGCAGACGCCCAACAACCAGTTCACCCACCAGGAGCTGATGGAGAAGATCATCGCCGACTTCAAGGCTGCCTACGATGTGCTGCCCGTCAGCCAAAGCGAGGGCGGACGCGCCAACAAGATTGCCGCCGCAGCCTATCTGGCCAAGTGCTATCTGACGCTGGCCTGGGGCGACGGCTACGAGGCCAACACCGGCGTGAGCCACATCAACCAGCAGTATATGCAGGAGGTGCTGAAGTACACCGAGATTGTCAAGAACTCCAGCTATGGCTACCTTGAGGACTTCGGCGACATCTTCCTGCCCGAGTACAAGAACTCGAAGGAGAGCATCTTCGCCGTGCAGCACTCTGACTATCAGGACGACAACACCCTCTACGGACGTGCCAACTGGTCGAACATGCTGAACGGTTGCTGGGGCATCTGGTCGTGCGGATGGGACTTCCACAAGCCCACGCAGAACCTCGTCAACGCCTTCAAGACCCGCGACGGACTGCCCATGTTCAACGACTACAACGACCAGATCAGCTATCCCGTCAACGGAGTGCCGACGGCACAGAAGTGGGATCCCCGCCTGTTCCACACCGTGGGCATGCCAACCTTCCCCTACAAGTATGAGGTGGAGTACACCATGACCAAGGACAACTCGCGCACACCGAACACCTACGGCTACTATGCCTCGCTGAAGGAGGTGCCGCAGCGCTCCAAGGGCGAGACCTTCGACAACCCCTGGCAGGCCTTTGCCATGAACGACTACGTGCTGCGCTACACCGACGTCATGCTCATGCGTGCCGAGGCACTCATTGAGACCGGACAGCTCGAGGAGGCCCGCCAGATCATCAACGACATCCGCCAGCGCGCCAAGAACAGCGTGGCCAAGCACATCCAGTATGCTGCCGACCAGTGCGACATCGCCCTCTATCCGCAGAGCTACTTCCAGAGCAAGGAGCAGGCCCGCCAGTGCCTGCAGTGGGAGCGCCGGCTGGAGATGGCCATGGAGAACGGCCGCTACTTCGACCTGCGCCGCTGGGGCATCGCCTCACAGACGCTGAACAAGTTCTTTGAGACGGAGCAGAACGTCAGCTACGACGGCCAGACCTACGCCCAGTACTACCGCGACGCTCACTACACGCCCGCCAAGAACGAGTACTTCCCCCTGCCTTACATCCAGCTCTACTACGTGCCCGGACTGTACACCCAGAACAAGGGATACAACTAATGGGAGCCCCCTCCCAGGCCCTCCCCGAGGGGAGGGAACAAATAGACAAGTCAATAAGAAAACCCAAAACAGAAAAAGCAAGATGAAAAAGAATATCATAAAATTTGCAGTCTATTTTCTTACTGCTCTCCCCCTCGGGGGAGTTGGTGGGGGGCTACTTGCTTCCTGCCAGGACAAGGACTACGAACAGGAGGCCATGAAGCTGCAGGCCCCCGACGCCGGACAGATCACCGGACAGCTCGAGGGTGACGACTACGTCATCAGCTGGCCTGCCCAGACGGCCCAGATGCAAGTGACCATCTACCGCAACGGCACGCTCTCAGCCTCTGAGATCGTCAGCGGCACCAGCTACACCCAGAAGGACGTTCCCACGAACGTGCCCTTCGAGTATGTCTTCAAGCTCACCGACGGCCAGAACTTCTCCACCGGCGTCGTCAAGCAGTACACCCGCGAGGGTGCCACGAGCATCAGCGGCGTGCAGATGTCGCAGATTGACAAGGCCGGCGGCTACGACGCCCTCATCGAGTGGAACCGTGCTGCCGATGCTACCAGCATCCTGTTCACTGCCACCAATGGCAAGGATGTCATCAACCAGACGCTGGCCGGCACTTCCACCTCTTATACTATTAATGATGTGGAGACGGGCGACACGTGGAACGTCACCCTCGTAGCCAAGAACGACAAGGGCACCTCGCTCGCTACGACTTCTTCGCTGCGCATCGGTAAGACCGCCATCGGCTTCCTCAGCGTCTATGCTACGCCCGAACAGCTTGTGGCCGACGGCGACGACGACGAGGCCTCGGCATGGCTCTGGCTGCATGAGACTTATCCTACAGCACAGTATGTCTACTTCGGCGACGTCAAGTCGGCCGACGACGTGGAGCCCTTCCGCGTGCTCTTCTGGATGCGCGACCTCGAGGGCGTCGGCGAGGCCGAGGTCTTCGCCATCCCCGAGGTAGTCCAGGCCGCCACGCCCATCATCCGCCAGTGGTATGCCGAAGGCGGCTCGATGCTCCTCTGGAGCCACGCCACCACCTATGCCGGTCATCTGGGACGCATCAACCTTGACGACATGAAGAACAACGACCGCGCCATCGGCACCGGCGTGGGAGGCATCAACAACGACGTCTGGAAGATGGCTGTGCAGCTGAATCCCGGCGGACGCTTCTCGAAGGACCACTCCACGCACCCCATCTACAAGGGCCTGGAGGTCGAGTCGACCGACCGCACGAAGCTCATCGCCTTCAAGGGCCCGGGCTGGACTGAGGACCACAACTGCCTGTTCTTCAACCTGCCCTCGCTCTACACCGGCATCGGCAACCAGGAGGAGGCCTGCTACACGCAGCTCACCCAGACCTACGGCATCTATCCCCTCGGCACGTGGGACAGCCAGATCGACTGGGTCAGCCAGATGAACGTCTGGGAGGCCCAGCAGGGCAACACCGAGTTCAAGGGCACACTGCTCTGTATCGGTAACGGCGGCTGCGAGTTCTCGATGAAGAACCCCGACGGCACGCCCGACAAGAGCGCTCACCCGAAGAACAACATCTATCAGGATAACGTGCTCACGCTGGCCAAGAACTCACTTGAATACCTGAAGACCCGATAAGCGATGATGATCAACAATCGTTCCATACTACGCCTGGTGGCAGCCGTCATGATGACGGCTGTCATCGCCGGCTGTGGCGGCGACGACAACAACGGTCAGGACTACAATCCGCTGATCGACGATCCACAGCCCGAGCAGCCCAGCAGTGAGGAGCCGGCCACGTCGGCTGGCTACGACGAGCACTACCGGCCCCAAATCCACTACACGCCGGCCAAGAACTGGGTGAACGACCCCAACGGCATGGTCTATGTCGACGGCACGTATCACCTCTTCTATCAGTATAACCCGCAGGGCAACGACTGGGGCAACATGTCGTGGGGACACGCCACGTCAACCGACCTGCTACACTGGAAGGAGCAGCCCGTAGCCCTGACGCGCGACGAGCTTGGCGACATCTTCAGCGGCTCGTGCGTCGTCGACCGTGACAATACCGCCGGCTTCGGTGCTGGCAGCATGGTGGCCATCTACACCTCGGCCAGCGGCGTGCAGCAGCAGTCTGTGGCCTATAGCACCGACGGCGGCAAGAACTTCACCCGCTATGCCAGCAACCCCGTCATCAAGAACGACGACGACAACCTGCGCGACCCGAAGGTGTTCTGGCATGCCGACAGCCGTCAGTGGATCATGGTCCTGGCCAAGGGCTGGAAGATGGGCGTGGAGTTCTATGGCTCCACCGACCTGAAGTCGTGGCGCCACCTCAGCACTTTCGTCGTGCCCCTGACCGGACGCCCCTCGCTGCAGTGGGAGTGCCCTGACCTCATCCAGATGGGCGACAAGTGGGTGCTGCTGGTCAGCGTCAACCCCGGCGGACCGATCCTTGGTTCGGGCATGATGTATTTCCCCGGACAGTTCGACGGCACCACTTTCACGGCCGACGAGCGCGACTACCCGCTATGGCTCGACTACGGCATGGACAACTATGCCGGCGTGACGTGGAGCAACACGGCCGACCGCCGCATCATGATCGGCTGGATGAACAACTGGCAGTATGCCGGCAACGTGCCCTGCTCGCCCTGGCGCTCGGCCATGACCCTGCCGCGCGAGCTGAAGCTGACCACCTATAACGGACAGCTGCTCCTGGCCTCGACCGTGGTGAAGGAAATTGACAACATTGCAACGTCGTGGGCCCCTGCCACCGAAGGACAGTTCGATGCCCAGGATGCCTACCAGCTGCGCCTGACCGTTGGGCTCGACAAGAACACGACCATCACGCTGGGCAACGAGGCCGGCGAGAAGTTTGTCGTCGACGTGAACGCCACGGCACGCACACTGACCGCCCACCGCACGTCGGCAACGGGCCAGACGTCGTTCAACGGCACCTTCTCGATCCCGTCCATGCAGGCCCCGCTCTGTGTCGAGGGCGACAAGGTGACGCTCGACTTCTTCGTCGACCAGTCGTCGGTGGAACTCTTTACGGCTGAAGGCACCATGTCGATGACCAACCTGGTGTTCCCGCAGACCATCTACGACCGTCTCTCGGCGTCGGGTGCTGCCTTCGAGGCCCAGGTGCGGAGACTGAAGAGCATCTGGAAATAGTTCGGTCCGGCGACAGCCAAGCTGTTGATGAAGCTCATTCGCCGACGCAGGATGATCGTTCTGCGACGCAGAATAATATTTCGCCGACGATGAACATTATTTCAGCGCCGCTGAAATAATTATCAGGACTGAGAAAAATCGTTCATTGTACCGAAATTATGGTACAATGAACGTTTTTTATTAGATTATGTATCATTTTTTATTGCATAAAAAGGAAGAAAAACGTAATTTTGCGGCAGAAATCCATTAACGAATAACTAAAAACCGAACATCAGGAATGAAAAAACTATTGACACTGATTGCCATGATGGCCATGTGCATGGGTGCCGCCGCGCAGGAAATCCTGGGCGACAACCACAGCATGCTGCGACTGCAGCAGGGACAGAAGTATCTCCTGCTGCCCGTCCAGGAGAAGGAAGAGATTGCCAACATCTGCGTGCTGGACGACAGCAACGAGCTCATGCAGCGCCTCAACGTGCGGCTGGCTGTCGACAAGGTTGACTACTACGTGCCGCTGCAGCTGAAGAAGGGCATGCGCCTGCTCGACATCACCTTCCACGGCGACCGCCGTCAGACGGGCCCGCTGAAGGACTTCGCCTGCTGGCGCGAGATGAAATACAGCGACACGTTCGACACGCAGAACCGCGAGCACTTCCGCCCGGCCTATCACCACACCCCGCTCTACGGATGGATGAACGACCCCAACGGCATGTTCTACAAGGACGGTGTCTGGCACCTTTATTATCAGTTTAACCCCTACGGATCGCAGTGGGAGAACATGACGTGGGGACACTCCACCTCGCGCGACCTCATCCACTGGGAGGCACAGCCGCTGGCCATCGAGGCCGACTGGCTGGGCGCCATCTTCTCGGGCAGCGCCGTCGTCGACCATCGGGGCACGGCCGGCTTCGGCCCGGGGGCCGTCGTCGCCATGTACACCTCGGCCGGCTCAGCCCAGACGCAGAGCATCGCCTACTCGAAGGACGGCGGACTGACGTTCACGAAGTATGCCGGCAACCCCGTCATCACCAAGAATGCACCCGACTTCCGCGACCCGAAGGTGTTCTGGCACGAGCCGACGCAGCGCTGGATCGTCGTGCTGGCCGTCGGCCAGGAGGTGCAGTTCTACAGCTCGAAGAACCTGAAGGAGTGGCAATACGAGAGCTCGTTCGGCCGCGAATATGGCAACCACGGCGGTGTCTGGGAATGCCCCGACCTCATCTATATTGAAGATTCAAGATTGAAAATTAAAGATTCAGCTGTGCGCAGCAACAATTCTCAATCCTCAATTCCCAATTCTCAATCAGGCAAGTGGGTGCTCCTGCTCAACATCAACCCGGGCGGACCCTTCGGCGGAAGCGCCACGCAATACTTCGTCGGACAGTTCGACGGCCACCGGTTCACGTGTGAGGACAGCCCGTCGGAGACCAAGTGGATGGACTACGGCAAGGACCACTATGCCACCGTCACCTTCCACGGAGCACCCGAAGGACGCATCGTCGCACTGCCGTGGATGTCGAACTGGCAGTATGCCAACCAGGTGCCCACCCGCCAGTTCCGCTCGGCCAACGGCCTGCCCCGCGACCTCGGACTGAAGACCGTCGGCGGCGAGACCATCCTGACCAGCACGCCCTCGCCCGAGATGGCGGCCCTGCGCGGCGCCAAGGTGAAGAAGCCCACGGAGACCTGCGAGATCGTGGTCGACGTGAAGGGCACGTGCACCATCGAGCTGAGCAACATGAAGGGCGAGCGCGTCGTGATGACCTACGACGCTCAGGAGCAGGAGTTCGCCATGGACCGCACCAAAAGCGGCGACACGTCGTTCAGCGAGGCCTTCCCCTGCGTCACCACAGCTCCCACGTATGGTGCCGTCCGCCAGCTGCGCCTCTTCATCGACCGCTGCAGCATCGAGGCCTTCAGTGCCGACGGCAGCATGGCCATGACCAACCTCGTCTTCCCCTCCGAGCCGTATAACACCATCAAGGTGAAGGGCGGCAAGGCCACGATTTATGAAATTAAGAATTAAGAGTTAAGAATTATGAGTTGTCGCCTGCGGCGATTAAAACTTAAGAATTAAGAGTTTAGAATTAAGAGTTGTCGCCGAAGGCGATTAGAAATTAAGATTTAAGAATTATGTCAAAATCAAGCAAACTCACCCTCATCCCGCTGATGCTCTGCTTCTTCTGCATGGGCTTCGTGGACCTCGTAGGCATCGCCTCGAACTATGTGAAGGAAGGCCTCGGGCTGACCGACTCCGTCGCCAACATCTTCCCCTCGCTGGTCTTCTTCTGGTTCCTCATCTTCAGCGTCCCCACGGGCATGCTGATGAACAAGATCGGGCGCAAGAAGACTGTCGTGCTCTCGCTCGTCGTCACCGTCTTCTCGCTGCTGCTGCCACTCTTCGGCGAGTCGTTCGGCATCATGCTCGTCGCCTTCTCGCTGCTCGGCATCGGCAATGCCCTGATGCAGACGTCGCTCAACCCGCTCGTCTCGAGCGTCATCGGCGGCAAGAACCTCGCCTCGACGCTCACCTTCGGACAGTTCATCAAGGCTATCGCATCCTTCTCGGCACCCTACCTGGCCATGTGGGGCGCCACGCAGGCCATCCCCGAGTTCGGACTCGACTGGCGCGTGCTCTTCGCCATCTTCCTCGTCGTCGGCGTCCTGGCCACGCTGCTCCTCTGGGGCACACGCATTGAGGAGGAGCCCATCGAGGGCCGCCCGTCGACCTTCGTCGAGTGCTTCAAGCTGCTCGGCACGCCCATCGTCCTGCTCTCCTTCCTCGGCATCATGTGCCACGTGGGCATCGACGTGGGCACCAACACCACCGCCCCGAAGATCCTCATGGAGCGCCTCGGCATGACGCTCAACGAGGCCGCCTTCGCCACGTCGCTCTACTTCATCTTCCGCACCATCGGCTGTCTGACCGGCTCGTTCTTCCTCCGCGTGATGAACAACCGCACGTTCTTCATCGCCTCGGTCGTGATGATGGCCCTGTCGATGCTGCTACTCTTCGTCGGCCATGACGCATGGGAGCTCTATGTGGCCATCGCACTCGTGGGCTACGGCAACTCCAACATCTTCTCCATCGTCTTCGCACAGGCACTGACGGCCATGCCGCAGAAGCAGAACGAGGTCAGCGGACTGATGATCATGGGTCTCTTCGGCGGCACCATCTTCCCCCTGCTCATGGGCTTCATGAGCGATGGCTTCGGCCAGGCTGGCGCCGTGCTGGTGATGGCTGTCGGCGTGCTCTATCTCTTTACCTATATCAAACAAATCAAAACCGCTAAATAATATAAATATTACTATGGAAGAGAAAAGATATGTAGTGGGACTCGGTGAGGTCCTGTGGGATGTACTTCCCGAAGGTAAGAAACTGGGTGGCGCACCCGCCAACTTCGCCTACCATGCAGGCCAGTTCCTGGGCATGGACAACACGATAGCCGTCAGCGCACTGGGCGAGGACCGGCTGGCCGACGAGACCGTCGACTCGCTGCGCGAGCACGGGCTGAACGACCTGCTGCCCCGCGTGCCCTACCCCACGGGCACCGTGCAGGTGCAGCTCGACGAGCAGGGCATCCCCACGTATGACATCAAGGAGAACGTGGCATGGGACAACATCCCCTACGACGACGACATCCGCCAGATTGCCCGCTCCTGCCGCGCCGTCTGCTTCGGCTCGCTGGCCCAGCGCAACGTCGTCAGCCGCCAGACCATCCAGCGCTTCCTCGACGACACGCCCGCCGACTGCGTGAAGATCTTCGACATCAACCTGCGCCAGCAGTTCTATTCGAAGGAGGTCATCAAGGAGAGCCTACAGCGCTGCAACGTCCTGAAGATCAACGACGAGGAGCTCGTGCTCATCGGCCGTATGTTCGGCTATCCCGGACTCGACATCGAGAACAAGTGCTGGCTCATCCTGGGCAAGTATAACCTCGACATGCTCGTGCTGACCTGCGGCACCAACGGCTCCTACGTCTTCACGCCCGGCCAGATGTCGTTCCAGGAGACACCGAAGGTCGAGGTGGCCGACACGGTCGGCGCCGGCGACTCGTTCACGGGCTCCTTCTGCGCCGCCATCCTCAGCGGCAAGACGGTCCAGGAGGCCCACCGACTGGCCGTCAAGGTGTCGGCCTACGTCTGCACCCAGAACGGCGCCATGCCCGTGCTGCCCGCCGAACTGAAGGGCTGACGACAGGAAAAACACGTCGTAAATGAAAAAAAAAGGGGAAAGCCACATGGTTTTCCCCTATTTTTTGTAACTTTGCCGATAATTTGTTAAAACTCTCTCCGTTATGGCAAAGAACTCAGCATGGCAAGACGACTACTGGCTGCTCCTGATGCAACTCTATCTGAAGAAGCCGACGGGCATCAAACGCCTCTACTGCCGCGACATGATCGACCTGAGCCTCGAGCTGCACATCGCGCCCCAGGCCCTGCAGGCACGCATGAAGCAGATCGACCGCATGGAGACGCCACGCATCGAGCGCATCTGGCAGACCTACAGCGGCAATCCGCGGCGGCTGGCACGGGCCGTCCGGCTGCTGCGCGAGATGAAAGGCTTCGGCGCCGCCGACGACTTCTACGACGGTGTGGAGGTGCAGGAGACCTTCGAGCGCGACTTCCGCCCGCTGAGCGAGGACGAGCGGCTGACGCCCGTCGCACTGACGCTGGTGCTCGACCTCTACTTCCAGCTGACGCCGCAGACGATGGTCAGCCAGACGCCTGAGGTGCAGGAGATGGCCCGGCTGCTGCGGCTGAAGGCCGACGACGTCGTGGAGCTGCTCGACGTCTTCCAGCATTGCGACCCGTATCTCAACCTCCGCGAGGTGACCTTCTCGCCGCTGCTGCTGCCCTGCCAGCAGGTGTGGCAGCGCTATGGCAACCAGGAGCCCGCGATGCTGCATGAACTGGCCGAGGAGCTGAAGGAATACTACAGGTAGATAAGAGATAAAAGATAATAGATAATAGATAAGGGTTAGGGGTTAAGATATTTTTAATGGCACAGGCTCAGACTCAGATTCAGGAACAGCGACAGGAGCAACGGCTCGGGCAAAGCATTTCAGCCCAGCAGCTGCTGCAGGCCCAGCTCGTGGAGTTGCCCATCCAGCAGCTCCAGGAGCGCATTGAGACCGAGATGCACGACAATCCCGCTCTGGAGACGGCCGTCGACGACGAGCCGCACGAATGGGAGGCCGACGGCCCCGCCGCCACCGACGAGGCCGACGACTTCGACAGCCAGCGGGAGCGCGAGGAGCGCAGCGACGCACTCGACGCCGCCCTGCAGAACCTGGGGCGCGACGACGAGGACCTGCCCGTCTATCAGGGCGGACGGCCGTCGGGCGAGGAGCGCGAGGAGATGGTCTACGCCGACACCATGTCGTTCTACGACCAGCTGCTCGAACAGGTGGGCCAGATGGAGCTCAGCGAGCGCGACCGCTACGTCATGGAATACATCATCCGCTCGCTCGACGACGACGGACTGCTGCGCACGCCGCTCAGCGCCATCGCCGACGAGCTGGCCATCTATCACAACATAGACCTGACGACCGCCCAGCTGGAGCTGACGTTGCAAAAGCTGCAGCAGCTCGACCCGCCAGGCATCGGCGCCCGCTCGCTGCAGGAGTGCCTGCTGCTCCAGATCAACCGCCGCGAGCCCTCAGAGCTGACCGACCTGATGCGCACCATCATCACCCACCACTTCGACGAGTTCACCAAGAAGCACTGGAGCCGCATCCGCCAGTCGATGGGCCTGAGCGAGACGGAGGCCGACAACGTCATCGGCGAGCTGCGCCGGCTGAACCCCAAGCCGGGAGCCTCGATGGGCGAGGTCATCGGCAAATCCCTGCAACAGATCATTCCCGACTTCATCGTCGACACACAGGACGACGGCACCGTCACCTTCACGCTCAACAGCGGCGACGTGCCACAGCTGCAGGTGTCGGAGACCTTCGCACAGCTGCTCAAGGAATATCAGCAGAACCGTCAGAACCTGACGCGACAGCAGAAGGAGGCCCTGCTCTACTCGAAGCAGAAGGTCGACGCCGCACAGAACTTCATCGACGCCGTCGAGATGCGGCGCCAGACACTGACCAAGACGATGAAGGCCATTATCCGCCGCCAGCACCGATTCTTCGAGGACGGCGACGAGGCCTCGCTGCGCCCCATGATCCTGAAGGACATCGCCGAGATGACGGGGCTCGACCTGAGCACCATCTCGCGTGTGAGCAACTCGAAGTATGCGCAGACCCGATGGGGCACCTTCCCACTGAAATATTTCTTCAGCGACGGCATCACCACCGAGACGGGCGAGGAGCTCTCGACCCGCGAGATCAAGGCCGCACTGCGCGACATCATCGACGCCGAGGACAAGCGCAAGCCCCTGAGCGACGACGCACTGAGCACCCTCCTGCAGCAAAAGGGCTACCCCATCGCCCGCCGCACCGTGGCCAAGTATCGCGAGCAGATGGCCATTCCGGTGGCACGGTTGAGGAGGAATTGAAAGTTGAGAATTGAGAATTGAGAGTTGAGAGAGCCATGACGAGAGAGAAAAGCATCATCTATGCAGCCCGGGCGATGAGCATCGTGTTCACGCCCTTCTATCTGCCCCTGCTGGGGCTGGCCGTGCTCTTCACGTTCAGCTATCTGAACATGCTCGCCCTGTCCTACCGCCTGCAGGTGCTGCTGCTCGTCTATTTCTTCACCATCCTGCTCCCCACCTTCCTCATCCATCTCTATCGCCGCTCGCAGGGATGGACCCTCATCGAGCTCGGACAGAAGCGCCGCCGCATGGTGCCCTACGCCATCTCCATCCTGTGCTACCTGACGTGCATCTGGCTCATGCAGCGCCTCCACATCTATCACTTCGTGCCCAGCATCCTCATGGCCGCCCTGCTCATCCAGATGGTCTGCGCGCTGATCAACGTGTGGTGGAAGGTGTCGACCCACATGGCCGGCATCGGCGGCGTCACGGGCGCACTCATCATCTTCTCCGAGCTCTTCTCGTTCAACCCCGTCTGGTGGCTCTGCCTGGTGCTCATCCTGGCCGGCGTGCTCGGCACGTCGCGCATGATCCTGCGCCAGCACTCACTGCCCCAGGTCGTCTGCGGCTATGCCGTGGGCCTGGTGTGCTCATTCTTCGGAATCATCTATCTCAACACCATATGAAACCATTAGTAAGCATCATCATGGGCAGCACCAGCGACCTGCCCGTCATGGAGAAAGCCTGCCGACAGCTCGACGAGCTGCAGGTGCCCTTCGAAGTCAATGCCCTCTCGGCCCACCGCACGCCTGAGGCCGTCGAACAGTTTGCCTGCCAGGCCGAAGGCCGCGGCATCCGCGTCATCATCGCCGCTGCCGGCATGGCCGCCGCACTGCCCGGCGTCATCGCCGCCCAGACGACGCTGCCCGTCATCGGCGTGCCCATCAAGGGCATGCTCGACGGACTCGACGCCCTGCTCTCCATCGTGCAGATGCCGCCGGGCATCCCCGTGGCCACCGTCGGCGTCAACGGCGCCCAGAACGCCGCTATCCTCGCCGCGGAGATGCTGGCCCTCAGCGACCCGGCCCTGGCCCAGCGGATGAAGACCTACAAGGAGGGCCTGAAAAAGAAGATCGAGAAGGCCAACGCCGAGCTGGCCGAAGTGAAGTTCGAATATAAGGTCGGGTAAGGGATTTTCCGCCCGGCCCCGATTTTCGGAATATCGGGATTCCGGAATTAAAAAAAGAGAGAAAAACAATGGAACGAAGAAAGACTCATGAGGTGCGCGTAGGCAATATCGGCATCGGCGGGGCGAACCCCGTCCGCGTGCAGTCGATGTGCACCACCTCGACCATGGACACCGAGGGCTGCGTGCGCCAGATCCTGGCCATCGCCGAGGCCGGCGGCGAGCTCGTCCGGCTGACCACGCAGGGCGTGCGCGAGGCCGAGAACATGCGGGTGATCCGCGACCGCGTCCGCGCCGAGGGCTGCATGGTGCCCCTGGTGGCCGACGTCCACTTCAACCCCGCCGTGGCCGACGTCGCCGCCCGCTACTGCGAGAAGGTGCGCATCAACCCCGGCAACTACGTCGACCCAGGCCGCACATTCAAGAAACTGGAATACACCGACGAGGAGTATGCCGCTGAGCTTCAGAAGATTGAGCAGCGGCTCGTGCCCTTCCTCGACATCTGCCGCGAGCACTCGACGGCCGTGCGCATCGGCGTCAACCACGGGTCGCTCTCCGACCGCATCATGTCGCGCTACGGCGACACGCCCGCCGGCATCGTCGAGTCGTGCATGGAGTTCCTGCGCGTCTGCATGAAGCAGCGGTTCATGGACGTCGTCGTCAGCATCAAGGCGTCGAACACGGTCGTCATGGTCGAGTCGGTCCGACTGCTCGTCAAGGCCATGGACGCCGAGGGCATGACCTTCCCCCTCCACCTCGGCGTCACGGAGGCCGGCGAGGGCGAGGACGGCCGACTGAAGAGCGCCGTGGGCATCGGCGCACTGCTCGTCGACGGCATCGGCGACACCATCCGCGTCAGCCTCAGCGAGCCCCCCGAGAACGAGATTCCCGTGGCCTACGCCCTGCTCCAGGCCGCCCGCGTGCGCCAGACGAAGACGGAGTATATCTCATGTCCCGGCTGCGGACGCACCCTCTACGACCTGCCCGAGACCATCCGACGCGTCAAGGCTGCCACCAGCCACCTCAAGGGCCTGAAGATCGGCATCATGGGCTGCATCGTCAACGGACCGGGCGAGATGGCCGACGCTGACTATGGCTACGTGGGCGCCGCCCGAGGCAAGATATCCCTCTACCGCGGCAAGGAGTGCATCGAGAAAAATATCCCCGAGGCCGACGCCGTCGACAGACTGCTTGCCCTCATCGAATCCGATCGCGGTGCTTGACATCAAGACGACTGGACATCAAGACAACAAGACAAATAATAAACGGCAGCCTGCGGGTTGCCGTTTGTTGTATGTTGACAGCTTGCGTATTGATTATTGACCATAGAGATTCTTAGCCGTATAAACCATCTATCAGGATTTCATCTGCATTATTATTATCAATAATGTGATAAATGCCCGACAGCAGTCAACGCCCCACTCCGCTGTTGTCAACGCCCCCTTGCCCCCCTCTAATCTTAGAGGGGGAGCTGGATAGCGTGCATGCCGCCCGCCTCCGCTGGTGTCACGGCGCTCATCTACTCCTGCGGTAGTAAATAACTCCCCCTCTAAGATTAGAGGGGGGCAGGGGGGCGTTGACAACAGCCGAGGCGGGCGTTGACAACAGCGGAGGCGGGCGGCATTGACTGCTGTCGGGCATTTGTCACCATATTGATTTTTAGACCTAAAAAGGAATGAATTTGTAAGAAAATATTCAAGTATTTTTGTCCATTTTCTTAAATACTTGATAATCAGCGCATTTACAAAACACGAAAAAAGAAGCGGTGCTTTTCGATGAGAGAAGCGGTGCTTTTTGAGTCGAAAAGCACCGCTTCTTGACCGTCAAAGCACCGTTTCTCCTTTAATCAAGACACAATTTGTAAAGAATATTCACACCAACAAACATCTTTTTATCATAATGCCTTGTTGTCTTGTTGTCTTGATGTCTTTTTGTCTTTATGTCTGAAGTCTGAAGTATATAGTCTATAGTCTGAAGTCAATAGTATGAAGTCTATAGTCTATAGTCTATAGACTATAGAGTTTAGTCTATAGTCTGTAGTCCAGCCGTCTTGATGTCCTCAAAGGATAGCGAAGAGTTCGCGCATGCCGTCGGAGGCGCCTTTGGCGATGTGATGGACGCCGCTTGGGGCGGAGACGTCGTTGGGGTCGATGAGGTAGATGGGGGTGGCGGGGCGGACGTAGTGGACCAGTCCGGCGGCGGGATAGACATTGAGGCTGGTGCCGATGATGATGAAGATGTCGGCCTCCATGGCCTCGCGTGCGGCCAGCTCGATGTTGGGCACAGCCTCGCCGAAGAAGACGATGTAGGGTCGGAGCAGCGAGCCGTCGCCGGCCAGGGTGCCCGGCGCGATCTGGCAGTCGTCGGGCGTCAGGGTGCGCTGGTAGCGGGGGTCCTCGGGGTCGCGGCTGGAGCAGACCTTCATCAGCTCGCCGTGCAGGTGGATGACGTTCGAGGAGCCGGCCTGCTCGTGCAGGTTGTCGACGTTCTGGGTGACGACCACCACCTCATATTTCTCCTCCAGTCGGGCCACCAGCCGGTGGCCCTCGTTGGGCTTGACGCCCCAGCACTTGCGGCGCAGCATGTTATAGAAGTTGGTCACCAGCGTCGGGTCGGCCTCCCATCCCTCGTGCGTGGCCACCTGTGCCACGGGGTATTCCTCCCACAGTCCGTCGGCGTCGCGGAAGGTCCGGAGTCCGCTCTCGACCGACATGCCTGCGCCTGTCAATACAACTATTTTCTTCATATCGATAACTGTAAGAATTATTAAAACTCTACAAAAATAGTGATTTTTCGCGAAATAACGCACATAAATCCCGGAAAATGTTTAACTTTGCACGATTTTAATTTATAGATAGAGAAAAAAAGGTTATGGATAAACTGAGCTATGCCCTCGGACTGGGCATCGGACAGCAGCTCTCGCAGATGGGAGCTCAGAATCTCAACGTAGATGATTTCGCACAGTCGATTCGCGACGTGCTCGAAGGCAACCCCCTGAAGATGAAGCATCAGGAGGCACAGCAGATCGTGCAGCAATACTTCATGGAGCAGGAGCAGAAGATGAACGCCAAGATGGCCGAGAAGGGCAAGATTGCCAAGGCCGAGGGCGAGAAGTATCTGGCTGAGAACCAGAAGAAGGAGGGCGTCGTCACGCTGCCCAGCGGCCTGCAGTATCAGGTGCTGAAGGAGGGCAACGGCAAGAAGCCGACGGCCAAGGACCAGGTGAAGTGCCACTACGAGGGCTTCCTCATCGACGGCACCGTCTTCGACTCGAGCGTGGAGCGGGGCGAGCCCGCCACGTTCGGCCTGCAGCAGGTCATCGCCGGATGGACCGAGGGTCTGCAGCTGATGCAGGAGGGCGCCAAGTATCGCTTCTTCATCCCCTATCGCCTGGCCTACGGCGAGGGTGGTGCCGGCCAGCTCATCCCGCCCTATGCCGCACTGATCTTCGACGTGGAGCTCATCGAGGTCCTTTAACAGAGAGAAAAAAAAGACGTAACAAACATAATCATTTAAAGACAAAGCAATGAAAAAGATTTCGTTCGTAGCCGCTATGGCTATCGCCGCCATCACGATGACGTCGTGCGACGGCAATGCTCCTCAGGCCAACCTGAAGAGCGATGTTGACTCGTTCAGCTATGCTCTCGGCATGGCTCAGACGCAGGGACTGAAGCCCTACCTGAGCGACCGCATGGGCGTCGACACCACCTATCTGGCCGACTTCATCAAGGGCGTCAACGAAGGCGCCAACGCCGGCGACGACAAGAAGCGCACCGCCTACTTCGCCGGTCTGCAGATCGGACAGCAGATCTCCAACCAGATGGTGAAGGGCTACAACTTCGAGCTCTTCGGCGAGGACAGCACGAAGACCATCTCGCTGCGCAACCTGCTCGCTGGTCTCGTCGCCGGTGTCTCGGGCAAGGGTGGCAAGATGACCATCCAGGAGGCTGACTCGACGGCCCAGGCCCTGATGGCCCAGATCAAGGCCCATCGCTTCGACGCCAACAAGAAGGCCGGCGTGGCCTTCCTCGAGGAGAACGCCAAGAAGGAAGGTGTGAAGACCACCCCGAGCGGCCTGCAGTACAAGGTGCTGAAGGAAGGCAAGGGCGCCCTGCCCACCGACACGTCGACCGTCGAGGTCAACTATGAGGGCCGCCTCATCGACGGCACCGTCTTCGACGCCTCCAACAAGTACGGCGACAAGCCCGCCACGTTCCGCGTCAACCAGGTCATCAAGGGCTGGACTGAGGCCCTCAAGATGATGCCCGCCGGATCCGAGTGGGAGATCTACATCCCCGAGGAGCTGGCCTACGGCGCACAGGGCTCACGCGGCATCGACCCGCTGTCGGCTCTCATCTTCAAGGTGGAACTTGTCAACGTGAAGTAAGAGACTCTCATGAAACGCATCCTCATCGCAGCACTCGCCCTCATCGTGGCGAGTGCTTCTTTTACGACGGCCGAGGCCGCCAAGAAGAAGAAAAAGAAGGAGCAGGAGAAGCCCGCTGCTGAGGTGCTCGCACCCGTCAACCTCGTGAGCGGCAGCGACTCGCTCTCCTACGTCGCTGGCATGACCTTCACCGAGGGCCTGCTGCCCTACCTGATCAACCAGATGAAGGTCGACACCGCTTACATGGCCGACTTCGTCAGCGGATTCCGCGAGGCCCTCTCCCTCAACGACGACCCCAAGGCCGTGGCCCGCATGGCCGGCATGCAGATTGCCGAACAGGTCAGCAAGCGCATGCTGCCCGGCATCCGACAGGAGTTCACCGACACGCCCGACACGGTCATCGAGCAGACCCTCTTCCGCGGATTCACTGACGCACTGACTAACGACACCACCCACTTCACCGCCCAGAAGGCCGTCGACGTCTTCCGCACGAAGCAGCAGGTCAACAAGCAGGCCAAGACGGCCAAGCTGACCGAGGCCGGACGCAAGTTCCTCGCCGAGAACAAGACCAAGCCCGGCATCATCACCACACCCAGCGGACTGCAGTATGAAGTGCTCAAGCAGGGCGAAGGCGAAGTGCCCCAGAAGTCGGACAAGGTGAAGGTGCACTACGAGGGCCGCCTCATCGACGGCACCGTCTTCGACGCCTCGTCGAAGCACGGCACCGAGCCCGCCTCCTTCCGCGCCGACCAGGTCATCAAGGGATGGACCGAAGCCCTCACGATGATGCCCGTAGGCTCGAAGTGGCGCCTCTACATCCCCCAGGAGCTGGCCTACGGCGAGCGCCAGGCCGGACAGATCCCCCCCTACTCGACACTCATCTTCGACGTCGAGCTGGTAGGCATCGACAAGTAAGCCGCCCCTGACCCTTCCGAGACTGACAGACGGACTTTTGGGGCACAAATATGCTCCATAAGTCCGCTTGCTTTGTTACAATTGTATTAAAAATACACGAAATGCGCATTTTTTTCCGATATAAGTTGCCAGTCTCAAGAATTTTGAGTACTTTTGTTTGTCCAAAAAACGAAACACACCAAAATGGAAAAGATTGACAACCTTGACAAGAAGATCTTGAGTATTCTATCGAAGAATGCCCGCATTCCGTTTAAAGACGTTGCAGCTGAGTGCAACGTGTCGCGAGCCGCCATCCATCAGCGCGTGCAGCGCCTCATCGAAAACGACGTCATCACCGGCAGCGGATTCGACGTCAACCCCAAGTCGCTGGGCTACACCACCTGCACCTACGTGGGCATCACCCTCGAGCGGGGCTCCATGTACCGGGAAGTCGTCAAGCAACTCGAGCTCATCCCAGAGATCGTCGAGTGTCACTTCACCACCGGCCCCTACACCATGCTCGTGAAGCTCTTCGCCCGCGACAACGAGCAGCTGATGCAGCTCATCAACGCCCAGCTGCAGGAGATTCCCGGCGTCGCGGCCACCGAGACGCTCATCTCGCTCGAACAAAGCATCAAACGCGAAATACCCGTCGATTTTAAAGACCTAGAAGAATGAACCGATTCGACCTGAACGCCCAACTCGCCGACGCCTACAGCCAGTTCAGCCGGCTGAAAGGCCAGCGGCCCGTCGTCGGCATCACCGGCAACTATGGTGACATGACCTGCAAGCTGGCCGAAGGCTACTACAAGCAGGTGGCCGAGGCCGGGGGCGCTCCCGTCATACTGCCTCCGCTCGACGAGGCCGGCGCCATCAGCGCCATGCTCGACCACATCGACGCCCTGCTGCTCAGCGGCGGCGCCGACATCAACCCCCTCTACTGCGGTGAGGAGCCGTCGCCACGACTGGGCGGCATCAACGCCGAGCGCGACCTGCCCGAGCTGCTCATCACCCGCATGGCCTATAACCGGCAGATGCCCATCCTCGGCATCTGTCGCGGCATTCAGACCCTCGCCGTCGCCCTCGGCGGCCATGTGCACCAGGACATAGGCCTCCCCCCTACCCCCTCCGAAGGGAGGGGGAGCAAGAGCCCTGCCGGCGCCGTTCCCCTCATCAAGCACTCACAGGACGCCGACCGCGCCGTCCCCACCCACAGCGTCGCCCTCACCCCCGGCTCCGCCCTCAGCTCCCTTTTCGCCGGCGCCCCCGCCGGCCCCATGGCCCCCGCCGCTGGCGTCCTCCCTGCCCCTTCCCGTCCGGTGGTCAGCGGCATTGCCGCTGACAGCCCTGACGCCGCCCCCCTCATCCTCCCCGTCAATTCTTTCCATCACCAGGCCGTCAGCGAGCCCGGCCCCCATCTGCGCATCGCTGCCACAGCCCCCGACGGCATCATCGAGGCCGTCGAGAGCTCGGAGCACAAGGCCGTCATCGGCGTCCAGTGGCACCCCGAGTGCATGGCATCCGCCGACGGGCAGCCCCTCTTCCGCTGGCTCATCGACCAGGCCCGCCTCTACCGTCAGGTGCAGCTGACCCACGACCACATCCTGACGCTCGACACCCACTGCGACACGCCCATGCTCTTCCCTCAGGGCATCCGCTTCGACACACGCGACGAGCGCATCCTCGTCGACCTGCCCAAGATGACCGAGGGCCGGCTCGACGCCACCATCATGGTGGCCTACCTGCCCCAGCGGTGGGACAAGCAGCCGATGACGCCCCGCCAGTATGCCGACCACATCTTCGACGAAATTGAAGAAATAGCCTCAAAAAACGCCGATTCCATCGCATTAGCCCGCACCCCCGACGACCTCTGGCGCCACAAGCATGAAGGCCGCCGCAGCATCATGCTCGGCATCGAGAACGGGCTGGCCCTCGAGGGCCGTCTGGCCAATCTTGAGCACTTCGCCAGCCGCGGCATCGTCTACATGACGCTCTGCCACAACGGCGACAACGACATCTGCGACGCGGCCTCACGCTCCGAGCAGACCCACGGCGGCGTCAGCCCCTTCGGAGCCGACGTCATCCGCGAGATGAACCGCCTCGGCATCATCGTCGACCTGAGCCATGGCGGCGAGAAGAGCTTCTACGACGCCCTCGAGATCTCAGCCAAGCCCATCGTCTGCAGCCACTCGTCCTGCCGCGCCCTCTGCGACCACCCCCGCAACCTGACCGACGACCAGTTGCGGGCCCTCGCCCGCAAAGGCGGCGTCTGCCAGGTGACCCTCTATCCCGGCTTCCTCGCCGCCGACGGCCAGGCCACCATCCTCGACGCCATGCGCCACCTGGACCACGCCGTCAGCCTGATGGGCATCGACCACGTAGGCCTCGGCACCGACTTCGACGGCGACGGCGGCGTGCCCGGACTGGCCGACGCCTCCGAGCTGACCAACTACACGCGCCAGCTGCTCGCGCGCCGCTACAGCGAGGAGGAGATCCAGATGCTCTGGGGCGGCAACTTCCTGCGCGTCATGCGCCAGGTGCAGGAGCGATAAGCGCCATCCCCGGACTTAACCAAATCCTATTTTTAATCTACACCCTATTTTACACGTGATGATCAGTAAGATGCTACATATTTGCGCACTGGCAGCCCTCATGGCGGCTTGCGGCGGTGCGCAACAGAAAGCCACGACCGACGCCACCGCCAAGGCGGAGCCCGTCGGCCCCGTGTTTTCAGCCGACTCGGCCTTTGCCTACTGCCAGGCACAGTGCGACTTCGGTCCGCGGACGATGAACAGCCAGGCCCACGAGCGCTGCGCCCAGTGGATCGTCGGCAAGATGGAGCAGTTCGGGCTCCACGTCACCGAGCAGCGCGCCACGCTCACCGGCTACGACGGCACCCGCCTGCTCTCGAACAACATCATCGGCAGCTGGCGCCCCGACCTCACCGACCGCATCATGTTCTGCGCCCACTGGGACTCGCGCCCCTGGGCCGACAACGACCCCGACCCTGACAACTGGCGGAAGCCCGTCCTGGCCGCCAACGACGGCGCCTCGGGCGTCGCCGTCATGCTCGAACTGGCCCGGCTCATCAGCAGCGACACCACCCTCAACCCCCAGCTGGGCATCGACTTCATCTGCTTCGACGCCGAGGACTGGGGCACCCCGCAGTGGAGCGACGAGCCCGACGACAGCCGCTCGTGGGCACTCGGCGCCCAGCACTGGGCCGACCATCCCCACCGCGACGGCTATCGCGCCCGCTACGCCATCCTGCTCGACATGGTCGGCGGCCAGGGCGCCCGCTTCTATCGTGAAGGCTTCTCGCTGCGCTATGCCCCCGAGCTCGTCAGCCGCGTCTGGGCCGCCGCTCAGACCGTCGGCTTCGGCGGCTATTTCCCGCAGAAGGACGGCGGCTACATCACCGACGACCACGGGCCCGTCAACGAGGTGGCCCACATCCCCTGCATCGACATCATCCCCTACTATCCCGACTGCGACGAGAGCTCCTTCGGCCCCACCTGGCACACCGTCCTTGACGACATGCAGCACATTGACCGCACGACCCTCCAGGCCGTCGGCCAGACCCTCGTGCAGGTGCTCTGGAGCGAATAGCCGGGAGCCACCCCATACACACACCCAGCGTCACCCTCAGACCATGTCCGACCACAAGCGCGCATTCGAACAGCTGTTCCGTGAAAACTATTCACGGCTCTATGCCTATGCGTTCAGCATCCTGCAGTCGGAAGAGGACAGCCGCGACGCCGTCGACGAGGCCTTCGTCGACGCCTGGCACCATCGCGAGGCCATCAGCGAAGGCAAGACCGAATCCTACATCTTCATCAGTCTGCGCAACAAGTGCCTGACGCAGCTGCGTCGACAGACGTCGACCCACCCCCTGAGCGACGCCCTCCTGCACCGCCTCGAGGCCGAGACCGACGAGGAGTGGCGCGAGCGCGAGGAGCGCATCAGCCGCATCGAGCAGGCCATCGGGCAGCTCTCCGAGCGCACCCGCTACGTGCTCCACCAGTGCTACTACGAGCGGCGCACCTATCGCGACGTGGCCCAGCAGCTCGGCATCACCACCGACGGCGTGAAGAAGCACATCACGACGGCGCTGAGGTCGCTGCGCGGCATCTTTAACATAAATAAACACAAAACTTAGTACCCATTTCCGCGTTCCCAAGTCTATTTAAATACAAAAAACAAAACATAATCTTATCAAAAACAGATACGACAGAACAACCACTGATATGGAAGACATCGACAAGATAGCCTCACCGGAACAGGAGCCCGAGCAGCTCTCAGACGAAGCAGCATGGGACCTGCACTGCGCCTTGGCCCGTCGGCACGCCGCAGCGCCCGACGTCGACGAGGCGTGGCAGCGCTTCCGCCATGCCACCGGCCACCGCGACGGCCACCGCACCCTCTGGCGCGTGGCGGCCGTGGCGGCTGCCATCGCTGTTGCCGTGGGGCTCTTCGTCCAGCTGTTGTCAAAGGATCACACGCCCGAGCGGCTCACGTCTGACGCCGTCATCGTGCTCCAGCACGACGAGGCCGACACGATGGGCGTGACGATGACCCGCGAGTTCGACGCCCTGACCGACGCCAGCCCCGCTCCGTCGACGCCCAAGCGGCCTGTGGCCACGACGCGCGTGGTCGTCGACGACGACGTCAACTTCGCCTCGCCCCGGGGCAACCGCGACATGCAGATGCCCTCGGTCGTGCTCATGACGACCCCCCGTGGCCGCGACCTCCACCTGACGCTCAGCGACGGCACCCGCGTGTGGATGAACGCCGACAGCCGTCTGCAGTTTCCCGAGCAGTTCGGAGCCGGGCGGCGCGTCGTCCGGCTGACGGGCGAGGCCTACTTCGAGGTGGCCAAGGACGCCTCGCGGCCCTTCGTCGTCGAGAGCAGCTACATGACCGCCACCGTCCTCGGCACCACATTCAACATGCGGGCCTACTCGGCCGCCGACGCCAGCCTCGCGCTCGTCGAGGGCCGTGTCAGCGTGAAGCCCGCCGCCGGCGGACAGCCCCTCGTCGTCAGTCCCGGCCAGGAGGCGACGCTCAGCGCCGCCCGCACGGCCTTCGCCGTCCGCAAGGCCGACACCTACGGACTGACGCAGCGCAAGGAAGGGCTCTTCTACTTCCACGACGCCACGATGCGTCAGATCATGACCGAGCTGGGCCGATGGTACAACAAGACGGTCGTCTTCGAGGACGCCAGCCTCATGGACATGCGCCTCCACTTCGTGGCCGAGCGCTCGCTGTCGCTGCCCCAGGTCATCAACCGCCTCTCCGAAATCGACGGCGTCCGCATCACGCTCAGCGCCGACGACATCACCATCGAGTAGGCACCCCCAAGATTCAGAATATTCTTTACAACAACCACGTATGCTAACGGCAAAGCGGCGCTTCTCGAGCAGAGAAGTGCCGCTTTTTTCATCGAGAAGCGGTCCTTTTCTCATCGAGAAGCGCCGCTTCTTTTTGTAATAATGACAAATGCGCTGATTTACAGATGCTTGTGGTTTCTTGACAAAACATTACGAATTTCCTTTACAATCCGTCGCCGCCGCGCCGTCGTCGCCGCCCACCATGAAAAAGAAAGCCAGAAAAGCGCGAAAACCCCTATTTTTTCAAAAAACAGCATTTTTTGCTTACAATTTGGTACCCGTCCGCCCGATTTTCAGTCTTTTTTAATAAGAAGCGAACAACCATACAACCAATCTATCACTAAAATCATTGTTATGAAGAAAGAGACATCTCTCGCGAAAGCCTTGGCTCTGCTGATCCTGCTGTTCACGGCAATCACTGCGGCCGCCCAGGGCAACAAAGTGACATTGAAATGTGATGGCATGCCGCTGCCCGACGCCTTGCAGAAGGTGGAACAGCTGTCAGGCTATTACAAGATCAACTTCAACTACGGCGACCTCAGCCGCCAGAAGGTGACAGCCGACATCCGCCAGGCCGACGCCCCCGAGGCCGTCCGACAGCTGCTGCGCTCGCTGCCCTACAGCGTGACGACCAAGGGGCAGTTCATCCAGGTCAACCACAACGGCAGCGGACAGAACGGCGGATGGGCCCCCGAGGGCAACACCGTCACGGGCCGCCTGCTCGACGCTGAGGGCAACCCGCTCATCGGCGCCACGGTGAAGGTCAGCGGCACGCAGCGCGCCACCGTCACCGACACCGACGGCCGCTACACGCTCGACGGCGTGCGCCAGGGCGACATGCTCGAATACAGCTACATCGGCATGAAGACCTACCGGCGCCGCGCCAGCCTGAAGGACGTCAGCATCATCCTCGAGCCCGACGCCACCACGCTGAGCGACGTCGTCGTCACCGGCATGCACACGATGGACAAGCGCCTCTTCACCGGATCGACCACCTTCATCGACGCCGCCGAGGCCAAGCTCGACGGTGTGCCCGACATCTCGCGCTCGCTCGAGGGCCGCGCCGCCGGCGTCACCGTCCAGAACGTCACCGGCACCTTCGGCACCGCACCCCGCATCCAGGTGCGCGGCGCCACGTCGATCTACGGCAACTCCACGCCGCTCTGGATCGTCGACGGCGTCATCCAGGAAAACGTCATCGAGGTCAACACCGACGACCTCTCATCCGGCAACGCCGAGACGCTGCTCTCGAGCGCCATCGCCGGCCTGAACGCCGACGACATCGAGTCGTTCCAGATCCTGCGCGACGGCTCCGCCACGTCTATCTATGGTGCGCGCGCCATGGCCGGCGTCATCGTCATCAACACGAAGAAGGGCACGGCCGGCAAGACCAACGTCAACTACACGGGTGAGTTCACCATGCGACTCGTGCCCTCCTACCAGAACTTCAACATCATGAACTCGCAGGAGCAGATGTCGGTCTATCAGGAGCTGCAGCGCAAGGGCTACCTCAACCCCGCAGACGTCATCAACGCCAGCCAGTCGGGCGTCTACGGCAAGCTGGCCGAGCTCATCCAGGACGGCACGGTGCTCAACACCGACGCCGGCCGCAACCAGTGGCTGCGCCAGCAGGAGGTGCGCAACACCGACTGGTTCGACGAGCTCTTCTCGAACAGCATCATGCAGAACCACTCCGTCAGCGTCTCCACCGGCACGCAGAAGGCCCAGCACTACGCCTCCATCTCCGGCATGTTCGACCCGGGCTGGTATAAGCAGAGCCGCGTGAAGCGATATACGGCCAACGTCAGCTCGACGTTCAACTTCTCCAACAAGCTGCGGCTGCAGCTCAACGCCAACGCCTCGACGCGCGAGCAGCGCGCACCCGGCACCCTCTCATCGGAGGTCAACCTCGTCAGCGGCGAGGTCAGCCGAGCCTTCGACATCAACCCCTACAGCTACTCGCTCAACACCTCGCGCACGCTCGACCCGCGGGAGTCGTACATCCGCAACTTCAGCCGGTTCAACATCTTCAAGGAGCTTGAGGAGAACTACATCGACCTGAACACCAACGAGTTCAAGATCCAGGGACTGCTCGCCTACAAGCCCATACAGGGACTGGAGCTCAGCGCCCTCGGCGCCCTGAAGCGCGCCTCCTCGTCGTCGGAGCACAACGCCACCGAGTTCTCCAACCAGGCCAACGCCTACCGCGCCATGCCCAACACGCTGGTGCGCGACGCCAACCCCTACCTCTACACCGACCCCACCGACCCCTACGCCGTGCCCACGTCGGTGCTGCCCACGGGCGGCATCTACGACCGCAACGACTATCGCATGACGTCGTGGGACTTCCGCGCCACGGCCGCCTACAACCACGTCTGGGCCGACACCCACATCATGAACCTCTTCGGCGGACTCGAGGCTAACAGCGTCGAGCGCGACAACACGTGGATGCGCGCATGGGGCATGCAGTACGAATATTCCTACACGGGCAACTTCAACCCCAGCGTCTTCGACAAGATCAAGGAGGAGGGCACCGGCTACTACAGCCGGTCGACCGCACTGGAGCGCACCGCCGCCTTCTTCGGCACCGCCACCTATTCTTATAAGGGACGCTACATCGTCAACGGCACACTGCGCTACGAGGGCACCAACACCCTCGGACGCGACCGCCAGAGCCGATGGCTGCCCACGTGGAACGTCTCGGCAGCATGGAACGCCCACGAGGAAGCCTTCTTCGAGGCCTTCAAGCCCACCTTCTCGCACTTCACCCTCAAGGGCTCCTACTCGCTGACGGCCGACCGCGGCCCCTACAGCATCTCGAACTCGAGCGCCATCATGAACAGCATCGTCGTCTGGCGACCCCTGAGCGACGACCAGGAGACGGCCATCCAGATCACCGAGCCGGGCAACTCCGAGCTGACCTACGAGAAGAAGCACGAGCTCTCGCTCACAGCCGACATGGGATTCCTCAACAACCGCATCAACCTCGAGATGAGCTGGTATAAGCGCAACAACTACGACCTCATCGGCCCCATCACCGTCTCGGGCGTCGGCGGATTCGTCGACAAGTTCGGCAACATCGCCGACATGAAGTCGAGCGGATTCGAGCTCTCGCTCTCGACGAAGAACATCAAGACCGAGGACTTCGAATGGAACACCACCTTCCTCTACTCGCACCAGCACAACGAGGTGACCAACCTGAAGAACACGGCGCGCGTCATCGACCTCGTACGCTCCAACGGCTTCGCCCTCGAGGGCTACCCCGTACGCTCGCTCTTCTCCATACCCTTCAGCCGCCTCAACAGCGAGGGCATCCCGATGTTCAACGTCGGCGGAGGACTGGAGACCTACAAGGACGTCAACTTCCAGGAGTATGCCGACCTGAGCTGGATGAAGTATGAGGGCTCGACCGACCCCACCGACTACGGCTCGCTGGAGAATGTCTTCAAGTATAAGGGCTTCCGGCTGACGGCCTTCATCGTCTATTCCTTCGGCAACAAGGTGCGCCTCGACCCCGTCTTCAGCAACCAGTACACCGACCTCGACGCCACGCCGCGCGAGTTCAACAACCGCTGGTCGGCAGGCGGCGAGGAGGCGATGACCACCGTCCCCGTCATACCCTCCGTGCGCCAGAACTACATCTACGGCGCCTCCAACCTCGCCATCGCATACAATGCCTACAACTACTCGAGCGAGCGCGTGGCCAAGGGCGACTTCATCCGCATGAAGGAGATCTCGCTCGACTACACCTTCCCGCGCCACTGGCTGCAGCCCATCGGTGTGCAGAACGTCAACCTGAAGCTGCAGGCCACCAACCTCTTCCTCATCTACGCTGACAAGAAGCTCAACGGCATGGACCCCGAGTTCTTCAACACCGGCGGCGTGGCCTCACCCATGCCGCGGCAGTTCACGTTCACCGTCCGACTGGGATTCTGATTAGATAATAGATAAAAGATAATAGATAATAGATATGATTACAAGATATATCCGAAAAATAGCAGCTGCTGTCTTCGTTTGTTGCGCCAGCTGCGCAACCTTCACCAGCTGCAACGACTTCCTCGACGAGACGCCCGACGGACGCATCAGCGTCGACAACACGGGCAAGATCCGCGCACTGCTCACCACGGCCTATCCCGACGTCACCTACGTCCGAATGACCGAGCTGGCCAGCGACAACGCCGACGACCTCAACGGCGACCTCAACGGCAACTACGACCGCTTCTCCGAGCAGTGCTTCCGATGGCAGGAGGTCACCGAGAGCGACAACGAGAGCCCCACGATGGTCTGGCAGGGCTACTACGCTGCCATCGCCGCCGCCAACAACGCCCTCGTGGCCATCGACAACCTCGGAGGGGCCGCCGCCAGCGACACGCTCCGCGCCCTGCGCGCCGAGGCGCTGCTCTGCCGCGCCTTCTCGCACTTCATGCTGACCAACCTGTTCTGCCTTAACTACTCGAAACAACACAGCCAGACCGACCCCGGCATACCCTACATCACCGAGCCGGAGACGACCCTCAACCCGCAGTATGACCGCGGCACCGTCGCCCACGACTACGAGATGATCGAGCGCGACCTGCTCGAGGGACTACAGCTCATGAGCGACGCCATCTACACCGTGCCGTCCTATCACTTCAACACGCGGGCGGCCTACACCTTCGCCTCGCGCTTCTACCTCTTCTACCAGCAGCCCGAGAAGGTCATCCAGTACGCCACGCTCGCACTCGACGACAACCCGCAGTCGCTCATGCGCGACTACGACGTCATGCAGTCGATGCCCACCGACGACATGCAGCCCCGCTCGCGGCAGTATGTCTCGTCGACCGAGCCCGCCAACTTCCTCCTGCTGCCCGTCTACAGCACCGACCAGTACTACTTCCAGGGCTACTCCACCGGCGGACGATTCAACAACAACCACTACATCGGACAGGCCGAGGAGTTCTTCGCCACGCCCTGGATGCCCTCCGTCGAGGCCGCCCAGCAGTCGCAGAACCTCTATCGCTTCTACTGGTTCTACAGCCAGACCTACGACAAGTTCCTCCTGCCCAAGCAGCCCGCCTACTTCCAGGAGACCAACTCGAACACCCACACGGGCTACTACCGCACCGTCGTCGTCGCACTGAAGGCTGAGGAGGCCCTGCTCAACCGCGCCGAGGCCTACGTCCTGACGGGTCAGAACCAGAAGGCGCTCGACGACATCAACGTATGGACACGCAACTTCGTCGTCGACTCCGTCACCTACGTCAGCGGCGGCCACTACAACTGGGACCCCTTCGAGTATGTCGTGGAGTACAGCACCGAGCAGGTGCCTAACCAGCTGACCTTCGAGAGCATCCGCGAGTGGGCCTCCAAGTGGGGCTACTACCAGCCGCAGCAGCCCCTGCCGCGCAAGCGCCTCAACCCCGAGTTCGTCAGCCTCACCGAGGGCTCCACTCAGGAGGACCTGCTGCAGTGTCTGCTGCTCATCCGCCGACTGGAGTTCCTGCATGAGGGCATGCGATGGTTCGACATCAAGCGCTACGGCATGAAGATCTACCGCCGAGAGATCAACGCGGCCCTCAACATGCTGACACTGACCGACTCTATGTCCTACCGCGACCCGCGTCAGGCCCTCCAGATTCCCTTCGAGGTGCAGGCCGCCGGCATCACGCCCAACGCCCGCCCCGAGGCCGAGCCCGCGGCCTTCGCCACTTGGAAGATAACAGATAACAGATAACAGATAAGAGATAATAGATAATAGATAATAGATATTGATATGAATACGAAATATTTCCTGAAAGTCGGGCTGACGGTCCTCCTGGGCGTCAACATCGCTGCGGCCCTCACCAGCTGCTCCGGCGACGACGACGTCGACACCGCCATCAGCGTCATCACCGACAAGCAGACACCAGAGAACGACCTCGACCGATGGCTCATGAAGAACTACGTCGAGCCATACAACATCGAGATGCGCTACCGTTGGGAGGACAACGAGATGCAGATGGACTACATCCTCGTCCCAGCCAAGTATGAGAACGCCATTCGCATGGCCAAGATCCTGAAGTATATCTGCTTCGACGCCTTCGACGAGGTCACTGGCAGCAAGCAGTTCATCCGCAACTACTTCCCGAAGATCATCCAGCTCGTGGGCAACCCCGGATGGAGCCCCAGCGCCGACGGCTCCTACATCCTCGGACAGGCCGAGGGAGGCTACAAGATCAGCCTCTACTACGTCAACCACCTCGGCGACCAGTACTACGACGCCAACTGGCAGTCGCACGACGTCATCACCAGCCGCGAGCAGCTCAATGCCAACTACTTCCACACCATCATCCACGAGTTTGCACACGTCTTCCACCAGAAGGTGCCCTACAGCAACGCCTTCACCCAGATCACCGGCACAGACTACGTCGGAGGCATGTACTCCAGCGTCTTCTCATCCAACGACGACCCGCGTGCCTACCTCATGGGATTCGTCACAGCCTATGCCGCATGCAACGCCGACGAGGACTTCGCCGAGACTTTCTCGACCTACATCTGCTCCACGCCCGAGGAGTTTGAGCTCATCCTCACCACCGCCGGCGCCAGCGGCCGGCAGCTCCTGGAGCGCAAGATCTCGATGGTGCGCAACTACTTCCGCTCTAACTGGGGCCTCGACCTCGACCGTGTGCGCGACGCCGTCCAGAAGCGCGAGGCCAACCTCGAGGGCCAGGACTTCGACGACATCAGCATCTGAGTGCATAGTTCATAGTGTATAGTTCATAGTGCATAGTGCATAGTGCATAGTTCATAGTTAACAGTTTACAGTTTACAGTTATGATTACAAAGATTATCAAGCAATACCTGCCCGCCGTCCTCCTCGGCTGCAACATCGCTGCGGCACTGACCGGATGCCAGATGAAGGAGGACGACATCTTCGACGTCGACCCCGCCAACCGTGCCGACCAGTGGATGGCCGACTACCGACGCGTGTTCAACAACAACCGCTACGGATGGGCGCTCTACTCCGTCGGACCTACCAGCGGGCGACACCCCATGGTGCAGACCTTCGCCGTCAAGTTCGACGACGTCAACAGCACCTTCTTCCGCTCCACGTCGACAGCACGACTGCCATACGTCAACACCCTCGACAGCGTCACCAGCATGTACTCGATGAAGAACGACAACGGCATCGTCCTCTCCTTCGACACCTACAACGCCTTCTTCCACTACTATGCCGACCAGTCGCAGTACTTCGCACAGGAGCTGCAGGCCGACTTCGAGTTCTGCCTCGACCGCTACTCCGCCAACGAGGACACCATCTTCGGCCGCGGCAAGACCAAGCAGCTGCCCTTCATGATGATCAAGCTGCCCGTCACCGCACAGCAGTATCAGGACGCCTGCGACAGCATCGCCTCCTTCTACGCCCCCTACAACTGCTCCTTCGTCTGCGCCGGCGACACCCTGCCGGCACGCTTCCTCAGCGGCTATCAGAACCTCTCCATCTGGATGGACGGCGACGACCCCTCCATCGACGGCCACCTCTTCAGCTATGGCAACCTCGTCGGAGGCATCTACTTCCTCGAGCCCATCGAGTATAAGGGCCACATCATCCGCGAGATGCACATCAAGGGCGACAAGTCGGGCTACGACGACATCTACGACCACGCACAGATCATCCCCAAGCCCTTCGCCAACTACTTCACCCAGGACGAGGAGTACGACTCGCGATTCTTCGGCTACTCCGCCCTCGGCCCGTGGACCCAGCAGCAGTGGGACAAGGCCCGCGAGGCCCTCACGGCCAGCGGCGTCTACGACCCCAACAGCCTCGTCTACGTCTGCATCTACACCGACGGCAAGGGCGAGTTCCATCTCATCTTCAACATGTGGTACGGCTCGGGCGAGATACACTACCCGATGGAGATGCGCAAGATCAGCAACGACGAGATAGCCCTGCGCTGGACAGGCGAGGAGCACCACGGACTGGGCGTCAACCTCTATGAGGCCGGCTTCCGCTACTTCGTCGACGCCCTGGCCCCGAAGGACGAGTGGCGCACCTATCGCATCTCGGCCCAGACCGGCTCCGTCATGTCGCCCGGCGAGCTGAAGCTGACCGACGAGTCGAACCCCGACAACTCCTTCTACTTCCCCACCTACTTCCGCTACTACCACCAGAGCATCTGGGACTAAGTGAAGTAAAAGATGAAAGATGAAAAGTGAAAGATGAAAGATATGATTAGCTTTAGCACCGATTATTAAGCGGAAAGTCTAATCATATCTTTCATCTTTCACTTTTCATCTTTCACATAAAGGACTCACAGCTGTCCCGCCTCGACCATCAGCACGACGCGCTCCGTCAGGCGGTCGACGCCGTCAGCGTCGTAGCCCTTCTTCAGCGACGCGCCGAACATCCAGGCGAAGGCCTGCCACATGCCCGACCGCACAGGGCCGATGAAAGCCTGCATCGCCTCGTAGGCCGTCGAGTTGCACTCGCGGTCCACCAGCTTGATGAGCAGCTTGCCCTGCGAGAACGTCAGCTTCTTCATCTTCGGCTTATATTCCTTCACGATGGCCGCCTCGACGCGCTTCATGTGCTCCTCCTTCTCCTTCTTCGTCGGCAGCGTCTCCAGATACTCCGCCGTCTCGATCAGCATCTGGCGCACCTCCTTGGCCAGCGGCAGCGTCTTCTTCACGTTCTTCACCAGCCTGAGGTAGGCCTGCTGCTGCCGACGGTTCTTGAACGTCGGCTCCGGATAGACGTAGACGTTCGACATCTCCATATACTGGATCGAGTCGCCGTCGACCACCGTCCGCGCCACCTTCACCGTCGGCACCATCGTCGGCTCGCCCGTCGCGACCTCCTCCTGCGCCCGGGCCACCGTCAGCCCCGCCGCCGTCATCACTGCTGCCAAGAATCGTCTGTACATAATCCTATGACTATAATTAATCGTGCATGTTCTGTTCATGACAAGCATCAACAATGATGACCACATCGCCACTGACAGTATAAGCATAATACCAACGACCAGCTTTTGCCATAAACAAGCCGTTCCATCGGCTGAGCGTAGGACGTCGCCGTGGTAAGCCTGACTCTATCAGCCTGGCATTAAGGATGACATTCCGAATATTGTTCTCCATATCTTCTAATGAATATGTATGACAATATTTCTTTGCAACATTCCTATAAAAGCCCCATATCCTAGCCAGTGCTTCAGGTCTGAAACTATATTGCATTATTGTCTCTGTAAATCTGGCGGACGTCTTCCAAAATCAAATTCAGAGCTTCTTCAGGAGTATATGACTCCTTGTCGGCGGGCAACTGGGGCAAGTCGCCATGATCCTCATAGAGCCATGGGTCGCTATAGTCAATCACTGCAGCCGAATCGTCATCAGAGCTGCTCAGCTCTGTGAAGAAGCCCGTGCGCAGCAGTGCTGCCAGCGCCTGCCGGGCCTCAGCATTGTTCTTGTCGTATGTGAGCGTCAGTGTACACATGATTTATCTGTTTTACTCTTTTCTGCCTGCAAAGATAAGCAATAATTTCCGTTCCGCCAAATTTTTTTGCCATACATGCAGCGGGGGCGGCATCCACACCAAGGATGCAGCCCCCGCCTATGAGAGTCTTTTCAATTCCTTTCTTTAATGCACAGACGAGATTACTCCTCGTCGTCCCAGATGCTGCGGCTGCCGCGGCTGTCGCTGTAGCCGCCAGCAAACTCTTCCTTGCTTTCTGTGACGTCTTCCAGTCCTGTGACAGAACCGGCCAGGATGGCCTGGAGCTCAATCTGCTCGATGCTTACAGCAGGCTTGATATATGCTTTCATTGTCGTAAATTCCTTTTAGTCGTTAATAATAATCTTCCAAAACTTACTTCATGACAACCTTCTTGCCATTCTGGATGAAGATGCCCTTCTGAGCCGACTTCACCTGCTGACCGTTCAGGTTGTAGACGCGTGTGCTCTCAGCATCGGCGGCAGCTACGCCTTCGATGCCAGTCGACTCGCTACCGTCGACGACGAACTTCAGCGAGCGGGCAGCGCTTTCAGACACCTGGATGTAAGCACGATAAGGAGCCACCATAGCAGCATTGGCACCAACAGGATAAATCACGTTCGAGCTCAGCACGTAGTTGGTCACACCCTCAGCAGCGTTGACAGTGGTCTCGGCATAGACACCCTTCAGGCTGGCATTGCCCTTCACCACGTCCTTAGCCTCAGCAGCAACCACGGCCACGTTGCTCAGTTCGATCGAGCTCTTGTCGCTCTCACTGCGCATCAGGAACGGCTCGTTGGGCGTGCTCTCGGTGATGCTCGTGAAGTTCAGCGTCGTGCCCTCATAGCTATCGAGCGTAGCCATCTTGTCGACGCCGCTCACAGCGAACGGATAGATAGCGGTAGCCCACTTGCCGGCTGTCAGCGAGCGCGTGATCTTCACTGCGGGATAGGTGCCGGGAGCGTAAGTGGGAACAGCGCCGTCGGCGAACTCAAGCACCTGCGAAGCATCCTTAGTAATAGAAACACCTGTTATCACGGTATTACCACTGTTAGCCAGCTTCAGCACGTAGTTGCCAGCCTCACCGGTCACGAACTTGATGGTCTTGGTGACAAGGCTATTGGCAGCTTTGTATTCAGTGTCATTTGCCTCATAGGCAATAGCAGCCATACCTTGCTCGCCGTTCAGGACAGAAGCTGTCATTCCATCATTGGAATCAGTTGCCCATGATGCATACTTGAACGTCAGCGTATAAATGGTGTTAGCCTTAAGAGGCATGGTGTAGACACCTGCATTACCATACTCCATTGAACCAGGCTGGTTGTAATACACGGTTCCATTGGTGTCATCACCCTCTGCGCCGTTCTGGAACTGTCCCCAGCCATTTGTACGGTTCCAGCCATACTTCTGAATGTCAGTGTAGGAAGAGCCCTGACCAATGGCGAAGTTACCATTGTAGACGCACTCCACATCAGCAGTGTTGGCAGTCCAAGTGGCAGCGGTCAGGGCGGCGGTAGCATCAGTTATCAGTGACTCTGCATTAGCAGCAGTCTGGTCAATAGCCTTGGCTGCGGCCAGAGTCTCCAGAGCAGCGACATTGTTATAAGGAGCATACTCGTCAGCCTCGAAGCCGAGAGTCTTAGCCTCAGCGGCAGCAATAGCAGAATTCAGAGCGGCATAGTCATCGGCATCTGCTTCAGGAATAGCTTCAACGAAAGTAAGCTTAATCCAGTCAACACCGAACCAACGTGCACCCATAGTGGCATTGTTCTTTACGCCAATGCGCAGCGTACCATCGAGAACCGAAATCTCATCAGTGGTCTTAGTGACAAGGCTTCCGTCATTGCTCTCTGTGTCTACACCAGCAAAGACTGTCATCTCTCCACTCGTGCCATAAACGCCGGCTGCACCGTTGACAGCGGCACCTTCCTCATTATTGGCAGAGTTCCACATTGAAGCCTGAACGGTGTATTTTCCGATAGGCATATCAGCAAGTTCCTGGTAGTAATCGAAAGAACCATTGGCAGCAGTGCCAATCCAGTACTCTACGCATGTTGAGCCGTGAGTCCATGTATTGCCTCCGTTAGGAGCAGAAATGTTCCAGCCGGGGAAGTTGTTGTTTGCACAGTTCAAGAAGTCCCAGTTGTTGATGGCCAGTGTCATATCGGCACCCGCTGTGGTCTGAGCCTTAGCTGCAGCACGAAGCGCTGCCTCACAGGCGGCTTTCTGTTCAGCGGTAACAGCCTCAAGGGTTTTTGCCTCATAAACGGTCTTAATAGCAGTCACCGTCTCGTTGGCAGCGTATGAAGCCTGACCTGCTGCGTCAAGACTATTGGCGGCATTGAGGATTGCAAGAGCAGCTGCATAGTTGTTAATGCTTGAGGTAGCGTTGGTTGTAGCAGTGTTCAGTGCACTAATGGCCTCAGTGATTTCATCGACAGAAGTAAATGTAGCAAACTCCTTACCGCCATAAGTAGCAATGGCATTCTGAAGAGCAGCAAGAACAGAAGCGTTCATCTGAGCCGTCTGGTCTACAGCAGCGGCAGCAGCCTTGGCCTCAGCAAGCGGAGTCTCATATATAGAGATGTCTTCGCCAAGGTAATAAAGCTTGAACTCGTCAAACACGCACCAATCAGTACCAGCCTGTGTATCTTTCTTGACACCGATGGTGAGAGTACCGTCAGACACGACGATATCTTCGATGGCGTTCAAGTAGAAGCCTTGAGTAAAGCAGGCAGCTGCCTGCCACTGGTTGTTAGGAGTATTGTCTGCCCATCCCATTGAAGAGCAGAAGGCCGTGGCATTGGCATCGCCGGCAACGCTCATAAGGGGAGTATCCTTGCCACCAGCAAAGAATATGGCATTGAGAACTTCGGTACCATCAGCATGTGCAGCAACAGCAGCAGCATTACTGTTGGTGCCTCCATTGTTCCAACGATAGTAACCATAACATGTAGCACGATATTTGCCGTTAGGCAGACCTTCTACTTTCTGGGAAATGCTGAAGGCAGATTTGTTCCATGACTCGCCTGAATGGCCAGCATTACCGCCACCACCGAGGTCAACATTGGATATTGTCCAACTGCTGGCATTAACACTCTTCACATCAATACCTGCGTCCTTCATAAAGAAGGTGGCATCAACGGGATTGGAAGAACTAGCCTCATCGAGTGCGGCTACAAGTTCAGCACGACTAATGAACTGCCACTTGGCAAAGTCGGTTGCCACATCACCTGCCATCACTTTATAAAGTTTTGCGCCATCCTCTGTTACTTCCGTAGCATAGAGATTGCCCGTTCCATTATTGATTGTGAAATAATGGTTGGTTGCATCCACTTCAGTGATAGTCATTTGACAGACTGCACCATCCACATAGGGGTCTTCTACAGCGGTGATGTATTGATTCTGACCGCCATTGTTCTGTTGCGTCATAATGGTATACTTCCCGTCAACAGCAGTGATAGTGACTGCATACGGGTCGTTCCATACCACAACCTTTGTACCATAATAAGCATCACCCTTAAGATAGGTACCTGTCCCGACATTTTTAACAAAATACTCACCAGACCCTGATGTGGGCAGGTCAGCAGCACTTGCAGTCATACCCCCCCCAAGTACGAGGGCGGCAGCTGCGATGAAAAGTTTTAGTTTTTTCATAATGTTTTTATTAAGTTAGTAAATTGGTATAGTCTTACTATTTGTCATCATGATGCCTGTGTAAGCAGGAAGGATTTCACAGGTGGTCACAGTGCATTGGGCCAGGCGTGCATGTCGTCAAGATTTGAGAATCTTGTCCCCTTCCCTTCTGCGGTGTCACTCTCGCCTCTGTCGAGTTTTTCGAGAAACTCTTTTTCAGCATTGAGTTGTACGGCATTCATAACACACTTATTGTCGGTTAGTGGTTCGTCCTTGAATCTCTAATTGGTTGTAGTCAGCCCTTTTGGGTGGCAAAGTTACAATAAATCAGCGAGATGTGTTCACTTGCGGGCTAAGAATTAACAAAAAATAAACTTTCGGGGAGGGGTATTATTTCAATTCGTGATCATAATTATTCTGATTCATTTCAAAAGACAAGACATGGTTCGGTTCGGATTTCTTGTCTGCGACGCTACATGTAATCTTCAGGAATCAGTCATGAATTATTCATGTAATATCTCTTTCGGAAACAGCAATTTTGTAAAGGAAATTCAGAATTTTTGTCCGGTTTTTACAACTGCCTGGTTTTTAGGCGTTTATTTGCAGGCAGAAAAAGAAGCGGTGCTTTTCGATGAGAGAAGCGGTGCTTTTTTGATCGAAAAGCGGCGCTTCTCTGGCCGAGAAGCGCCGCTTTTTCAAAATCCGTCCTGACGATGTAAAGAATATTCTGAATCTACTCTGCCCGAGCCCGTCATAATTCCTAAATCCCAAGATTCGCTAGTCTACATTATCCATTCTTCAACCGCTCCGCGGTCTTACAAAAACAAAATAAAACAAAATAAAACATGAAAAAAACAATTAGCCTGATATATCCTGTTTTATTTTGTTTTTTCTTGTTTTATTTTGTTTTTGTAAGACGCAGGGCGTTACAGACTTCACCTCAGGCCGTGACGGGTATCATGCGGAGCCACTTGCGGTAGCCGGCGAGGGCGACGACGGTGTAGAGGGCGTAGATGGCTGCCTTGAAGGGGATGCCCTTGTATATATATAATATGGTGCAGACGGCGTCGACGACGAACCAGAGGAGCCACTGCTCGGCGTACTTGTGGGCCAGTGCCCACAGGGCTACGATGCTGAGGGCGGTGGTGAAGGCGTCGGTGAGGGGTACGGTGGAGTTGGTCTGCGTGGCGAGGAAGAGCCAGATGACGCCCCACAGGAGCAGAAAGACGGCGGCGGTGGGCAGGACGAGGCGGAGGGGGAAGTGGCAGGGGGTGGGCGCAGGTGTGGACTGCTGTTTGGGCCTCCATTTCACATATCCATAGAGGCCGGCGAGGCAGTAGTAGACGGCGAGTCCGAAGTCGGCGTAGAGTCCGGCCTTATAGTAGAGCACCATGTCGACGGCGGGCATGACGATGGAGGCGAGCCAGAGCCAGATGCTGGCACGATATTCGAGGTAGAGGTAGATGAGGCCGAGGACGAAGCCGAGGATGTCGAGAAAACGTAGGGTGTCCATATTTTGAAGGTTGATGGTAGATGGTAGAAGGTAGAAGGGTCGGCTTCGCCGAGGACGAAGGTTGAAGGTTGAAGGAGGAGGGTTGCTGAGGTTTAGGATTTTGGTTGAAGGTGAAGGTGGTTTCCACAATCCTTATACTGCCTCGTTGGCAAAACCATTCCTTCAACCTTCGTCCTTCGTCCTCGGCGAAGCCGACCCTTCTACCTTCTTCCTTCTTCCTTCTTCCTTCGTGTCAGAATCTCAGCGTCAGCGAACCCATGACGGTGCGGCCGGCCATGGGGATGAAGCCGATCTGATAGTAGCGGTTGTCGTTGGGATGGCCGTAGTCGTCGAGGATGGAGGAGTAGACCCATCCGCTGGAGGCGTAGCGGGCGTTGAGGACGTTGTTGACGTTGAGTCCTACGATGGCCTCGCGGAGACCCTTCACCCGCAGGGGCAGCTTATAGGAGGCGTAGAAGTTAGACACGCAGAAGGCTGGCAGGGAGCGGTCCTCGTTCTCGGTGTTGTCGAGGTATTGGCGCGAGGTGAAGTTGGTGTGCCATGTGGCCTGCAGCCCGCGCCAGTGGAAGTCGAGGAATCCGTTGAGGATGGCCGATGGCGAGAAGGCGAGGGTGGTGCCCTCGTAGTGGATGGGTCGGAAGGAGTCGTCCCAGTCGACGGAGGCCATCTCGGTGAAGTCCTTCAGTCGGTTCTGGCTGAGTGCGGCGTTGGCCTCAAGGGTGAGGACGGGCAGGAGGTCCCATGCGGCGGTGAGCTCTGCGCCCATGCGGTAGCTCGACTTGATGTTGGTCGTGAGGGGCTCGCCGATCTCGCTGAGCTCGCCCGTCTGGACGAACTGGTCGTTATAGTCCATGTAGTAGAGGTTGGCGCCGAGGCGGAGGGTGCGTGTGGAGTAGTTGTAGCCCAGCTCGTAGTCGATGAGGCTCTCGGCCTCGGGGAGGGGATACTTGTAGTTGTCGGTGAAGTTGTTGCGCTCGGGCTCGCGGTGGCTGACGGCGACGGAGGCGTAGGCGAAGTGTGGCCCTGCGGAGTAGCTCAGTCCGACCTTGGGGTTGAAGAAGTTGTAGTGCTTGGCGATGTCGAGGGGCTGGTTGTAGTAGCGTCCGCCCTCCTCGTAGAATCGGTCGTTGATGCCGTTGGTCTCGTAGTCGACGTGGCGGAACTGGACGTCGGCGAAGAGCTTGAGGGCCATGGTGAGGTCGTAGCTGGCCTTAAGGAAGGCGCTGACGTCGTACTTGTCGGCGTTGGAGTCGTAGTATTTGTAGTCGCCCTGGGCGAGCACCTCGCTGCTCAGCGTCGGGTCGGCCAGATAGGTGAGGTAGCCGAAGTGGTTAGCATTAAATAGCTGGGCCGACAGCCCGCCGATGACCTCCTTGCGCTCGCCCTTGTAGCGGGTGTTGAAGAGGACGCCGAGCAGGTTCTGCGACATGCCTTTCTGGCGGACGGCGTCGGTCTTGACCGACTTGCCACGGGCGTCGACATAGCCGAGTCCGAACTTCGAGACCTTGCTCTGGGGACGGAACTCGTCGTAGTAGCCGCGGCCGTAGGTGTAGTGGAGGGTTCCCGAGGCGGTCCATCCGTTCTGCCAGTCGTAGGCCAGGGAGAGCAGGTTGTGGCTCTGGTGGAAGTTGTCGGTGGTGCGGGGCCAGTAGTGTTGAGAATTGGGAGTTGAGGATTGAGAATTGAAGGGGTAGCGCTCGGTCAGGTATTTGCCGTCGGGTCCCTTGACGAAGAGACCGTTGTCGTCGGTCACGAGGCGCTCATAGAGCGAATTGAAGCGTCCGAGTCCGGCGTCCCACATGTCGCGATAGTCCTTGATGCCCGTCGCGGTCTGATAGGCCCATGAGCCGTCGTCGTACGAGCCGTCCATGAGCGAGTAGTCGCCGTTGCCGGCGGTGACGCCGTTCCATGCCTGGCCCGTCTTCTCGAAGTTGCCGAAGTTCTTGTATCTGATGGCAATGCCATCAGACACCCAACTGAGGCCGGCGTAGTAGGAGCCCGAGCGGCCGTCGGTGCCATGGATGAAACCGTCTGTCTGGGTCTCGTGGTAGGCGCCGTCGAGGATGAAGTGGTCCCAGAGGAGGCCCGTGGAGAAGGATCCGCCGACGTTGAACGTGTTATAGGAGCCGTAAGAGCCCGACACCTCGGCCGAGGGTCGCGTCGAGGGGGCCTTCGAGGTCATGGCGATGGTGCCGCCGAAGGCGCCGTCGCCGTTGGTCGAGGTGCCTACGCCGCGCTGCAGCTGGACTGATCCGAGCAGCGATCCGTAGGAGTTCATGTTGGCCCAGAAGACGGTCTGGTCCTCGGGCGAGTTGAGGGGCACGCCGTCGAGCGTCACGTTGATACGGCTTCCGGCGGCGCCGCGGATGCGCATGTAGACGGAGCCCGTGCCCAGTCCGTTCTCGCTCCAGGCCTGGACGCCGGGTGTGCGTGCGAAGAGGAAGGGCAGCTCCTGGCCCGTGGTGGAGTGCTGCGCGAGCTCCTGGCGCTTGATGTTGCTGACGGCGTAGGGTGCGCTCTTCTGGGTGCGTACGCCGCTGACGACGACTTCCTGCAGTCGCGACATCTTCAGCGAGTCGGCCTCTGTCTGTGCCCCCGCTGCCTGGGTCATGGCCGCAGCCATGGCGACGAAAAGAATCTTTTCCATTCTTATCTTTTAAATTAGATTAAACAAAATGGGGATTTTTTACCGTTTCATCCCTTCGGCGGCATTATCCGCATCAGGTGCTGAGGGTATCATCTCAGCCCGCCACATCGACGGGCACCCCTTGAATTCGGCTGCAAAGTTACGAAGAATAAATGAGAAACGAGAAAGAAATCGCAACTAAGTAGCAATGAAGGGGAAAGAAAGTTTCGAAACGGCAGCAAAACGGCAGCCTTCGGCTGGAAATTATTCAAAATTAAAACAAAATTTTTCATTTTGCACACTCATGCTTGTGCCATTTTGTTTAATTTTGAATTCAATTTTGAATAATTTCCAGCCGAAGGCTGCCGTATAGCCGTATACACAACAGAGCCTATCAGAACTCGTCGCCGCCGCCGTAGCCGCCCTGCGAGCCGGCGTCGTCGTCCATGGCGCCGGGCTGGTCGTCGCGGTCGGGACGCTTCTTCTGGGTCATGTTGCCGAAGTTCCATGTCAGCTGGATCTGCAGGCGCGGGTCACGGTGGCCTCGCTGGTGGCGCCAGAAGGTGGGGCCCTCGGTGAAGTTCTCCCATCGGCGGGTGTTGAAGACGTCGCGCCAGTTGAGGGCCAGTGCGAAGGTCTTGTTGAGGAACGTCTTGCGCACGCCGAGGTCGAGCGAGCCGTTGGCGCGGCGGTAGCCCTGGGTGATGACCTGGCGTGAGCGGTAGTTGCCGGTGGCCTGGATGCTGATGCTGTAGGGCAGGATGACGGAGGCCAGCAGTCGGGCGTCCCATGCGAAATTCTCGTCGGCATCGCCCGTGACGGTCTGTCCCTCGACTGTGGTCTGGAATCCGTCGAGGTGGTAATAGTAGGCGTTGAGCGTGGTGGTCAGGTCGAGGATGCGCCACAGCTTGTCCTTGAGGATGAGCTCGGCTCCGGCCCGCTGGCTGCGCGCCACGTTGAGGTTGGTCATGAACATGGTGGGTCGGCCGTCGTAGAGGCCCTGATAGCGGATGCGCTGCATGACGTCGGTCGTCGGGCGATAGTAGGTGCCGATGGAGAGGGTGTGGGCGGGCCACGTCTTGAGGTAGTTGAGCGAGAAGGAGTTGGTGTACTCGGGCGTCAGCTCCGGGTTGCCGAACTCGATCATCGAGGCGTCGCGCGTGTTCTTGAACGAGTTGAGCTGTCCGCCCCAGGGTCGGCGCAGGCGTCGCGTGTAGTTGAGCTGCAGCTGCGAGGTCGGCGTCAGCTCGTAGTTGAGGAAGAGCGAGGGGAAGAGCTGCGTGTAGTCCTTCTTGAAGGGCGTCTCCTTCTGGTAATAGTCGATGCTCTTGGTGTCGACGCGCCAGTATTCGCCGCGCAGTCCGGCCATGACGCCGAGGCGGCCGAACTTCATGTTGGCCGTGGCGTAGAGGGCATGGACGTCCATGTCGTAGATGAAGCGGTTGTAGAAGTAGGGGTCCTCAGCGAGTCGCGCGTCGTCGGGCCCGAGCCGCTCGGCCTGCCCCTGTGCGCTGTATTCGAAGCTCGACTGCGGCGTGTTCTCATGCGAGAAGCGTCCCTGATAGCCGGCCTCGATCTTCAGCCGCTCGGTGATCTGGTTCTCATAGTCGAGCTTGGCCTCCCATGAGCGGTTGCTGATCTCCATCGGGCGGTATTGATAGCTGAATGAAGGCGTGGGGGCAAGGGCTGAGGAATAGAGCGGGAGGATGTAGGTGGTGTCGTTGAGGTATTCGTTGGAGCCGTCGCTGGCCCATCGGTTGAAGGAGACGACGGCGTCGAGCTTGTGGGTGCCTTGTTCATTGAACTTATGGGTGAACGAGAGCTCGCCGTGATACATGTGGTTGTCGCCGTCGCCCCAGGTCTGGCGGCGCAGCAGGCGGTCGTCGGTCTGTGCGCCGTCGGCGGCGAAGGTGCCGTAGCGATAGACGGTCAGGTTGTCGCTCTCGCGGTTGCCGTGCATGGTCATGCCACTGAGGGCGAGGTCGTCGTTCTGGGTGAGGTGGAAGGTGAGTCCGGCGCGGGCGAAGAGTCCGCCGCCGTTGTTGTTGTCGTCGCCCTCGGAGATCTGGTAGGAGCTAAAGGCAGAACCTTTAGCCGCTCTGTAGCGCTGGTCGCTCATGTTCGAGCCCTTGCCGCGGCGACGGCGATAGCCCAGGTTGGCATAGGCGTCGACCCACTTCGAGGAGTAGTTGATGTTGCCGCCGAAGTTGTAGCCGCCCTGCTGGTTGGCGCCGGCCTGGAGCGAGCCGTAGTAGCCGGCGCGGCGGTCGCGCTTGAGGATGATGTTGATGATGCCGGCGGTGCCCTCGGGCGAATACTTGGCCGAGGGGTTGTCGATGACCTCGATGCGCTCGATGCTCTCGGCGGGAATCTGCTGCAGGATCTCGGCGCGGTTGTCGGAGGTCAGTCCGCTGGCCTTGCCGTTGATCCACACCTCGACGCTGGAGTTGCCGCGCAGCGAGATCTCGCCGTCGGTGGTCACCTCGATGGAGGGGATGTTCTCGAGCAGGTCGGTGACGGAGCCGCCGGCAGCCGCCAGCACCTCGTCGACGGTGAACGTCTTGCGGTCGACCTCGAGCTTCATCTGCGACCGCTGGCCCGTCACCTGCACCTCGCTGAGCATGCGGGTGTCCTCGGCCATATAGATGGCGTTGAAGTGGTGGGAACGGTGCTGCGGGGTCAGCTGGAAGTTGCGCGTCGCCTTCTTGTATCCCACCAGTGTGACGGCGAGCGTGTAGCGCCCGTCGCGGAGGTCGCCGATGCTGAAGGCGCCGCTGGCGTCGGTCATGGCGCCGCCGACGATCTTGCCGACGGCGTCGGTGACGCTGATGCTGACAAACTGCATGGCCTCGTCGGTCTGCTTGTCGATAATCCTGCCGCGCACGACTCCCTGCGCCAGCATGCCGACGGCAGCGAGCAGGAGCGCGAAGGTCATAATAATTCTGTTCATGATGATGTTTAAAAGTCCTGATTCAGTTTTTTTGAGGTTGACGGCCCGCCCCCACTCCACACCTAACTGTGCAGCAGGAAGTAGAAGGCGGCGGCGATGACGATGATGAGATAGCTGCAGCCCTTCCATATCTTGCCGAAGACATAGCAGGCCAGGAGCAGCGCCACGACGATGATGATGTCCTCAGTGTCGAAGCGGATGGGGCGATAGTCCATCATGCCGTCCATGCCGTCGAGCTCGTCCACACCGCGGCGGCCCGATGCGCCGTCGAGGTCGTCGTCGTAGTCCTGACCCCATGTGGCCATGGTGAGGAGCCATCCGCAGACAGCCATATAAACCCTGAAAAGCAATTGTCTCATCGTTAACAGAATGTCGTATGTGTGGTTTTTTGCGGTGCAAAGGTATAAAATAAATATTAAAATAAGGTATATATTAAATTTATTTTGTAATTTTGCAGCCGAAAATCCAAAACAACCTATAAAAAACATTATGGCTTACACACGTATGACCGCTGCTGAAGCAGCAGCACTTATCAAGAATGGCGACCAGATTGCCATGAGTGGATTCACGCCCGCCGGCGTGGCCAAGGCCACGACGAAGGAGCTGGCCAAGCTGGCTCAGAAGGAGCACGAGGCCGGCCGCGAGTTCAAGGTGAGCATCTTCACCGGAGCATCGACGGGTCAGTCGACCGACGGCGACCTGGCCAACGCTCAGGCTATCAAGTATCGTGCACCCTACACGACCAACCCCGACTTCCGCAAGCATGTCAACATGGGCGAGATCCCCTACAACGACCTGCACCTGAGCCACATGGCACAGGAGCTGCGCTACGGCTTCTACGGCGAGCTGGACTGGGCCATCATCGAGGTCTGCGACATTGAGGAGGTGGGCGACGAGATGCGCGTCTACCTGACCGCTGCCGGCGGCATCAGCCCCACGGCCGCCCGTCTGGCCAAGAAGGTCATCCTGGAGCTCAACGCCTTCCACAGCCCCAACGCCAAGTATATCCACGACGTCTACGAGCCGCTCGACCCGCCCTACCGCCGCCCCATACCCATCTTCAGCGTCGGCGACCGCATCGGCAAGCCCTACGTCTCGATACCCCGCGAGAAGGTGGTCGGCGTCGTCGAGTGCAACATCCCCGACGAGGCACGCGCCTTCAAGGACTCCGACCCCGTCACGGACAAGATAGGATTCCTCACCGCTGAGTTCCTCGTCTCCGAGCTCCACGCCGGACGCATCCCCAAGGAGTTCCTGCCCCTGCAGAGCGGCGTCGGCTCGACGGCCAACGCCATCCTCGGCGCCCTGGGCGAGGACAAGCACGTGCCCGACTTCAACATCTACACCGAGGTCATCCAGAACTCCGTCATCGAGATGATGCTCAACGGCCGCGTCAAGGACGCCTCAGCCTGTTCGCTGACCGTCTCGAACGAATGTCTGATGCAGGTCTACGATAACATCGGATACTTCAAGGATCACCTGACGCTGCGCCAGAGCGAGATCTCCAACCACCCGGCCGTCATACGCCGACTCGGCGTCATCGCCATCAACACCGCCATCGAGGTCGACCTCTACGGCAACGTCAACTCCACACACATCAGCGGCACGAAGATGATGAACGGCATCGGCGGATCGGGCGACTTCGAGCGCAACGCCTACCTCTCCATCTTCACATGCCCCTCGACAGCCAAGGGCGGGCTCATCTCGTCGATCGTGCCCTTCGTCACCCACCAGGACTCCTCGGAGCACGACGTCAACATCATCGTCACCGAGCAGGGCGTCGCCGACCTGCGCCACAAGAGCCCCATGCAGCGCGCCGAGGCCATCATCGAGAACTGCGCCCACCCCGACTATCGTCCCCTGCTGCGCGAATACCTCCGTCTGGGTCAGGGCGGCCACACCCGCCACTGCCTCACCGCCGCCTTCGCCATGCACGACACGCTGGCCCGCAAGGGCGACATGCACCTGACGGACTTCTCAGAGTACGTGAAGTAATCATCGCACACCCTCTACATTCATTTATGCCCATATCTCCCGCTGCGGAGGTATGGGCTTTTTCTTTCCACTCACAATTCACACTGAGTCATATTTATTGTCAACCACGAGTTTATTTAACCACGAATTACACTAATTTCACGAATTAATTCTTAACCACGAATTACACTAATTCCACGAATTTTTTTTAAAACAACGAATTAAGACGAATTACACGAATTGTCACGAATTAAAACTAATTTCACGAATTCTTTTTAAAAACAACGAATTAAGACGAATTGCACGAATTAAAACGAATTTTATTATATTTCACGAATTATTTCTATTTCACGAATTATTTCTATTTCACGAATTTTTTTTTATTTCACGAATTATTTTTTCATTTCACGAATTGGCTGCGCACTGGCAATCGCTACATGTAGCAGACAATTCGTGACAATTCGTGACAATTCGTACAATTCGTGTAATTAGAATTAATTCGTGTCATTAATATTAATTCGTGTAATTAGTTTTAATTCGTGTAATTAGTTCAAATTCGTGTAATTAGTTCAAATTCGCGTAATTAGTTTTAATTCGTGTAATTAGTTTTAATTCGTGTAATTAGCTCAAATTTGTGTAATTAGTTCAAATTCGTGTCAATTCGTGTAATTCGTCTTAATTCGTTGTTTTTAAAAAGAATTCGTGAAATTAGTTTTAATTCGTGACAATTCGTGTAATTCGTCTTAATTCGTTGTTTTAAAAAAAATTCGTGGAATTAGTGTAATTCGTGGTTAAGAAATAATTCATGTTTAAGAAATAATTCGCAGTTAAGAAACAATTCGTGGTGAAGATAAAAAACTAGAAAACGGTGCTTTTCGAAAGTAATATACCCCTATATTACCTTCAAAAAGCACCGTTTCGCGGTATGGGGAGGTCAGAGATATTGCACGAGGATGTCCCAGACGGCGATGATGTGGCAGACGCTGCCGAAGAGGACGAAGAAGTGGAAGGCGGTGTGCATGTAGCGGCGGCCGCGCCCGAGGCTGTAGAAGACGGCGCCGGTGATGTAGCAGATGCCCTCGGCCACGATCCAGTTGACGGCGACGAGGGGGGCAGCGTCCATCAGCGGCTTGAAGGCGACGAGCACCGACAGGCCCATGAGGCAGAAGCAGAGCGTCTCGACGTAGGAGTGCTCCTTGAGCCGGCGGAACGAGACGATGGTGCCGGCCAGGGCGCTGAGCCATACGAAGGCGAAGAGGCCCCATCCCCAGAGGCCCTCGGCGCGCAGGACGGTGAGCGTGATGGGCGAGTAGGAGCCTGCGATGTGCCAGTAGATGGCGGCGTGGTCCCAACGGCGCAGCCGCTCCTTCCACGGGCTCTGGGCCGGCAGTGCATGATAGACGGTCGAGGCGACGTAGCTGGCGAGCATGCCGGCCAGATAGAGGCTGACGCCGAGCGAGGCCCACGCGTCGGCGGCCCTGGCGGCCATGACGATGAAGACCGTGCCGACGACGACCGCCAGCACTGCGCCGGCGGCGTGCGACCATGAGTTCCAGCGCTCTTCGCGCCGTGTGTAGCGTATTGCCATGCTTCGCGTCTTTGGCTGCAAAGTTACGAAAAGTCGAGCGCAAAACAAAAGAATTTATTCTTTTTTTGCCGAGACGGAGTAAGTTCGCCGTCATAGACGGCAAAGTTACGAAAAATAATCTTAAGAAAAGACACGGAAGCCACAAAAAGATTGCGGCTTCCGTGTCTTTTTAATAAATCAGGTGACAATCACCGTTGTTACTTCCGGACGACCTTCTTGCCGTCGATGATGTAGAGGCCCTTCAGGGGAGCAGCGACGCGGCGGCCCTGCAGGTCGTAGACCGTCGTGCTCTTGGCGGCCGTCGTGCTCACGGACTCGATGCCCGTTGCCTCGTCCTGGGTCAGGATGGGCGTGATGGCGGCATTGACGATCTCCTTGGTGTCCTTGTTGATGAGGAGCACGATGGCGCGGGCGTTGCCGGCCTCCTCCTGTCCCTCAGCGACGGGCACGTCGAGCGTGGTCTCAAAGACGTTGTCCTCGCCGGCCTTGATGTCCTTGGTGGGCAGGCTCTTCTGGATGCCGGTGACGTCGGTGGCAGCCACGGCCACGTTGTTCAGTGCATAGTCGGGGTTGCTGTAGGGGTTGGTGAGCCACTCGGCCATGTCGTCGTCAGCATAGGCCGACTTGTAGTAGGTCAGGTAGTTGGAGATGCTCTGCTTGACGTTGTCCTTGATGACGACGAAGGCCAGGCGGTAGGGAGCGGTCTTGAAGTCGGCCATGAACTTGGCGTTGGCCGTCAGTGCGACAGCGTCCTGCTTGTCATCGTCGGTCCACTGTGCGGTGAGGCTGACCGAGGCCTCCGTGGGCTTTTGCAGGGTTGGCATCACGACGTCGGCGGCACCGAAGTGGTTCTGGGCGTAGTTCGAGGGCGCCACGTTGCCGGTGTAGGGATCGGTGGTGAAGGCTCGGTTGACCTCTGCGACGGGATAGGTCGAGTACTTGTTGGTGTAGGTGTCGCCGTTGTAGACCTTCTGATAGTCGGCATAGGTGGGCACGGCGAGGGTGCCGTTGTAGTGGTCGATGAGGAAGGCGATGACGCCCTGGTCGCTGAGCAGCTGGCTGCCGACGATGGCGCGGGGCGCGAAGCCGTTGGTGGCGTTATAGAAGATTTCGGCGACGGCGGTGCGCTCGGCACTCTCGCTGAGGACGGTGACGACGACGGAGCACTTCGACTTGCGGCCTGTGACGCCGTTGTCGCTGCCATTGACCTTGGTGATCTGCAGCTCAATCTCCTGCAGTCCGGCCTGCTGGGGGGCCTCCAGCTCGATGGCGACTGTTGCCTTGGCTCCGATCATGGCGTCAATGGGCGTGGTGAGGTCGAGGTGGCCTGTCTTCTCGGCACCGTCGAGGGTGTAGGTGAAGTCGATGCTCTGCACGCCGGCGGCACCCTGGTTGGTCAGGTTGAGGCTGAGGGCGATGGGCTGTCCGACGAGGGCGACCATGTCGTCGATGTCGTCGGCCACCTGGACGGCGTCCATCGTCATCGAGCTGCTGCTCACCTCAATCTGTGCGGCCAGACAGCCGGTCGACGACTTGTCGGTGAACTCGGTCTCGCCAGGCTGCATCAGGTAGAGGCCCTGGGGCACGCTCTTCTTGGCATAGACGATGGGCGTGCCCTCGTATTCGTTCCACCACTGGGTGACGCGGAACGAGTAGCCCACGTAGAGACCCGTCTCGGGCAGCTTGTAAGGCTCGGGCAGGGTGACGGTGGTGAAGCCGCTGCTCTGCACGGCCTCGGGCACCACCTCGACGAGGTTCTCGCCGTCGAGCTCGGAGCGCAGCCAGAACTTCACGTTCTCAGAGCTGCTGGCCGTGAGGCGGGTCTGGATGCGGATGGCGGTGATGTCGGCATCCTTCAGCGTGCCGTCGCCGGCGACGAACATGGCAGCGGCGTAATCGCCGGGCACCTTCGAGTTGCCCAGCAGGCCGGTCTGCTCAGAGCCGGTGAAGTTGCCCCACCACATGGTGACGGCGGGAGCCTTGAAGCCAATCTGTGCGGCGAGGCAGCCGACGGACGACTTGTCGGTGAACTCGGTCTCGCCGGGCTGCTTCAGGTAGAAGCCCTGGGGCACGCTCTTCTTGGCGTAGACCACGGGTGTGCCCTCGTATTCGTTCCACCACTGGGTGACGCTGAACGAGTAGCCCACGTAGGCACCCGTCTCGGGCAGCACGTAGCCCTCGGGCAGGGTGACGGTGGTAAAGCCTGAGCCGGAGACCGACTCGGGCGCCACCTCGACGACGTTCTCGCCGTCGAGGGCGGTGCGGATCCAGAACTTCACGTCCTTGGAGCTGCTGGCCGTCAGGCGTGTCTGGATGCGGATCTGCTCGATGCTGACGCCCTTGAGTGTGCCGTCGCCGGCGACGAACATGGCGGCCTCGTAGTCGCCGGGCACCTTCGAGTTGCCTGTCACTGATGTCGACTCGTTGGTGTAGTTGCCCCACCAAGCCAGGTCGTCCTGAGCCTGTGCAGCCGTGACGGCGGCGCAGAGGGCCATGATAGTAAAGAATTTCTTCATCATAGGTTTGTTTTTGTTTGAATTAGGTGAATGGATTTGCTTTTGTGTCTTATCTGATGACCTTGCGGAAGCTGCCGTCGGGGCGCTGCTCGATGGTCAGGCCCCGCTGGGCGGCCGAGGCGGGGAGACCCTGCAGGTTGTAGCGTGCGACGGTGCGGGGTTGCTGTGACGCAGCAACAGACCAGACGGCAGCGGCATCCGGCGCCGGGGTGCAGACGGCGGCGTTGGCGATGCGCTTGGTCGTCGCGTCGATGAGCAGCGCCACGACGTGGACGTTGCGGCGGTTCTGCGACACGGGCGTCAGCCGCAGCTCGTAGTCGTGCTTCATCGGCTGGCCGACGCGCTGCTCGCCGCTGAGGCTGCCCTCAATACCGCGCACGTCGCTCATGGCGATGACCACGTCGTTGTAGGCCACGTCGTCGAGCATGGTGCCCTCGGCGTTGACATACTGCTGCATGTCGTCCTCGACGTAGTAGGCCATGACGGGGTTCGAGAAGCTGTTCATCTGGTGCCAAGCATGGTCGCCCTCGGGCCCGCGCAACGAGTCTTCAATGAGGACGTAGGCCAGCTTGTAGTCGCACTGCGGCGCGTCGTAGGCAAAGCTGACGGTGGCGGCGACGGCGCACACGCTGTCGGCCGTCCAGCGGGCCTCGACGCTGAGGTCGGCAGGGGCCAGGATGCTGTTGGCGGCCAGGAAGTTCTGGTCGGCATGGAAGTGGCCGTCGCTGAGGTCGCCGTCGTAGGGGTCGGTCAGCTCGCCGCGGTCGAATCGGCAGGAGGGGAACTGGGTGGCGTTCATCACGTAGTAGTAGTCATAGTAGACGTCCATGGGGTCGCCGTTGAGCACGTGGACCGAGATGGCGATGAAGTCGTCGGGATACATCCGCTTCAAGCGGGCGATGCCGGCGAAGCCCCTGGGGCAGGCCGAGCACCACGTGCCGGTGTACTCCTCCATGACGGTGCGGCGGTGGGTCATGTGCTGCAGGCTGACGACGTCGCACGCGGCCTGCCGGGCAGCGTCGGCGTTGGGGCGCCCGTTGACGCCAGTCAGGGTGAAGGTCAGCGGCATGCGCCCTGTGGCCTCGGGGCCCACGACGGGCACTGCGGCGTAGCCCTGCGCCCCGTAGACGTTGGCCAGTGGCTCTGCGAGGTCGAACGTGCCGGTCATCGTCTCGTCGCCGAAAGCGTAGGCGTATTGCAGTGAGCGGATGGGCTCGGTGCCGTTGTTGGCGAACATCACGTCGAGGCGGTCGTCGGTCATGTGGACGACGTTGTTCGAGCGGATGCCCCCGACGGATGCCGAGCAGGGCGTGAGGCTGCCGCCGCTGAGCAGCAGCTGCATGGCCAGCGAGCCGTAGCGCCGCGTGTTGTACCATTCGCGATACTGCCTGACCTGGGCCACGCGCAGCCACAGGCCGCCGTCGTTGAGGTCGTTGCACATGATGAGCGGTCGCTCGGACTGTCCGTCGAGCTCGGTCACGTTGAACGTGTAGCCGACGTAGAGGCCCTCCGCGGGGATGGCGACGGGCTCAGGCAGAGAGACGACGTTCCATCCCTCGACGGGATGGTCGATGCTCAGGGTGAGCAGGCGCTGGCCGTCGCCGTCGTCAAGGCTGGTGGCGAGCCATAGCGCCAGGCTGTCGATGTGCTCCACGCTGCTGAAGGGCAGCCGCACGGCCTCGATGCTGGTGCCGCCGGCCACGGCGTCGCTGCCGTCGACGTGGATGGCGGCCTCGTAGGTGGCCTCCTTGCTGACGCCGAGATAGTTCTCCGGCACCTGCGTCTCATGGCAATAGCCCCACCAGAGGCTGCCTTCGCTCTGTGCGGAGGCAGCCGTGGTGAGCATCATAGCTGTGATTAGGGAAATAAGGCGGGTTCTCATTTAGCGAAGCATCTTGACGTTCCTGACGCTACCGTCGGCCATGCGCTGGCTGCGGATGACGAGTCCCTTGCCCGCATGGCTGAGGGCGCGGCCCTGCAGGTCGTAGAGGCGCTCGGCCACGGGGCTGGCCGTCAGCACGTCCTTGATGCCGGTGACGGTCTCGATGGTGGTGGTCTTCGTCTCCGTGTCGTAGTGGCAGATGTCACTGTAGGTCACCGTGCCGTTCATGCGGTAGATGCTCTGCAGGCTGATGGTCTTCGGGCGCAGGTCTTTGTCGATGGCCAGGACGTGGTAGGTCATCGTGCCGTTGGCGTTGTCGGTGCGTCCGTTGACCTTGCCGCGGTCGGTGAAGCGGCTGGGCACCTCCCACTCGTCGGGGAAGTGCTGGTAGTACTCACCCTTGCCGTTGGTGAAGTGGAGCTGCTCGCCGTCGAGATAGAAGCGATAGTAGAGCGAGTCGGGATTGATGAAGTCGCCGTTGACGTCCTCGACGGGCACGACATACATGATGCTCGACTGCACCTGATGGAACTGCGTGTCGATGTCGAAGTTGCGGATCTCGGGCGTCTTAGGCTTGGCTGCCACGCCGTAGAAGGGCTTCATGTCCTGCGAGGGGACCGACTGGCTGTAGCCGCCGCGCAGCTGCTGTCCGAGGACGAAGAGGATGCCGTCGGGACCATAGAGCGAGCGGTCGTCGGGGTTCCACTTCAGTGCGGCGTGGTCCTTGTTCTTATAGATGGGCCAGCCGTCGGAGTCGAGTCCGCTGTAGGATGCACCCTTCATGTAGAGGAAGTAGAGTCCGTCGTAGAGTCCCACGTACTGTCCGTTGTTGAGGATGACGGAGTCCTTCTCGGCGTTGAGCGTGCCCTTCACCCACGACTCAGGGTTCTTCGTCGAGAAGCCCTTGATGTAGAAGTCGTCGCCGTCCTGCGCGACATAGGCCATGAGGGGGAAGTAGTAGGGGTCGTTGCTGTCCCAGCGCAGCGAGTAGGGCTGGATGTCGGCCTCGGTGATGTGGGCGGGCAGCTTGACCAGCTCAGCCGTGAAGGGGATGAGCTCATAGCCCGAGTTGAGCGTGTTGGCGCCGCCCTCGTCGCTGGCCAGCGTCAGCTCCAGGTTGGGATTGGTGATGACGCCCGTGGCCTCATCGTAGTCGAACTGGAAGTCGTCCGACTCGGTGTCGCCCCAGTAGACGCCTTGTTCGTCGGCATAGGCCAGCGAGACGTAGTAGGTGTAGTCGCCCTGCTCGACGTAGGGCTGGAAGTTGTCGAAGACGATGTGCTTGCGGTCGGCCGAGATCTCGCCGCGTATCCATGAGCCGTAGGTGTGGGTGTTGATGATGTTCTGGATGTAGACGTCGTCGCCGTCGAAGACGACCTGCGTCCGCTGTCCGTAGCGATGGACCCACTCGTCCATGTTCTGCGAATAATAATAGGTGGCCATCTCATAGATGCGCAGCTCGCCGTCGGGCTGCTCGTCGATGGGGTGCTTGGCGGCCCGGAAGCGTGCGTTCTGCGGAGCCGCCAGTGCTGTCGGCTCGGTGAACTGAGCTTTCACGGTCAGATTGTCGGCAGCCTGTGGCTGCGCACTGATGGTTGATACGAAAGCGCTGAAGAGCGCAGTCAGGCAAAGGGTAGAAATTCTCATAGTACCTTTTTTTTAAAAGATGAAAATAATTATAGTAGTCGCGACTGCAAATTTAGCGATTATTTGTGTTATACAACATAAAAAAAACGAAAATAAAAGTATTTTTAACAATCCAAATGTGTCATTCTCAGCCATTTCGACTATTTTTGCAGACAACATTCAAAAAAACAGAAAAACATGATGAAAAGACTGACATCACTTCTTTGCTACATCGCCATGGCAACGGCCGCCATGGCCGTACCCGCCAAGCCGGGACTGTGGCGGACGCTGACGACGCCCGACGGACTTTCGGTCGAGGCACAGCTGTGCGGCGACGAGCGCGGCGCCTTCTGGATGAGCGCCGACGGCCGGCGCTACGTCGAGGAGACCGACGGGCGCTTCCGCGAGGCATCGGCGGAGCTGCTGGCCCAGCGCCGGAGCGCGAGCCGGATGGCGGCCCGCAGCCTCAGCCACGCGCGCCAGGCGCCGCGGCGGACGCAGACGATGGGCCACTTCGAGGGCAAGAAGAAGGGCCTCATCATCCTGGCCGAGTTTCAGGACAAGACGTTCCTCGACGGCCACGACCGGGAATACTACGAGCGCGTGGCCAACGAGCGGGGATTCAGCGACGACGGCTATCGCGGCAGCGTGAAGGACTACTTCCTCGACCAGAGCAAGGGCCGCTTCGAGCTCGACTTCGATGTCGTTGGGCCCGTCACCGTCAGCCACGGCTATGCCTACTACGGCCAGCCGGGCACCAACGACGTCGACGCCCACCCCTGGGAGATGGTCGTCGAGGCCTGCCAGCTGGCGGCCGACGAGGGCATCAGCTTCACCGACTACGACTGGGACGGCGACGGCTTCTGCGAGCAGGTCTTCGTCCTCTACGCCGGACAGGGCCAGAGCGACAGCTACGACGCCAACACCATCTGGCCCCACGAATATGAGCTCCATCAGGTCACCGACGCCAGCGGCAAGCCCCTCTACGGCTACGACACGTTCATCGGCGGGTGCTACATCGACACCTACGCCTGCGCCAACGAGCTGACCAGCAGCAACGGACCCAGCGGCATCGGCACCTTCTGCCACGAGTTCTCACACTGCATGGGACTGCCCGACCTCTACGACGTCGACTACCGGGGCTACTACGGCATGGGCCGCTGGGACATCATGGCCAACGGCCTCTACAACGGCGGCGCCTTCGTGCCCGCGGCCTACACCAGCTATGAGCGCATGGTCTGCGGATGGCTCGACCCCATCGAGCTCAGCGACGACTGCGAGGTGGAGGGGATGAAGGCGCTGGCCGACGGCGGCGATGCCTACATCATATATAATGAGGGCAACCGCGACGAATACTACCTGCTGGAGAACCGACAGCTCACGGGATGGGACGCCGCACTGCCCGCCACGGGCCTGCTCGTGCTCCACGTCGACTACGACGAGCGCGTCTGGCGCCAGAACATCGTCAACAGCGTCTGCGACTACCGTGGCAATGCGGGCATGGAGGAGATGTGGAACACGCACCAGCGGCTCACCATCGTCCCGGCCGACAACGAGAACGACAAGCGCTTCTGGAACAGCCGCGCCGGCGCCTACACACAGACGACCATCGAGGGCGACCCCTACCCCTCAGCCACCAACGGCAACGACTCGCTGACGAGCAACTCCGTGCCGGCGGCCACCGTCTACAATGCCAACACCGACGGGGGGCTCTACCTCAACCGCGGCGTGCAGCAGATCCGGCAGTCAGCCGACGCCACCATCAGTTTCCGCTTCGAGGCCCGTTCAGAGAAGATCATCTACGTCGACACAACCATGACGGACAAGCCCGACCTCACCGGCGCCATCTTCTATGAGTCCTTCGACCAATGCGCTGGCACGGGCGGCAACGACGGCGTCTTCAAGGGCTCCAGCGACGTCGCCTCGGCCGACTTCATGCCCGACAACGGGGGATGGGAATCGATGGTCATGTCGGGGGGCGCACGCTGCGCCAAGTTCGGCAATGCGGCCAACGACGGCATCGTCAGCATGCCGCCGCTGATGCTCACCGGCGACTCTCTCGAGCTGCAGTTCAAGGCCGCCCCCTGGAGCCGCGACGACACGAGTCTGACGCTCTCGGCCGACGGCGAGGCGACCTTCGGGCAGCACGACTTCGAGATGGCCGAGGGCCAGTGGACCACGTTCAAGACCACCCTCACGGGCACGGGCCGCGTGGTCATCACGCTGACGCCCGGCCGACGCTTCTTCCTCGACGAGGTGGTCGTCCGCAAGAAGCCCGACGCCGCCGCCATCCGCGACATCCGGCAACGGCCGGCAGGCCATGAGCTCAAGCCGGCCGACTGCTACGACCTGCAGGGCCGGCGCGTAGCCTTGCCCGCGAAGGGCATCTATGTCCAGGGGGGCAGGAAGGTGGTCAGATAATTCGGAATTATTTTTACATCATCGACAACTTCATCGACAAAGCGGTGCTTTTCTGTCCGAAAAGCACCGCTTCTCGATCAAAAAAGCGGCACTTCTCTCATCGAAAAGCACCGCTTCTTTTTTAGCGATATGATATGTGATTGAATATCAGCGACTTGCAAAAACCGAGCAGTCGATTCGGAATTTTATTTACAAAACGACCACGTCAGTCGGCCAACTCGAAGTCGAGCTGGCGGCGCTCCAGGTCGGCGCGGGCCACGCGGATGCGGATGGGGTCGCCGAGGAGATACTTGCGGTGGGTGCGGCGGCCGACGAGGCAGTAGCGGCGCTCGTCGAACTCGTAGTAGTCGCCGTCGAGGTCGTGCATGCCGATGAGCCCCTCGCAGTGGTTCTCGTCGATCTCGCAGTAGAGGCCGTAGGACTGTATGCCGGAGATGTGGGCGTCGAACTCCTGGCCGATCTTGTCGCCCATGAACTCCACCATCTTATACTTGATCGAGTCGCGCTCGGCCTGCTGGGCCGTCTGCTCCATGAGGCTGGAGTGCTCGCACTGCTCCTCGTAGTACTTCTGGTTGGCCGAGCGGCCGCCCTCCTGATAGCGGGTGAGCAGGCGGTGGACCATCGTGTCGGGATAGCGGCGGATGGGCGAGGTGAAGTGGGTGTAGTAGTCGAAGGCCAGTCCGTAGTGGCCGATGTTGTGGGTGGAGTACTTGGCCTTCATCATGGCCCTGAGGGCGAGCGTCTCGACGAGCTTCTGCTCGCGGTGGCCGTCGGCGTCGGCGATCAGTTTGTTGAGGCTCTTGGAGATGGCGCCGCGCGAGCCCTCCACCTTCAGCTTGTAGCCGAAGGGTGCCACGACGGTGCGCAGCTGCTCGAGCTTCTGCGGGTCGGGCTGGTCGTGGATGCGGTAGGGCAGCGTCTTGGCCTTCGTCCCTTTCGGCACGCGCCCTATCATCTCGGCCACGGTGCGGTTGGCCAGCAGCATGAACTCCTCGATGAGCTGGGTGGCGAGGGTCGACTTCTTATAGTAGCAGCGCGTCGGGTGGCCCTTCTCGTCGATGTCGAAGTGGAGCTCCTCGCGGTCGAACTTGACGGCGCCGCTCTTGAAGCGCCGCTCGCGCAGGGCCTGGGCCATGCGGCTCAAGACTCTAAGTGAAGAGTGAAGAGTGAAGAGTGAAGAATTTGCTGCCGCCACACTATCGTCAGATGGGACGGCGGCAGCAAATTTTTCACTTTTCACTTTTCCTTTTTCACTCAGGATCTCGTCGACCTCCTCGTAGGCGAAGCGGCGGTCGCTGCGGATGACGGTGTGGACGAGGCGCGACGACTTGATATTGGCGTCTTCGTCTAAAACGAAGACCACACTGTAGCAGAGCTTCTCCTCGTCGGGGCGCAGCGAGCAGATGAAGTTGCAGAGGCGCTCGGGCAGCATCGGGATGGTGCGGTCGACGAGGTAGACGCTCGTGGCCCGCTGCTGCGCCTCCTTGTCGATGACGGAACCCTCGGTGACGTAGTGGGAGACGTCGGCAATGTGGACGCCTACCTCGTAGAGAGCCCCCCTCCCCGCCCCCCCGAGGGGGGGAGCAGATAGTTTTGTAGACGGCAAAGCTATATACTCCTCCCCCTCGGGGGAGGCCGGGAGGGGGGCTTTGAGGGGTGCTATGCTGAGCGCATCGTCGAAGTCCTTGGCGTCCTTGGGGTCGATGGTGAAGGTGAGCACGTCGCGGAAGTCCTCGCGGCCCTCGAGGTCGGCGGGGGTGATGTCGGCATTGATCTTGTTGGCGGCCTCCTCCACCTTCTTCGGATACTTATAGGGCAGGCCGTACTTGGCCAGGATGGCGTGCATCTCGACGTTGTTGTCGCCCTGCTCGCCCAGCACGTCGATGACCTCGCCGACGAGGTTCTTCGACTCGGCCGACGGCCACTGCGTGATGCGCACGACGGCCTTCTGGCCGGTCTTGCCGCCCTTCAGCTTCTTCTTCGGGATGAGGATGTCCTGAGCCAGCTGCGAGCCGTCGGCGTTGAGGAAGGCATAGTCCTTCTCGACCTGCAGGATGCCGACGGCCTGCTCGTGCTTGCGCTCGATAATCTCGGTGACGACGGCCTCGCGCATGTGGTTGGGCCGGCGCGCCATCATGGCCACGCGGACGCGGTCGCCGCCCATGGCCATCATCGAGTTGCGCTCGGAGACGAAGATGGGCTCGCCACCGCCGTCGGGGATGAATGAGTTCTTGCCGTTGGCCTTGCGGACGAAGGTGCCCTCCTGCACCTGCGTCTTCAGGTTCAGGCGGTAGGCGCCGTCCTGCGTCTTCACCACATAGTCGTCCCACGTCATCTCGTCGAGGGCGTCGATGGCGAGCATCTTCAGCGGATGCGTGTTGAGTCGGAGAGCCTTGAATATCTGGCGCAGCGTCATTGCTTCGCCGGGGTTAGCCTGAAACAGGCCTTGCAGTGCGTTGGCCACGTCGCGCTTCGACGAGCGCCGTTTCATCGTCTTGTCTTTGCTCATAGTTATGTCGGATTTTAGTTGTATATGTGGCAAAGATAGTATTTTTTTCCGAACCGGCCAACTTATTTCTGCTTTTTATTGACAGCAGTGCGACGGTTTAGCTTTTTTTTTGTATCTTTGCAGCAAAGTTTTATCTGATTATGCCAAAGATACTGATTACGGGAGCCAGCGGATTCATTGGCTCGTTTATCGTGGAGGAGGCCCTCCGGCGGGGCTGGGAGACGTGGGCTGCCTTGCGCCGCTCGAGCTCCAGGCAGTTCCTGCAGGACGAGCGCATCCACTTCATTGAGCTCAACCTGAGCAACGAGCAGCAGCTCACCGAGCAGCTGCGCGGCCATGAGTTCGACTACGTCGTGCATGCGGCCGGCGTGACGAAATGTATCGACCAGGCCGACTTCCGCCGCATCAACACCGAGGGGACGCAGCATCTCGTCCGGGCCCTCATCGCCCTCGGGATGCCGCTGCGCAGGTTTGTCTTCGTCAGCTCGCTGAGCGTCTTCGGCGCCATCCGCGAGCAGCAGCCCTACGAGGAGATCCGCGAGACCGACACGCCGCAGCCCAACACCGCCTACGGCCGCTCGAAGCTCGAGGCGGAGCAGTGGCTGGAGAGCGTCAATGACAGTGTAGAACGGAGAACGGAGAATGTAGAGTTTGCTACCGCCACTCCTTCTGCCGTTGATGGGACGGCGGCAGCAAACTCTCAGTTCTCCGTTCTCAGTTCTCCGTTCCCATATGTCATCCTCCGCCCGACGGGTGTCTATGGTCCCCGCGAGCGCGACTACTTCCTCATGGCCAAGTCGATCAAGCAGCACTCCGACTTCGCCGTGGGCTACAAGCGGCAGGACATCACCTTCGTCTATGTCGACGACGTCGTACAGGCCGTCTTCCTGGCCTGCGAGAAGGGTCAGACGGGCCGCAAGTATTTCCTCTCTGACGGACAGGTCTATCAGTCGACGACGTTCAGCGACCTCATCCGCGAGGAGCTGGGCCACCCCTGGTTGATCCGCATCACGGCCCCCATCTGGGTGCTGCGCGTGGTGACCTTCTTCGGCGACCTCATCGGACGCATGACGGGCAAGATCTCGGCCCTGAACAACGACAAGTATCACATCCTGCGCCAGCGCAACTGGCGCTGCGACATCGAGCCGGCCCGCCGCGAGCTGGGCTACGAGCCGCGGGTGCAGCTCGAGGAGGGCGTCCGCCGCACGATCCGCTGGTATAAGGAGAACGGATGGCTGTGAGGAGAGTTGAGAACTGAGAGTTGAGAACTGAGAATTGAGAACTGAGAGTTGAGAACTGAGAATTTGGAATTGAGAATAGGGAATTATAAATCCCCCCGGGGACTGTTGTGGGCCGAGTGGGCCATGGTGGGCTACGTCGCGCTGACGCTCGTGATGATGATCGTATGGTGGGACCAGCTGGTCAATCCTGTCGGCATGCTCGTCGGGCGGGCTGAGGCGGTCGCCACGACGCTGGTGCTATGGGGCATCTACAGGTGGCGGCCCTGCCGACTGACGATGCTCATCCGCGTGGCTGGCCTGATGGCGTGGCTCGGATGGTGGTATCCCGACACTTACGAGCTCAACCGCGTGCTGCCTAACCTCGACCACCTCTTCGCACAGGCCGAGCAGTCATTGTTCGGCTGCCAGCCGGCACTGGTGCTCCTCCAGCGCTATGGCCAGCCCGTCGTCAGCGAGCTGCTGTCGCTGGGCTACGTCAGCTACTATCCGCTCATCATCACGCTCGTCGTCTTCTATTTCTTCCGGCGCTACGAGCGCTTCACGTATGCCGTCTACGTCGTCATGGCCTCCTTCTTCATCTTCTACGTCGTCTTCGACCTCCTGCCCGTCGCCGGACCGCAGTTCTACTATGAGGCCGTCGGCTGCGACCTCATCGCGCAGGGACACTTCCCCGACCTGGGCCATTATTTCCGCGACCATCAGGAGTCGCTGCCCATACCGGGATGGAAGGACGGCCCGTTCTATCACCTGCTCGTCATCGCCCACGACGCCGGCGAACGGCCCACGGCGGCCTTCCCGTCGAGCCATGTCGGCGTGACGGTCGTGCTGCTGTGGCTGGCCTGGGAGGCCCGCTCACGTCGTCTGTTCTGGGGGATGATGCCGCTGGGCGTGCTCATGTTCTTCGCCACCTTCTATATCCAGGCCCACTACGCCATCGACGCCATTGCCGGACTCTTTGCCGGCACGGCTATCTACTTCCTGCTCCGTTGGCTCTATGCCAAGGGCTATCCGAGCAGCCGGCGCGAGAAATAGCGGACGGGATACCAGACGGAGAGGAACCCTACGGCCAGGACGGTGAAGAACACGAGGACAACGTCCCAGGGATGCACCGAGATGGGATAGGCGTCGACGATGAACGAGCCCTCGCTGTTGCCGAGCGATACGACGCCAAACTGCTGCTGAATCCAGCACAACAGCAATCCGAGCACGATGCCTGCCACGGCTCCGATGGCCGAGATCATGCGCCCCTCGAAGAGGAAGATGCGCGTGATCTGACGGTCGCTGGCGCCGAGGTTGCGCAGGGTCACGACGTCGTCGCGCTTGTCGATGATGAGCATCGACAGCGACCCGATGATGTTGAAACAAGCCACCATCAGGATAAACGTCAGGAAGAGGTAGGCAAAGAACTTCTCGATCTTCATGATGCGGAACGTCTCGTCCTGCTGCTCATAGCGGTCGAGCACGCGATAGCGGTCGCCGGCAATCTGGCGGATCTGCTTCTTCGTCTTCTCGAAGTTGCTGCCGGGCTTCAGTCGCAGCTCGAGCGACGAGAGCATGCCCTGCTGGTCGAAGATGCGGCGGGCGAAGCCGATGCTGGTCAGCACGTAGTTCTTGTCGTACTTCGACTGCATCACCGAGAAGAGCACGCCCGGCGAATAGAGTTCGTCCTGGACGAAGCCGTCGGCCGGGTCGCTCATGTCGAGCTGTCCCTCGCGCCGCGGCGCATAGACGGCCAGCGGACCCTCGAAGCGGTAGCCCGTGCCCAGCTGCTCGGCCAGCCGGATACCCAGGATGCCGTAGTCGATGTCAGCGGCATGCAGCTGGAACTCGCCGCCCTCGGGCAGCAGGATGGCGCGGATATGGGTCAGGCGGTCGAAGTTGTCGTCGACACCCTTCACCGTGACCATCGCCTGACGCCCTTGATAGACCACCAGCGCCTGATCCTCGACGCACTCCGTCGCCACGTCGACCTGCGGCAGGGCGCGGATCTCCGCGAGCAGCGGGTCGTCGGCCGGCGCCGTCTTGCCCTCGACGGGCGTGATCTGCAGCTGCGGGTCGAAGGCCGTGAAGAGCGAGGCGACGAGGTCGCTGAAGCCGTTGAACGCACTGAGCGCCACGACGAGGGCCGTGGTGGCCACGGCGACGCCCACCACCGAGATCAGGCTGATCACGTTGATGGCGTTGGTCGACTTCTTCGAAAAGAGGTAACGGCGGGCGACGTAGAGTTCAAAGTTCATTTCTTCAGCAGCTCGTCAATGTGCTCGATATAGTCGAGCGAGTCGTCGATGAAGAAGCGCAGCTCGGGCACGATGCGCAGCTGATAGCGCACCCGCTGGCCCAGCGCATAGCGGATCTGCTGGTTCGTGCGGTTAATGTTCTCCAGGATCTCCTCGCCCCGCTCCGAGGGGAAGACGCTCAGGTAGGCAGTGCAGATGCTCAGGTCGGGCGAGATGCGCACCCGCGTGACGCTGACCATCGTGCCGTGCATGGCGCGGGTCTGCTCCTGGAAGATCATGCTCAGCTCCTTCTGCAGCAGCCGGGCTATTTTGTTCTGTCGGGTTTCTTGCATAAGTTAAAAATGATAAAGAAAACTGTTTCGACCTGCAAAGATACGACATTTTCGGCAAACGGCCAAATCTTTCAGTCGAAATCGCGCCCGTCACTTCTTACGCATCAGCGTCAGGCCGTCGCGCAGCGGCAGGATCACCTTCTCCACCCGACCGTCGCTGGCGATGTGGTCGTTGAAGCGGCGGATGCCCTGCGTCTGGTGGTCGTGATCGTAGGCCGGGTCGACGACATGGCCGTCCCACAGTGTATTGTCAGCCACGATGAAACCGCCCTTTTTTACGACCGTCATCGTCATTTCGTAGATCTCGACATAGCGCCGCTTGTCGCCGTCGATGAAGGCCATGTCGAACGCGACACCCAGCCGCGGCGCCTCCTCGACGGCGTCGCCGATGGCGAACGTGATGCGGTCTGCCCACGGCGACCCGTCGATCCACGGCCGCGTGAAGTCCTCCAGCTCGTCGTCCACCTCGAACGTCCAGACATGTCCGCCCTCAGGCAGCCCCTCGGCCAGGCACAGCGCACTGTAGCCGCTGAACGTGCCCACCTCGAGCACCGTCTGCGGGCGTATCATCCGGACCAGCATGCGCAGCAGCCGTCCCTGCTGGTGCCCGCTGGCCATGCGGCCATTGAGCAGCCTCAGGTTCGTGGCCCGCCAGAGCCTATGCAGATAGTCCGGCTCCGCATCGATATGCTCCTCGATATAATCGTCCAGTCCCCCCATCCAAAATATCTATTATCTCTTATCTATTATCTTTTATCTCCTTCACCGCCTCCACGCCCAGCCGGTAGCTGTCGAGGCCGAAGCCGCAGATGACGCCCCGGCAGGCCGCTGAGATCAAGCTGTGGTGGCGGAACTCCTCGCGCTGGTGCACGTTCGAGATGTGCACCTCGATCACCGGCACCTCGATAGCCCGTATGCAGTCGTGCAGGGCCACGCTCGTGTGGGTGTAGGCCCCGGCATTGAGCACCACGCCGTCGACCCCGCCGAAGCCCACCTCCTGCAGTTTGTTGATCAGTTCGCCCTCGACGTTGCTCTGCCAGTAGTCGATGTCGATGTCAGGATAGCGCTCGCGCAGCCCCTCGAGGCAATGCTCCATCGTCAGCGCCCCATAGACGCCGGGCTCGCGTCGGCCCAGCAGGTTGAGGTTGGGGCCGTTGAGTATCAGTATTTTCATGCTACGAAGAATGATGAATGGTGTTACTGAATGCAAAAGTACAAAAAAACAAGCGTCGCGCCAAATTTTTATTTAGCTTTTCTCGCGTTTTTTCGTAAACTTAGAGTAACTTTGCAGCGATGGAAGAAGAATCATTGAAGATGAAGCGCGACTACATGCGCTACCTCAGGCTGCAGCGGTCGATGTCGGCGAACACGCTGGAGGCGTACGGACGCGACGTCGACCGGCTGCTGGCTTACCTCCACGGCGAGGGCATCCGGCCGGAGGAGGCGACGCTGAGCGACCTGCAGACGTTTGCGGCGACGCTCCACGAGGTGGGCATCGGGCCGCGGTCGCAGGCTCGGATACTGAGCGGCGTGCGGTCGTTCTATCGCTTCATGGTCATCGACGGCTACATGAAGGACGACCCGACGGAGCTGCTCGAGTCGCCTGTGCTGGGCGAGCACCTGCCGGAGTTCCTGACGCCGGAGGAGGTGGACCAGCTGGAGGACTCGATCGACCTGTCGAAGCCTGAGGGCCATCGCAACCGGGCGATGATCGAGGTGATGTTCTCGTGCGGACTGCGCGTCAGCGAGCTGGTGACGCTGCAGTGGTCGCAGCTCTACGAGGAGGAGCGCTACGTGCGCGTCATGGGCAAGGGCTCGAAGGAGCGGCTGGTGCCGATCTCGGAGCGGGCGCTCAAGGAGATCGAGAACTACCTGCCGTGGCGCAACTCGCTGAAGATCAAGGCGGGGGAGGAGGGCTACGTCTTCCTGAACCGCCGCGGGGCCCACCTGACGCGCACGATGGTGCTCATCATGCTCAAGCGACAGGCGGAGGAGGCGGGCATCCGCAAGACCATCTCGCCGCATACGCTGCGCCACTCGTTCGCCACGGCCCTGCTGGAGGGTGGCGCCGACCTGCGCGTCATCCAGGCGCTCCTGGGCCATGAGTCGATCGGCACGACTGAGATCTACACGCATATCTCGATGCAGACGCTCCGCCGAGAAGTGCTCGAACATCACCCCCGCAACATGCTTTCAGGACATCAAGACTGAGGACAACAAGACTTCAGACTACAGACTACAGACTTTAGACTATAGACTACAGACTATAGGCTATAGACTATAGGCTATAGGACATCAAGACATCAAGACATCAAGACAACAAGACATCAAGATTCTTTTGATGTCTATGCATATATGAAGGGGATGGGATAATATTGGAGAAGGGAGGAAAAAGATGTAAAACGTAAAGATTTTTCGCAATCAATATCAACTATTTCAAAAACTCTTGATAATCAATTGATTAGAAGTTACAAGAAAAAGAAGCGGTGCTTTACGATGAAAGAAGCGGTCCTTTTCGCATCAAAAAGGACCGCTTCTTGATGTGAAAAGCACCGCTTTTCCCCCAACAACCCAGCATTTGTAAAAAAATATCACAAAAATTACATCAGTAGATTGTCTTGATGTCTTTGTTGTCTTGTTGTCTTGATGTCTTTGTTTTCTTGTTGTCTTGATGTCAATAGTCTGTAGTCTATAGTCTGTAGTCTATAGTCTTGATGTCATCCCAGCAACGAGCGGGTCTGTTCGAGGATGGCGAGGAGTTCGTCGAGGTGTTCGGCACGCAGCATGGCGATGCGGGTCTGCCGGAAGTTGGGAATCGACTTGAAGATGGGCGTGGCGGCGAGGTGGCGGCGGGTGTGGATGATGCCGCGGGGCTCGTCGATCTTCTCTACGTTGATGCGGAGGAGCTCCTCGAGGACGTCGAGCTTGCGGTTGAAATCGAAGGTCTCGTCGACACGGCCGTGGTCGAGCCAGTCGCGCATCTCCTTGAAGATCCAGGGGCGGCCGAAGGTGGCGCGGCCCACCATGACGGCGTCGACGCCATACTGGCGGAAGGCGTCGTCGGCAGCGGCGGCCGAGGTGATGTCGCCGTTGCCGATGATGGGGATGGTGATGCGGGGGTTGCGGCGCACCTCGCCGATGAGGGTCCAGTCGGCCTGTCCGGTGTACATCTGCGAGCGGGTGCGGCCGTGGATGGTCAGTGCCTGTATGCCGCAGTCCTGCAGCTGCTCGGCGAGGGTGGTGATGATGAGCTGGTCGTGGTTCCAGCCCAGGCGTGTCTTCGCCGTGACGGGCACCCGGACGGCCTCGACGACGCGCCGCGTGATGTCGAGCATCTTGGGGATGTTCTGCAGCATGCCGGCGCCGGCGCCCTTGCCCGCCACCTTCTTGACGGGGCAGCCGAAGTTGAGGTCGATGAGGTCGGGGCCGGCCTGCTCTACGATGCGTGCCGCCTCGACCATGGCGTCGGTGTCGCGGCCGTAAATCTGGATGCCGACGGGTCGCTCGTCGTCGCTGATCTGCAGCTTGCGGATGGTGGTCTTGACGTCGCGCACGAGGGCCTCTGCCGAGACGAACTCGGTGTAGACCATTGAGGCGCCGAAGCGCTTGCAGAGGCGGCGGAAGCCGATGTCGGTGACGTCCTCCATGGGTGCGAGGAAGACGGGGCGAGAGCCAAAGTCGATGTTTCCTATTTTCATTATTATAGCAGGTGATAGGTGCCGCCGGCGAGGGGCTTAACGATGCCTTTCATCTCGAGGGTGAAGAGGGTGGCGGTGAGGGCGCCGACGGTCTGGTTGGTGCGGACGCTGATGACGTTGAGCTGCAGGTCGTTGGTGCGGCTGAGGAGGTCGACGACGGCCTGCTCGTCGGGCGTGAGGTCAGGGAAGAGTGAGCGCTCGATGCCGGCGGTGCGCGCCTCGCGTAGGGCGACGTCCGACTGCCATCCGACGGCGGCGATGAAGTCGTCGGCCGAGGCGATGAGGGCGGCGCGGTTGTCGCGGATGAGGTTGTTGCAGCCCTCGGAGGTGAGGGCGCCGACGGGTCCGGGGAAGGCGGTGACGTCGCGACCGTACTCCTGGGCGATGCGTGCGGTGATGAGCGACCCGCCCTTGGCCGCCGACTCGACGACGACGGTGGCGTCGCTCATGCCTGCGACGATGCGGTTGCGCTGCCGGAAGTTGTGGGCGACGGGCTGCGTCGACGTCATATACTCGGTCAGCAGTCCGCCCTGCGTGGCCATGCGGACGGCAGTCTCACGATGGGCCGAGGGATAGATCGTGTCGAGCCCGTGGGCCAGCACGCCCACCGTCTCGTAGCCCACGGTGAGGGCCTGTCGGTGGGCCTCGATGTCGATGCCATAGGCCAGTCCGCTGACGACGAGCACCTGCGGACAGAGCTCGCGGAGGCGGGTGAGGAAGCGGCGGACGAGGTCCTGACCGTAGATGGTCGCATGGCGTGTGCCGACGATGCTGAGGATGCGCCGCTGGTTGAGGTCGGCCGTGCCGCGATAGTAGAGCACCAGCGGGGCGTCGTCGCACTCGGCCAGGCGCCGGGGATAGCGCTCGTCGGCGAGGCATAGTGGCTCGACGTGATGGCGCTCCATGAAGCTGAGCTCCTCCTCGGCCCGGGCCAGGGCGCTGCTCCAGTCGCGGAGCGCCTCGATGGTGCGTGGCGTCACGTCGGGCACGATGTCGCCGATATAGTGTCGGTGGTCATAGACGGCCCGACCGCCCCCCGTCTGCCGATAGAGGTGGAGGGCGGTCTGGAAGTTGAAGCCCGTCAGCCGGGTCAGCGCCATGGTGTAGAGAATCTCCTGTTGTTCCACGATGTAGTCCTATTGTCGTTTCATCGTGCAAAGGTAGTGATTTCTTCCGAGATGGCAAAATTATTTATATTGAAAGCTATCTCACCACCTTCCCGATGCGGCCGTCGGGTCGACGGACGATGCGGATGCCGTGGCTGCCGGGGGCGACGCGGCGGCCGCTGAGGTCGTAGGCCTGTCCGGTTTGTTGCGTTGGCAACGCAACAGACTTGACGGCGTCGGTCTCTCCGGCGGTGAGGCTGCGGCGGGCGGCGTTCTCGATGCTGATGGCTGTGTGGTCCTCGCCGTCGTAGTTGTTGATGAAGGCCACGACCTGCATCTTCTCGCGGTTCCAACGGCTGTCGAGGTCGAAGGTGTAGTCGTAAGTGAAGCGGTTGTCGGTCCACTCGACGGGCTCGCCCCAGGTCTGGTTGGTGGCGCGGGTGACGTGCTGGTGCAGGTAGACGCCGTCGGCCCCGATCTGGTTCTCGGCGCGAATGTCGTCCTCGACGAGATAGAGGGTCAGTCGCGGATGGGCAGCCGTGTAGCGCTGGTTGCGCAGCAGGCTGACGTGGGCCGTCACCTGCGAGCTGTCGGCATTGAACTCGAGGTTGAGCCCGACGACGGCGTTGGCCGGCTGCTGCATCTCAAAGTCGAAGAGCTCGGTCAGGTGGACATTGCTCTGCGGGATGAAGCAGGGCGTCTTGGCCCCCATGTTGTACTGGGCGTCGAACTCGGCCCGGCGGTCGATCATGACGGCCGGTGCATAGAGCGACGTGCCCTCGTTGTAGAGCCACGTGAGCGGCTCGTCCCACGACTGGGTGAGCCAGTCGGTGTAGTAGCCGGCATGATGGCAGACGGCGAAGACGCGGTCGGCATAGTCGGGCTTGGCCTCGAGGGCGAGGTGCATATAGGTGGCCACGCGGGGACAGTTGACACACTGCTCGGTGGTGAACTCCTCGACGACGACGTTCTTCAGGAAGGCGTAGGTGGCCGCCAGGGTGTTGTTGGCCTCGTTGTCGTCAGTGCTGAGGGTGAGCGTCCAGGGCGTGTCCTGGTCGGTATAGACGGGCGGGCGGACGACGAAGCTGAGGCGTCGGCTCTCCGTGGAGCGCAGGGTCTCGTCGAAATGCGTGGTGATGGGGTCCAGGCCCGGCGCCTCGCAGGTGATGTCGAAGCCATTGACCGTCTGGCTGCCGAAGTTCTGCACCGTGGCCTCCACGCGCAGGGCGTTGGCCCCCTGAGCCAGGTCGGGGCTCATGGTGGCAGCGGTCAGTCCGAGGTCGTGCTGAAGGATGTTGGTGCCGGTGATGACGGCCTCCATCGAGACGGCGCCCAGCTGGCTGATGTCCTGCCACTGGGCCTCGCCGTAGCGCAGATAGAACGTGTCGTAGAGCGGATCACCGACGATGGAGACGGTCTTGACGTTGGCGCGCTGGCGATAGGAGAAGCCGACGATCAACTGAGAATTGGGAATGGAGAATGGAGAATTGAGGCTGACCTCATTCCATCCCTTCTCGACGCGCTGGGCCGACTTCGAGGTGATGAGTCCCTCGGCGAGGTTCTCGCCGTCGAGGTCCTGGCGCACCCAGACGCGGAGCGAGTCGATGTTGGCACGCGAGAGGAGGAAGACGCGGACGGCGTCGATGCGGTTGCCCTCGTAGGCGGCCAGCATCTGTGCGGGCAGCCGCATGGCCACGTGGGCCCAGCCGGTGCCGTTCATCTGCAGGTCGGTCTGCTCGGCCACCTCGCCGTTGCTGTAGCCCAGACGGATGGTGTCGGCATGCTCCACGCCCACCTGGCACTCCTCGCTCCAGGCCGACAGCTCGCCCTCGTGGACGGCCCGCACGCGGAAGCTGTACTGCTGGGGCTGCAGACCGCTGAAGACGTAGCTGAGCTGGCCGCCCGAGCTGAGGTCGGCCATGCCCTCGACGGGCTGGCGCTCGATGGTGGTGCAGCGGGCCGTGACGTCGTCGATGGTGACGTAGCCCGAGGCACGCTCATAGCGCAGGCGGGCCCGCTCGGCAGCGTCGAGGCTGACGGTGACGGTCGAGGCCTCCTTGGTGAGGGCTATCGACTGCTTCGTCTGCCATTCGCCGTTGATCAACTGCTCGACGTGCAGCTGGCCGCTCTCGCTGCTGCTGCGCAGCCAGAACGTCAGCTCCTGGATGCGGGCCTCAGGCCAGCCGATCTCCAGGAAGTCGTCGTTGCGCGAGAAGCGCAGCGAGGGGCTAGCGGCGCCGTAATAGCCGTTGACACTGAAATAGGTGGAGCTCGACGTGGCCCACTCGGCGGGCAGTCCGTCAGCCTTGTCGGTGAAGTCGTAGCCCATGGTGCGCAGCGTCGTGCCGAAGCTGTTCTGGAAGAGCGTGACGCGATAGTCGTCGGCCCCCTCGACGGCCTCCCAGCGGGCGGTGAAGCCGTCGGAGGTGAGGTCGGTGGCCTCGAGTCCGCGGGGACTGCGGCGGGCGAAGGGCGTCTCCTGGGTGGTGATGGTCATGGTGGTCCAGCCGGAGTAGTAGTTGCCGCGCACGGCCTGCACGCTGACGGTGAAGGCCGAGCGCTCGGGCACGCCGCTGATGGTGACGTCCGTGGGCACTTCGAACCACTTCTCCTGATAGTCGTCGACATAAGTGCCGTCCTGGCGCTTGACATTGACCAGATAGAACTGTGCGCCGGGCACCTCGGTCCATGAGAACGTGAACGAGCTGTCAGCCAGCGCCGTAGTGGCGATCTCGGCGGGCGCCGGCATCACGTAGGCGGTATTGGCGAGCAGGAAGTCGACCGTGCCGTCCTCGTGCTCCACGACGTCGTCGAAGCTGAACTGCAGCCCGGCCTCCCAGGCCTCGAAGTCAAACTGGGTGACGCCGCTGGTGCCGGGGAAGGGGTCGCCGGCGCGGGTGGCGTCGCTCTCGGCCCGGTCGGCACAGACGATGCCCACGCGGGGATGTCCGACGGTGACGTTGAGCGTGTTGCGCTGCCATGCCAGCGTGTCGATGTCGATGTGCCAGACGACCAGTCCGTGGCCGGGCAGCGAGCGGTCGAAGCCCGTCTGCTGGCGGTTCTCCAGGACGAAGAACTCGCGGCCGTTGGTGCCGGGCACGCTCCAACGGTAGGCAAGAGCCCCCCCTACGGCCCCCGAGGGGGCTTCTATAGAACTGTGGGTGAGAGAGGGGACAGTTATGATGCTGTCGGCCCCGGCGGTCAGCTCCTCGTAGTCGAGCCAGCCGAGCTCGCCGCGCTCGAAGGCGGAGAACAGGGGCGGACAGTTCATGTTGTCGTTATAGGAGCCGCTGGCCATCGTGTCCCACGTGCCGATGTTATAGTTGAAGGGACTGTAGCTGATGTCGTAGTGGTCCATCAGGCCCAGGACGTGGCCGAACTCATGGACGAAGACGCCGATGCCCAAAGGGATGAGGGCGCCGTCGTTGGTGTAGCGCAGCTCGTTGCTCGTGGCGTAGTGGCGGATTTTCTTGCCGTCGTGCTCGATGTGGATGTCCCAATCGCTGTCGAGGTCGGCCGAATGGGGCCAGATGTAGTCGACGGCGTTGGGATGGGTGGCCTGACCGATGCCGGCATAGAAGAGGTAGATGTTGTCGACATAGCCGTCGTCATCGTAGTCATACTCCGAGAAGTCGATCTCGTCGTCCACCTTCTGGCAGGCCTCGACCACCATCTGTCCGGCACGGGCGTCCTGCGTGGGCGTGTCGCTGCCGTACCAGGTGGCCTCATGGTCGAGCGTGATGGGGCCAACGACGACGAACTCATGGTCGAACTGGTAGTTCGACGACTGGTCGTAGAAGTCCATGGCCGAGCCTCGGGCGCCGTTGTCCCAGGTGAAACCGCGCTCGTTGAGCATGCGGGTGTAGTAGTCCTTGGGGTCGTCGATGCTGGTGAACTTCGTATCGCTGAACTCGATGAGGAAGACGAGGCTCTTGCTCTTGCCCGTCGTGGGGAAGTCGTTCATGCGGAGCTTGAAGCGGCGGGAGGGGCCCACCCCCTGCCCCTCCCCAAGGGAGGGGAGCATAGTTAGTCTTGAGGCGCGGCGGGCCTGGACGGCGTCGCGATTTTGGAGGGCCTTTTGGAAGTCGGCCTCGGTGCGGCGGTCGGGCTCGAGCATGCGGGTCTGTGGGTTCCAGCGGACAATCTGGCCGTCGTCGGTGTAGAGCTGGTGCCAGAACTCGTCGCCACGCATGTGGACGGTGACGACGGTGCCGTCAGCCTGGCGCACCTGCTTCGGCGTCGGGTCGGCGGGAATGGCAAAAGCCGTGCCGGCCCCGAGGAGGGCCAGCACGGCTGCAGTGATGAGTTTGTGATTCATAGTCTAATGTTCATGGTTATTTGATGATGACCTTCTGAGTCTGACCGTCAGCGCGCTTCAGGATGTTCAGGCCCTTGCGGAGGTTCTCTGTGCGGCGGCCCTGCAGGTCGTAGATCCGGACGATGGGTTGCGACTCAGTCGCAACAGACGCAACGCCGTTGGTGAAGGCGACGGGGTTGGTGGGCAGGGATTCGCCGAGGTCATAGAGGGCGGTGACGCGGTAGGTGCCGTTCTGCGAGGCCTGGGCCGTGGGCTCAGTGGCAGTGCCGACGAGCTGCGTGCCGTTGTAGATGTTGTAGCCTAAGAGCTGCGGAGCCTGGGCTGCCGTGTACTGGATCTCGTCGATCATGATACCGAAGAGGTTGTAGGGTATGTGCAGTGCCACATACTTCGTGTTGGCGGGCAGGGTCAAGGTGACCTGCTGCCAGGTCTGCGTGGTGGTGAAGTTGATGGTCTGCAGCACCTGCGTGAACGAGTCCGGGTTGCGGTCGGTCTGGCTGGAGCGCACCTCGAGCGTAGAGCCGGAGCCGTTGCTGAGCACCCAGAACGAGAAGGTGGTGCCGCCCTTCACCTCGGGCGAGATGAACCAGTCGTCGTCGTCGTCGATGGGATAGCCGTCGGCCGAGAGGTCGTAGTGGCCCCAGCAGATGAGGCATCGCTCACCCTGATGCTGCTTCCACATGGCGGCGTTGGGGTTGCCGCTCTCGGCAGCGTTCCAGGTCATGAAGGGCTGGGGCAGTCCGACGTAGGGCCAGTAGGTGCCGTAGTACATCAGCATGTAGGTTGTCGGGTTCTGGTCGCCGTCGATGTTGAGCCAGCCGCTGATCTCAGGAGCGATGCTGAAGACGGGCTGGTCCTCGAAGTCGAGCATCACCTCGCGGCCGTCCATCTGCTCTGGGGCGAGCCAGGATAATTGAGAATTGAGAATTGAGAGTTGAGAGGGCGCGGGCAGTTCGACCTGCTCGGGCGTCAGTTCCACCTCGGCGCTCAGGTTGTTGTCCTGGTTATCATCGTCGTAGAGCAGTTCAGCGCTGTAGATGATCTCCTCCATCGTCGACGAGATATTGAGCGGGAACGACAGCACCTCCGTCTGTCCGGGCTCCAAGCTCTTGGTGCCCTCAGCCTCGGCAATGACCTCGCCGTTGAGCGTAAAGAGCACGCTATAGTCGCTGGCAGCCTGGGCGCCGAGGTTGCTAACGGCCACCTCAACCTCCGTCTGCTGACCGTTCTTCGGGGCGAAGGGGCGCGAGATGGTGGTCAGAGCCAAGTCGTTGCCCTGAGCCTCGGCAATGTTCCAGTTGTCCACCCAGATGCGGGCATCGGGCGTCGGCATATAGCCGGTGAGGAGCACCTGTGCACGCTTGCCGACGAGACTCTTCAGCGAGAACGAAGCCTCGCGCCAGCCGTTGCCCTGCCCCAGGAAGATGGTGTCAGAGCAAGCCTCGATGTCGGCACCGTTGGTGATGGCATCGATGGTGATATAGCCTCCCTTGGCCACACCCTCCTTGTCGTAGATCCAGAGGTGGAACATAGGCAGAGTGGCCTGCTTGAAGTCGATGATAGGCGTGCAGAAGCTAGCTTTGCCGTCGACGGCACCTTGGTTGATGAGGATGAGGTCGATGCCGTCGTTGTTCTGGGCCTTCACATTGCCGTTATAGAAGCCCTGGTCGATGGCCCAGCCAACAGTTCGTTCAGCATTGTCGTATGTAATATAAGGAGCATGGTGCAGACCCTGCTGCCCAAATTCCTCGACGTAGGGCATCGTGTAGGGCTTGCCGAGCACGACGCCCACGCGCTTGTAGTCGCTCTCGCCCTGCACGCTGGTGGCGGTGACGGCGAGGATGTACTGCTCCTGCTGTGTGCGGGTCGGGTCGATCATCTCCACTTCAATCTCAGTGTCGGTCACCTCAGAGGCTACGGCATGGTAGTTGGGATAGGTGGTGAAGTATTGGTAGATGGTATAGGTGACATTGTCAGTGTCGACATAGCCTCCGTTGACGCCTCGGTCGGCCACATGGTAGACCAGATTCACCGAGCCCTCGTCCTCCTCGCTCCAAATCATGCGGGCGTCGGCCATGACGGGCACGTCGACACCGGCGAAGGCGCGCTTCTGCACGGGCCAGCCCTGCGCGCCGGCGCTCTCAGCCACGACGCGCACGTAGTTGAAGCCCTGACGGGCGCTGACGTCGACGCTGACGGGCTGACCGGGCTGCACGGTGGTGTTCTCGCCGATGAGCTCGCCGCTGTTGACGTCGTAGACCTTGACGGCAGTCAATGAGCTGAGCGGCTCGCCCTTGATGTCGGTGGCGGGAGCCGTCATGCTGACGGTGGCGCTCAGTGCCCCCTTGTCGGCGGCCTGATAGACCACGTCGGTGGCTGCGGCGGGAGCCTCGGTGACGGTCCACTCATCGACGTGTATGTCATCAACAAACCAAGTATATTGTCCGAATACATAGTCGCGCAGACCGAAATAGTAGGTGCCGTCGGCGTCGGGTTCGACGTAGGCGCTGTAGATTTCGCCGTCCATCATGTGGTCGGGGTCAAGCTGTGCGACGAGCTTCGTCATGCCCTTAACTGACTGCGACGTGCCGAGCCAGATGTCGAGGTTGCTGTAGCCCGAGTATTTGGCGCGGAACTCATAGACGTGGCCTTTCTTCATGCGGAAGGGTGGCGAGATGAGCCAGTCGTCGTTGCGGCCGGAGACGATGCCGCTCTTGCCATAGAACTGGTGCGAGTAGGTGTTCCACTGCCATGTGGCCCGCGTTCCGTCGTTGTTGGCGTTGATGACGAGCCAGCCCAGAATCTGGTTGATGCTCTCGAGGTCGTTATCGTAAGGCATGGCCATATAGGTGCCGGCGGTGATCTGTTCGGTGGTGGCGGGAGCACCCTCGCGGCCGTTCAGCAGCGGCGTGACGGTGTAGGTGTAGTAGGCCATCTCCTCGGGCAGTTCAGTGTCCTGCACGCGGCGCGAGGTGACGCCGTCGGCCAGCACCTTGCCGTCATTGTCGCGCACGACGCGATAAGTCAGCGTGCCGCCGTCATACTGGCCGCCGAAGTCCTTGTAGCGGCCCTGCGTGGGAGCTGCCCAGGTGATGGTGGCCACGTTCTGAGAGTTCAGGCTGATGCGCAGGTTGCTCACAGCGGCGGGCACGTCCTTGCCGCAGACTTTCATCTCGGCGGCCGTCAGGGTCTCGATGTTGCTGTCGGAGGGCTCCATCTGCAGTCGGATGGTGTGCAAGCCGGGCGTCACGTCGGCCATCAGTTCCAGCTGCTGACCGTAGCCGATCGTCTCAGGCAGGTCGAACAGTTCGGCCTCCACGTTGTCGATAAAGAGCTTCACGCCGAGTGTGCCGGCGGGCGCGGTGCCGTCGGTCAGCGTGGCGGGCGTGGTGAGCTTCAGGGTGAGCAGATAGCCGTCGTCGTCAGTCGTCACCTGCAGGTCGCTGACGTCGTTGAGCTGCTTCTTAGTCTGGGCAATCTGTGCGGGGTCGACGTAAATCCAGTTGAAGCCCGTGGGGGCGTTCATCAGTCGCTTGGTGGCGATGGTGCCGCCGTTGGCATTGACGACATCCTCGGGCCGGAAGCTGAAGTAGACCGTGCCCTGCTCGAAGTCGTAGTAGTTCATGAAGAACACGCCGGCGTCGGGGTCGTAGCACATGGGCTGTCCATAGACGCTATTGCCCGTGCCTTCGAGCGTGCCGACATAGGTATAGGTGGCGTCGAGCGGGTTGACACGGGCCACCCAGACGCCCTGGCGTCCGGCGCCGCGCAGGGCGGCATAGAGCTGACCGTCGATGGTGAACAGTTCGCAGGGGTTGACGTTCTTTTGGGCGTCGTAGCCGTTATACTGGCATATTTCGCCCACGCGGCGCATCTGTCCGCTGATGGTGTCTACTATATTAAAGTAATAGGGCTGGATGCTGCCCGACGTGTTGCCCAACGAGATGGCATAGACCTGACGGTTGACGGGGTCGTAGCAGATGCCGCGGTAGGGAATGCCCGACTGGTCGGCTATCTGGATGGTCTGCTTCTCGCCCACCTGCTGCAGGGTGCGCTTGTCGAACTTGGTGATGACGGCGGTCATGGTGGAGCCGCTCGTCACGGGCCGATAGCTGTAGAAGTAGCTTGGCGTCTGGTAGCTGTAGGGCGACATGTCGTCGTTGGCGGCGATGGTGTCGTGGCTCCACGCCCAGTTGCCACCGGCATCCTGCAGGTTGAATCCCACCATGCCGCAGATCTGTGTGGTGCCGTCGTCGGCCAGACCGGCGTAGGTATTCTGTCCGCGGAAGCGATAGACGGTGGCGTCGTCGGGCTTGCGAGGATCGCGCATCGGCACACGGGCGGCAGGGCGCTGCCCGCCGTTGGCCTCCATATACTGCTCGAGGGCCACGCGGTCGGCCTCAGCCGTCATAGCGTCGGCCGACGTAGCGGTGGTCAACGTCGTGGCCCGAGTGGCCTTCTGCGCCGGGTTGCCGCTGGCATGGCCCAGGTCGGGCATGCGGAACACTGACTGTGCCCCTGCCGTGGCCGTGGCCGCGAGCGTCAGGGCGACAAGCATTTGTCTGAGTGAGTTCTTTTTCATAAGCTTCGTTTTGGTTTTATTTGTATGGTTTTATTGAATTCAAACAATGGCTGGATTATAATCTGCCCGCAAAAATAACGCTTTTTGTTTAAAACAGCAACTGATTTTGCCGATTCTGTTTTCATTTTCTTGAAAATGCAACGTTTTTGGCTGTCCGCGATGCCGTCGTCGGCCGGCGATGGCCGAGAGCACCAAAAACCGTAAAACGGCGCTTTTTGAAGGTAATATACCCCTATATTACTTCGGAAAAGCGCCGTTTTGCGATTTCTGAACCTCTGATGACGATGATGGCGAGCGGCGCGTCACTGCGAATAAATTGAAGATTCGGCAGCCTGCGGCTGCCTTCATTCCGACCCGCTGAGCGGATAGGAGCGGCAGCCGTTAAGGCTAAATGTGGTTAAAATTCGATGAAATCTTCATTTTTTGCAAAATAATTAGTAATTTTGTGGCCGAAATGAAGATGAAATGCCTGCTGACCGGATTGACGCTCATGCTGGCGGTGCTCACTATGCGCGGCGCCGCCCTGACGGACTCTGTGACGATGCTCAAGGCGCAGGCCGACGAGCTGTTCAACAGCGAGCAATACTCCAAGGCGCTCGACGTCTACATCGACGCCCTCGACGCCGCCGAACGGGCCGGCGACCGGCGGATGAGCATCGCCATCACCGGGAACATTGCCAACATCTATGCCATCTCGGACGAATACGAGCGCTGCGAGCACTACATCAAGATGGGATACGAGGCGGCCACACAGCAGGGCGACCAGGACCTCACAGCCAAGTTCATCATCAACAGCGTGGGCATCTACTGCGCGATGAACGACGCCGCCAGGGCCCGCCGACAGCTGGAGCTGATGAACACGAATCCGCTGACCGACACCGTCCTCTGGCGATTCTACACCATCCATTACGCCGGCGACGTCAGCCGCATAGAGCGCCGCTACGACACGGCCCACCGGCTGGCCGCCGAGGCCCTCGACTATGCACTGGAGCGACACATCGGCCTGCGCTACGAGATGGTGGAATACAGCGAGCTGGCCAGCATCGCCCTCGCACAGGAGCGGCCGCTCGACGCCCTACCCTACCTCCGGCAGCACCTGCACAAGGCCGACAGCGCCGACAGCCGCGAGCTATACGCCACGTCGTGCCACATGCTGGCCGAGGCCTACCAGAAGGCGGGCTACGAGGACAGCGCCCAGTTCTACAGCTCGATCTACAACACGCTGCGCGACAGCGTCATCGACCAGCGCCAGCTGGCCGCCGCCAAGGAGAAGCTCTATCAATACGAGAACCGCCGCACCCAGGGCCGCATCTCGTCGCTCAACGACCAGGTGACCCGCCAGTGGTGGCTACTGGCCGTCGTCGTCGCCCTCAGCCTTATCGCCCTTACCTTATTATATATAAGGAGAAATAAAACTATAGAAGCCCCCTCGGGGGCCGTAGGGGGGGCTTCACCCTCGGGGGCCGTAGGGGGGGCTTCTGAGCCATCTGTTGAATTCTCGTCCTTAGACCGCACGCCCATCCACCTGAACGACGAGCAGGTGCGCGAGCTGGCCGACCGCATCGACGCCGTGATGAGCGACGTCAGCATCATCAGCGACACCGACTTCTCGCTGCAGCAGCTGGCACAGCTCGTCGACTCGAACACGAAGTACGTCTCCTACACCATCAACGAGGTGCACGGCAAGACGTTCAAGAACCTGCTCAACGAGCGGCGCATCGACGAGGCCGCCCGACGCCTGCAGGACCACGAGCACTACGGCAACATCACCATCCAGGGCATCTATCAGGAGCTGGGCTACAACTCCGCCGCCGCCTTCATCCAGGCCTTCAAGAAACTGAAGGGCATGACGCCCTCGCAATTCCAGAAGGCCGCCAACTCTTAATAGAGTAAGCGCATACTGTTAAGAGAGTAAGCGCATAATGTTAATAATAGAGCGTCAACCTCCCTTTCCACCGCGGATGACGGCGCAGCTACTCCCCTCCTTGGAAAGGAGGGGTTGGGGGTGGTTGATACTCTGCAGTTTAACTTACTAATAATAATAGCGCAGTTGTCAACCACCCCTGCCCCTCCTTTCCAAGGAGGGGAGTAAGGTTAGACCTGTCCCGCAATTTAATTCCTTCTTACGGGGCGCCCCCCTTGATTCCCCCCAAAAACAATCTTAAAGGACCTTTTTGTTTGTTAGTTTCTTGAAAATAAAAAACAAAACGGCGTTTTTTGCGTCGTTTTCGCTACGATTTCGTATATTTGCCAGCAAATTCGTTTTCAATTCATTAACTAACAAACTTAAGCGTATGAAAAAATTTACTAAGTTCTTCCTCGCAGCGCTGGCACTGACCTTCAGCACCGGACTCGCTGCACAGGACGCGCAGGAGGTGGTCTACAACTCTTGCGGTTACGACGTGAACGCCAAGAAGATGATCAACTTCACGTGGACGGCCGAGGGATTCAAGTCGGCTGACGCCCCTGAGGCACAGAACCTATCGGCTCTGGGCTACAAGCGCGACTCCATCTTCTACACCCTCAGCGCCAACGGCGACCAGCAGACGCTGACCGCCATGCACGCCGAGACGTTCGAGCAGGTCAGCCAGGTCAGCGGCCCGCAGAACGCCGCCTGCGGTCTGCCCATCCAGCTTTATGCCACCACACAGTATCCCCTCGGCACCTTCGCCATCGCTGCAGCCAAGGAGGAGGGCGTCGGCACACGATTCTATACGGCCGTGCTCGACGAGCAGAAGGCCGAGCTGAAGCGCGTCACGACCATCAGCTACTGGTATGACGACGCTGCGAAGACCAGCATCCGCCCGATCACCTTCTTCTTCAGCTATGCCAACCCCTACTTCGTCTATGTCAAGCGCCAGGGCGGCGAAGAGAGCCTCTGGCTGGGACAGCTCAACATCATGACGGGCGCCATCACTGAGACGGGCGTCATCGACGTCATCAAGAACGTCGACCCGGAGAAGGCCGTCGCCTCGATCTATCCCATCGGCTACACCAACTACCTCGTCATCAGCCCCGACGGCCAGGAGAACTCGAGCATCTACACGCTGCCCACGTTCGCACAGAACGGCGTCGTCAACTGCCAGCTGCAGACGAAGGCCAAGACCGTGCTCGCCAGCTGCTATCAGCGTCCGTCGACCGTCACTGGCGGCATGACGGGAACGCCCATCGCCAAGATTCAGGACCTGAAGTACGAGATCGACGGCACCAAGATCACCGTCACCTTCACCATGCCGGCAGCTGACGTAAAGGGCAATGCTCTGGTAGCCGACGACTGGGCTGCCAGCCAGGATTACTCCCGCCAGGTCACGGCCAACGTCTACATGGAGGGTAGCTTTATCACCATGACCAAGCCCGAGGGCGTCAACTACTTCTTCCCCGGCGACAAGGTGACACTGACGGGCGACCTGAGCACCATCTACGGCATGACCAACCCCAACGGACTGCACTGCTTCACCGTCGCCACATCGCCCGCTAACGGCTATACAGGCAAATCGATGAACTACACCTCGGTCTTCGCTCTCGTCGGAGGCGCCAAGCCCGAGCCTGTCACCAACGCCAAGGCCGAGAAGTCGGGCGCCAACAGCGCCACCTTCTCATGGACCGCGCCCACCGCTACGGAATACGCCGACTGGGGCTATGAGTTCGACGGCTCGAACCTGAGCTACACCATCGTGCGCAACGTCGACGGCGTCGTCGTCGCAGAGGGTATCACCGAGTGCACCGCCGAGGTCGGCAACCTGGCCAAGGAGCCCGGCGACTACGACTTCAGCGTCTATGCCGTGGCTAACGGCACGCAGAGCGCCGCAGCTGCCACCAACGCCATCAACTGCGAGCCCCCGACCTACGACTTCCTGGCCTACAACAACACGACGAAGACCCTGGTGGCCTTCAACCTCGACGAGGCCTTCACCCACACCGACTGGATGCAGAACAACGACATCCAGAGCGAGGTAGGATTCGTCCGCGGACAGAAGCTCTACACCGCCAACTTCAGCTTCAACAACAGCAACCCCAGCTATGCCTATGGATGGCAGACCTTCGGCATCTTCACTGCCGAGAAGCTGGAGCGCCAGGGATACAACACCTCTAACTACTGGTATCCCAACAACGGACAGATCATCCGCCACCTGACGACAGCTGCCTTCGATCCCCTGCAGGACCGCGTCTTCGGCATCGCCTCCGACACCGTGCGCAATGCCGACCAGCAGGCCGTCGCACTGAAGTACTACGTCGTCGACGTCGACACCGTCGCCAGCTACACGCTGCAGAACCGCATCGTCGCCGAGCTCGGCACGTGGAAACTCAACGATGCTCAGCAGAACGCCAAGGCCGTCATGGCCGTCGCTGCCTTCAACAAGAAGTTCTATGCCGCCGTGGCCAACCGCACCGCCGGACAGATGGCCTATGAGCTCTGCACCTTCAACCCCATGACACAGCAGCTCGACCGCGTCGCTGACATTGCCCTCGACATCGACGTCGACTTCGGACCTCAGTTCTTCCTCTCCACCGCCGACAAGCTCTATCTGGGCTACAACGCTCCCGAGAAGAACACCGTGCTCTATGAGATCAGCACCGCCGACGGCGCACTGACCAAGGTCTTCGAGATGAACGGCCGCTACAACTATGCCTACCAGAAGCCTTCGGTCGTCGCAAAGCCTGCCAAGCAGATCGGCGCCATGACCGCTCCCACCATCACCCGCGATGAGGAGACGGGCAAATACAACGTCGAGCTGACCCTGCCCACCACCTACGCCGACGGCACGGCCATCACTGACGAGATGCGCGTCCGCGTGCTGCAGGACGGCGTACAGCTCTCGCTCAGCCCCATCGTCAGCCCCGACACCAAGGTTGAGATCACCGGCCTCAACGTCGCTGAGGGTCTCCACCTGCTCACCTTCATCGCCATCGAGCCGTTCTCGCCCTCAGTAGGCACATCGTGCATCGCTGCCACCGTGATCAACGGCCCGGCCAAGCCCAACGCTCCCACCAACGTCGTGGCTGAGATGTTCGGCGACAACGAGGCTCAGGTCAACTGGACTGCTCCCACCACGACCATCTGGGCCGACTGGGGCGCCACGATCGCCGCTACCGACAAACTGACCTACATCGTCGAGGTCACTCAGACGGGTGAGATCATCTCCGAGGAAGGTCTCGTCGACGCCGAGTGGTATGCCGAGCATATTGCCGACTACAACGGCCAGTACAGCTTCACCGTCTATGCCGTCAACGGCACGCAGAAGAGTGCCGGCGCCGAGTCGAACCTCGTCGAGGTCATCGGACAGCTCGATCCCACCGCCATCAGCGCCGTCAGCACCGACGCCGCCACGACGGTCGGCATCTACAACGAGGCCGGCATGCGCACCGACCGCCTGCAGCGTGGCCTCAACATCGTCCGCCGCGCCGATGGCAAGACCGTCAAGCTCATCGTGAAGTAATTCCCGACATTAAGCGATAAAAAGAATCCTGGGCGAAACCGCAATGGTTTCGCCCAGGATTGTTTTAGGGGACCGAGCCCCACGAGGGCCTCCCCCGACCCCTCCGAAGGAGGGGAGTTGGCTGGCGCACTGTCCGCCGTAGATGACTAATGGAAATGACGGCGCAGCCAGCTCCCCTCCTTCGGAGGGGTCGGGGGAGGCTTTTTTCACCCTACAAACCTCGCGAAGGCCTCATCGTATGGCGACATGCGGGCCAGCTGACCATTGACGAGGCAGACCAGCTCGATGCGCCCGCGGAAGCAGAGCTGGTCGTCGCCGACGCGGTAGAGGTCCTGATGGAAGACATACTTGATGCCGTCCTTCTCCAGTCTGAGACAGGAGCGGAACTCGTCGTCGGGGCGCAGCGGCGCCTTATACTGCAGCTGCATGCGGGCCACGACGGCGTCGACACCCTGGCGGTGGAGCTCGGCGAAGCTCAGGCCGCACTCCTTGAGAAAGAGGTGGCGCGTGTGCTCGCAATAGTGGATATACTGGGCGTTGTTGACGATGCCTTCGATGTCGCACTCGTAGTCGCGCACCTGCATCACGGTTTCAAAGTGGTAGTCCATTCTCGTTTCCTTCAATAAAAAAATATTGGTATATGGGACTTACTCCCCTCCTTCGGAGGGGTTGGGGGAGGCTTATTCTCGTTTCCTTCAATAAATAATAAATATTGGTATATGGGACTTACTCCCCTCCTTCGGAGGGGTTGGGGGAGGCTTATTCTCGTTTCCTTAGATATTCATAGCCGAAGCGGCAGCGGAGGCAGTCGCGGCGGTCGCAGTATTCTTTCTTAAGTTGGATGAGGGCCTGGGAGTCGCCGGCCGTCTTGACCTCCAGTCCGCACTCGCGCCACATACGGATGATGTGGTTCTGCTCGGCCCGCAGCTGCTCGAGGAAGTCGAAGGCGCGGTCGCACAGCTCCTCCTTCTGACGATGACGGCCGACGGCAAAGAGCATCGGGATGATGGTGTTGATGAGGAGGAGGTTTGTCGATGAAACCGAGAGATTTTTCGGATTTTTCGTGCTTTCTGAGCCAAACGTGTAGTGCGTCTCCCAGTAGGGCGTGACGTGGGTCTGCATCAGCTGGCGCGCCTTCTCGAGCGTGTCGCACTCCAGCAGCACGCTCAGTCCGGCCCGCCGCTCATAGTAGAGGTTGGCCAGCTGCGAGATGCGGATGTGGGGGAAGTTCTGTGGGCGGAGCCGGAGGAAGCGCCAGACGGCATGGTTCATCGGCGTCATCGAGAACTTATGCGCCAGGTAGCGATATTCGTTGCGCAGCCGCTGGAAGTAGCCCTCCTGCAGGGCCGCCTCACGATAGCGCTCGGGCACGGCCGCCTCGTCGAGCAGTCCGGCCTGGCCCATGAAGATGGCCTCCACCTGGAACAGGTCGTCGCGATGCTTGCCGACGGCGCCGAGGGGCACCTGCCGGGCCCACAGCTCGAAGGCCTCGCCGTTGATGCCGAAGCCGTAGTTGCGGGCCAGTGTCATGAAGTAGGCGTCCTCCCACGAGCCGTCCTTCAGCCGGGCGCGCTGCTCGATGGCGCGCGTCTTCTGCTCCAGCCGCTCGGTCTGCAGGGCCGCCATCCAGGCATGCACCATGAGGGGCGTCAGCTGCGGGATGATCTTATAGCAGGGCGGATAGTGGTCGGTGCGGAGCAGCTCCTCATAGTGCTCGCCGACCTCGCGGGGCACGTCGATGACCATCTGGGGCACGTACTGGCCCTGCGAGTTGCGCACGTCGGCATCGGCCTCGGCGACGACGTGCAGCACGACGTTGTCGTAGCGCTCATCGCGGTCGTGATGGTGCACATACCAGTCGCTCGAGCGCACGTGTATCTCGACGTTGCCCACCCAGAGCGTGCCCCCGATTTTCACCTTCGCGTTGAAGAAGTCGGGGCCCGCGTTCTGATTGTGCAGCCCGGGGTCGAGCAGCTCGACGTCGCGGCCGTCGGTCGTCGCCAGTGGGCGAAGCGGCAGCATGCGGTGCTTCCAGACGTAGTGTAGCAGTCGTTCCTCCATAGGTGAAAAATTTCTGCAAAGTTAGGCATTATCTGCGAAAAATGTGTAACTTTGCACCAAAATAATTCCTAAAACAATGAAAAAGACTAAACTACTTCTCGCCCTGGCCATGGCCGTGCTGACGTCGGCGCCGGCTGCAGGACAAAAGAAATCACCCGTCGAGAAGCGCGAGCGCTTCGAGTTTTCCTTCGACCTGCCGGCCTACGTCGAGCAGCTGAAGCAGGAGCTGACCTACCCCCTGAGCTGGGAGAACTCGGGCATCAAGAGCTTCAGAAAATGGCAGAAGAAGGCCCGCCAGCGGGTGTTCGACTGCATGATGACGCCCCCTCGTGCGGCCGACGCGTGGGACATGAAGATCGTGGCCGAGGAGCAGCGCGACGGCTACCGCGCCCTGCGCATCGCCTTCAATCAGAATGCCTATGCCCGCACGGAGGCGCTCGTGCTGGTGCCCGACGGCGAGGGCCCCTTCCCGGCCGTCAACCTGCTGCACGACCACGGCGCCCATCTCTATATCGGCAAGGAGAAGATGATCCGGCCGTTCGGCGTGGAGCAGGCCGTCATCGACGATGCCGACGCGTGGGCTAAGAACCTCTACGGCTCGCAGTACGTCGGCGACTATCTGGCCCGCCACGGCTACGTCTGCTTCTCGGCCGACGCACCCATGTGGGGCGAGCGCGGCCGCGAGGAGGGCGTCGACCGCTCCAAGTATGACATCATCGCCGGCAACATGATGATGCTGGGGCGCGACCTCTGCGGATTCATGCACTACGACGACATCGCGGCCACCGAGTTCCTGGCCACCCTGCCATGGGTCGACCCGCAGCGTATCGGCTGCATGGGATGCTCGATGGGGGCCTATCGCGCATGGATGCTCTCGGCCCTGAGCGACCGCATCCGGGCGAGCGCCGCCATCTGCTGGATGGTCACCACCGACGTGCAGATGTCCACCGCTGACGGCAAGCGCGAGTATGGCGGCTTCGCCAACTGTCTGCCCGGCCTGCGCCAGTGGCTCGACTATCCCGACATCGCCTCGCTGGCCGCGCCGAAGCCAATGCTCTTCATCAACGGCACGCAGGACCACCTCTTCCCCGTGCGGGGCGTCAAGAAAGCCTTCGAGCAGATGCACCAGACGTGGCGCCGACTGGGTGCCGACGAGCGGCTGACGACGGAGCTGTGGGACGTGCCCCACTCCTGCGGCGTGGAGATCCAGAAGTACATGCTCGACTTCTTTAATCGGAATCTGTAGTCCGCATGGCGCAAGCAGCGCCATATATCCTCTCTTGAATTGAACAAACGAAAAACGAGAAACGGTGCTTTTTGAAAGTAATATACCCCTATATTACCTTCGAAAAGCACCGTTTCTCCTATTTCTGCGAGTCGCAGCCCGGGCGGACTTCCAGCCCTCAATGCTTCATCCCCCCTGTACTCCTAAAATCCCAGAATCAGTCTCAAATGACAGTTGCAAATCATGCGCAGCCGCTCCCCTCCTTATACTCCTAAAATCCCAGAATCCTTAGAATAAGACAACCCCACAGCTCCTAAGAATAGCCGTCAGCCCGACGGCCAGCAGCTCCGCGACGAAGCAGAGGCGCAGGCTGACGCGGAGGTCGGCCGTGCTGAGTTGGCGCGGGTTGTGGCCGATATAGGGCTTGACGACGGCCTCGCCGAAATAGTCGTGGGTGCCGCCGAACCGACAGTCGAGGCACCCGGCCAGCGCCGCCTCCGGCCAGCCGCTGTTGGGCGACGCATGGCACGGCCCATAGCGGCGGACGAAGGGCAGCAGCGGCTCGCTATGCGTGCGACGTGTGCCGAAGAGCAGGGCGAGACGATAGCCCGCCAGCATGAGCAGGGCCGTCAGCCGGGCGGGGATATAATTGGCTGCGTCGTCGATGCGGGCGGCCCAGCAACCGAAGTCGCGGTAGCGCTCCGAGCGATAGCCGATCATCGAGTCGAGCGTGTTGACCATCTTGTAGGCCATCATGCCGGGCACCCCCAGCAGCGCCAACCAGAACAGCGGCGCCACGACGCCGTCGCTCAGGTTCTCGGCCAGCGTCTCGAGGGCGGCCGTGCGCACCTCCTGGGCCGACAGCCGGGCGGTGTCGCGTCCAACGATGCGGCTCACCTGTCGCCGGCCGTCGTCGAGCGAGCGGTCGAGGGCCAGAAAGACGTCGCGCACCTCGCGCCGCAGCGTCCGGCCGGCCAGACAGAAGAAGATGAGGACGACGGCCACGACAAAGGCTGCCCAGGACGACCATCGGCTGACGGCGTCAATGAGCAGCCATGTCAGCAGGAAGACCAGCAAAATACTTCCCACGGCCAGGGCGGCGCCCGCTGCTTTGCGCCGTCGCCCGCGGTTGAGGCGGTGTTCCCAGAAGCTGATCCACCGGCCGAAGCCTACCACGGGGTGCGGCAGCCAGGCAGGATCGCCCAGCAGCTGGTCGAAGAGCCATGCCAGGGGCACGGCCAGACGTGACATCAGCAACATAGTTCGTTCCTCTTTTCCCTGTATTTAACTTCGTTTTGCAGTAGGAGGCGACGTGTCTCACGTCGCAATCCAGCAATGCGACGTGAGACACGTC
>JAFUEP010000025.1 GCA_017470345.1 Prevotella sp.
CTGCTCGAGAGCGAGAGCAACCAGGAGGTGGCCGACGACAAGTTCAACCGCGTGGACATCAAGGCGCGCAACTCGAAGGGCGAGATCATCCTCGTCGAGATCCAGCAGACGCGCGAGCTATACTACCTGCAGCGCATCCTCTACGGCGTGGCGAAGACCATCACGGAGCACATCCGTCTGGGCAACAAGTACGACCAGGTGAAGAAGGTCTACTCCATCAGCATCGTCTACTTCGACCTGGGCAAGGGTGCGGACTACCTCTACCACGGTCAGAACCAGCTCATCGGCGTGCACACCAAGGACCGGCTGGTCATCAACACGCGCTCGAAGGACGCCATCGGCATGGTCTCGTCGGAGGATATCTTCCCGGAGTACTACGTCATCCGCGTCAACGAGTTCAACAAGGTGGCCACGACGCCGCTGGAGGAATGGCTCGACTACCTGAAGGACGGCAACATCCGCGACGACACGACCACGCCCGGACTGGCCGAGGCGAAGGAGCGCCTGCGCTATATGCAGATGGACGATGCCGAGCGTCGGGCCTACGACCGCCATATCGACAACATCATGGTGGAGAACGACATCCTGGAGACCAAGGTGATTGAAGGCTTGGAGCAGGGACGCAAGGAAGGTCGTGCGGAAGGTCGTGCGGAAGGTCGTGCGGAAGGTCGTGCGGAAGGTCGTGCGGAAGGTCGTGCGGAAGGTCGTGCGGAAGGTCGTGCGGAAGGCATACATGCCGTTGCCAAAAAGATGAAGGAGCACGGCATGCCGGCATCCGACATTGCTGCCATGACTGGCCTTACGGAAGTCGAGATCGGCGAACTGTAGTGTGGAAAATCTTCACTGGCATCGTGCAATGATCAAGCAACTTATGAAACAAATTCTGATGGCTCTGATACTAGCCGTCGCATCATTGGCGGCCTGGGCCCAGACCTACCCGCCGACGGACAGCCCGCAACTGGAATTTGCCCTCCAGCTGAGGGTGCTTATCGACAAGCCCTATACCGTCGGTGAGACCCAGCATGGGCGCCGGGTGGTTGTGCCCATCACGGGTGGGACGTTCGAGGGTCCACAGCTGAAGGGGACGGTGCTGCCAGGCGGTGCCGACTATCAGCTGGTTGGTGCCGACGGCCGTCGGACGGAGCTGGAAGCCATCTACACTATCTGTACGGATGATAGCGTCCGTATCCACGTGCGCAACCGTGGCATCGTCGTCGATGACAAAGACGCATCAGGCCGTCCGCGCAACTACTTCATGGCGGCGCCGCAGTTTGAGGCGCCCGTCGGCAGTCGTTATGCCTGGCTCAACGATGCGATTTTCGTCTGTCGTCCGGAATTTGTCAAGGGCTATCCGGGTATCGTACTGAACGTCTGGCGGGTGTGGTGAACCGCGCCGCGCAACGGCTCTACCAGCGTCATAGAAATTGTTGATATGGTGCGCAGCGTGTGCATCGCGGCCGCCTGACGCAGCAGGCTCCAAACCGCAAGACGGTCATACCATAATAAATAGAAACCAATAGAACAAAGAAAACATCTCCATACGACCTGTTTTTGATTTGTTTTATTGGTTTTTTATTGTTTTTATAAGATGAGAAGCGCTTAGTCGTGAACGATTGTTTTGCTAAAAGATATTAAATAAGATGTTTGCGTTATTGTTCATAAAATAATATTTTGTATATTTGCATCGCAAACGATTAAAATATGGATAGTGAGAATCTGAAACTCGACCGCCAAGGGTGCTTTCGTCTTTACACGGCGACACGTCTGCTGATACAGGTTTACCAGCCCTGGTTTGCCCAACTGGGGATAACCTACACGCAGTACTTGGTGCTGATGGTGCTCTGGGAAAAGGATGCGCTCCCCCTGAACGCCATCTCACGCCGCCTCTACCTGGAGAGCAACACGCTCACTCCGCTCATCAAGCGCATGGAGACGATGAAGCTGGTGGCACGCAAGAAGAACAAGGACGACGCACGGCAGACCATCGTCATCCTGACCGAACACGGACGAGCCTTGCAGCAACAGGCGGCCGTCATACCCGACTGCATGGCCACGGTGCTTCGCGAAAAGGGAATGGCCGACGAGGAATTTGCGCGTATGATTCCCACGCTCGACCATCTGATAGAGATCTTATCAAAATAACCATTTATAAACTTTTAAACAATCACACAATGATGACAAAAGAAGAAGCATTGAAGCAGTTTGCCCAGCTGGGCGCTGTCTGGTTTGGCAACAGTAAGCAACATTTCGCATTCTCGGCTTATTGCCGTCTGCAGGGCTGGACAAAACTGGCCGACAAGTGGAAGGAAGAGGCCGAGGAAGAGTGGGAAGAGGCCGAAGAGGTGCTGCAACGCCTGGTGGAGCTGGGCTGCAAGCCTGCCGAACTGCAGGAGTTGATGAAGACTCAGGAGTTCCCCTTCTGCGACGACCCGAAGCAGCAGATTGAGGGTGACTACGAGCCCGAGGCCATCAAGACGCTGAGCGAGCTGGCTGAAGCCTTCTGCGACGACTATCCCACGAAGAAGCTCATCTTGAAATGGATCGACGGCGAGAAGGATCACATGGCCTGGGAGGCTCAGTATTTGAACTACATCGATAAGCTGGGCTACGAGAATTTCCTCGTAGCTATGATGTAATTCGATCTTTCTGATTATTAATGTTTTGAAATTGAAAGTTATGGAAGGTATCAAGAAAGTGTACGATTTCCTGGAGAAAGCAGGAACGTTCTATCTTGCAACAGTTGAGGGCGACCAGCCCCGCGTACGTCCCTATGGGGCTATGCTCTATTTCGAGGACAAAATCTATATCATGGCCTTTGGCAAGACCAATGCCACCCGTCAGATTGCTGCCAACCAAAAGGCTGAGATTTGTGCCTTCAAAGGGCAGACGCTTCGCATCGAATGCAAGCTGGTGGAGGACAACCGTCCTGAGGTGGGCAAAGCGTTGGTAGACAAGATGCCCGTACTGAAACCCGCTCTTGGCGAGAACGGCGAGAACGGCGTGATGTACTACCTGAAGGATGCCAAGGCCGACTTCTTCAAGATGATGGAACTCGTGGAGACCATTTCGTTCTAAGCTGCCAAGATATGCAAGCAGCAATTCGCTTTTGAAGTAAGTCTGGCCACACGCGAAAGATGGAATAATAGGGTAGGTCTTGAGTCGTCAATGACCTACCCTTATTCGTTAACGACATTGCTCAGGTTAGAAGCAAATCTCCGGATGCGCAAAATATCATGAACGTTACTCACAATATTCCACAATATAACAGTTTAGGACAGCAAAAGGTGACGTCATGACCTTCAGAACTTTTCTGCCATAATAGATGAACGTAAATGTTATAGAAAATATTGCTTTGCTTCAGAATTCCGTGATTTTGGTTAAATAATCCGTATTTTAATCAACAGTCAAATAGTTTTTTGTCGTATCTTTGTAGTCGAAAACGGTGAAGATGCTCACATGCGCATGGCCATTGCTGTTCCTTGATGGCTCTCGCTGAAACGCATCATTCCGCTCGGTTAAGACAATAAGAAAACAATTTGTGAAGAAATGGAATACGTAAAACTTGGAAACTCAGACCTCCATGTGTCGCGCATCTGCCTTGGCTGCATGGGCTTTGGCGACGCAACGATCGGGCAACATTCGTGGACCATCGGCGAGGAACCGACGCGCGAGATCATACGCCGCTCGCTCGACCTCGGCGTGAACTTCTTTGATACAGCCATTGCCTATCAGTTAGGCACTTCGGAACAGTTTGTAGGCCGTGCCCTGCGGGATATGGCCCGACGCGACGACGTGGTGGTGGCCACGAAGTTCCTGCCGCGCACGGACGAGGAGATCCGGCAGGGCATCGACGGCCGTCAGCATGTGATTGATAATATCAACAGCAGCCTGGAGCATCTCGGCATGAACTATGTCGATCTCTACATCTACCACATCTGGGACTACAAGACGCCCGCCGAGGAGATCCTGGAGGGCATGAACGAGGCGGTGCGCTCGGGCAAGGCTCGCTATATCGGCATCGCCAATGCCTACGCCTATCAGGTGGCGAAGATGAATGCGCTGGCCGAACAGCGCGGTTGGGCAAAGTTCATCAGCGTGCAGAACCACTACAACCTCATCATGCGCGAGGAGGAGCGCGAGATGTTCCCCTTCTGCCGTGAAGAGAACATTGCCATGACGCCCTACAGCGCGCTGGCATCAGGCAAGCTGGCCAAGCGCCCCGGCGAGACCTCGAAGCGTCAGCAGGAGGACTCGTTCATGCACTTCAAGTACGACAGCACCGCCGACGAGGACAACCGCATCGTGGAGCGCGTCGTGGAGCTGGCCGACCGCTACGGCGTGGAGATGACGCAGATCGCGCTGGCCTGGCTCTTGACGAAGGTGGAGTCGCCCATCGTAGGAGCCACGAAGCTGCACCACATCGAGGGCGCCGTGAAGGCCCTCGACGTCCAGCTTTCGGCTGACGACATCCGCTATCTGGAGGAGCCCTACGTGCCGCATCGTCTCTCCGGCGTGATGGCCGTGAACAAGCCCGTGATGGACGAGGAGCCCGTATGGGTTTCGGCAAGCAAGAACAAATAATCGGAGACCATGAAACTGATTTTCAACAAACTAAGAGAAAGTCAGGAAACAGTTTGTGATTGATCCTCATGATGACATGAAGTGCCTGATCTGTAAGTGATCATATCGCTCATGCTTCGCCCACAGAATGGTGGGGTCCACTGGCAGGGCGGGATGGCGGTGGAGGACAATCAAGTATTGAGTAGAATGTAAGAAAAATTCGCAGTCTTTCTACTGAATTTTATAACTGTCTAATAATCAGGCTATTTACAAAACGACAACAGAGAAGCGGTGCTTTTCAATGCGAGAAGCGGTGCTTTTCGATGAAAGAAGCGGTGCTTTTTGGCGAGAAAAGCACCGCTTCTTCCATGTGTAGGGTGTATGTTGTAAAGATAATTCGCAACTCGGCAATAGAAAAAAACATGCTGATTGGCCGTTGTCCAACGCAATTTCCGAAACCGTATGGCGTGGGCTTATTTGCTGTTGAACAATTTCCCGTCGGTGATGTAGAGGCCTCTCCGTGGTTGACGGAGAAGGCGGCGGCCCTGGAGATCGTAGATGGATTGAGACTCGAAGGGTGATGATTGAACGTCGCTGATGCCTTCGGCGTATGACTTCTTCTCTATGCGATAGATGCGGGCGTCATAGCCCGGGACGTTGTAGCGCAGGCCGGTGGCGGTGGGGGCGATGGTCTCCTGCATCCACAGCTCCTTTATCGCTCCGACGTTCTGCACCTCGAGGCCGAGGTCGGCAAAGGATATCTCTGCGGCCTGGGGCATCACCATCTGATAGTTGAGCACGGCCAGATAGACGTAGCGGTCGGTCTCGTAGGTCATCAGATGCTCGGCTTGCGTGCCGTTGGCAGAGGCGTTGCCATAGACGGGACGGAAGGAGCGGCAGGTGCGCGGAATCTCGTTGACGTCCTCGTTGGTGAGCAGGTCAAGGGCACGGGCCTGCGATGTGGCATAGTAGTTGGGCCCCGTTTGTCCGTCGTCGTGGAGGGTGACGTTGGGACTGAAGTTGTCGCCCGTCAGGAAGGCGCCCACGATGGCGCCGCTGGTGATGCGGGCGCGGTTGGCTCCCTCGGACTGGATGCCGCCGGCCTCCTGGCGCATGCACATCACCATGTGGTCGGGGTCGTTGGCGACGTAGACCTGCGACAACCACCAGCCGTAGCCGGCGCAGTTCATGACGTACTGCGTGCTGCCCATCGTCCCCCATGCGTCGCACGAGATGCGTCTGCCGTGGGCATACTGGTAGGGGAAGGCGGGCGAGATGGAGAGGTCGATGTAGATGTCGTCGCCGGTGCGCTTCATGAGGTAGGCCATGCCGATGTTATAGGCCTGCAGGCCGGTGTAACAGGTGTCGGCATACCAACGATCGGCCTCGATGGCGCCGTTCGACTGGAAGTCGCACTTGAGATATTCGATGCCCCACTGCTTGAACTTGTTGACTTCGCTCAGCATGAACATCTTCGTGCCCGGATGCGTCGGGTCGAGGCAGTAGGCGCCGTCGATAATCTTATAGCGGCCGTTGACCTTGAGGGCCAGGTCGCGGAATCGATAGCGGTTGCTAGTGCCGGGGACGGTGCTCTGCAGGTCGCCGAAGCGGCAGAAGGGTCCGTAGTAGAGGCCGGGTATCATGTTGTTCTCGCGGCAATAGCTGACGAACTGTCGGATCTGTGAATCGCTGAGGTTGTCGTTCCACCAGGCGTCGAGGCTCATCACGACGCGCCCCTGCAGGTCGTGATAGCCGTGGGGCACGAGGTTGTCGCGGATGAAGTCGGCACAGTCGATGACGCCCTGATAGGAGATGTCGGTCGACTGCACGCCCCATGAGCTCCATCCGTAGGGCACGCCGCCCGCCCACTCACGTCGCGGCGCCACGCGGGTGCAGGCCTGTCCGAAGGTCTCCAGCCCGAAGCGCCAGTCGTCGAAGAAGCCCACGACGAAGCGCGAGGAGCGGACGGTGTCGGCCACGACGGCGCCGTGGGGCATTGAGCGGCCCTCGCTCTGGATGGTGTCGTGGGAGTGGCTGTCGGTGTAGCCTGAAATGAGCGTCAGTTCATCGAGGTTGTAATAGTCAGTCCCTTTGACGTGGATGGCGTTCTTCCAGTAGTAATGGTCGACGGCGCCGGCGACGAGGCCCTCGCGGCTGACGGAGTTATAGATGGCCGTGGCCGAGTAGGAGTCGGTGGCCGTGCCACGCAGATAGTTGGAGGCATAGCGTATGAATCCGTCGTTGTCGAAGGGCACGAAGAGCACTCGGTTCTTGTTGTCGCGGGGCATGAAGGTGGTCCGCGTCTCGCTCTTCAGCGGGGCCAGATAGTTGCACGTCGTCTTGCCGTCGGCCTTGGTGACGCCGAGCGAGACCACGAAGTAGGGCAGAGCGTCGTAGAACGCAAAGGTCTGTATGAACTTTGCGCCCGAGGGCATGGTGTAGGTCAGGATGTGCTGTCGGCCCAGGCCGAAGCAGTCGGCAATGTCCTTTTGGTCGTGGCTGACGGTCTCGGCCTCGTGTGAATGGAGGGTCTGGCCGTCGAGCGATGCTTCGCAGTAGGCGTCGGCCATCAGCGTCCGTCCGTCGAAGTTGATGGTCAGGCGCTTCGACTGTTCGTCGAGGCTGATGTTCCATTTACCACCACTCATTTCGGTGGCTCCTATTGAAGTCAGCATAGCCACGAGGCCGAAGACTGTCAGAATCGCTTTCTTCATTTATATAATTGTTTAATTGAGTCTATATTGCTTTCAGAATCCTGTAGACCCGCACATCCTTAGCGGGAATCATGATGGTGGCGTCGAGGCTGACGGGCTTGTGTTCCCAAAGTTCCTCGACGGTATAGTTCGCCTCGGCGTCGAGCTCCATCAGCAGGCGGTCGAAGACGAACGGGCGTGGATTGTCGCCATAATTGAAAGCCGCAACGACGACGGTGCCGTCCGTCTCCTGACGGATGAAGGTCTGCTCCGAGCGATCATTGTCGCCCTGCAACGGACGGAACGAGTGGCCCGTGGCCAGACGGTTGATGTCGGGGTTGGTCAGGAAGAGGCGGGCGCGGCTGATGGCCATCGTGTCGGCTGAGAAGTCGTCGCCGGTGATGAAGAGTCCGGTGATGACGCTCGACGTGATGCGGGCTCGGTTCTCGCCCTCGGTGGCATCGCGCAGGACGACGTGGTCGGCGTCGTTATACTGATAGATGCGGTCGATCCACCATCCCCACGAGAGGGCGTTCATGGTGTACTCCGTGTCCTTGATCTTGTTCCAGGCGTCGCAGGCAATGCGTCGACTTTGGGCATACTGGGCGGGGAAGATGGGCGAAATGGAGAGGTTCAGATACATGTCCGAGAAGATGCTGTCGAGCAGATGCATGCCGTAGTTATAGGCCTCGGTGCCGGTCGTGATTTCTGAGCGATACCACCGGTCGGCCTCCATGCGGCCGTGGGTCATGAAGTCCATCTTGACATACTCATAGCCGCAACGGCGGAAGAGGTTGTGGGTCTGCTCCATCATGCGCTGCACAGCGGGGTGGGTCGGGTCGATGGCATAGGCCCCGTCGAGCTCCTGCGGCTGTCCGTTGGCGTAGAGATAGATGTCTTTGTAGATGAGTCTCTTCCCAGTCTCTCCCGACTGTGACGGCAGGGGAGCCTCCGGATTCTTGCCCCAGTCGGTGAAGGGTGTCCAGTAGATGCAGGGCACTTGGTTGTTGCGTCGGCAGCGGTCGGCGAAATCCTTCAGGTCTTCCTCCGAAAAACTGTTCCAGCCCGAGTCGAGCCCCGTATAGAGCAGACCGTCGGCGTTGGCAAACGAACGGGGTTGCAGTTCGCGGGCGAAGAAATCTGAGACGCGCGTGGAGTTGTCGTGGTTCACCTTGAAAGCCAGGGCGCCCCACGAGTTCCAACCGACGGGCATGGCCTTCTGCCACGGTCGCGGACGGGCCGTCGTGGCATTGGCGTCGGCAAAGGCTTCCATACCCTGTCGCCAGTCGGTGAACAGACCGATCATCATGCGGGCCGAACTGACGCGCTGGCCAGTGACGGCACCATGGCTGAGACGGTCGCGGGTCAGCTGGTCGGCCACTCCGCTGAAAGCCCTCAGCCGACGTGCCCCGTCGGTCAGTTCGACGGCGTTCTTCCACCGGTCGTGGTCGATGGCGCCAATGATGAGGCCATGGCGATTGCGCGTGTCGTAGATGGACGTCACCTCATAGGACCGCAGTGTGTCGGCCCGCTCGGTGGTCGAACTGAAACGGATCCAGGCGTCGTTGTCGAAAGGCACGAAGATCCGACGCCTGTCCGGATTGCTGATGAGTGTATCGGTCTGTTCGACCACGATGGGGGCCATATAGTTGGTGCTGACGCCTTCAGCCGACTGCAGGGCGATGTCGGTCAGCACGTATTGGTCATAGATGCTGAACGTCTGTGTCAGCGTGGGCAGCTTTTCGTCAGTGTAGGTGATGGTCCATCGCCGCCCTTGTCCGAAGTCGTCGCTGATGCGCTCCTGGCTGAACGAGCGATGGCCGTAGACAGAAGATCTGACGATGCGGTCGTCGAGCCGGTATTCGGCTTGCAGACCTTGGGCTATGCTGGTTGTGCCGTGGACGATGCTGACGCCACGGCCGCTGTAGGTGAGAGCCCATTGTCCTTGGGTGACGCGTTCGCTGCCGTGACACCCGCTCAGGACAATGGCGAGCAATGTGATAATAAGTGTCGTTCCTAATGATTTCATGTGCTGTGAAGTCTGATGTCGCTGCAAATTTATTAAATAAAAACCATAATGAAGGCGCACATCTGCGTCATTATTTGAGAATAATGTGGCAAAATGCGCCTTTTCGCCGATGGCTGCGACATTTCTTCTATTCTTTGCAACGATGAGCCTTTTGTTATTCTTTCTGGTTGGCAAACTCCTTGGGCGTCATGCCGAACTGTTTCTGGAAGAGCTTGATGAAGTAGGAGGGCGAGTTGATGCCCACCATCTCGCACACCTCGTTGGCGCGGTAGCCCCGCTCGCGGATGAGCTCGGCGGCCTTCTTCAGTCGGATGAGCCGGATGAAGTCGATGGGGGTCATGTCGCTCACCTCTTTGATCTTGCGGTGCAGGCTGGAACGGCTCATGCACATCTCGGAGGCCAGCTGCTCGACGTTGAATTCCGACTGCCGGATGTTCTTCAGGATGAGCTCGGTGATGCGGCCGATGAATTGCTCCTCAGTTTTCGAGATGCCGCTCGACTGCACGGGCAGATAGGGCTTCTTGATGAAGCTCTCGCGTTCGCGCTGGCGGTTGGTGAGCAGCGTTTCCACCTGGGTCAGCAGATGAGCGAAAGAGAATGGCTTCTCGATGTAGGCATCGGCACCGGCGCGCAGACCCTCCAAGCGGCCGGCGAGCGTCTGTTTGGCCGTGAGCATGATGACTGGTATGTGGCTCGTCTCAATCCCCTCCTTCAGTCGGCGCGTCATCTCCAGACCGTCCATCTCGGGCATCATCACATCAGTCACGATGAGGTCGACGTGCTCTTTGTGCGCTTTGTTCAGTCCTTGCACACCATTCTTTGCCCGTACTACATTGTAGTGTTTCTGCAATCCCTCGGCCACCATGGCGAGCACCTCCTCGTTGTCTTCGACGATGAGAATCGTGGAAGCGCCTCCCATGACCTCGAGAGGCATTTCCGTCGGGTCGGTGTCGGCAGTGACGTCAGACGTCTTTTCCTCGACCGGTGGCTCAGGCGTTTCTGCTGCTAAGATGTTTGTCTGCTTCAGAGGCAGCGTCAGCACAAACTCGTTATATTCCGACTGCGTGTTGACGTAGAGCTTGCCGCCGTGCATTTCCGCTAAGGAGCGAGCCATGGAGAGACCCAGTCCAGAGCCGGACTGGCTGTGGGAATCGTCGAGACGGGTGAAGGGCTGGAAGATCTCTTCGGCCTTGTCAGGAGGAATCTGATGACCGTCGTTCGTGACGCGCAATTCCATCTGTTCGTCATTCTTGCGGGCTGTCACTTGTATGAACGTCTCGCTGTACTTGCGGGCATTGTTCAGCAGGTTGCTCACAATCTTGGTCACTGCCTCCTGGTCGGCCTGCAGCATCAGGTTGTCGTCCTCCAGGTCGAGGCTGATGGTCTTGTGCATGCCGCTGATGGTGGGCTCAAAGCGGGCGACGATGCTCTCCAGCAGTTGAGCGAAGTCAACGTTTGAGACGTCCAGCTGCAAGCTGTTCGACTCCACCTTTCGGAAGTCGAGCAGCTGGTTGATGAGGTTCAGCAGCCGGCGCGTGTTCTTCTCGATCGCACCGATGTTTTTCTGAAGCGCCTTGTTGCTGTTCACTTCCAGTTCTTCCCTCAGATTCTCAACAGAGCCGTTGATGAGGGTGAGCGGGGTGCGGATCTCGTGGGTGATGTTGGTGAAGAAGTTGATCTTGGCCTGCAGCAGCTGCTTGTCCTGCTCCTCGCGGAAGTGGGCCTCGCGAGCCTTCATCTTCTCCGTCTGGCGTCGCTGCATGAACCGATAGACAAAGTAAGCCATCGTCACGAGCAACAGGAAGTAGACGACGCGAGCCAGTATCGATGACCACCAGGGGTGGCGCACGTTGATCGTCAGCACGGTCATGTGCTTCGGGTCACCGACGGGCCGTACACGGAAAGTGTACTTGCCGGGCTGCAGCTGCGAGTAGTTGATGTTCAGTCCCGTCTGAGTGGTGGTCCAGTCGTTGGTCAGTCCTTCCATCTGATACTCCAGGTAGCGGCTCTCCGTGCCTGAGAAGTTGAGCGTTGAGACGTCGAAGCTGATGCTTCCTACGTCGTGGGGTAGGGTAATCTCGTGTGTATGCAGGATGTTGGTGGTCAGGATGCCGCCTTCTTCGGGCCTCACGTCGGCCTCATTGACGCGCAGGTTCGTGATGAAGATGGGGCTCGTGATGCTGTCTTCCTCGGTCAGACGCGGTTCAAATAAGATGAGTCCGTTGGTGCCGCCAAAGAGGAAGCTATGGTTCAGGGCCTTGGCCGCCGACTTATAGTTGAACTGATTGCTCAGCAGACCGTTGCTGCTGCGGTAGACAAGCACTTGGCGGGTGGCGGGGGTGAAGCGCACCAATCCTTGGTTCGTGCCGAACCACAGATTGTTCTCTCTGTCCTCCAGAATCCTGTAAGCGACGTCGTCGGGCAGTCCGTCGGCCTTTGAGTAGCGCGTCCACTGGCGGGTGTCGAGGTCGTAAGTGCAGATGCCGCCGCGGTCGGTCGAGAACCAGAGCTTTTGGTCGTGTGTGATGGTGATGGAACTGATGCCATTCGAGCTGATGCCTTCGGTGGCTCCCTCCTCGTAGATGAACTGCTCGGCGCGGAAAGTCTTCGGGTCAAGACGGAAGACGCCGCTGCCCATGGTGGCAATCCAGATGTTGCCGTCGCGGTCCTCGGCTATGTCCTGCGTGAAGATGTCGGGCAGGGTGTTGATGCGGGTGAAGCGCATACCGCTTGAGCGCAGGTAGACGCCACTGCCCGAACCGAGCCAGACGTTGCCGTGGCTGTCGTGGAGCAAGGCGTAGACACTGCCCTCGACGTCGAGTCCCAGCTGCTCAGGCGAGTAATGAACGACCTTGTGTGTGAGCTTGTTGACCACGTCGAGACCATTCTTGAAAATGCCCGACCATACGTCGTCGCCCAGTTCCATCAGTCCCAATCGGTTGGAGCCGCCCTTGTAGATAGTGACGGGCACCTGCTCGATGGTCTGTGTCGCCGAGTGGAAGATGTTGAGCCCGCCTTCCTCATCGCTGATCCAGACGTCGCCGTCGGCCGTGCGTAGCATGTCGCGCAGCCGTTTGGAATGAAGCGAGTTGGGTGTCCCCATGGGCAGGTAGCTGGTGAACTGCATGCCCTGACGCGGCAGATAGCAGACGCCGCTCATCATCGTGCCCACCCAGAGGCCGCGGTCGCGGTCCATATAAAGCGAATAGATCAGGTTGTCGCTCAGTCCCGACGGCAGGATGTCATTCTCCCGGATGATAGTCTCAGTGCCAGCGTGCTCGTTGACGATGTAGAGCCCGTTCTGTGTGCCGACGAACAGGTCGTCTCCGTCGACGGTCAAGGCCCTGATGACCTTATAGTGGACGTTGGGAGCCTGTACCTCGGTCAGGATGTTGGTCGTGGGATTATATTTCATCAACATGCCCTCGTGCTCGCCGACGATGATCCAGTCGCCCTGCTCGGCCATGACGTAGATGTTCTTCCCGGCCAGGGAGTGGCCGTCCTTGTCCTCCAGCATCTGCCACAGTTGTCCGGTCTTCTGGTCGAGACGGAAGAGGCCGGCACCGTTCGTGCCGAGCCAGATGTCGCCGTTCGCGCGGACCAGCATGCACTCCGGGTTGTTCAGATGCGACGACGAGGCATCCTTGGCTGTGCGATACATCGACATGTGGCCCGTCGCAGGGTTATAGCGGAAGGCTCCTTCGTTGGGTGAGACAACCCAGATGCAGCCCTGGTGGTCGCCTGTGATCTGTGCAATCCAGTTTTTTATCTGCACGCCCTCGTCGGTGCTGACGTCGAAGAACGTGAAGCGCTCCGTCATGGGGTCCATGATGTAGACGCCGCGGTCAGTGCCGGCCCACAGACGGTGCTGCGCGTCCTCATAGAGCGCCGACACGTTGTGGTTGCCAGAGCCGCGTTCGAGGTCATCCACGTCGTAGCGTTTCACTTGCCGTCCGTCCCAGCGGTTCAGTCCGTTCTTCGTCCCGAACCACAGGAATCCCCAGTGGTCCTGCACGATGGATTTGACGCACTGCTCGCTCAGCCCCTCGTTCGAGGCGATGCGCGTAAAGTTGTAGTTGGCCCCAAAAAGCGCGTCCGGCGCGAGAGCCAGCACGGCGGTGAGACAAAAAATGACGATACGTTTGAAAGCCATGATTAGCAGTCTTATTTATATAAATCAGCGGACAAAGGTAAGAAAAAAACACTGAACGGCAAAGCTTTCGATGTAACAAATGTCGCAGAATCGTGTTATTTCGTTTCATCGGGGCCTTTTTGCAAAATCTCTTTTATTCTTTGCGCGCTCTGTCTCCACCTATTATTATTAAAATCCGCTATTTTTGCAGTAAACTTTTCGAAGGGGCGAAAGCGAAAAAGTAACTGTAGCGTAGTTGAATAAAAGACAGAACAATAAATCGAAATAATGAAACAGACGATTATCTCACTCCTGATGCTCGCTGGACTCGTCTGCCCGGCCACTGCTGCGACCAACATCAACATCACGACCCGCAACACCCAGCTGGTGTTGCAGGTGAAAGACAACGGCCGCCTCTATCAGTCCTATCTTGGCGAGCGGCTCAGCGACGCTACCGACCTCAGTCGGTTCAGTCAGCCCTTTGGCCCTCTGACCAGCACCGCCATCAAAGGCTTTGAGGCCTATCCCGTCATGGGAACCGAGGACTATTATGAGCCGGCTTTCGAAATTCGGCATGCCGACGGTCATCCGACGAGCATCCTCAAGTATGTCTCTCACACTCAGACGGGCCGCGAGACCGCCATCACTCTTCGCGACGAGCTCTATCCCGTCACGGTGGTTCTCCACTATGAGGTCTATCCCGATGAAGACATCATTCGCCAATGGACCGAGATCAGCCACGACGAGAAGAAGGGCACCGTCTACATCGCCCGCTACGCCTCGTCGATGCTCTACTTCGAGTCGCCGGCCTACTATCTGACGGAGTTTTCGGGCGATTGGGCCAGGGAGATGCAGATGTCGAGCCAGCCGCTCCGCTTCGGCAAGAAGATCGTCGACTCGCGCCTCGGGGCCCGTGCCAACATGTTTGCCTCGCCTTTCTTCATCGTGGGCCTCGGCGCCCCCGCCACAGAGGAGCATGGCGACATCCTGATGGGAACGCTTGGCTGGACGGGCAACTTCAGATTCACCTTCGAGGTCGACCACAACGGTGCCCTGCGCATCGTCAGCGGCATCAACCCCGACGCCTCGACCTATCTGCTGAAGCGGGCCGACACGTTCCGTACGCCCGACTTCTACTTCACCCTGTCCACCAATGGCATTGGCGAAGGCAGTCGCCGGTTCCAGCGCTGGGCCTTGCGCCATCAGCTCTATAAGGGTGGGGACGACCGCATGACACTGCTCAACAACTGGGAGAACACCTACTTCGACTTCGACGAAGAGAAACTGACCGGGCTCTTCGGCGAGGCCCACGACCTGGGCGTCGACCTCTTCCTACTCGACGACGGCTGGTTTGGCAATAAGTATCCACGCAAGGACGACCATGCCGGACTGGGCGACTGGCAGGTGACGCGCTCGAAGCTGCCCAACGGCGTGCCCTATCTGGTGAAGGCTGCCAATGAGCGCGGCGTCGAGTTCGGCATCTGGATTGAGCCCGAGATGGTTAACCCGCAGAGCGAACTGGCTGAGCAGCACCCCGACTGGATCCTGAAGTGGGACGGCCGTGAGGACTATTATTTCCGCAACCAGCTGGTGCTCGACCTGTCGAACCCTCGTGTGCAGGACTTCGTCTTCGGTGTTGTCGACAACCTCATGCAGGAGAACCCGCGTCTGAAGTTCATGAAGTGGGACTGCAATTCGCCCATCACCAACATCTTCTCGCATTATGAGAAGACGCAGCAAGGCAACCTCTACGTTGACTACGTGCGTGGCCTCTACAATGTGCTCCGCCGCGTCCAGCAGAAGTATCCCGACCTCTACTTGATGATGTGCTCCGGCGGTGGCGGCCGCACCGACTTTGAGGGCTTACGCTATTTCACCGAGTTCTGGTGCTCGGACAACACCGACCCCGTCGAGCGCCTGTTCATCCAGTGGGGCTATTCCATGTTCATGCCTTCCAAGGCCATGTGTGCACACGTCACCAACTGGAACAGCCGGGCCTCCGTGAAGTTCCGTGTCGACGTCGCCTTCGCCGGTAAGCTTGGCTTTGACATCGGGCTTAAGTCCTTGAGCGCCGCCGACCTTGAATATTGCCGACAGGCTATTCGCGAATACAATCGCCTGAAGCCCGTCGTCTACAGTCCTGAACTCTATCGTCTCGTGTCGCCATACGAGGGTCAGCACTGCGTCATGCAGCGCGTCAGCGACGACCGTCGCCATGCCCTCGTCTTCGCCTACGACGTCTATCCGCGCTATGGCGAGCCTCAGCTGCCCACCCGTCTGAGGGGGCTCGATCCCTCAGCCCGCTATCGTGTGCGTGAGGTATGCCTCATGCCCGGCCATCAGAGTTGGCTCGGCTGCCACGACAAGGTCTACACCGGCGACTATCTGATGAAGGTCGGCATCACTGTCACCTCGGCCAACCCGCTTGTCAGCCACATCATTGAAATCACTAACGAGTAACAGTCTTACACACACACATACATACCCAACCCTATGAAACTCAGAAGTCTTTTCCTCATCCTTTCAGCTGCAGCCGCACTCACGTCAGAGGGGCGGCCCCAGCTGCCGCCACTGTTTACCGACAACATGGTTTTTCAGCAACAGGCCGATGCCCCCATCTGGGGACTGGCCAAGCCGGGCAAGAAAGTCACCGTCAGCACCTCATGGAACAACTCGACCGTCATCACTACGGCCGACGCTGAGGGACGGTGGCGCACCAGCCTGCGCACACCAGAGGCTGGCGGCCCCTACACCGTCACCGTTAACGACGGTCAGCGGCTCGTGCTCCGCAACGTCATGGTGGGCGAGGTGTGGCTCTGCTCGGGTCAGTCGAATATGGAAATGCCCATCGACGGCTGGGGCCGCGTGCTGAACTACGAACAGGAGAAGCAGGAGGCCAACCAATATCCCGACATCCGGCTGCTCCAGGTGAGCCGTCAGACGAGCCCGAAGCCCCTGACCGATTTGCAGACCAACCTCGGTGGCGGCTGGCAGGTCTGCTCCGCCCAGAGTGTCAAGGAGTTCTCGGCCACCGCCTATTTCTTCGGACGCAACATCCATCAGACGCAGCATGTCGCCGTCGGCCTGATCGACGCCTCCTGGGGCGGCACGTTCATCGAGCCGTGGACCAGCAGCGAGGCCCTCCGCCTCCATCCCGACATGCAGGAGGCCCTCGACGCCCTCAGCCTCGTGCCTGTTGACAAGTCTGAGCGCGAGCGCCTCTACGCCGACCGCCTCACGGCCTGGAAGCAGCGCGTCATGTCGCTCGACCCCGGCTTCGACGACGCCCTGCAGCCGCTATGGGCCGCCGCCACGTTCGACGGCGACGCCGCATGGCCGACGATGACCATACCCGTGGAGTGGGAGAAGGCTGGGCTCGACAACTACGACGGAGCCGTCTGGCTTCGCCGCACGGTCGACCTGCCTGCCTCGTGGGCCGGCCGTAGCGTGACGCTCTCCCTCGGTCCGCTGGTCGACGACATCGACCATACTTACTTCAACGGTGAACTCGTCGGACAGACCGATGCCTACGGCCAGCAGCGGCTTTACACCATCCCCGCCAGGCAGGTGAAGGGTGGGCGTGCCGTCATAGCCCTCCACATCGTCGACACTGGTGGCGGCGGCGGTCTCTACAGTGCTGCCGACCAGCTCTACCTCGAATGTCGCGGTGAGCGCATCGCCCTCGGCGGCCCGTGGCGCTATCAGCCCACCGTGGCCCTCGCCCAGGTTCAGCCCGTGCCCGTCAACGACTCGTCGACGCCCAATCTGGTCAGCGTGCTCTTCAATGCCATGATCAATCCCCTTGTCGGCTTCGCCATTCGTGGCGCCATCTGGTATCAGGGGTGCAACAACGAGCATAAGGGCTATCAGTATCGCGAGTTGCTTCCGCTGATGATTCGCGACTGGCGCGCCCGCTGGGGCTACGACTTCCCCTTCTACATCGTCCAACTGGCCAACTACAAGCAACTCCAGACCGAGCCCGGCGACGACGAATGGGCCGAGGTGCGCGAGGCTCAGGCCATGGCCGCACAGCATGTGGAGAAATCGGGGCTGGCCTGTCTGATTGACATCGGCGAAGCCAACGATATCCATCCGCGCAACAAGCAGGAGGTGGGGCGCCGGCTGGCACTCATTGCTCGGGCCAACACCTATGGCGAGCAGGGACTGGAGTTCTCAGGCCCCGTCTATCATGGCTATCAGATTGAAGGTGACAAGATCCGCATCTTTTTCCATCATGCCGATGGGCTGCGCACTGCCGACGGCGGTCCCCTCAAGGGCTTCGCCATTGCCGGCAGCGACCATCGCTGGCACTGGGCTGAGGCTCGTATCGACGGGCATAGCGTCGTCGTCAGCTCGCCCGACGTCCCTGCGCCCGTAGCTGTGCGCTATGCCTGGCACGTCAACCCTCTCTGCAACCTCCAGAATGCCGATGCTTTGCCTTGTGTCCCCTTCCGCACCGATGATTGGCCCGGGCTCTCCATCAACAACCATTGGGCGAACTGAAAGAGAAGGCAGGACCTTATGGCAAGTTCGGAAATACGACTGGTTAAGTTCGAATTTTCTTTACATTCTTAACCGTGTTTGAAGGAGAAACGCTGTTTCTCGGGGCATAAAGCGGTGCTTTTCGACCAGAAAAGCACCGCTTCTTTCATCGAAAAGCACCGCTTCTTTGTTCTTGTTTTGGAATTACGCTGATTTTCAGGTGGTTAGAAAAAATGGTGGAAAAGATACGAAATTTTGTTACATTTCCGGCCTCTGTCACCATAGGGCGAGAATATGTCAGTCAGCCGGGGGAACGGTTATTCTGATGGTCTTTAGGTCACGGTCGGCTGAGCTGGTACCGTAATAGATGACATATTGGCCGGGCCGTACGCGCATCGTGTTGGTCGTGGGGTCCCAGCGCTCGAACGTCTCACGGGGCAAGGCGATGGTGGCAGTGGCCTTCTGGCCCGGCGCGAGGGTGATGCGTGTGAACCCTTTCAGTGATTTCAGCGGGCCCTCGGCATCGTCGGGGGCGCTGACGTAGAGTTGGACGACCTCGGTGCCCTCACGCTGGCCGGTGTTCTCGACGGGTACGAGCAGGGTGTCGTCTTTCACTTTTCCTTTTCCTAACTTAAACGTAGTGAAAGAGAGACCGTAGCCGAAGGGATAGAGCACGGGGCCGCGGAAGTAGCGGTAGGTGCGGCCCTGCATGCGATAGTCCTCGAAGTCGGGCAGCTGGTCGGTCGAGCGATAGAACGTCAGGGGCAGCCGCCCGCTGGGGTTGTAGTCGCCAAAGAGTACGTCGGCGACGGCGCGCCCGCCCTGCTCGCCGCCATACCAGGCCTGCACGATGGCATCGCACGATGCCTGCTCGGGCACCATGGCCATGGCCGAGCCACTGCAGTTGACGAAGATGACGCGCTTGCACATCTGCTTCAGCTGTTTTAGCATTTGCCGCTGTCGCTCAGGCAGTTCGATGCTCTCGCGGTCGCCCCCGCGGAAGCCCGGCTCGTTGACGCTCATCTCTTCGCCCTCCAGTCGCGAGGAGATGCCGCCGACGAAGACCACCGTCTCTGCCTCGCGGGGCACCTGACGGAGCAGTTCGTCGTCGGTGAGCTCGCGGTAGCGGTTGATGTCGAACTTCAGTTCGGCACCGCCGCCCTCCTGGAAGTAGTCAATCTGAATCTGATAGTCGCGGCCCTTCACCACGTCAATGGTGGGCCAGCAGTACTTGGTGGACTGTGTCTGCCACTCGTTGACCACCGTGTCACCGTCGACAATGAGGCGGAAGCCATCGTCGCCGGCAATGGCAAACTGCAGCTGCTCGGTCTCGGGGGCGTGGAAGGTGCCGCGCAGCCGGACGGAGAAGTTCTCGCGCCCGATGCCGCGGGCGATGAAGCCGTCCTCGTTGAGGTTGAAGTTGAGCGGGCGGGTGAAGGTGCGGTGGGCCACGGGTGTGCCCTCCATGCGGGTGCCCAGCCAGACGTCAGCCTCCAGCCGGCCGAGGTGGGCGAAGCGGTTCTCCGTGCGGACGTTCTTGCTGACATAGCCGCAGCCGTCGATGAACGTGACGTTCTCCTTTCCTATCTTCTCCTGAATCCCTTCGAGGATAGTCACCGTGTGGGCGGGCCGACCAGAGTAGTTGCCCCAGAGCATTGTCGAGTCGTTGGCGTTGGGGCCCATGACGACGAGGGAGGTGGGCTGAAGGGGGAGGGCGTTGTTGTCGTTCTTGAGCAGGGTGATGGTTTCGCGGGCCATCCGGAGGGCGAGGTCGCGGTGGGCCTGACAGTTGACGAAGTCCATCGTCAGGGCGTTCCATTCGCTGACCGAGTCGGGGTCGAAGTCGCCGAGCGAGAAGCGGGCGCGGAGCACGCGGCGCAGGCTCTCGTCGACGCGCTGCTCGCTGATGAGCCCCTGACCGACGGCCTCGGGCAGCGAGGTGTAGCTGCCGCCGCAGTTGAGATCGGTGCCGCCGGCGACGCCGCGGGCTGAGGCATGGGCCACGTCGGGTTCCACGGCGTGATGGCCCTCCACCCAGATGTCGTTGATGGCGTCGCAGTCGCTGACCACCAGTCCGGTGAAGCCCCACTCCTCGCGCAGGATCTGCCGGAGCAGGCGGGCGTTGCTGCAGCAGGGCTCGCCGTCGACGCTGTTGTAGGCGCACATCACCTCGCGGACGTCGGCCTTCTGCACCAGGTCGCGGAAGGCGGGCAGATAGGTTTCCCAGAGGTCGCGGGCGGGGATGTCGTCGACGTCGATGCGGTGGCGGCTCCACTCGGGGCCGCTGTGCACGGCGTAGTGCTTGGCACAGGCGAGGGTCTTGTAGTAGCGGCGGGATTGCGGCTCAGTCGCAACATGCACGGCATTCTTGGCGAGGCCTTGGAGACCGCGGACGACGGCCTGCCCCATGCGGCTGGTCAGGTAAGGGTCCTCGCCGTAGGTCTCCTGACCACGGCCCCAGCGGGGGTCGCGGAAGATGTTGACGTTGGGGGTCCAGACGGAGACGCTCTGGAAGGTGTCGAACGTGCCGGTGCGGGCAGCCTTGTTGTACTTGGCACGCTGCTCGGTGCTGACGGCATCGAAGACTTGATATAACAGCTCATCGTCGAACGAGGCGGCCATGCCGATGGGCTCTGGGAAGACGGTGGCAAAACCGGAGAAGCCGACGCCGTGGAGCGCCTCGCCCCACCACTGGAACTGATGCAGACCGAGGCGGTCGACGGCGGGGGAATAGTGCATCAGCAGGTTGGCCTTCTCCTCGATGGTGAGGCGGCTGATGAGGTCGTCGATGCGGGCCTCGCGGGGGAGGGTGGGGTCGCGGAAGGGCTGGGCTGCGGCGGGGAGGGTTGCGATGACTTCGCAACATACCAGACCGATGATGAGGGGGGCGATGTTTCTCATTTCAGGAGGAGTTTCTTGGTTGAAGTGCTGCTGCGCTGGATGTAAAGGCCTGCTTTGGTGGGGGCAAAGGGAAGCTTTGAGCCATCCAAAGCATAATATTGTTCTTTGAGAGAGGGCACCGGCCGGTGTTCGCCGATGCCATCGGCCTCGACGGTGGTGGCCGTAGCGAAGGGGCTGGGCGCATAAGCCTGGTCGAGCGTCTGCACGCCGACGGTATAGCTGCTGGGCCCGAAGTGGCGCAGGGCATAGCGATGGACGCTTGATGAAAGCGACGTCTGCAGGTCGGTGCCGACGAGCAGTCGGCCGCTCTGCGGGTCGGCGGGGATGAGCGTGTAGAGCTCGCCCGTGTCGTCATGCCGCACGTAGAGATTGTAGCGCAGGGCCTCGGCGGCCGACTCGTGGTCGTTGCCCGCCGTCCAGGTGATGATGAGGCTGTCGCCTTCGATGGTGGCGCTGACGCTCTATGGCGCTTCGGGGCGCACGTTACCCGGCAGGCCTGCATCCTCGGGGTGGTTCTCATAGACCCGCAGGGGCGACGAATAGCAGCCCTGTGGTGCCCCTGCGCCCGTCCATCCGCCGATGATGATGTCCATGTTGCCGTCGGCGTCGGCATCGCCCATGTTGATGCCCCCGTCCTGGTTGACGGGAATGATGGGGTAGGTCGTGTCGAGCAGGAATGTGCCGTCGGCCTTTTGATAATAGATGCGGGTGCGGAATCCCGAACCGTCGCTGGGCTCGCCGTTGACGATCATGTCCATCCGTCCGTCGGCATTGAGGTCGACGACGAGGGGCGTGGCGCGGCTGACGCCCTTCACGCCGCTCCTGCTTTCAGGGACCGTCGTGAATGTGCCGTCGCCCTGGCTCAGGTAGATGGGCGCCAGGCAGACCCAGTTGTTGCCGTTGCCCGTGGCGATGATGTCGAGATGGCCGTCGCTGTTGATGTCGGCCAGGGCCGAACCGCCCTGGAAGGCACCCGTGACGTTGGCCTGCGAGACGTCGGAGAACGTGCCGTCGTGCTGATTGCGGTAGAGCTTCAGCGCCGTAGCCGAGTGGTCGCTGTAGCCCGAGAACTCGACGTCGAGCCAGCCGTCGCCGTCGAGGTCGCCCAGCATGCACGAGCCGTTGGTGGCCGCCTCGAACTGCACGCTCTCCTGCCGGATGAAGCGCCCCGTACCATGGTCGTTGAGATAGAGGTCGACGTGGCGGCCGTCGTGGTAGGTCATGATGAGCAGGTCGGTGTAGCCGTCGTGGTCGACGTCGCCCGCTGAGACGGGGTTGTAGTAGCCCTCGTCGGTGAAGGGCAGCAAGCCTGTGTCGCTGACGCGCTGCAGCCGATAGTCGGCCTCGGCCCCCAGGTTGCGATAGAGCGCCACGATGTTGACGTCGGCTTTGATGGTCCAGTCGCCGCCGCGGCCCACGATGAGCAGGTCGAGCAAGCCGTCGTTATTGTAGTCGAAGAACACACCGTTGGTGTAGGCACTCTGGGCCAGATAGGCCTGCTTGTCGAGCAGAAAAGCATCGGCCGACAAGCGTCGGGCCAGCACGGCCTGCTCGTCCCATGTGGCCCAGGCGGTCGTCGCCGCCATGCAGCCCCCAATCATCAATAGAATCTTTTTCATTGGAACTCGTAGGTGAAGTCGTCGAAATGAGCCCAACCGCCGTGGTTACCGGCTGTGAAGGAGTAGAGGCCGATGCGGGCGCCCTTCCAGTCGCGCGACGACTCGTTGAAGCTGTCGCCCAGGTCGGTGAACGTCGAGCCGTCGAGGCTGTAGCTGAACTGGAACTCATTCTTAATGGCATCGAACGTGAGGCGCAGAAGAATGGTCGTCGCGACACTGCTGAGGGCCGAGACGATGGTCTCTTTGCCCTCGCGCTCCCAGTAGAGATAGGTCTTGCCGCCGCCCTTGCGTATGCCGGCGCCGACGAAGTTGGAGCCGATGCACTCGAGCCCAGAGCGCGAGCTGTCGTTCAGCTCTGCGAAGTCGAGCAGGACGGTAGCCTGACCGCGATAGCCCATCAGCTTCTGGGTGAGCTGATTGCGTGCCTGGCGCAGGGTCGTGGCATTGCGGGGATGGAGGGTCAGCCATCCCGGACGCTCGCTGAGCGAGAAGCGCGATGAGTCAGGGTTATGATTCCATTGCCACATGGGGTGGAGCGTAGCCGACGAGAAGTCGTCGCTGCCCTGTGGATAATGCACCGCGCTGGCGACGCCCGTAGCGGGCTTGCGACAGATCTTCATCGGTTCGCCGATGCCATTGCCGTCGTAGTCGGTGCCGATGGCGGGGAAGCCGTTGTCGCCCCACACGACGGGCTGCAAGTGGACGACGCGGCCCTGCGGGTCGTGGCTCTGGAAGTGGAAGAACCACCACTCGCCCTGGGGCGTGTCGACGAGGGCGCCCTGATGCGGGCCGTTGACATTGGTGACGCCGCGCTCGAGCACCGTGCGGCCTTCATAGGGTCCGTAGATGCTGCGCGAGCGGAGCACCTGCTGCCAGCCCGTACCGACGCCTCCCTCGGGAATGCTGAGATAGTACCAGCCGTCGCGCTTGAACAGCTTGGTGCCCTCCGACGTGTCGCCCCGGTAGACCTCCGTGCCGTCGTCGAGCAACGTGCGACCGTCGGCGCTCATGCGATGGATGATGATGGGGCCGCCACCCAGTTGCGAGCGGCCCAGATAGGCTTGGCCGTCCTCATCCCAGAAAGGACAGGGGTCCTCCCATCCGCTCACGGCCCGGACCTGATGGAGCGGTGCCCAGGGACCTCGGATGTCGTCGGCCGTCGACATGAACAGGCCTTCGTCGGGCGTGCAGACGTACATATAGAAGCGGCCGTCGTGCTCGCGTAGGGCTGGCGCCCACGTGCCGCCGCCATACTTCGACATCGAGTCGTAGCCGGGCAGGTCTATGGCCGGATAGATCTGTGCGATGACCTGCCAGTTGACCATGTCGGCGGACTCGAGGATGGGCATGCCCATGAAGTGGAACTCGGAGCAGGTCATGTAGTATTTGCTGCCGACGCGGATGACGTCGGGATCGCTGAAGTCGGCATTGAGCACGGGGTTGGCAAAGGTGCCGTCGCCCTGGTCGCCCCAGCGCGGGTCAGCATAGAAGTCCTGCTGAGGACCGGCGAGGTCCTGTCCGCCGCAGAAGAGCCCCATGTACTGGCCTTGGGTGTAGTTGCCGAGGACGGGACGGGCGCGGATTTCGCCGGGGAAGAAATCCTGGCGCGATTCGTCCTGCGAGCCGATGCGGCGGAAGGCGGTGGGGGAGGGCTGGGCGGAGGCGGGGAGGGGTGCGACGACATCGCAACATATAAGGACGATGAGGAGGGCCGCGATGGCATTGCAATATGCCGGGGAGGGGGATTTGATGCTGTGCATGGTGCTTTCGGATTATTCCTTTTGATAGGTGTCGGCGAGGGTGATGACTTCGAGCTCCTGCCGGATCTGGGCGAGGGGCTTCCTGGTGCGCAGGTGGACGGTGCGGCGCTGGCCTGGCAGCAGGTCGAAGTAGTTGTCAGAGAAGACGTCGCTGATGCCACGGGTCTTCAGGAAGACGGCGCGGGCGAAGACGTCAGTGGTGATGCTGACGGTGAAGCCGTCTGTTGCGGGGGCGATGTCGGTCGTGATGTGGGGGCGTGGGTAGTCCATCTGCTTCTGGCGCAGTGGGTAGGCGATGTTGTAGTAGGAGCCCTCCTCATTGCCGTCAGTCTCGAAGGCGATGTAGATGATGACGTCTTCGGGGCGTTTGGTGCCGATGAGTTCCCGGACGGGGATGCGCTTGACGGTGACGACGTCGTTCTTGGGGAGGGTCATCTTCTGTTTCCGCTGATGGACGATGTGACCATCCATGGTCATGACCTGTATTTTCAATAATCCGGGGGCGGGGGTGCGGCGGTCGTTGACGAGCCGGAGGTCGAGGAAGCCCAATTCGGAATCCTCGCTGAGTGCGGGCGACATCTTGTCGATGGCCTTGGCGTTCTCCTCGGAGGGGAGGGCGGCCACCTGCTTGACGGGGGTGACGACGGCATTATCATCTGTGGCGGCCGTGGTGATGCGGGGACTGACGAGGATGTCGGCATAGGCCTTGCGGGTGACGTAGTGGAGGGCTTTCCATCGGCCGTAGTAGTCGCGGCTCGACCAGGAGGCGACAGGCCAGCAGTCGTTGAGCTGCCAGACGATGGACCCCATGCAGAAGGGGCGGTCGCGGCGGAAGGCCTCCATGCCCATCTTGACGGCGTCGGCCTGCAGCACCTGACTCATGTAGAGGAAATGCTTGAAGTCGCTGGGCACGTGGTAGTCGCGGGCCATATATTCCTCGATGCGATGGTTGGCGTAGGTGCCGGCGTTCTGATGGGCCATCATCACCTCCGAATAGATGTTGTGGTCGCGCTCATCGGGGTTATAAAGCAGCACCGACTCATATTCCGGGAAAGACTGGAACCCGTACTCCGACTCGAAACGCACATGGTGGTCGAAGTAAGCCTCGATAGGTTGGCCGCCGTGCCAGACGCCCCAGTAGTGGTCGTCGCCGTTGATGCCGTCGGAGGGTGTGTCTTCGAAAGCCCAGGGCGACGAAGGACGGTAGGCCGTGCCACCGCCATAGTCGCGCACGACCTCGGGCAGCACCTCATAGAAGATGCTGCGCTGCATCGCCCAGACGCGGTCGGCCTGGCCGCGCTCCTCGAAGTAGCGCTTCTTGCCGCCCCATCCGAACCAGACGTCCTGCTCTTCGTTGTTGCCCGTATAGACGGCCATGCAGGCATGGTTGCGCAGACGGCGCACGTTGTCGATGGCCTCCTGACGAATGGTGGCCAGGAAAGCCGAGTCGACCTCATAGGTCTGACAGGCAAACATGAAGTCCTGCCAGACGAGGATGCCCATCTCGTCGCAGTAGCGGTAGAAGGCGTCGTCCTCGTAGATGCCGCCGCCCCAGACGCGGATGATGTTCATGTTGACGGCCGCGGCGTCGGCGACCACCTGTCGGTAGATGGAGTCGTTGACGCGGGCGAGGAAGTTGTCGTTGGGAATCATGTTCGAGCCTTTGACAAAGAGAGGCTCGCCGTTGAGCTCGAAGTAGAGGTTATGGCCCCACTGGTCCTTGTCGTTGTGGAGCTTGAGGCTGCGGATGCCGAGGGGCGTCGCGACCGAGTCGCAAGACACGCCATGCAAGCAGCAGTTCATCTGCGTGAGGGTGGGGGAGCCGAGGCCGTTGGTCCACCAGAGGCGGGGCTTCTTGAGGGAGTAGTCGAGGGTGACGGTGTTGAGACCCTTGTGGAGGGAAGCGGTTTTCTTGGCGGCGGGCTTGCCGTCGGCGGTGATGGTGATGGTGGCGGCGTCGACGTCCGTGTCGGATTCAATCTCGACGACGGTGCGTAGGTCGGCGTGTGCCTTGCTGACCTGCTTCTGAATGTACCAGACGTCAGCGATGCGCTGTCCGCTCCACGTCTGGAGGACGACGGGTCGCCAGATGCCGAAGGTGACGAGTCGCGGGCCCCAGTCCCAGCCGTATTCGAAGCCGGCGGTGCGGGCATAGGGCGAGATGGTCTTGTCGAACAGTCCGCCCATCTGCGAGTGGTCGGGGCCCGTGTTGTGGCGATAGGGCAGCGCGTCGAACTTCGGCACATTGATCTTGATGGGGCTGTGGAAATAGACCTCCAGCAGGTTGTCGCCCTCGGTTAGGATGCCGCGTACGTCGCATCGCCACGTGCGGTGCATGTTGTCGGCCCGCACGAGCAAATGGTGGTTCAGGTAGACGTCGGCATAGGTGTCGAGTCCGTAGAAGACGATGGTCTGGTTGGTGGCACGCAGCTCGTCGGTGGTGGGCTGGAAGTGCGTCTCGTACATCCAGTCCTCCTTATCGACCCACTGTACGCTTCGCTCGTTCAGTCGGAAGTAGGGGTCGTCGATGATCCGACAGCGCATCAGGTCGAGGTGTGTGTTGCCTGGCACCTCAGCGGGGTGCCAGATTTCCGAGTTGCCCTGGCGGAAGCGCCATCCCTGATGCAGCTGACGTTCGTTGACGTCGGCCATGGCGTAGAGAAAGGTCAGCACGATGGCTACAGTGGTTGTGATAATCCGCTTCATGTTAATTTCTTTTATCATTCGCGTCTTTGTACACCGCCGATATACAATGTGTTTTCCCGAGGTATACAATGTGTATACTGACGGTATACAAAAAAGGATCAAACGATAGATGTTGATTTTTTTGATGTCAGTCTGACGGTTTTCTGCTGTCCGTTGATGTTGACCGTGACGGTCTGGTCAGTCTTTGAGCGCAGCACGGCCTTCACCACGCGGCCATCCTTCCAGCTGAAGTCGGCCTCGATGCCGCCCCGCGCGCAGATGCCGCGCACGCTGCCCGACGGCCATGCCGAGGGGAGGGCAGGGAGGAAGTGTAGAGTGCGCTCTCCACTTGAGAGCAGCATCTCGCAGATGCCGGCGACGGCGGCCTCAGTGGCGTCGAACGAGAAGATGTCGCTCTCGGCACCCGCAATGCCGGCCGGGGAGACGGTCATGAGGTTTTCGCGCATAAATCCTGTGTAGAGACCTGTGAGGGACTCGTAAGCCTTGTCGCCTTGGTGTAGGCGGGCGTAGAAGTTGATGTTGCTGCCGCGCGTCCACTCGGTGTCCTCCCAGTTGGGATGCGACTCCTGATGGCTCAGGAAGGTGGCACATGCCTTGGCCAGCTCTGGTGTCGACTCCGGCGTGATGTGACCAAAAGGATAGAGGGCCAACAGGTGGGCGGCATGGCGATGCGATGGGTCGGCCCGTCCCACGTCGAGCAGCCACTCGGCGAGTTCTCCGTTGTTGAGCACCCGATACGGAGGCAACCGCTTGATGTCGCGCTCCAGCCGGGCCCGGAAGTCGGCGTCGACGTCGAGGATGCGGCTGGCCTCGATGCAGGCGTGATAGATCTCGCGGATGGTGGCCAGGTCGCAGGTGGGCATCATCGAGAGCGAATAGCTCTGTCCGTCCTCGCCACGGAAGGCATTCTCGGGCGAGATGCTGGGGCCGGAGAGCAGCCAGCCCGTGCGCGGATCCTCGACCATGTAGTCGACGAAGAACTGGGCCGTCTCCTTGAGCAGTGGATAGCCCGTCTGGCGCAGGTATTCGCTGTCCTGAGTGAATTCATAGTGTGTCCAGAGGTGAGTGGCGAGCCATGCGCCGGCCGTCACGTTGAGAGCCCAGCCAAGCGACCCGCCCGGGGCTGTATCGCCCCATACGTTGTTGATCGTGTGTGTCACCCAGCCGTTGCAGCCGTAGAGCTTACGGGCCGTGTCGTGACCATACTTGGCCAGCAGTGCGATGTAGCTGAAGACTGGTGTGTTCGTCTCGCTGAGGTTGGCGATGTTGGCACTCCAATAGTTTTGCTGGATATTGATGTCGAGGTGGTAGTCGCACGTCCATGGCATGTTGCAGGCCAGATTGTCGTTCCAGACGCCCTGCAGGTTGCTTGGCAGGGGAGAATTTTCGCGCGAGGAGCTGATCTGCATATAGCGGCCGTACTGGAAGAAAAGGGCGTCGAAGGCGGGGTTCGACAGTCCTTGGTGGGCCTCGGCGAACATCTGGTCGGTCGTCGTAGCGTGGCTGCTGTTGGGACCCAGGTCAATGCTCATACGACGGAACAGCCGTTGATAGTCGCGCGTGTGGGCGTTCTTCAGTTGGTCAAACGATTTAGAGGCGGCCTGACGGACCGTCTGATAGCACTGCTCACGATAGCGCAGGTTCTGGAAATCGGTGCGCAGGTCGAAGATGATGGTCAGCTGCGTAGCGCCGCGCACGGCCAGGTGGTCGCCCTCGGGGGTGACGGTGCCGGCGGCGTCGGTCGTGGCACTGAGCATGCCGCGGAAGCGCACACCGCCCTCGCCGAACTTGTCGAAGCGGGCATCACCGACGATGTCGAGCATGCCAGGCTGAGCCTCGACGACGGCATGGCGCAGCAGGTCCATCGAGATGTCTACGTTGATGGCACCGCGGCGCGAGGCCTTGTAGCTGACGGCCAGCACCTGGTCGGGGTTCGAACAGAGGTATTCGCGGCTGAAGACCGTCCCGTTGTCAGTATAATGAACGCGGGCAATGGCCTCGTCGAGCGACAGCTCGCGGGCGTAGTTCGTGGCTCCGCCGTCAGGGCCGTCGACCGACTGGATGACGATGGCGCCCAAGGGCAGGTTGGTGCCGAAGGAGCGGCCGTGACCGTTCATCGATCGCCATCCCATTTCGTTGCCCAGCTTATAGTCGCCGTTGAGGAAGGCACTGCGGATCTCGCGCAGACGGTCGGGCCCCAGCATGTTGTTACAGTCAGGGTCGGGCTGACCGCTCCAGAGGGTCAGCTCGCTCAGGGCGATGGTCTCCCGCTGCGTGCCGCCGTAGACCATGGCCCCCAGTCGGCCGTTGCCCAGCGGGAGCGATCCCATCCAGGTCTGTGAGGGCTGTTCGTAGCTGAGGGTGAGGTCGGCGGCCGTGGAGCCCTTAGCGAGAGCGAGAGCGAAAAGAACGGTTGCGAATAGTCTGAAATGTTTCATGATGAACAGTGTTGTTATTGGTTTCGTTGCAAAAGTACTAAATATTGCGCGAAAGGCCGAGCCGTAGGGGCGGCATAAAATGTAAGAAATGTTTCATTCCTGCGAGATTTGCGACATTCGTTACATTTTATGGACGGAATAGGTGCGACACATATTATATTTATTATTACCTTTGCCATCCGAAACAATCGATAAACTAACCTGATTAAATGAAACGTTTTCAACAGAAAATTACTCGCTGGTCAGCGCCACTCCTCGGAGTGTTGCTCATGGGAGGACTCGCCGCTTCGTGCTCGAAGGACTATGCATACGAGGAGCGTGAACCCGATTTCCTCGGTGCGAGCATATACGACTACCTGAAGGCGGAGGGCGGCTTCACTAACTATCTGCGACTGGTCGACGACCTGAACTACGGGCGTGTGTTGCAGCTGACAGGCTCGAAGACCGTCTTTCCTGCCCGCGACGAGGCATGGCAGCGCTTCTTTCAGGGGCAGAATCCCTACGGCGTCCACGCTTATGAGGAGCTGACCGCTGCCCAGAAGCGTTGCCTGCTCAATGCCAGCACCGTCAACATGGCCTATCTGGCCTATATGCTGGCCAACACGGGCGACGCCGAGAGCCAGAGCGGCGAGGGCACAGCCGTGAGGCGTGCCACTCAGTATACCTATTTGGACAGTATCCAGTTCTGTCAGGACAGCCGCCAGTTTGAAGCACCCTTCTGGAAAAAATACCAAAACACGGGCGGCCTGCGGCTGGTAGACGACGAGAGCGACACCTACATGGTTCACTTTACACCACAGCACACGGCGGCCAACAAGATTCCGACGGACGACCTCTCGCTGGTGCTCGGTCAGGACTACGACCCGCTGGGACTCTACATCAACGGCTCGCACGTCGACAAGCAGGACGTGACCTGCAAGAACGGCTACGTCCACGTGATGCACGACGTGCTGACGCCCCTGCAGCCGATGAGCCAGGTCATCGCCCGCGAGCCTCAGATGAGCCTGTTCGCCCGGCTGATGGAACGCTTCAGCGCTCCATATTATAACAGCACGGTGACCGACGCCGTCCACCATCTCTACGACGGCACCGACGCCACGCGCCCCCTCATCAGCGACTCCGTCTTCACCAAACATTACTTCACCGAGACACGACCGCACGACCCCGACGGCAACGACATGACCAACTACGGACTCCTCTACTTCGACCCCTCGCAGAACAGCTACGGCGGACTGCAGGACATGGGCGTCATGTTCGTACCCACCGACGAGGCCATGCAGCAGTATATCAACGGCGGCAAAGGCTCTTACCTGAAAGATGCCTATGGCGATTGGGACAACGTGCCGACGCCGCTCGTGGCCCTCTTCGTGAAGAACCATCAAAAGAAGTCGTTCATGACCTCGCTGCCCTCGATGTGGCCGACGATGAACGACGAGTCGTCGTTTGCCATGCACGTCGACCGAAACGATGTCGTCGCTTCCTACGTCGCCGGCAACGGCGTGGTCTATATGACCAATAAGGTCTATCCACCCATCGACTATCAGAGCGTCTATGCCTCGGTGATGACCAATGCCGGGACGCGCATCATGAACTGGGCCCTGCAGGACCGCGAGATGAAGTTCTATCTCTACCTGCGCTCCATGGAGAACATGTATAACCTGCTGGTGCCCACCGACGAAGCCCTGCAGAACTACCGCGACCCCGTCAGTTGGGCCAAGGGCAAGACGCAGCGCGAGATCTGGGCATTCAAGTATGACGAGACGCGCGACAATCCCGTGACGGCCGATGTCTTCAGCGTCAACGACGACGGCACCCGGGGCGAACTGCTGCGCACCATCGACGACCAGTCGCTGTTGCGCAACCGCCTCTATGACATCTGCGACCGCCATATCATCGTCGGCACCAAGGACGACGAAGGCCGCATGGGCGGCTACGTCGACGACGGCACGCGCCACTACTATCAGTCGAAGGGTGGCTCCACGATTCGAGTCGAGGGGGTAGGGCAGCAGATGATGGCTCAGGGCGGAGGCGACATGGAGCAAAACGTGCCGCAGGCTCGCCAGGTGAGTCGCTACGATGCCGACAATGGCCGTTGCTACATCATCGACCGCATCCTGCAAGACCCAACCAACTCGGTTTACACCAACTTGCAGCAACATCCCGAGTTCTCCAGGTTCTTCGAACTCCTGAATGGCAACGACATGGTGTTCCGGATGTTTGAGAACGACCCGGAAATCAAGAGCATATTTACACTTAACCGCACGTCGCAGTCGAGCGGACTGGGCAATGTGGTCTCCTCGTTCGGCAATTTCCAATACACCGTGCTCGTGCCAACGAATGAGGCTGTCGACGAGGCCTTCCGCAACGATCCGTCGCTTCATACGTGGGACGAGATTGCCGCTCAGATGGATAACCCCACCTTGCAGCGCAGTTGGTCAGTCAGGCTGATGCGCTTCCTGCAGTATCACTTTGTCGATAATTCTACCTACGTTGACGACCAGCCATTCCCGGCTCTGACTTACGAGACGGCCGCCCGCACGGATGCCGGCCGATTCCAGAAGCTCACCGTCAGCGGCGACGGACAGAACCTGACCTTCACCGACGGGCATGGCCACGAGGCCCATGTGGTGAAGACGCCCGGCCTATACAACCTGCAGAGCCGCGACTTCATCGTCAACTCGAGCGACTACCGCACAGCCACACAGATCGTCTCGTCGTCGCAATCTGTCATTCATCTCATTGATTGTGCCTTAATCCCAGAATAAGCCAATGAAACGTCTTCTATTCATTCTCCTCTGTTCACTATTCATAAGCGGCCTGTCCGCGCAGACGATGATTACCGGTCATGTCACGTCACCCGACGGTGAGTGCATCGGCGCCAGCGTCGTCGAGCAGGACAAGACGGGGCGCATCGTCTCGTCGGCTGTCACCGATTACAATGGCGACTTCTCGCTGCAGGTGAAGAACACCGACAACACGCTGAAGATTTCTTACGTTGGCTGTCGGGCGCAGACCCTGCCCATCCGCGAACGCCGCCGCTTCGTCGTCCAGCTGAAGGACAACTCGCAGGCCATCGCCGAGGTCCAGGTGCGAGGTAAGCGCCGCACTGGCGATTCGGGATTCAACGTTCCCGTTCGTGAGCTCTCAGGAGCTCAGCAGACCATCTCGATGAAAGCCTTCGAGGGCATGTCCGTAGCTTCGGTCGACGATGCCCTGCAGGGCCGCATCGCCGGTCTCGACATCGTGGCCAACTCGGGCGACCTGGGCTCAGGCTCGTCACTCCGCGTTCGTGGCACCACGTCGATCAACTCCAACTCCGAACCGCTCATCCTGCTCAACGACATCCCCTTTGACTCGCAGATCGATGCCTCGTTCGACTACAACACGGCCTCGAACGACCAGTTTGCCACACTGCTGAACATCTCACCCGAGGACATCGAGGAAATCACCGTGCTCAAGGACGGCGCCGCCTGTGCCATCTGGGGCGCCCGCGGTGCCAACGGCATCATCTCGATCAAAACGAAGAAAGGCGTCACGGGCCCCACACGTGTCACCTACAGCTACCGCCTCTCGGGCAACTGGCAGCCGCGCGGCATGAAGATGCTCAATGGCGACGACTACACGATGCTCATGAAGCAGGCATACTTCAACCGCAACATGGACGAGCAGGAGTCAGACATCCCCGAGTTCAACTATGACCCGAACTTCTCGGAGTATGAACAGTATAACAACAACACCGACTGGGTGAAGGAGGTCTCGCAGATGGGCTGGACCCACGACCACTCGCTCTCCATCAGCGGCGGTGGACAGAAGGCGCGTTTCCGCGCCTCGCTGGGCTACTACAACCAGACGGGCACCGTCATTGAGCAACGCCTGGACCGCTTCTCCACCCGCATGAATCTGGAGTATCAGGTGTCCGATCGGCTGAAGTTCACCAGCGACTTCTCAATGACCTACACCAACAACGATCGCAACTACGAGCAGTATTACCCCTCGACGGGCTCGAACATCGGACTGCTTGACGTGGCCTACCGTAAGTTGCCCAACGTGGGCATCTACCGTCAGGACGTCGACGGCCGCGACACCGATGTCTATTATAACATCCTGCCCTCGTCGGCCCTGAATTCCTCGCAGAAGGATCTCCTCAACCCCGTGGCCGTGGCCCATCTGGCCGAGAACGTGCAGAAGAACATGCGCATCATTCCCACGCTACGGCTGCAATACGACTTCATCGAGCCCACCGACCTGCAGCGCCTGCGCTACAACGGCTACGTGACGTTCGACATCGAGAACTATAAGATCAACCGCTTCCTGCCGAAGAAGATTGTGCCGAGATCGTGGCTCGATGAATACGTCAACCGTAGCGAGGAACAAGAGAACGAGGGCCTCTCCGTCATGACCGACCACAACCTGACGTGGATGCCCAACCTCGGCGAGGATCATTCGCTGATGCTCTACGGCTCATGGCAGATGATCAGCGGCTCGTCGCAGAACCAGCGCTTCACCACCCACGGTTCACCCTCAGAGAGCATCACTGACGCCTCGGCCGGCGCCAACCTGCGCGACCTGAACTCCGAGCAGGGCCAATGGCGCTCGATGGCCGTTCTGGGCCGCATGCACTATGCTTTTCAGGGCCGCTACATCCTCGACGCCACCATCCGCTGGGATGGAAGTACACGTTTCGGAACAGGCAACCGTTGGGGCATGTTCCCTTCCGTCTCGGGCAAGTGGATCATCTCCGACGAGCGGTTCATGAAGTCATTCGAGTCGTGGCTCTCCGAATTCTCGCTCCGTGCCGGCTGGGGCGTCACTGGCAATATGCCTGACCGCGAATACCTCTATTTCGCCCGCTACAACGGCTCATGGTCGACGGGCGCCAGCAGCTATCTGGGCACGCCGACCATCAAGCCCTCGTCGGTGAAGCTGACAAACCTGAAGTGGGAGCGCTCCACGAGCATCAACGTGGGTCTGAACCTCGGACTCTTCGACGACCGATTCACGGCCGACCTCAACGTCTATCACCGTCGCACGGACGACATGCTCTTCCGAGATATGCGCATTCCCTCGTCAAGTGGCTTCACCCAGCTGAGCTACATCAATGCCGGCACGATGGACAACGACGGCTGGGAACTCAACATGAACACCACCAACCTGATTTCGTTCGGCCGCTTCGTGCTCGACCTGAACGCCAACTTCTCTAACTACAAGAACACTATCATCGCCCTCGACCCGAACGTGCTCGATTCCTACAACGGCGACTTCAACTACTCCAATGGCAACTACCTGAGCCGCGTCCAGATCGACAACTCCTTCGGCTCCATCTATGGCCTGCGTTCACGGGGCGTCTATCAGTACGACAGGTACAGCGCCACCGAGGTGACGGGCGTCAGCGGCCCCAATGCTCCCGTGGCCCGCGACAAGGATGGCGCCGTCGTCTTCGACAGCTTCGGCGAGCCGGTGCCCCTTTACTATGCTTACGGCACTACCAATGCACGCCGGTTCCGCGGGGGCGACGCCGTTTACGAGGACATCAACAGCGACGGCACCATCGACGAGCTCGACGTGGTCTACCTTGGCAACTGTAATCCCAAACTGAACGGCGGTTTCGGTTTCTCGCTGCGCTATAACAAGCGACTGTCGCTCAACTGCTTCTTCAACTTCCGCTACGGCAACAAGGTCATCAATTATGCCCGTATGTATGCCGAGAATATGTTTTCGAACGACAACCAGTGCGTCTCCGTCAACTGGCGATGGCGCAAGGACGGCGACCGGACCGACATGCCCCGTGCCCTCTATCAGGACGGCCGCAACTGGATGGGCTCCGACCGTTTTGTTGAGGACGGCTCGTTCCTCCGCTGGAAGCAGTTGACCCTGAACTATCAGATGGATCCCAAGCTGGTGAAGCAGGTCGGACTGAACAACGTCACCTTCTCGTTCACGCTCAACAATATCCTGACCTGGACCCGCTACTCGGGCGTCGACCCCGAGGTGGGCTATAACGCGCAGGGCATCTGTGCCGACTGGTCAAAGACCCCGCGCTCGAAATACTTCACGGCGGGCGTGACAATAGGGTTATAGAGCCCACCCCTAACTCCTCTCGAAGGGAAGAAAGCCCACCCCTAAACCCTCCCCAAAGGAGGGGAATTGAGAATAGACTTGTTATAAATAATAAGGAATATATATGATGAAGTATCAATTAAGAATAAAAAAACAGACGAGAGCTGTAATGGCATGGCTCATGACTATCCTTGTTCCCCTCCCTTGGGGATGGGTAGGGGGTGGGCTGATCTTTACCTCCTGTTCCGACTTCTTCGACATTAAGCCGCAGACCGAGCTGGTCAGCGACGACTTCTGGCAGTCGAAGAGCGACGTCGAGAGTGCCGTCAGCGCCTGCTACCGCGCTATGCAGGAGCCCGACGTCATGGAGCGGCTCATCGCCTGGGGCGAGATGCGCTCCGACAACGTGCTGCTCGGCCAGAACTATAACGACAATGTCTACTACATCCTGACGGCCAACGTTGACGCTGACAACGGCTATGCTCAGTGGGGACCCTTATATCAGGTCATCAACTATTGTAACACGGTGCTCAGTCAGATGCCTGCCGTCCAGCGGAAAGACCCCAACTTCACGGCGGGCGAACTGCGGGCCTACGAGGCTGAGATGAAGACGCTGCGCGCACTGTGCTATTTCTATCTGGTGCGCACGTTCCGCGACGTACCCTTCACCACTGAGGCCTATAGCGACGACACCCGCCCCTTCCAGTTGCCACAGACCGACGGCGACGAGATTCTGGATCGGTTGCTTTCTGAACTGGAGCAAATCCAGGACAACTTCGCTAAGGCCGTCTATTCCACCACCGCCGCCACCAAGGGGCGCATCACGCAGAAAACTCTCTGGACGCTGATGGCCGACATCAACCTCTGGCTGGGTCGCTACGACTGCACCGTCGACCTCTGCCGCCGCGTGCTGCAGACGTCGACCAATCCCCTGCAGCTCGAGTCGTCGGCCCGCTACAACCAGCAGGTCTTCGGGCAGGGACAGTCGCAGGAGTCAATCTTTGAGCTGGTCTTCGACAGCTATACGCCCAACTACGTCGTCAACGAGATGTATGGCCAGACGGGAGGTCGCAGCAGCGTCAACCAGCTGTCGGCCCTCGACTGGCGCAACTATCCGCTCTTCGACGGCAGCGACGTGCGACAGCACGACTTCGTGTTCCGCAACACGGGTGGCGCTTTCATCCCCATCCGTAAGTTCGTCGCCTACCGACGCGAAAGCTCCAGCTCGCAGGTCGTCGCCTCCGACTACGTCGTCAATCAGAACACGCAGCCATGGATCATCTATCGTCTGGCCGATGTCTATCTGATGATGGCCGAGGCACTCGTCGAGCGCGCTGCCGACGGCGACCTGGCTGAGGCCATCCGTATGGTGGGCTACACCTACGACCGCGCCAACCCTTCGCGCGGCACGGGGTCACTCTCACTGGCCAGCTACAACTCGCAGGAACTGATGCGCAACCTCGTCTTCGATGAGCGCCAGCGTGAGTTCATGTTCGAGGGCAAGCGCTACTTCGACCTGCTGCGCCGCATCCGACACACCGACGACCTCGCCGGCATCGTCTCGACCTATCTGCTCCGCAAGTACGAGAGTCTCGACCAGGCCACCGTGCTTACCCGCCTGAACACCCTCAACGCCCTTTACATGCCCATCCATCGCGACGAGATGAAGGTTAACAAACTGCTGAAGCAGAATCCCTTCTACGACACCTCGGGCGATGTGGAGAAGGCCCACCCCTAACCCCTCCCCAAGGGAGGGGAATGAGAATAGACCTGTTATAAATAATAAGGAATATATATGATGAAGTATCAATTTAGAATAAAGAGACAAGCGAAAGCAGCGATGGTATGGCTCATGACTATCCTATCCCCCCTCCCTTGGGGAGGGGTAGGGGGTGGGCTGTTCTTTGCCTCCTGCGATAGCGACTCGCTCGAGGGCGATAGCTACTACACCTTCACGGGCGAGACCGTGGCCAGCTACGTCGAGAACCGCCCCGACTCGTTCAGCGTCTTCAGCCAGATCGTCAAGGACGCCGGCGAGGAGGCACTGCTTTCCACCTACGGTCACTACACCGCCTTCATCCCTACTGATGAGGCCTTCTCTGACTTCTTCCGTGAGCACAGCACATCGCTGGAACAGCTGTCCGCTGACGAGAAGCGCAACATCGTTTATAACCATATCATCCGCTCGACGGCCATCGACTACCTGACGAAGGACTTTACTGAGGGTGCCCTCGGCACGTCGAACATGAACAACCGATACATCATCATCTCCTACGTTCCCAACGATCAGGGACGCAATTCGATCCTGATCAATAAGATGTCGGAAATCATACGGCCCGACATTGAGCTGCACAACGGCGTGGTGCACGTCGTCGACCACGTCCTCGTGCCCAGCGACGAGACCCTCGGTGCCCTGCTCAATCAGATGCCCGACTACTCCATCTTCGCCGAGGCCCTGCGGATGACCCACCTCAACGACTCGATCCTGGAGACCTACGACATGACCTATCAGAATCCCTATACCACCGAGTTCGTCAACATCCTCGGCTACACGATGAAGCCCCTGCAGCAGCGTCGGCTCGGCTATACGATGTTCGTTGAGCCCAACAGCGTCATGCAGCAGGCCGGAATCAGCACGGTCAGCGACCTGACGACCTATGCCCAGCGCTATTACGGCACTGAGGATGCCGCCGACCCCACCAGCCGCCGCAATGCCCTGAACCGTTTCATCTCCTACCACATGCTCAACCGTCAGATGTCGACCAACGCCTTCGTCTACTCGGGCCCCAGCACGTCAAGCTACTACATGGACAAACGTTACGAATACTATGAGACGATGCTTCAATATCGGCTTATCGAGTTCCGTGCCGGCAACCGCCTGAACATGTGCCGGAACGGTGCCTACGTGGGCGTCGACGAGAGCCGGTCGAACATTGACGGGGCTAACGGCTTCATCCATTCGCTGACCGACATGCTTGTCTATGATGAGCAGGTGATGCAGCAGGACGTGCTCAACAAGCGCATCCGATTTGATGCCTATGCCATCCCCCCGCAGCTCACTAATAATAATATAAGATGGAAGCTCAACAATCTCGACGGCTTCGGAGGTTTCACCATGAGCCCCGACTACTGTGGCGACTACTTCCGATTCAACGACGCCTCGAAGTTCATCATGTGGTCGTCGGACTATTGGACCAACTACCAGAGCGACGAAATTTCAGTCCGTGGCTGGTACGACGTCACCGTGCGCATGCTGCCCGTGCCCCCCGGCACTTATGAGATCCGCCTCGGCTATTCGGCCCGTTCGTGGGGCGGCATCGCCCAGCTCTTTGTCGACGGTCAGATCATCGGTATCCCCGTCTCGTTCAACTACACTGGCGAGCAGCCTCAGATAGGCTGGGTCAGCGACGAACAGACCACCGACAACGGCGCCGAGAACGACAAGATGATGCGCAACCGTGGCTACATGAAAGGGCCCAACTCGGTCTACGCCATCAACGGACAGAAGACGTTGCGCCAGAACGTCGGGTCGCTGCGCTTCATCGTCGGCACTTTCACCTTCCAGGACTACGCTCCCCACTACTTCCGCGTGAAGAATATCGAGTCGGAGCTTGGCGAGTTCCATTTCGACTATTTGGAGTATGTGCCTGTGAGCCTGATCGACTCGGAGGATAAGGATTAAGCCCACCCCTAACCCCTCCCCAAAGGAGGGGAATGAGAATAGACTTGTTATAAATAATAAGGGATATATATGATGAAGTATCAATTGAGAATAAAGAGACAGACGAGAGCGGTAATGACATGTCTCATGACTATCTTATCTCCCCTCCCTTGGGGAGGGGTAGGGGGTGGGTTCCTCTTCACTGCCTGCTCTGACTGGACTGACCATTATGAGGATGGTCCTGCGACGGGCGAGGGGCTGAGCGTGATGCAACTGCTCGAACAGGACAGCCGCACGGCCTCGTTTGCCGCCCAGGTACGACAGGCGGGCTATGCCGACCTGCTCGCTTCGAGCCAGGCGCTGACCGTATTTGCCCCCACGCAAGGCCTGGACGGCAGCGACGTCGGCCGTATGGTGGCTAACCATATCGCCCGCCACACCTATCCCACCTCGACGCCTCTCACCGTCGGTGTCGAGATGCTCAACGGCAAGATCTATCAGTTTGATGCCGACGGGGGCTTTGCCGGTACAGGCATCACCCTGGCCAACCAGAAAGCCGACAACGGACTGGTGCACCAGCTGCAGACGCCGATCCCCTACGTCAACAACCTCTATGAGCACATCGCGATGCGTCCGGATCTGTCGGAGCTCTATCGCTTCATTCATCAGTTCGACGAGGTGAAGTTCGATGTCGAAAACTCTGTCGAGGTCGACATTGACGAGCAGGGCCGCCCCGTCTACGACTCCGTCTTCGTCAGTTATAACCGTCTGCTCGAAGATCCCGTCTACGGACTGGGCCACATCGCTCGAGAGGATTCGACGTACAACATGCTGCTGCCCACGAACGAAGCCTGGCAGCAGGCTTATGAGCGCATCGCACCCTCATTCCGCGTCTACGATGCCGACGACGCTGTGGCCGACTCGCTGCAGGACCTTCGCACCCGTCTGGCCATTGTCGAGAACCTGGTCTATAGGGCCGCCGTCGCCGGTGCTGACTCGGCTGTCTCCACCGCGGGCAGCATCATCAGTGCGCCCGACCGACTGCTGGCCGGTTCGACTGCATTGTCCGCAAGCAACGGCATGGCATGGCTTTGTCCGACGCTCAACTATGACCGCTGCGAGACCTGGAACAAACCCATCGTCGTCGAGGCCGAGCAGCAGAATGGCCGGACGTATAACAACACGCTTACTTCGGTCTATCAGCGCTCGCTCACATCCAGTAGTCTTATAGAGGGCGTCAGCGGCGAAGCCTTTATTGAGGTGATGCCAATCTCTACGTCGACCAACCCCACAGTCATCTTCGACATCCCCGGCGTGCTGGCTGGTACCTATGATGTCTATTGTGTGTTCCTGCCTGCCACGGTCGAAGGTCCGACGGAGGAACCCGACTCGACGAAGGTCAACTTCACGCTGACCTTTCAGAACGCTAACGGGCGCACTGCGACTAAGCGTCCCTCGGCTGCCGAGGCCCGTGAACTCATCACCAGCGGCACGGAGGTGACACGCATGCTGGCCTTGAGCCATGTTGAGATACCGGTCAGCAACACCACTGACCGGCTCTGGCTGACCAGCGAGACCAACGACCCCACCACGCTCCAGACAACCACCTCGCTGACCATCACCACCAACGTGACGGCTCGCGAATTCTCGTCGGGCACCTACGCGCGTTTGTTCCGTCTCGACCGCATCATCTTCGAACCTGTTAAGAATTAAGCAAGGCTATGAACATACGAACATTCATTACGACTATATCCGCTGTCGCATCTTTTCTGGCAGCTACGGCTCAAACTGACGTCAAGGGTGTGGTAGTCAACAGCTCCACGGGTGAGCCCTTCGCTGGTGCACGTGTCACCGTCGTGGGCAGCCGCACCACGTCGATGACCGGAGACGACGGTGTCTTCACACTCGCCGTCGCAGACGATGTCGACGCATTGCTTCGCATTGAGGCACCAGGCTTCGACGCTCAGTTGCTGCCTTTGCGCGGACTCCATGAGGTTCATGTCCGGCTGCTTCCTTCAGGCACGGCTGAAGTCACCTACGACGACTATGCACACAGTGCCAGCTCTGCTGCCGTCACCACGAAGAAGCGCCCTGCCACGGTGGCTACCGACGAGAATGTTGCCATGCTGCTCGCCGGCGACCTTTGGGCCCAGAGCCATAGCGGACTTGACGCCGGCGGACACGCTTTCTTCGTCCGAGGTCTTCATTCGCTCAATATGCAGTCGCAGCCCCTCTTCGTGGTCGACGGCCAGATATGGCAGTCGCAACTCCCCTCCCTCGGAGGGGGCGGGGAAGGCATTTCCCTCCATGAAGGCTATTTCACCAATCCACTGGCCCTGCTCTCGCCTGACGACATTGAGCGCATCGAGGTGCTCAAGAACGGCACGGCCATCTGGGGCGCCAAGGCCGCCGGCGGCGTGATCCTCATCACGACGAAGCGCAGCCGCAACATGGCCACGGAGATTGAGGTGAACCTCTCGGCCGGCATCCGTCAGCAGGGCCGGTCGCTGCCGATGCTCGGCGCTGCCGACTATCGCATCTTGGCTTCCGATCTGTTCCCCTCCCTTGGGTCGGGATTAGGGGTAGGCTTCCTCAATGACGATGCCAACACAACTTTCTACAGAGCCAACCACAACGAGACCGACTGGCAGTCTGTCGTCGGCCGCACATCGGCCTCGCAGAACTACGGCATCGCCGTACGTGGTGGTGACGACGTGGCCCTCTATGCCTTCTCTTTAGGCTATGCCCGAGGCGATGGGATGTTGCGCGGGACTGACTTCGACCGTCTGAATCTACGCTTCAACAGCGACATCGAACTGACGAAGCGCCTGAAGACACGTGCTGACATCGCCTTCGCTCAGGTGACACGCAACATCTTCGACGACGGCATCTTTTCAGAGACATCGCCCCGCTACATGGGCTATGTGAAGTCACCACTCTACAATGCCCGTCAGTTCGACACGCAGGGCCGCCTGTTTGATCGTCTCAGCGACGTCGACGAGCTGGGCGTAGGCAATCCGATGGCCATCATCGAGAACGCTGAGGGCAAGACGAAGAACTATCGCTTCACGGCCTTGCTCGCCCCTACCTACCTCTTCAGCGACCGACTGTCGCTCTCGGCCCTCGTCGCCCATTCGTGGGACAAGATCAAGGAGAGCGCCTTCATCCCGGACTTCGGACTGCCCGAGACGGAGCTGCTCAACGCTCAGGGCGACTGGTACGGCACTGCCCGGAACAGCGTCAGTTCGCTCATGACCCGCCACTCGACGCTCACACTCGATCTGCATGCCGACTGGAACATCCTCAATCATCAATTCTCAATCCTCAATCTGACAGCCGGTCTGCGCTATCTCAATGACACCTTTGAGGGCGACTATGGGCAGGGCTATAACACTGGCTCGGACAACCTGCGTTCGCTTTCCGTCACCACTTCGTCGCTCCGCACTACCGACGGCACGAACGACGACCGTCGGTCGGTGTCTTGGTATGCCCAGGCTGACTATAGCCTGAAGAATCGCTATCTGCTCACCGCATCGTTGGCGCTCGAGACCAACAGCCGGTTTGGCAGCGAAGCCGACGGCTCACTGAGGATCGGAGGTGTCGCGTGGGCCCTCTTCCCGTCGGTCGATGCCGCATGGATTGTCACGGGTGAGCGCTTCATGCGCCATGCCTCGGGCATCAACTACCTGAAGCTCCACGTGGGCTATGACCTGACGGGCAACGATGACCTCCCGGCCGGCGCCACGCGCACCTACTTTGGGTCCATCGGCTATGCCGGACTGGCCAAAGGCCTGGCGATGGAGAACGTGGGCAATGACAATCTGAAATGGGAACGCACCGGCACACTGACCGCCGGCATCGATATGCGCCTGCTCAGCAACCGGCTCACGGTCAGGGCCGACTACTTCCGTTCTGTGACCGACGACCTGCTCATGCGCAAGCAGTTGCCTGCGGACTATGGACTCCAGAGCTATTGGACCAACGACGGCCGGCTGCAGAACGAAGGCTTCGAGGTCAGCCTCAGCGGCCGGCTTATCGACCGTCGCCACTGGCAGATGAACGCCCATCTGAGCGTAGGGCATTATAAGAACGAGGTGAAGCGACTGACCGACGGCGACTTCACCACCGACGTGCTCGGTGCCCGCGTGCTGACCAGCGTGGGCCGACCGCTCGGCGTCTTCTATGGCTTTCGCACAGTCGGCGTCTTCGCAGACCAGCAGGAGACCGACCGCGCCAATTTGGGCACCATCGACGCCACAGGCCGGCGTCAGGCCTTCGCTGCCGGCGACATCCACTTTGCCGACCTCCGTGCCGACGGCATCATCGACGAGCAGGACATGGACGTCATCGGCGACCCGACCCCCGACATCTACGGGTCTTTTGGCTTCGACCTGACATGGAAGGGACTGACGTTCGACGCCCTCTTCACCTATTCCTTAGGCAACGACGCCTACAACGCCCTGCGCCAGCGGCTGGAGAGCGGCTCGTCGCTGAGCAACCAAACCGAGTCGCTGCTGCGCCGATGGACCGCCGACGGACAAGTGACCGATATGCCAAGGGCTGTCTATGGCGACCCGATGGGCAACAGCCGTTTCAGCGACCGCTGGATTGAGGACGCCTCCTACATGAAGCTCCGTCAGTTGAGTCTCAGTTACGATCTGCCCATTCGGCCGCGCCTGATTCAGGGTTTGCAGCTTTGGGCTTCGGTCGAGAATCTCTTCACCCTGACGCGCTATCTGGGTGCTGACCCGGAGTTCAGCTACGCCACGTCGATCCTCACGCAGGGCATCGACGCCGGCCTGATGCCCCAGAGCCGCAGTTATCATTTTGGTGTAAAACTTAACCTCTAAGAAGCAATGATGAAGAAAATCATTTGCTGCGCCCTGTGCGCAGGTCTGATGATGACAAGCTGCGAGGACATGATGGACCTTGACAACGGCCGCGTGGCTTACGATGAGCAGCATCGCATTGACAATCCCAATGACTCCATTTACTCCGTCATGGGCATCCTGGCACTGATGCAGCAGGTGGCTGACCGCGTTGTGCTGATGGGCGAACTGCGGGCCGACCTGATGACTGTCGACGGGCGCTACGCCTCGACTGACCTGCAGAACGTCGAGAGCATGACCTACGCCAAAGATAATCCCTATGCTGCCGACCGCGACTTCTATGCCATCATCAACAACTGCAACTATATCTTGCAGCGCATGGACACCTCGCTCGTCGAGGGTCAGACCAAAGTAATACTGCCTGAATATGCCCAGGTGAAGACGCTTCGCGCCTACGCCTACTGGCAGTTGGCGCTGATCTGCGGACGGGTCAGTTACCGCACGGAGCCCCTCCTGTCCTCACCTATGTCATCGTATGATGACGACAAACAGCAACTCACGCTCGACGCCCTGGCTCCCGTCCTCATCGCTGAGCTGGAGCCTCTGGTCGGTGTGCGTCCCCTCGACTATGGCTCGGTGGATGGTTGGAACTCCTCAGAGTTCTTCCTGCCGGCCCGTATGCTGCTGGCCGACCTCTATCTCTACAGCAACCGCTACGATGAGGCAGCACAGACCTACTACGACCTGATCCTCCAGCGTCGGCTGAACGTCTCAAGCAGTTATGCCAATACGTGGACGACGGTGGGCCGCACAGCACTCAACGACCACAACCGTCAGGCTTTCCGCAACGAGATTGTCACCCGCCAGGTGTTCGACAGCGACCTGCGTTCACTGCACAGCCAACTTTGCAAGCTGACCTACAGCGACGAGCCTGCCCTGCTGCCTGCCACGCACTTCACGACATGGATGCAGCAGCGAACTCATTTCCATACCGACAATGGACAGGCCATTTCGCGCTACTTTACCGGCGACCTTCGGGGCATGGCAGAGATGTCGACTGGAAAGCTGACGGCACAAGCCTTCGGTCCTGTCGATAAGGCGCAGATCGCTGGCGCGAAGTCCTCACAGCTCGTCGTCACAAAGTATTTCAACAATCTGGAGGGCAGCACCGTCGACCCGCTCGCACAGCGCACACTGCGCTCACTACCCTTGCTGCGGCCTACGACGGTCTATCTGCGCTTTGCTGAGGCCATCAACCGCGCCGGTTATCCCACAGCAGCTTTCGCCGTGCTGAAGTATGGCCTGTCGAACCAGACCCTGAACGACACCCTGCGTGTCGATTCCAACGAAGTGAAGCGCTGGCGACCCTATCTGGACTTCCGTGCCAGCCTCTTTGACGGCAATGTCGGCACGGCTGCACGCGGACTGGGGCTGGGCGTCCGTTGGGACAAAGAGCAATACGTCATCCCCGAGGCAGTCGACACGGTTGACTACGTGGAACGGGCCATTCTCGACGAGATGGCTGCCGAGAATTGCTTCGAGGGCAACCGCTTCTTCGACCTGCTCTGTGCCTCACGTCATCGTCATGACCATCCTGCCCTGATGGCCGAGCTCATCAGCCGCAAATACAGCGATGCCGCCGCCGCAAGGCTCTGGCTCGAGCAGAAGCTCCGGCAAATCCTACAGCAATAATCTTTCTTTTAATTCATTTTATTACCAAATTAACAATTACTCTTATGAAAAAAATTACTAAACTGATGATGCTGACCCTTGCCATGGGCTGGGCAGCAGGTGCTATGGCACAGAGTCCCTCGTGGACTTTCTACAACCCGGACAACATCAAGCATCAGGGCACTCAGACCGACCATACCATTGTGGTCAAGGTGCGCACGGCCCCCACGCTGGCCGACTTCAACAACGACGGCAAGCTGGAGATGGTCTATGGCGGACAGAACGACGGCGACTGGGACTGGTACTACCAGGAAAAAGACATCGACGGCGAAAAGCAGTGGACCTGGGACTGGGGCTGGCACTACGATTGGAACAACTCGGCCTACGTCATCGGCTTCAACGGCTGGGACGGCGACCCCGTGTGTCTCGACGGCAAGACTGACTTCTGGTCGTTGACGACCGACAACTACGGTCTGCCCCTTGGCACCCACAACTTCTATCGCTGGATTGACTTCGACAACGACGGCAACCTCGACCTGCTGATGCTGGCAAAGCGCGACTATGACATGCGCGAACTCGACAGCGATCACTTTGCATTGCTCTATCGCAACGGCGGTGCCGACGCTGACTACAAGTTCAGCGAGGTGGGCAAGGCTCCCTTCAATATCGTCGATCGCCAGGCCGGCTTCATTCCCAACAATGGCAATTGGGACGGAAATGACAGGATGGGCGGCTACGTGCGCGGCATCTCGTTCGGCGACATCAACCGCGACGGCTTCGTCGACTTCGTGTGCATGAACTATACAGACCAGCTCTCTGTCTATCTGGGCAATGGCGACGGTTCGTTCACCAAGAAGGTGCAACTCGAGGAAGCCTATCGTGACGGTGATGCCAAACTGGCCGACCTCGACGCTGACGGCTGTCTCGACATCGTCGCATTGGGATGGAATGGCAATGGCAAGCATGTGAACTTCTACAAAGGTCTCGGCGATGGAGAATTCGAGAACAAGACGCCCGAGGGTGTTCACCACCAGCGTGGCGGCGGCATCGCGGTTGCCGACTTCAACAATGACGGCCTTCCCGACGTTTTCATCATGGGCTATAGCGACAGCAAAGGCGCCTGGCCCAACGACCTGCTGCTCAACAAGGGCGACTTCACGTTCGAGATAAAAGAGAACCCCATCGGAACCTTCGATTGGGTGGACTACAACATTGCCAATGCCTTCGACGTCAACAACGACGGCAACGTCGACCTGTTATGGAACTGGGGCACCAACATGATTCTCAACCTCGGCAATGGCGACGGCACCTTCCAGGAGTATGGATGGAGCAACAACAAGCAGTCTGGCGACAAGTCGGGCGGCGGCTACTCCTTCGGCGACGTCTATGGCCGCAACATGCTCGACCAGGCCATCTGCTATAAAGAAGGCGACAATGCCCATGTGGGCATCATCCCAGGCCGCACGGGCAGCGACGGCAATGGCGAACTCAACGAGGCCCCGTCGGCTCCCGCCAATGTCGTGGCTGAGCGCTCAGGCAACGTCATCACCATCACATGGGATGCAGCTACCGACGACAAGACTCCGCAGAAATCGCTTCTCTACAACGTCTTCGTGAAGTATGGCGACGTGGAGCGCATGATCGTTCCTGCACTGACAGAGACCGGAAAGCTGAAGGTTGTACAGGACATGCAGACCCTCGTCATGGCTACTTCCTACGAGGTGAACGTGCCGGAGGACGTGGCTACAGAGGATATTACTATCGGCGTGCAGGCCATTGACGGCGTTTTCGCCCCCAGCCCCTTCACCGTCGTCAGCGATGTGACCACCGGTATCAGCAATGTCGACACTAACAAGAGAACAGCAGGCAAGGCTTATGACCTCGCCGGCCGTCAACTGAAGCTCCAGAAGGGTGTAAGCATTGTCAACGGGAAGAAGATCCTGAGATAACCATAAGCGGGTCCGCTCTACCTGTGTGTGCCTCTCTTATAATATATTGATTTAATGTGTTATAGTATGAAAAAAGCAATAGTACAGTTGATTCTTTGCCTGTCGTGTGGCGTGGCGATGGCACAGCAAAAGGCGTGGATGGCAGGGACTCCCCTGATTACAAATGCGTCGCAAATTACGGCTACGCCTCCTCAAGACAGCCGTTTTACTGTTGCCAATCTCATTCTTCCAGAGAGTGACGGAGTGGGCACTAACCAGTTCATCTACCACACAGCGTGGAGCGGACCCGACATGATCACTGCCAGTGAGGACCCCTTCCTGCAGTTCCATCTGCCAAAGCCAGAGCGCCATCTGATCTTTTCCATGATAGGCTCAGCTTGGGATGCGACTTACGACACGCCTACAGAAGTTGTCATCCAGGCAGCCAATAAGCCGGGCGAATGGACGGAAATCACGACGCTAACGGGGATGGAGGAAGATTTCACCTCATTCACGCCGGAGCGTTATACATCGCCCCACATCGACCTTGGCGCCGATTATGCATATGTGAAGTTCATCGTGAAGAAAACCTATGCCAATCGCCGCCAGTCGGCAGGGGGCTTGCTGCTCTCTTTGGGCAGGTTTCAGATCTATGAAGCCTATGAGGGCGAATCAGAGATAAAAGATCCTGAGGAAAACATCAATATAGTCTTCATTGGTAATAGCATCACGGCAGGCGCCACCCTCCCCAATGCTTCTGCACAAGCGCCTCCAGCCGTTTGCCGCTCGCTCATAGAAAAAGCGACGGAAGTGACCACGAACCTCTATAACGGCGGACATTCGGGCATCACCACCTGGGGCTATCTGCCCGGTAGCGACGATCTCACGCGGGTGCTGGCGAGTGCCAAGGCTTTCAGGAAGCAGAATGGCGGGCCGGTCTATATTTCAATCATGCTCGGCACGAACGACAGTGCCATTTCCGGTACTGAGGGCGCTCCCGTTTCGCCTGAAGCTTATGGCGGCAACATCAGGGCTATCATTGACCGCCTCATCACGTCAGTCCCCGATTGCCGGATTCTGCTCAATTACCCCATCTGGTACAGTCCTAATACATACAACGGGGCTAAGTACATGCAGGAAGGCCTCGACCGCCTGCACAGCTACTATCCGATTCTTGATGCCATCGCCGGGGACTACGGACAGGTCTACAGCGGCAACAGGGATGTCTGGGAATTCTTCGAGGACAACTATGCGCTCTACACCAGTGAGAGCGGAAACGCCGGCTACTTCTATCTCCATCCCAACGTGAACGGAGCCAGGCGCCTGGCTGAGATTTGGGCAAAAAGCCTCCTGCAGTTGATGGAAGCCGACAGTATCGAAGTGAAGAATCCATTGCCGGAATGTGGCCTTTTCAGTCCGAAGCCCGACAAAAAGTACGCCATAAGGACGCCTCATGGCGAACTGGGCACAAAGGACGGCAAGCTGACCAGCACTGTCAAGAAGGACAATGGAGCCACCTCTGGGGAATTCGCCTTCGTCAGTCACGACGGCCAGCTCTACCTTTACAGCATTGGCGACAAGGCTTTTATGCACCGCGACCCTGTGGCCTACGCCAACGGCTGGTGTAATGTCGTCTGTTCGAATGACACTCTCCTGCCCGTCAAGGTCAGCTATACGGGCTCGCCAAATGCTTATCCCTATTATCTGACGATGGACGGTTATGTCCTGAACAGCGTCGCCAGCACGCAGACTGGCATCTGTGCCAACACCTACAGGCAGCATGACGCCTGTAATCAGACAGCCATCATCGAGTTGGATGGCGACTTCGATCCTGCTGCCGCCCAGGCCGTCATGGACGACTACTTCGCCAAGCAGGTCAGTGTCGTCTATCGTATCGTCGACGCAGAGGGGAAAGTGATGGAAGAACTGAGAGGGACGGGCCGTGAAGGCGACGTTGTCGACGGACTGCCCGAACACTTCAGCCGCAAAGCCTACACAGAATACACCGTCAGACAACCTGTCACCCTGGCAAGGGGACAGGAAAACCTTGTCGACGTCCTGGCATCATGGACGCTCCCCTTTGAACTCTCTTCAACCCTGGAGGATGCCCATTGGTATAACCTCGCTCTTCGGCAGGGCGCTGACTTCGTCAATGCTGCTGAAGGCTACTGGTGTAACGTAGCAGCCACGAAAGACGACCTCCTCTCACCCGAATATCAATGGGCCTTCCAGGGCAACCCCTACGAGGGCATCGTCGTCCGTTGCCGATCTGATCTCAGCAAGACGCTCACCAAGGTCTACAGCGAAGAAGAGCGCAACGACGTCGCGATCCTTGCTGATGGCGTCTTCAGATGGCGCATTGTTGAGAGCGACAAGGGCTTCCTCTTGGCCACTGACGGAGCTCGGCCCTACATCAACGAGTACGGAGGAGCCGGCGGACGCTTGGGATTCTGGGGCGACGTGAACGATGTGGGCAGCATCTTCTCTGTCAGCGAGGTGGGCGTCGCGGAGGAAGAGAACGTCCGGTTGTCCACGGGAGCCGTGCTGTCCTTGTATCGTGCTCCGGCTGAGAAGGCTAACGGGAAGGCTGTCGTCATTATCCCGGGCGGGGGCTATGCCTATGTCGCAGGCAGCTACGAAGGGGCTGACTGGGCTCCCTTCTTCAACAACCTCGGCTTCACGGCAGCAGTCTTACGCTACAACCTGCCTAACGGCAATCCCGAAGTCCCCCTTGCTGATGGCAAGGCAGCCCTTCAATACCTGCGTGACCATGCCGGCAACTTGCACATCACTCCTGAGCAGACGGGCGTGATGGGCTTCAGTGCTGGCGGACATTTGGCAAGCACCATCGCCACTCATCTTAGCGGCTCCGGGCGACCTGCCTTCCAGATTCTCTTCTATCCCGTCATTACGATGGACAGCCGCTATACACACGCGGGTTCAAGGGAAAACCTCCTGGGCAAGAACCCCTCGGATGAACTCGTGACGCTCTACAGCAGCGAGCAGCAGGTCACTTCTGCGACACCTCCCGCCTATATCTGCTGGGCAGAGGACGACAGCACCGTGAAGCCAGTCAACAGCACCCTTTACCAGACGGCCCTCACCAATGCCGGCGTGCCCGTCACCGTCAAGTCATTCCCCTCTGGCGGTCATGGCTTCGGTTTCTCTTCATTCAGCTATCATTACCAGATGGTGCAGCATCTGACTAAATGGCTGCAAGGGATTGACCAGCTGATCTCGGGAGTCGCCTCTCCGGTGTCCGACTTCAGGACGGACAGCGCGACGACCTACAATCTCAATGGGCAATACGTGAATGAACATTACGGCGGCATCGTCATTCGTAATGGGGTGAAGGTCGTGAGCCGTCAATAGCTGCGTCGCAGCTTCGTCCCCTATGCTGAGGGCCCAGCCGTTCTTCCATAGCACCGCTTCAACGGATTTGCTGAAAAATAGCACAAATGTCGCAAACATCGTGCGGCAGGCCTAAAAAAGGCACATTCCTTTCATTCTTTCCAACAAAAGAGTGTGGGGAATGTGCTTTTTTTAGCTTAACTTTGCTGGCAAGAATCACGAAATAAGGATATTAACTTACAAAAAAAGAATAAGCGTATGAAAACTTTTACGAAATCATTGCTCGTCGCACTGGCTCTCGGAGCCGGCATGACGGCCAGCGCACAGACCTTCCAAAAACTGGAACAGACGGAGAATGAAGAACTCTTCATGCCCCTGCATCGCGGTATTGTCAGTTGGGCAGACGTCAATGGCGACGGACGCCTTGATCTGGTCTACGGTGGTCAGTATCGTCCCGACAGCCCCGTCAACGGCGACGTCACTTTTGAAGTCGACGCCGATGGCAACCGCGTTCAGGACGAGAACGGCAACGACATCATGACCGGCCACAACAAGTGGGCCGTGGAATGGAGCGACGCTCCGGGCAACTTCTTCTCGCTCAGCTGGGCTTGCACGGCCAACATCTTCCTCAACAATGGCGGCGGCCAGTACACCCGCGAGGTGGCCAGTTCGTGGCATCACTGGGGCGAGGGCACGCGCCTGAGCACCGAGGCTCGCGGATTGCTGCCTACGACCTACGGCGGCTACTACTTCTTCGATGCCAACAACGACGGTCGGCTCGATGTCGTCGTCACCGGTCGCAATGAGTGGGGGTGGAACTACGGCAACATCGACTCCAACTTCCTCGAAGGTTACCATGCCCTGCAGATTCAAAACCAGGAAGGCGTCTTCGAACTGCAGCCGACTCAGTTCCCCTTCGGCAACAACGAAGCGTATTCGCTCGGCGCATATGCCAACTCGAACGTGGCTTTCGGCGACTACGACCACGACGGACTGACCGACGTGCTCATCCAATGCTATAAGAAGTGGCGCGACGAAGACGAGGAGAAAGGGCAGCGCCACGTGGGGCTCTACCGCAACAACGGTGACGGCACGTTCACCGAGATGCGCGTCTTCAAGCCTCTGCCCTTTGAGGTCAACCCGCAGCCTGCCGGGGTCTTCGAGATTGACGAGTCGACGCTCGACCAGGAGGTGCCCTTGCAGGTGCCCACGATGGTGGCCCGTCCCACCAGCCACGGCGCTGCCAACTTTGGCGACCTCGACGGCGACGGCTGGCTCGACATCGTCGTCAACGGCTACTGCGACGACGGACTGACCTTAACTGTCTACCGCAATCTTCAGGACGGGACTTTTGAGGAGGTCGACATGCGCGGCCGCATCAATGACGGACGTGAGGACCCCGTGGCCGTCTATGAGAGCGACGTCAATTTTGCCGACATGAACAACGACGGCTGGCTCGACATCATCTGCTTCGGCACCCAGAACGGCGACATGCCCAAGGTCGGCGATGTCTATTTCAACACCGGCGACACGGAGTTCCACTTCACCCGCAGCTCTGTTGAGGGCGGCAACGGCCTCTGCGGTGCTTCTGATACCTACATAGAGCTGGCCGACATCAACAACGACGGACTGGTCGACATCCTCTCATGGGGATGGACCAACGTCGACGATCGGGGCTGGGGCTGCCGCATGTTCACTCAGAACACCGACGGGTCCTTCACGCTCGATACGGACTTCGGTGACCTCAATGCCGGCCACCTCGCCATTGGCGACGTCAACGGCGACGGCATGCTCGACGTCTGCGGCGACCGCTGGTTTGCTTTCGACATCTGGCTGAACGTGCTCACCGACGAGGAGGTTGAGCCTGCACTTGAGCCCACCGACGTCAAGGCCCAGCAGACTGAAGACGGCCGGCTGATGGTCAGCTGGGGCGGACAGGCACCTGAATATGGCTATAACCTCTATGTGCGCAACAAACAGACGGGATGGACCTCGATGCTCATTCCGGCCGACCTCGAGACGGGCGCCCTGCGCACGGTGAACAATCTGAACGTGGCCCTGCGCTCGGAGGCGTACGACGAGATGAGCTACACCATGAATGTGCCCGACGGCGATTATGAAGTGGGTGTCCAGGCCATCAAGAGTGACCGCATGGCCAGCAAGTTCGCTACGGCCTCTGTGGCCATCTCTTCCGGAATCCGGAATGTCATGCCTGATGTTGTCGCTGGGAAACGGATCTATAACCTTGGCGGCCGTCAGGTCAGCGGGACTCACGGTCACGGACTTTACATCGTCCGCGAGGGTCAGCAGGCAAGCAAGATCGTCCGCTAAAAAAGCCCGATCGCCCTTTTTTCTGAAGGGGCAGTGATACGCTCACGCGTGCTTTACTAAAACCTCAATAAGCAAAAAACAGGAAGAAGCATCATTGTTTCCTCCTGTTTTTTTATTTCGTTTTGTGACGGCGCGTCGGACATTTGTCCTCGCCATCCTCTCACACGGAAGTAGACGACATGGCGGTGGTGATGGAGGTCGTAGAAGGGCTTGACGCAGATGCCGTCGGGCCCTGCGAAATGCAGCGGCCGGGTGGGGCGGGACAACTGATATCGGGACTCGCCGGGACGTCGCCGGGAAAGGATGCAAAGATAAAAAAACGTAAAAACGGACGGCTTTTTTGGCTGTTCGTTAATTAAAATGTAACTTTGCGCGAATCTCAAGCTTAGAACTATATCAATATATGCGTAAAAAGATTGTCTTCATGGTTATGGCGGTCCTCGTGGCTATTTCTGCCGACGCGCAGGCCACGCATGACACTGACCGTCTCCGACAGCGCATCAGCGTCTGGCTTGACAGTGTGGACTGTCAGCCAGACTGGCTGCTGTCGCGCCTGCAGATGTACTGGAGCACCCACGCCACTGATGTCTTCGTCAACGGCGAGGCCTTCGACCATCCTGGCGGCGAGCGCGCCCCCAGACCGACGGTGAAGTTCAACGGACAGCGCAGCTCGGCCTCGGGCTATCAGTTGCCAAAACTGGAGGACGTCGTGCCCTATGACGACGACAGCGAAGGCAGCGTGACCTTTGTGAACAAGCTGACAGGAGCGAAAGAGAAGACACACCCCTCGAAGACGGGTGTCAACATCGACGCACAGAACCGCCGCGTACTGGGTATCGCCCGCGACGCCGCCCGTGTCTACAACGCCACCGGCGACGAGCGCTATGCGGCAATGGCCTTCGGTGTCTTCGATACCTACGTGCAGGGCATCTATTATCGCAACGTGCCCATTGACATGAACTACGGTCACCAGCAGACGCTCGTGGGAATGACCACCTTTGAGGTGATTCACGAAGAGGCCATCACCCACGTCACTGACATCTACACGCTGCTGAAGGGCTATGCCCCTGTAGAACAGAACCGCAACCTCTATGACGCTGCGCTGAAGAAATGGGCCGACAACATCATCGCAGGCGGCGTGCCCCACAACAACTGGAACCTCTATCAGGCAGGGCACATCGCACATATCGCACTGGTGTTGCGCAGCAACGCGACTTACGCTGACGGTCGCGGTCGGGAATATTATATCGACCGCATTGTCAACCAGTCGAGCATTCGGCAGTGGAGCCTGAAGCGCCTGGCCGACTACGGCTTCGACCCGCTGACGGCCATTTGGTGCGAGTCGCCGGGCTACAGCTGCGGCGTCATCACCGACTATGCTGAGCTGGCCAACCTGCTCGACCGCGATGCCCAGACTGACATCTTCGCCCAGTTGCCCGTCCTCGGACGCAGCATCTTTGCCGCAGCCCAGTTTCTCATGCCTAACCGCATGCTCTGCGGCTTCGGCGACACGCATCCGAACTACATGAACCTGAAAGCCATCGACGCTATGGCCGACTATGCCCGTCGGCATCAGTGTCAGACACTCGTCGACAGCTTATCGACGCTGCGCCAGGCCCTGCTACCCACGGCGGCTGACGAAGCCATAGAACGCTATGTGTCGCCCTCGTTCTATGCACCCAACGTGTCGTGGCTCATACAGCGCACTGGCATGAACCCCCGCAAGGACCTGTGCATCTCGCTCAACGCTTCACTGGGCAATCATCAGCATGCCAATGGCATCTCGATGGAACTCTACGGGCGGGGCTTCGTGCTGGGGCCTGACGCCGGCATTGGCAAAAACCTCTACAGCGGCGAGGACTACAAGGAATACTACTCGCAGTTTCCGGCCCATAACACGGTGTGCGTGAACGGCGTTTCGAGCTATCCCGTGATGATGTCGCAGCACGCCTTCAGCGTGGACGACCGCTATCCGGCTGACAACGGGACGTTTGACAATCCCTGCACCTACAGCCAGCTGAGCTTTACGGAGCCTGAGACGGGAGCTCGCCAGATGCGCACCAACGGCATCGTGAAGACCAAGCACGGCGGCTATTACGTCGACATCTTCCGCAGCAGGGTAGAGGGCGACGACAAGCAGTTCCACGACTATTTCTACCACAACCTGGGACAGACCATGCAGCTCACCGCCGCCAGCGGCGCCGACCTCGATCTGCAGCCCACCGACGAGCTGGCCTTTGCGGGCGGACATCTGTATGCCTACTCTTATCTGTACGACAAACTGAGCACGGAGTCCAGTGACGACATCATGGCCCGCTTTGTCATCGACAGTCCGCAGCAGACCACCATGACCATGTGGATGCAGGGCCAGTCAGAGCGCAAGATATTCCGGGCCCTCGCGCCCGTCAACAGAGAGTATGAGCGGCTGGGCGACTATATGCCCTACAAGGTCGACGAGCAGCCTGTGCTCACCTACGTAGCCCGCCAGCAGGGCGATGCGTGGGAAAAACCCTTCGTCGCCATCTTTGAGCCGAGTGATGCCGACGGTCCTGCGGAGGTGGAGCACGTCAGTTTCTTCCGCCCTGAGAGCCGCGAAGCCTCCGTGGTGGGCATCTGCGTCCGTCTGCGTGGCGGCCGCACTGACTACGTCTTCTCTTCACCCGTCAAGACCAAGATGCGATATCAGGGTATGACCGTTAATGCCCGTTATGCCGTCATCAGCAATGGCGTTACATTGGTTGAAAGATGAGCCGCCGTCTGAATATAATTAGCGTACCTTAATAGCTCTCGGGCTGACCTTGACCTCTTTCAATGAAGTCATATCCTTCATGCGGATGGTCAGGGTCGTGTCGGCAGGCTGGTTGATTCGAACGGTCATGTAACCCGCGCGAGAGGCTTGAAGCTTAACGTCTTTGCGAGGCAGCCAGAGGATGAAATGACCGGTGGAGTCAGTGGCGGCACCTGCACCTTCCGTGTATATAATCGAGTTGTCGGCTACATCCTTGTAGCTAATCCACGTATCAGGGAGTGGTTTCCCGGTATCATGGTCAATGACGTAGCCTTCCGTGCGATGGCGGGTCTTCATCAGTCCTGGATGCTGCTGCACGTAGGCATCGCAAAGTGTATCAGCTACGGTGGCGATGACCACAACGGCATTCTTTGCACGCTCGCCATATTTCTCGACATAGCGACGTTTGGCATCCTCGTCCTTTGATATCCAAATGCTATCAATAAGCTGCTGACGGTTGTAGAAGTATACAAGGAGGTCGGACGACAGCATTTGCTTTTGTTCGGTTTCTGAAAGTGGCTGTCCATTGACCACGACAAGGAAATCATAATTGCCCTTTCGACCTATCCTGACAGAATCTGTACCAGTTACCCTAATTCCATGAAGCCGCATTGCGTTTGGCCCCATGTCTGCCGAAGAGGGCACGATGGTCAGTCCCGCGATGCTGTCTTGCAGTTCCTCGTCCTGTCTTTGCGCAAGGAAAACCTGACGCTCCTCCTCCGTGGCCCTGAACGTCACAGGCAGCCCGTATTTCATGCTGACGCTGCGGCCAAACTGACTGCCCGGTGCCCACCGGGGCATCAGGCTGAGGATGCGGAGGCTCTCTTCGCCGAGTTGTCGCTCTATCTCTTGTCGCAACTGTTGCTGCCTGTCTGCACTCTCACGGCTCAGACGCAGGGTGTCATATTCCAGCTTCATAATCTTTGCAACTTTGAAGTCGGATGCATAGCCCAGGCTGTCGATCTTGAAAGTGGTGATGACGCGCCCTCTTGCGCCATACTCCATGGCCAGGTCGGGATAGCGTATGTTCGACCTGATAAACTCCATCAGGGCCCGGTCGCCCCCAGGGAACTGTGGCATTATTTCCCCACAGTCATAGACCTTAGCTTCGGCGGATGGGGGTGTAGCCTGGGCAAGCAATTCTGCCTGTGGCCGTCGCGCAGGCAGCTGTCGAGGAGTAATTATACTGTCTGATCTCATAACATTATCATCCTGCTGGCTTGTAGGTGTATTATCCTGCTGGGAGTTCATTGCTACTTTCTGTACCCCTATAGGCCCCTCCGTGGCTTTTTCCATGTCTGTATTCAAGACAAAGAGTAATAATATGGCAGCTGCAATGCCAATACCGATGGTCCATGTGGCTGCATGTCGAAGCCGTGATTTACTGTTTGTACCGATAACTTCGCGTTCAAACCGTGCCCACTCCTTGTCCACGTCGGGCATGCCGATTTTCTTGTCGATATCCTGCTGTCTCATACTTATTTTGCAATGTGAAGGGTTTTACGAATCTTTTCCAGTGAGCGCGTGATGTGCTTGTTCACCGCCGAGGCGCTGATGCCGAGGATGGTGGCCGTCTCTTCGTAGGTCATTTCCTCATCGTAGTGCAGACTCAGCACACGGCGGTCCTGCTCCGTCAGGTTGTTGTCAATGACTTGCTGAAGTTGCTGCAGCAGTTCCTCGTGTTCCTCGTTCTCGCTGGCGGCGATGTCCTGCCGGAGTTCATCCTCCATCTGTCGCTGCAACTGTCGGGAGCGTAGCGTGTGCAGGCACTGGTTGCGGGTGGCAGCCAGCAAGTAGCCACGGATGCTGTCGTCGGCCACCCGTGGCTTTCGCCGCCAGATTTGAGCAAACACCTGATGCACAGCATCCTTGGCATCGTCGGCATTCTCCACAATCGAGAATGCCATGCGATACATGTGCGGATAGCTGTCCTTGAACAGGCGTTCAAACTCTTGTTTACTGTAATTCATAAATGTCTTTTGGCCTTTATTCGTATATAAGACCCTCGGACGTCCAAATCAAATACCCCTCATTGCAAAAAAAAATCAGGCGTTATGTTATTGATGGTACAAAGGTACAATTTCTTTTTCAAATGGAAATGTAAAGATCAGCCATTGTTGCGGTCACTCATTTGCTGAGGGCCTTGAGCCTCGTGAGCGCCTCGATGTAATAGTAGTCGGCGTAGATGATGCTGGCGTCGATCTCGCTGCCGGCGGGATGATGGCCAGTGCTGTGGAGGAGGAAGGCAACGTTGCGGTCGCGACTCTGATAGCGGTCGGTGCTCAGGTCGGTGAGCATGGCCTCGGCCGCCTCGCGATACTGTCGGCCGCGCCAGCCGTCGAGATAGGTGCTCAGCTCCAATAGGGCGGAGGCGACGACGCAGGCGGCGGAGGCGTCCTTCGGACAATGGCCGTCGGGGCTGAGGGCGCGCGGGTCGTCCATGTCCCAGTAGGGCACCATGTCGTCGCTCGTCTCGCGCAGGCGCTTCAGATAGACGTCGCTGACCTTCTGGGCAAACTGCAGGAAGACGGGGTCGTGGGTGTAGCGATAGACCATGGTGTAGCCATAGATGGCCCACGACTGTCCGCGGCTCCACATCGACCAGTCGCTGTAGCCCTGGTGGGTCACGCCGCGCAGGAATTCGCCCGTGAGCGTGTCGTAGACGGCCACATGATAGCAGGAGCCGTCGGGGCGGAAGTGATGGCGCATGGTGGTTGTGGCGTGGCTGATGGCGATGTCGCGCAGCAGCGGCGAACCGCCGTTCCCGGCAGCCCAGAAGAGCAGCTCGAGGTTGATCATGTTGTCCATGATGGTGTTGTGCCCTCCGTAGTCGCCGACGTGGCGCGGCCATGAGAGGATGGTGCCCACCTTGGCGTTGAAGAGCGTGGCCAGCGTGTCGGCCGCGGCCAGTGCGATGCGCTTATATTCGGCATTGGCGGTCTGCTCATAGCCCTTGAGGAACGAGTTGATTGTGAGGAATCCCAGGTCGTGGTCGTAGGCCGGCTGCCGGCTGAGGAAGCTCAGCGCATCGGTGTAGCCCTCGGCCGCCTCTTTCAGTTTTTCACTTTTCCCTTTCCCCTTTTCCTTCATATATCCGTAGTCCATCCAGAGGATGCCCGGCCAGAAGCCCGAGCACCATTCTTCGGCCTTGGCCTTGCGACAGTTCCACTGCGTCTGTCCGTCGAGGATGTTGCGCGGCTCCATGTCGAAGCGATAGGGACGGAGCCCGCTGAGGGCCCGCTCCACCTGACGGTGGCAGTAGTCCAGCTGTTCGTCTGCATCGATGGCCCATGCACTGGTGGCGCAGGTCAGGGCCATCAGCAGTGTGATGACGTTTCTTTTCATATCTGTGGTGTTTAGCTTTGTTATTTCTCAATCCTGAACCAGTCGGCGTCGATCCATCCGCGGTTGCCCCGCCGACCGCGACATTCGGCCACGTAGCCCACCTTGGCGCCGATCCATTTGCCCTCCTTCAGCGTGAAGGGCTCGCCGGCCTCGCGGAAGCGCTTGCCGTCGAGGCTGTAGGCGAAGTGGGCGGTGCCGTCGCTGACCTTCATGCGCAGATAGATGTCGACGTAGATGGCCGGCGAATAGGGGATGGTGTCGCGGTCCGTTGGCTGCAGGGTTGCCAGGGTGCTGACGCTCTCGGGCTCTCCGGCCTCGGCGTCGATGCACGTCAGCCGTTGCAGCAGGAAGGCGTCGCCCATGCGGCGCACCACCAGGGCCGAATAGTCGCGTCCCATGGCGATGAGGCCGCCCAGCTGGTCGTCGTCCTTCGAGGCGAAACGCAGCTTCGTGGTGGCGGTGAAGCGGTCGGCCGGCGTCTTCTGCAGCAGCAGGTTGCCGGCGTCCCAGAGGTTGCGCATCGAGTCGGCATCAGCCGTGTACAGGCGCAGACAGCCGTTGGCCGTGGGCATGCCCCACAGCTGGTCGTAGTTGGCGTGCCACTGCCATTGTAGGCCCAGCTCGGTGGTGTCGAACTCGTCGCTCTCCTGCGGGTTGCATATCGTGGTCGAGGCCGACTGCGGCTTGCGGTGTCGCATCACGGGCTCACCGCCGCTGCCCATCATGGGCCAGCCCGACGACCAGTCGACGGGTTGCAGATAGACCACGCGGCCGTAGGCCCCCTTGTCGTGGAAGTGCAGGAACCAGTCCTCGCCCTGCGGGGTGCTGACCCATGCGCCCTGATGCGGTCCGTTGACCGCGGAGCGGCCTTGCCACATCACCTTCTTCCACTCGTAGGGCCCATAGGGCGACCGCGAGCGCATGGCCAGTTGCCAGCCCATGGCCACGCCGCCGGCGGGACACAGGATCCAGTAGTAGCCCTGATGCTTATAAAACTTGGGGCCCTCGGTGGTGTGGTTCACCTGGCCGCCGTCGAAGACGATGCGGGGCTGGCCGATGGCACGTGTGCCGTCGGCCGACAGCTCGCGCACGGTGAGTACCGAGTTGAAGCCCGCCCGCGAGCCGGCCCATCCGTTCACCAGGTAGCACCGCCCGTCGTCGTCCCAGAGCGGGGTGGTGTCAATCATGCCCTTGCCGGCAATCACGCAGACGGGCTCCGACCACGGGCCTTCCGCCCGCTTGGCCTTCACCATCATCACCCCCAGGTCGGGGTCGCCCCAGTAGATGTAGAACTCGCCGTCGTGATAGCGGATGGAGGGCGCCCAGACGCCCTTGCCGTGCTGTGGCCGGTCGTAGCGCTCGCGAGGCAGCTGCGTCGGCAGGGCGTGGCCGATGATGGTCCAGTTGACCAGGTCCTTCGAGTGCAGGATGGGCAGCCCTGGGATGCAGTTGAACGACGAGGCCGTCAGGTAATAGTCGTCGCCGACGGCGCACACGTCAGGGTCGCTGTAGTCGGCGTTGATGACGGGGTTCACGTAGGTGCCGTCGCCCTGGTCGGGGCACCATACCAGTGAGCGATATTGCGCTGCGGCCTGCGTGACGGCAGCCAGGGCCAGTGCCGCAGCAAGGAAAATGCTACTCTTCATATATTGTCAGACATTGTATATATATAATACGGCCAGCGTGGCGTGGGATACTTAAAGACCAGAATATTCAACGGCCCGGCAGAGCGATATTTCTTAGCTGCAAAAGTACACTTTTAATTCTATTCAAAAGAATATTTTGCGCAAAATGTGACAATTTTGGCGCAAATTGTGAAACTATAGTATGAGATAATTATCGTATCTTTGCAGCGTGAAACTCAAACAACTAACGGTCATGAAAATCAAAAGTATCATCACAGCCGCCATGGCATTGCTCGTCTCGACCGCATGCAGCGGCGGCGCAAAACAGGAAACAGTCATGAACAAAGAAGGAAAGGCAATTGTAGTGTTCTTCTCGCATGCAGGAGACAACTACGCAGTGGGAAACATCGTGGAGGGCAACACGAAGATCGTGGCCTACTACATCACGGAATTGACAGGGGCCGCGCAGTTCGAAATCGTCACCCATAAGTACGACGGCATGGCCTACACGCCCCTCATCAAGTTGGCACAGGAGGAGACGAAGAACGGCGAACTGCCTGAGTATGAGGGCGACGTCGACCTGAGCCCCTACGACACGGTGTTCATTGGCGGTCCCGTCTGGTGGGGCACCTATCCGCAGGTGATGTTCACCTTCTTCAAGAAGCACGCTGACGACCTGAAGGGCAAGACCGTCATTCCTTTCACCACTCATGAGGGCTCCGGTCTGGCTAACTGCGTGGAGGACGTGAAGGACGCCTTCCCTGGTGCCAACGTCCGGAAAGGCTTCAGCATCTATGGCCACGAGGTGCGCACGGAGAAGGCCAAGGTAGAGAAATGGCTGAATGGACTTTAAAGTTCATAAAGCTTTCAGACGATTGCGAATATTCTTGACAAACGCGGCTCGTCTGATGAAGAAGCGGTGCTTTTCGATGAGAGAAGTGCCGCTTTTCGACTCAAAAAGCACCGCTTCTCTCATCGAAAAGCACCGCTTCTTTTTACCGGTTTCGTAAATTGTCTGATTTTCAAGCTGCTACAGTTTTGCGCAAAAAGATTGCGAATTTTTCTTACAAAACATGCTCTCTAAGGTTGGTCATAACGGCACTCGGCCGGTCAGAGTAATGATCCGACCGGCCGAGCGGTTTTGATGGGGTGGGGCGGGGGCCACGCCCCGGGATGAGCATGACGGCGAGTTACTCCTCGCAGTCGGGACTGGTGATCTTGTCGAAGTTCTCCACGTCGGTCACGTTGTTGGCAAACCAGAGCTTGAAGCCCGGACCGTCACCAGCCGCTTGTGCCATATTGCTGCAAGCGGCGAGGGCCAACAAGGCCATTGTAATAACTTTTAATTTAGTATTCATGCTGTGCGATATTATATTTTTGCGTTGTGAGTTGACGCCATATAGCATGCAAATATACGTTATAATACGCACATACACAAGCGCCAAGACAATTTCGACGTTGTTTTCAGACAACTTCGTTGTTCAAAAAACGGTTTCGTGGTCGGTTGTAGACGGCTTCGTGGCAGATCTATCTTTTCAATCTTTGTAAATCAGAAATGATTGTGCAAGATAGTATTGTATGGTTACCATGTAAGAATAGCTTGGTATGATGAAGTTACCGCCCCCTCCTCTTCTTACTGCCAAAGGGCCGCAAGAAAGGGAGGGGGCGGGGGAGGGCCGTTTTTTTTTCTTATTCGCTGAGCAGATAGACCTTGGCGCTGCGCCGACCCTGGGCGACGATGCCCGTCGAGGGGTCGTGGCTCAGACGGCGCAGCTCGCGCGTGGCCGTCGTGAGCGACAGGCCGGTCAGGGCCGCATAGTCGGCCGTGCGCATCAGCGCGTGCTCCCTCAGGTAGTCCTTGGCCAGGCGGATGCGCTCCTCGGGCGCATACTTCGAGCGCCTCAGCCGGCTGGCCTCGCCCCGCTCCAGCGAGCAGTAGCCGTCAGTCTCGGCTATCAGTTCCTTGTCGGCCCTGTAGCTCACGCCGCTGACGCCGATGCTGACGACGTTGCGCTGCGACTCGCCCGTCTCGAAGGCATCCTGCTCCTTGTCGGGGCGGACGCCCAGTCGGGGCTTGAACGTGCCCAGCCCGTCAATGGTGACGCTGTAGCCGTCGGCCATCTGCAGGGCCAGCTCATGACACACGTGGGTCAGCACGCCGACGACGGCGCTGCGCTGCATGCCGCCGTGGCGGGTGCACCGCTCGACGAACTCGTCGAACCCCATGTTGCGGTAGATCTGCATTCGGTAGTAGGCCTGCGTCGTGCCCTTGCCGTGCAGGTCGGTCATCTCCTGTTTGATATACTTTGCCATTATCTTTCCTCCTCTTGTCTTTAAAGGTTAATTGAATCGCATACAAAGGTACGAAAAATATCGGATAAAACAAAAATCTCAGTGTGATTTTATTTCGTCACACTGAGATTTATTAAAAACACACTGAGATTTTAATTCGTCACACTGTGATTTTAGTTTTCCGTGCCGTATGGAATGATTGTCGGGACGGCCCGACAGACAAATGTCTCGTGCCTACTTTGGTGCCCTGTCGTGCCGCTGCGGCCGATGACGGCCATCATGGCGCTGGTCGGGCATCTGGTCGGGCAACTCGAGAATCTTGATGTTCTTGAAGCTGACGGCGTCGCCGTGGTCCTGCAGGAGGATGTAGCCCTCAGCCTGGTTGCCGAAGTTGGGCCAGTCGCGATATTTGCTGTAGGCCACGAGGGCGTCCCACTGCTGCGTGTTGCGCTCATATTCGAGCAGCTTCTCGCCGTTGAGCCAGTGCTCGACGTGGTTGCCGCGGACGATGACCATGGCCGTGTTGAACTTGTCGAAGACGAACGGCTTGTCTTCGCTGACGGGGATGAGGTCGTAGAGGGCCCCGAGCTTGCGGTTGCCCTTGACGCCGAGCTTGGCGTCAGGATGACGCTGGTCGTCGAGGATCTGGAACTCGCAGCCGATGGCCGAGCCGGCACCCTTGTTGAGGGTGGGGTCGACGAAGTACTTGATGCCGCTGTTGGCCCCCTCCGTGATCTTGAAGTCGACCTTGAGGATGAAGTTGCGCCAGGTGCGCGTGGTGACAATGTCGCCGCCGTTGGCGCTCTCGGCACCGTCGCTGGCGTGCACCTTCAGCTGGCCGTCGCTGACGGTCCATCCCTTCTCGGGGAAGGCGTCGAGCTTGGCGCCGCGCCATCCGTTGCTGGTCTGTCCGTCGAAGAGCAGGCGCCAGCCCTGGGCCTCCTCGGCGGGCGAGAGCGTATTGTCGACGAGGTTGACCTCGGGGGTGTGGTCGCGGTCGGGCTTCAGCAGATACTGTGCGACGTCCTGAGTGCAGATGCGCAGCTGGCGCCAGCTGACCGTCTTCTGCTCGTCAGCCTTGGCGCCCACCTGATGAACCTGCAGGGCGATGAACCCGCTGGGGCGGTAGTTGTCCCACAGACGAGCACAGGGCTGTCCGTTGACGTAGGTGCGGATCATGTTGCCGCAGCACTCGATGCGCGCCTTGTTCCACTCGTCGTGGCGGAAGGCATCCTGGGCCTGAGGATTCTTCGTCAGAGGATAGAGCCAGAGGCGGTCGGCCTCGTCGTAGACGCCGCCCGTCCAGGCGCGGTCGCTGGGATCGATCTCGAACTGGTAGCCATGGACGCGCCCGTTCTGATAGTCCTTGGTCGAGGCGCTGCGGAACTGTACGCCGGAGTTGAGGCCGTCGCTGACGCGGAACTCGAACTCGAGGATGAAGTCGCCGTAGGCTTTCTTCGTGGTGAGGAAGGAATTGGGCTGTCCTAAGACGGGTTGTCCGACGATGGTGCCCTCCTTGACGAGGTATTTGGCTTTGCCGCCGAGCTGCTTCCAGCCGCTGAGGTTCTTGCCGTTGAACAGCGGTTCCCACTGCTGTGCATGGGTGACCAGGCTGATGGCGGCCATGAAGGATATGATTGCGATGATTCTTTTCATTTTTTCTTTCTTCTTTTTTTTCGTTATGTCGTTATTTCGTTATAACGATATTCCGTTATCTCGTTATAACGACATTTCGATATTTCGTTATTCCGTTATCTCGAGATAATGATCACTTTAATTGATAAAAATCCTCCCATCCCTTGCGCGGGGGCATGCCGGTGAGCAGGGCGTTGGCGAAGGCGTTGTTGGTGAACTGCTTGGTGCGCGGGTCGAAGAAGAGCTGGGCGTTGAGGCGCTGGGCGATGACGCCGAGGCAAAACACCTGGCTCAGGACTCCGTTGATCTCGAAGGGCGAGCGCGTCTTCTCGCGGCCCTGACAGGCCAGCAGGAAATTCTCGAAGTGGTTCGACGGGCTCTTGGGCACCTCGGGCAGCTTCGACTTGATGGCTTCGGCCTTGGCTGAGGGCAGGATGGAGAGGGTGCTACCGTGGCTGCCGCCCTTGAAGGTGAGGTCGCTGCCGTAGATGATCTTGCCGGGGTTCAGTTCGGCCACAGGCGTGTTGCCCTGGTTGGTGGCGGGGATGTCGGGGTTATACTCTGACTGGCCGTAGTTGTCGGGCAGAGGGGGCAGATTGTCGATGCCGTCGTACCAGGTGATGTCGCAGGGCGGCATGCCCTGACGGGCGCCGAAGCGGAAGAGAATGGTCGACGAGAAGGGATAGAAGAAGTCGTTGTGGCCCTTGGCATATTTCATCGTCACCTCATAGGGCAGGCCCAGGTCGAGGAACTCGTGGACGGTGTCGAGGATATGAGCCCCCCAGTCGCCCAGGGCGCCCATGCCGAAGTCGTACCAGCAGCGCCATTCGCCCTGGTGATATTTTTCCGAGTAGTCGTGCCACTGCGCTGCGCCGAGCCAAGCATCCCAGTTCATGCCCTGCGGCATCGGGTCGGCCGTGGGGAAACGGGTGATGTTGGCATCGAACTTGTGCCATCGGCGGCTGTTGTTCATGTGGGCCGTGACGGCGGTGACGTCGCGGATGATGCCGGCCTCCTTCCATGCCTTGAACTGGAAGTAGTTGGCCTCCGAGTGGCCCTGGTTGCCCACCTGGGTGACCACCTGCGGGTGGCGGCGGGCGCTCTCCATCATCAGCTCGGCCTCGTGGAACGTGCGGCACATGGGCTTCTCGAGGTAGATGTGCTTGCCATAGTCGAGGGCCATCATGGCGATGGGGAAGTGGATGTGGTCAGGCACGGCGGCCACGACGGCGTCGAAGTGCGAGCTGTACTTCTCGAACAGTTCGCGGAAGTCGGTGAAGCGCTTGGCCTGGGGGAAGAGGCTGCGCACCTTCTGCGTGTGGCGTCCGTCCATGTCGACATCGCAGAGGGCCACCACGTCGACCATGCCGGTGCGCACGAAGTCGTCGACGTCCTGTTCGCCGCGGTTGCCGATGCCGATGAAGGCCACTTTCACCTTGTCGCCTTTGGGGGCGGCTTTCTTCTCAGCGGCATTGATGACGTCGCTGACAGAGCCCAGCGCCAGTGCTCCGGCTGCCAGGCTCATCTCTTTGAGGAATTGTCGTCTAGTTGTCATAAGGATTATATCAATTATTACTTACTGAAATTGCGTGAAGCAAAGGGCAGGGCCATGCGGATGGCCTGATGCCAATATTCCCAGTTGTGCTGGCCGTTGCGGATGCGGAGCTCGCTCTTGATGCGCTTCTGGCGCATCAGCTTGTGGAGCTCGACGTTGAGGTCGAAGAGGAAATCGTCGTCGCCGCAGTCGATGAACCACTTGACTGTGCGGAGCCGCTCTGCGGTGGCATCGTCGGCCTGACGGACGAAGTCGAGGGCGGAGTGCTGGCGGACGGCCTGCTTGACGAGATAGACCTTGTCGTCGACACCCTCCTGGCGCCGCTGGCCTCCGTCGTCGTCGAGCCATGCGCTCATGGCATAGACGGACGAGAAGAGGTCGGTGTGGCGCTGGCCGTAGACGGTGCTGCCGCCGCCTCCCATCGAGAGGCCCATGACGGCGCGCTGGCCCTTGGCGCCGCCGGCGCGATATTTCTGTTCGGCCTGTGGCATGAGCTCCTGGAAGAAGAAGTCCTCGTAGGCCCAGCCGGGCATGTTGAAGTAGCCGTTCCACGTCTCGTATGTCTTGGGGCCGCCCGCATTGGGCATGATGATGACCATGGGACAGGCCTCGCCCGTCTCGATGAGCTCGTCGGCGACGGTCTGCATCTGACCTTTGTCGCGCCAAGCCGTGTAGTCGTCGGTGAAGCCGTGGAGCAGGTAGACCACGGGATAGTGCTGCGTGGGATTCTGTTCGAATCCGCTGGGCAGATAGACGTTAAACTTGACCCACTCGCCGAGCACGTTGCTATGGAGGCTGTCGGTCAGGATGCGTCCGGCATGGACGCCGAGGCACAGCAGCAATGCTGCGCCCATCACGGTCATTCGGTGTTTCATTTCTTATTCGGTTTTTGTTATGGTCGTAAGAGGGTAGGGGCTTCAGAACTCCGTGAACGAGAGGGGCATGAGGTTCTTAATGCCGTCCATGACATAGATGCGGCGGAGCCCGTAGAGCAGGATGCGGATGGGCTGGCTGAAGCGAGTCTCGGTCTCAATCATGACCTGCCGACATGTGCCGCAGGGCGAGACGGGCTCCTCAGTCAGCTGGCCGTCGGTGTCGCGAGCGGCGATGGCCAGCGTCTTGACGGGCACGTCGGGATACTGGGCGCCGGCGGCGAAGATGGCTGACCGCTCAGCGCAGAGCCCGGCGGGGAAGGCCGCGTTCTCCTGATTGCAGCCGGGCAGCACCTGCCCGTTCTCGAGCAGCAGGGCTGCGCCGACGTGGAAGTGGGAGTACTTGGCATAGCTGTTGTTGGTCGACTCGATGGCTTTCTCGATGAGGAACTGCTCGTCCTGCGTGAGTTCGTCCATCTGGCACTCCTTGATCTGGATTTTCAGTTTCAGGTCCTTCATGTCAGTTCATAGTTTATAGTTCATAGTTTTTGCTTCAGGTACTGGCCGGTGATGCTTTGGGCACATTGGGCCACCTCCTCGGGGGTGCCGCATGCGACGAGCTGTCCGCCGCGGTCGCCGCCGTCAGGGCCCAGGTCGATGATGTGGTCGGCCTGTCGGATGACGTCCATGTTGTGCTCAATAATTAATATGGTGTGACCGCGCTCGATGAGGGCATTCATCGACTGCATCAGCCGGGAGATGTCGTGGAAGTGCAGACCCGTGGTGGGCTCGTCGAAGATGAAGAGCGTGGGCTCCTGCCGCTCCTGTCCGATGAAGTAGGCCAGCTTCACGCGCTGGTTCTCACCGCCCGAGAGGGTCGACGAGCTCTGCCCGAGCTTGATATATCCCAGTCCGACATCGTAAAGCGGACGCAGGCGATTCACGATGGTCTTCTGGCCTTCGAAGAAGTCGATGGCCTCCTCGATGGTCATGTTGAGCACGTCGTCGATGTTCTTGTCTTTATAGCGCACGTCGAGGATGTCGTGCTTGAACCGATGGCCGTGGCAGACCTCGCACTCCAGGACGAGGTCGGCCATGAACTGCATCTCGACGGTGATGGTGCCGGCGCCCTTGCACTCGTCGCATCGTCCGCCGTCGGCATTGAATGAGAAGTATTGCGACGTGAAGCCCATTTGCTGGGCCAATGGCTGGTCGGCAAAGAGGTCGCGGATGGCGTCGTAGGCCTTGACATAGGTGGCGGGGTTCGACCGTGTCGACTTGCCGATGGGGTTCTGGTCGACGAACTCGATGTGGCGTATGGCGTCGATGTCGCCGCCCAGTCCGCTGTATTCGCCGGGCGCGTCCATCACTTCGCCCAGATGTCGCTTCAGGGCAGGATAGAGGATGCCCTTCACGAGACTTGACTTGCCTGATCCGGAGACGCCCGTGACGACGGTCATGACGTTGAGCGGGAAGCGGACGTCGATGCCTTTCAGGTTGTTCATGCGGGCACCGCGCACTTCGATGAATCGGTTCCAGGGGCGGCGCGAGGGAGAAGCCCCCCCTACGGCCCCCGAGGGGGCTTCTATAGTGTCGAGGCCGAGAAGGTAGCGGATGGTGTAAGAGCGGGTGTCGGGGGCTGACGGGGGGACTTTTGGTAATGGTCCCTGATAGACGATCTCGCCGCCGAGGCGGCCGGCGTCGGGACCTACGTCGACGAGATAGTCGGCGGCGCGGATGACCTCCTCGTCGTGCTCGACTACGACGACGGTGTTGCCCAGTGCCTGAAGTTCCTTGAGCACCTTGATGAGGCGGGCTGTGTCGCGTGCGTGCAGGCCGATGCTTGGCTCATCGAGGATGTAGAGCGAACCGACCAGGCTGGAGCCGAGCGACGTGCAGAGGTTGATGCGCTGGCTCTCGCCGCCGGAGAGCGAGTTGCTCATGCGGTTGAGCGTCAGGTAGCCCAGCCCCACGTCGAGCAGGAAGGTGAGCCGTGAGCGAATCTCGGTGAGCAGGCGTCGGCCCACCTCGGCGTCGTGCTCGTCGAGCTCGAGACGTTCGAACCATTGCGCCAAGCGCGTGATGGGCATCTCGACGAGGTCGCTGATGCTGCGGCCGCCAATCTTCACGTAGTCGGCCTCTGGCTTAAGCCGGGTGCCGTGGCAGGTGGGACAGACGGTCTTGCCGCGATAGCGGCTCATCATGACGCGATACTGTATCTTGTATTGGTTCTCCTTCACCATCTGGAAGAAGGCATCGATGCAGGGCTTTTCGTGCAGGTCCTTATGGCGGTCGCTGGGCAGTCCGTGCCACAGCTGGTCCTTCTGTCGCTGGGTGAGGTTATAGTAAGGTTCAAAGATGGGGAAGTCGTCCTTGGCGGCATGCTGGATGAACCAGTCCTTCCATTGGCCCATCTTCTCGCCGTGCCAGCAGACGACGCAGCCGTCGTAGACGGAGAGGTTGGTGTCAGGTATGACGAGATGCTCGTCGATGCCGATGATGCGTCCGAATCCCTGACATTCCGGGCAGGCACCGACGGGCGAGTTGAACGAGAAGAGCTGGTCGGTGGGCTCCTCAAACGTGATGCCGTCGGCCTCAAATCGGGTGGAGAAGTCGTAAGTCAGTCCTGACGGCATGACCATGAGGCGCATCTGACCCTGACCTTCATAGAAGGCCGTCTCGGCAGAGTCGACAAGGCGGGCGATGGTGTCCTTCGAGTCGTCGGCAGAAAGACGGTCGATGACGAGGTAAAGGATCGTCCCAGTGGCCCCCCCTACTGCCCCCGAGGGGGCTTCTATAGACTTGTTGGCAGAGATCTGTTCAAGATAGTCTTCGATGCGGATGATTTCGCTGCCATCATGGGCTGACACTATTGTAGCCCCCTCGGGGACCGGAGGGGGGGCTTTCCTCTCGGGGGCCGAGGGCGCTGCTGGTGCCATAATCCTGCTGTAGCCCTGCAGGATGCATGCCTTCAGCTGTTGCTCAAGGGTGCGTCCTTCGGGGACGACGACGGGTGCCATGACGACAAACTTCGTGCCGCGCGAGAACTCCAGCATCTTCTGCACGACGTCCTCCGTCGAATGCTTCTTCACCTCCTCGCCGCTGACAGGCGAAAAGGTGTGGCCGATGCGGGCGAAAAGCAGCCGCAGGTATTCGTAGATTTCAGTCGACGTGCCGACGGTGGAGCGTGGGTTGCGGGCGATGACCTTCTGCTCGATGGCGATGGCGGGCGGAATGCCGCGTATGAAGTCGCACTCGGGTTTGTTCATTCGTCCGAGAAACTGACGGGCGTAGCTCGAGAGGCTCTCGACATAACGCCGCTGACCTTCGGCATAAAGCGTGTCGAAGGCCAGCGACGACTTGCCACTGCCGCTGACGCCGGCAATGACGATAAACTTGTTGCGGGGCAGGCGCACGTCGACATTCTTCAGATTGTTGACGCGCGCCCCTTTGATTTCGATATAGTCTTTACTCATTAAATAAGGATTACAGGCGCTTCAGCACCAACAGCAGGTGATCCCACACCATCTGGACCGTGGGGATAAGCAGTCGCTCGTCGGGCGTGTGGACATCGCGCAGGGTGGGGCCGAAGGAGATCATGTCGAGCTCGGGATAGCGCTCAGAGAAAAGACCGCACTCCAGTCCGGCGTGGATGCCGCGTACGATGGGCTCATGGCCGAACAGTTCCTTGTAGGTCTCGACGACGGTGTCGCGCAGCTTGCTTTCGGCGCGCATCTTCCATGCGGGATAGCCGTCGCTGGAGCAGGTCTCGGCACCGGCCAGCTCGAAGGTGGCGCGGAAGGTGGCGCACATGTTGTCGAGGTTCGACATGACGTTCGACCGCTGCGACGAGAGAATGTTGATCTCGTCCTCCGTGGTGTGTACGGCAGCGATGTTCGACGAGGTCTCGACGAGCCCGTTCAGTTCGGGGTCCTGCGTGATGGCATAGACACCGTTGTCGACGGCCTGCAGGGCGCGGATGAAGTTAGCGGCCACCTGGGGCTCGATGACCTTCTGGGCGTCGGCGCTCTCCATGGTCCAGACCATCTGGGTGTCAGTGACGTGGAACTCGTCCTCGACCAGCGCCTGGAAAACGTTCCAGTCGGCCTTCACTTGCTCCTTCACGGCGCTGGGCACGGCGATGACGAACTCGCCGTCGCGGGGAATGGCGTTGTGCAGCTTGCCCGAGTGGAACTGAGCCAGCCGCAGACCCTCGTAGCGCGTCATCGTCTGATAGAGGAAACGGCCGAGCAGCTTGATGGCGTTGGCCCGCTTCTTGTTGATGTCGTCGCCCGAGTGACCGCCCGTCAGTCCCTTCAGCTGGGCCCGCAGGAAGAAGTAGCCCTCAGGGGCCTCTTCGCGCTTGAAGGTGAAGCGGGCCTGCGTGTTGCGGCCACCGGCACACGAGACGAACATCTCGCCCTCGTCCTCCGAGTCGAGGTTGATGAGGTAGTCGCCCGTCATGAAACCGGCCTTCATGCCCTCGGCGCCGCTGAGGCCTGTCTCCTCATCGCGGGTGAAGACGCACTCCAGCGGTCCGTGCTCAATGTCGTCGGCCTCAAGGATGGCCAGCTCAATGGCGCATCCGATGCCGTCGTCGGCGCCCAGCGTGGTGCCCTTGGCGCGCAGCCATTCCCCGTCGACGTAGGTCTGGATGGCGTCAGTGTCGAAGTTGAATTCGACGTCGACCAGTTTGTCGCACACCATGTCCATGTGGCTCTGCAGGATGACCGTCTTGCGCTGCTCATAGCCCTTGGTGGCCGGTTTGCGGATGATGACGTTGCCCGTCTCGTCGACACGTGTGTCCAGACCGTGGCTTTGGCCCCATTGTCTCAAGTACTCAATCATCTTCTCCTCGCGCTTCGAAGGGCGTGGAATTTCGTTAATCTTTGCAAACTGCTCGAACACCGAAGCAGGTTTTAACTCGTTTTTATTCATTTTTAATGTTTAAGATGTTAAGGTTTCAACATTTATTCATTAACTTTGCACCCGAAATCGGGTCGAATGACTCCGCAAAAGTAACAAAAATGTTTGAATTATCCGTCATTAGTGCGTTAATAATTGCTATCGGAGTGGCTTTTTTATGCGTAAAAGTCATTTTTCGCAAGAATGGGAGCTTCACTTCGCAGCATATCCACGACTCTGAGGCCATGCGTGAGCGCGGCATCCACTGCGTGCTCGACCAGGATCGCGAGATGCGCCGGCGCAGCTCTCTGGCGGTAGATGAAAAGATAAAGAGATAACAGATAAAAGATAATAGATAAAATTAAAGACAAAGATGAAAAAGAATTTTCGTGTTCTCTCATTGATGGCCGTGGCTGCGCTCATGGCATCGTGCAACAATCAGGCTCCCAAGATGGATGAGCCCGTGGCTAACAGCGAGGAGGCTCTCGAGGGCCTTCGCATCGCTTACATCGAGCTTGACTCGCTGACGGCTCAGTATGAGTTTGCCAAGACGACCTCTGCTGACCTGGAGAAGAAGGGCACCAACGCCCGCAACACCATCGCCCAGAAGAGCAAGCAGCTGGAGAACAACGTCAACAACTTCCAGTCGAAGCTCCAGAACAACGGCTTCACCAGCCGCGAGCAGGCCGAGAATGCCCAGGCAGCGTTGCAGCGTGAGCAGAACAACCTCGTCGCCCTCCAACAGCGTCTGGAGAGCGAGCTGGCCAACGAGCAGGCTAAGTTCCTCGAGGCTTTCCAGGACAGCCTCGACAGCTTCCTGGCCGACTATAACAAGGACAAGCAGTACGACCTGATTCTCAATAAGGCCGCCATCCTGCATGCCTCGACGAAGTGGGACATCACGCAGGACGTCATCAACGGCATGAACAAGCGTTACAAGAAGACCGCCGCCGTTCCTGCCAAGAAGGTTGAGCCTGCTAAGAAAGCTGCAGAGCAGAAGAAGTGAAGCTCGAAATAAAGGAGGAAGCGGAATGACACTCATCATTGTTTTGATGCTGCTCTTCAGCTATGTGCTCATCGCGACGGGCCATCTGACGGGTGTGAACAAGGCGGCCATCGCCATGTTCCTGGGCACCATTGGATGGGTGGTCTACGTCATTTGGGGGCACGACTTCTCTGAGAGCGTCTTCCTCGAGTATGTGGGCCATGCGGCCAGCATCGTCATGTTCCTGCTGGCCACGATGAGCATCATCGAGATTCTCAACAACAACGGCTGCTTCGACTTCATCAGCGAGTGGATCCGCACCCGCAACCCGAAACGGCTGCTGTGGACCATCACCCTGGCCACATTCCTCCTTTCCGCCAATCTCGACAATCTGACCACGACGATGCTCATGCTCATCATGATGCATCAGATCGTCAAGTCGCGGCCGCAGCGCATGCTCATCGGCTCGGCCATCGTCCTGGCGGCTACGTGCGGCGGATGCTTCACGGTCATCGGTGATCCTACGGGGCTCATCCTCTGGGATGGCGAGGCCGTCACGGCCACACATCTGTCGGCCTTTTTGGCTCTGCCCGCCATCGTAGCCTGGGTTGTTCCCACCATATTAATTAATAGGCAGCTGCCGTCGCGCCTCGACATCGAGTGGGTTGCAGCTCCCTATCGTGGCGATGACACCAGGCTGAACCGCTGGCAACGCCTGCTGATGTTCCTCGTCGGCATCGGCGGATTGTGGTTCATCCCTACGTTCCGCAACCTCACCCACCTCTCGCCCTTCCTCGGCGCGCTGTGCGTGCTGAGCGTGCTGTGGGTGGTCAACGAGGCCTTCAATCGCAAGCTCATGACCGCCGACCAGATGTCGCAGCGACGTGTGCCTCGCGTGCTGCAGTATGGCGCCATCCAGCAGATGCTCTTCGTCATGGGCATCATGCTCGGCATGGGTGTCGTCAGCGAGTCGGGCGTGCTGCGCGACGTGGCCCATTGGATAGACGCCACCATCGGCAATATCTGGGTCGTGGGCTTCCTCATGGGACTGCTTTCCAGTCTTGTCGACTCGTTTACCATTGCCATCTCCGGCATCTCCCTCTATCAAGTCGATCCGTCTTCGGCCTACCTCGCCCTTAATGGCGCCTACTGGAAGGTCGTGGCCTATTCGACGGCCGTCGGCGGATGCCTGCTCTCCGTAGGCAGCACCAGCGGTATGGCGCTCATGCAGATGGAGCACATCCGTCTGGGCTGGTACTTCCGCAACGTGGCGCCGAAGGTCTTGATCGGCTTTCTGCTCGGTTTCGCCGTGCTCTACGCCGAAATCGCTTTTCTCTCTTAAATCAAACTCCTTAACTCCTAAACTTCTTGACTGCTATGACCAAGATTAAAACCATCGGCATACTCACCTCGGGCGGCGACGCCCCAGGTATGAACGCTGCCATCCGTGCCGTCACCCGCGCCGGCATCTACAATGGATTCAACATCAAGGGCATCTATCGTGGCTACGACGGCCTCATCAAGGGTGAGGTCAAAGCCTTCACTACAGAGAACGTCTCAGGCATCATCACCCGTGGCGGCACCATCCTCAAGACGGCCCGCTCCAAGGACTTCATGACCCCCGAGGGCATGCAGAAGGCCTACGAGACCTGCCAGCGTGAGGAGATTGACGCCCTCGTCGTCATCGGCGGTAACGGCTCGCTGACCGGTGCCCGCAACTTCGGCATGGAGTTCGACTTCCCTGTTATCGGTCTGCCCGGCACGATCGACAACGACCTCTACGGCACCGACTCGACCATCGGCTACGACACGACGATGAATACGATCATGGAGTGTGTCGACCGCATCCGCGACACGGCCAACTCCCACGAGCGTATCTTCTTCGTCGAAGTGATGGGCCGCGACGCCGGCTTCCTGGCTCAGAACTGCGCCATCGCCTGCGGTGCTGAGGCTGCCATCATCCCCGAGGAGATGATGGAGGAGGATCAGCTCGCCCAGTTCATGGGGCGCGGCATCCGCAAGTCGAAGAAGTCGTGCATCGTCATCGTCTCCGAGAGTCCCAAGTGCGGCGCCCTCTACTATGCCGACCGCGTGAAGAAGGAGTTCCCCGGATTCGACGTCCGCGTCTCCATCCTCGGCCATCTCCAGCGGGGAGGCTCGCCCTCGGCCCACGACCGCATCCTCGCCTCGCGAACGGGCGTCGGCGCCATCGAGGCCATCAAGCAGGGGCAGCGCAACGTCATGGTGGGCGTGCGCAATAACGAGGTCGTCTACGTGCCCTTCTCCGAGTGCATCCGTACCGACAAGCCCTTCGACAAGAAACTGATCAAGGTGCTCGACGAACTGAGCATCTGATGACGTAAATCACTATTTTTAGGTATTAACGTTCAAAAACGGGACAGCCCTCTGTGACGTCTCGTTTTTTTTTCGTAATTTTGCCGTTTGAAAGAATACGAACGGACACTATGAAACTCTCCGAACTGAAGACAGGCGAACAGGGCGTCATCGTCAAGGTGCACGGCCACGGCGGTTTTCGCAAACGCATCATTGAGATGGGGTTCATCCGGGGCAAGCGCGTCGAGGTGCTCCTCAACGCTCCCCTGCAGGACCCCGTCAAGTATCGTCTTATGGGCTATGAGGTCAGCCTGCGCCATGACGAGGCGGCCCTCATCGAGGTCGTCTCAGCCGACACGGCCATCGAGCAGACACCCTATGCCGGCAGCACCGACGTCGGCACCGCCGACCATCAGACTGACTACCTGCAGCACGAGGCCCTCCGCGGCCACCGCACCATCAGCGTCGCCCTCATCGGCAACCCCAATTGCGGCAAGACGTCGCTCTTCAACTATGCCTCGGGCGCTCATGGCCACGTGGGCAACTACTCCGGCGTCACCGTCGACTCCAGTGAGGCCCATGCCAGCTACTTCGGCTACGACTTCGAGCTGGTCGACCTGCCCGGCACTTATTCCCTTTCGTGCTATTCGCCCGAGGAGCTCTACGTGCGCCGCCACCTGGCCGAGCAGATGCCCGATGTCGTGATCAACGTCATCGACGCCTCCAACCTCGAGCGCAACCTCTACCTGACCACCCAGCTTGTCGACATGAACCTCCGCGTCGTCTGTGCCCTCAACATGTACGACGAGTTTGAACGGCGTGGCGATCATGTTGATTTGCAGGTGTTGTCCACTCTCTTCGGCACCCCCATGGTGCCCACGTCGTTCCGTTCGGGCATGGGCGTCAAGGACCTCTTCCGTGCCGTCATCCAGGTCTATGAAGGCACAAGCCGCCACTACCGCCATCTCCACATCAACTATGGCCACGAGATTGAGGACGGCATCCTTCACATCCAGCGCTACCTCAAGGCCGACGAGCACATCCGGCAGCGCTATTCGACCCGCTATCTCGCCCTGAAGCTGCTTGAGCACGACAACGACGTGGAGCGCTATGTCAGCCAGCATCTGGCCGATGAGCAGCGTTCGGCCGACACCCGCCAGCTCTTCGCCGTCCGCGACCGCGCCGCCTCCCGCGTCCTTGAGGAGACCGCCACTGACGCCGAGACGGCTATCATGGACGCCAAGTACGGCTTCATCAACGGTGCCCTGCAGGAGGCCGGCTATCAGACCGGGACAAAGGAGGACACCTATCGCATGACGCATCGCATCGACGCCGTCCTCTCCAACCGCTACCTCGGGTTCCCTATCTTCTTCCTTATCCTATTTATCATGTTCCACACGACGTTCACCCTCGGACAGTATCCCATGGACTGGATCGAGGCCGGCGTCGAATGGCTCGGTCAGTGGGTCGGCAACGCGCTGCCCGAAGGACCGCTGCGCTCGCTGCTCGTCGACGGAGCCATCGCGGGCGTCGGCGCCGTCATCGTCTTCCTGCCGCAGATTCTCATCCTCTATTTCTTCATCTCGCTGATGGAGGACTCGGGCTATATGTCTCGTGCCGCCTTCATCATGGACCGGCTGATGCATCGCATGGGCCTTCACGGCAAGTCGTTCATTCCCCTCATCATGGGCTTCGGCTGCAACGTCCCCGCCGTCATGGCCACCCGGACCATCGAGAGCCGCCGCTCGCGACTCATCACGATGCTCGTCCTGCCCTTCATGTCGTGCTCGGCCCGGCTGCCCATCTACATTATGATTATCGGCATGTTCTTCGCCGTGCGCTGGCAGTCGCTCGTCATGATCTCGCTCTACGCCGTCGGCATCCTCATGGCCGTCGTCATGAGCAAGCTCTTCTCGCGCTTCCTCGTCCGTGGCGAGGACACGCCGTTCGTCATGGAGCTGCCCCCTTACCGCTGGCCCACGGCAAAGGCGATATGCCGCCACACGTGGGAGAAGGGTCGTGAATATCTCAAGAAGATGGGCGGCATCATCCTCGTGGCCTCCGTCCTGGTCTGGGCCCTCGGCTATTTCCCTCACGACGACACACTCACGCCCGAAGCCCAGCAGGAGCAGTCCTACATCGGGCGCATGGGACGCGTCGTCGAGCCCGTCTTCCGTCCTCAGGGCTTCAACTGGAAGCTCGACGTCTCGCTCATTGCCGGCGTGGGCGCCAAGGAGATCGTCGCCTCCACCATCGGTGTGCTCTACAACGCGCCGACCGACGCCGACGACGCCGAGCCGTCCGAGGGCCTGGCCGCACAGATGACTGCTGACGGCATCACCCCCGTCGTGGCCTATGCCTATCTGCTCTTTGTGCTGCTCTATTTCCCCTGCATAGCCACGATCGTGGCCATCCGCAACGAGACGGGCTCCTGGCGCTGGGCGCTGTTCGCCGCTGCCTACACCACGGCTGTGGCATGGTGCGCTTCGGCCTTGTTCAAGTTGCTCTTTGGTTAGTCTGTAGAACCGCTTTCCCCGTCGCGAAGCGGTCCTTTTTAAAATCCATAAAAATATGGATTGTGGGAACGAACGAAAAGTCGTACCTTTGCACCATGAAATTTCTTATAAAGTATACAATGACAATGAAACCATTCATCATCTTCTGCCTGACATGCGTGTCGGCAGTGGCTTCGGCCGAAACCGTAGAACTTGGAGATACGTCGCGCGTGGTCGACCTCGACGAGGTCGTCGTCGTGAAGGACCTGACCCCGCTGCGCCGTCAGCCCGTCAGCAGCACCATCATCGGGGCTGAGGACATCCGGCAGCTCGGCCTGCGCGACCTGCGCGACGTGTCGCTCTACGTCCCCAACTTCGCCATGCCTAACTACGGTTCGCGCTACACCTCGTCGATGTACGTCCGTGGCATCGGCTCGCGCGTGAACAGCCCCGCCGTGGGCATCTATATGGACGGCATACCCGTGATCAACAAGTCGATGTTCAACACTCATGTCTACGGAGTGGAGCGCGTCGACGTGATGCGCGGCGCTCAGGGCACACTCTACGGTCAGAACACCGAGGGCGGACTCATCCGCATCAATACGCGCCAGCCCCTGCGCTATCAGGGCACCGACGTGACCCTCTCGGGCGCTACGGGCCTGTGGCGCAACGCCGAGGTGGCCCATTACGCCAAGCTCAACGAGCGGTTCGGGCTCTCCGTGGCCGGCTTCTACAACGGCCAGCAGGGCTTCTTCGAGAACCAGACGACGGGCGACCATGCCGACGAGTCCAACGAGGCCGGCGGACGACTGCGGCTGCAGTGGCAGGCGACTGACCGCCTGATGGTCGATCTCATCGGCGACTACCAGTGGGTCCGCCAAAACGGATTCCCCTACGGGGAGATGGATGCCGAGGGCCACGCCCAGGACCCCGCCACCAATCGTCAGGGCACCTACAGCCGCCACATGCTCACCACGGGCCTGGGGCTCAACTATCGTGGCGATTGGGCCGACCTGAACTACACGGCCTCATGGCAATACCTCAACGACGACATGATGATGGACATCGACTATCGTCCGCTCGACTATATGCACCTGGATCAGGCCCAGCTGCAGAACGCCCTCACGCAGGAGCTCTCGCTGAAGAGCCGCACCGAGGGACCCTGGCGATGGACGACCGGCGCCTTCTTCTCCTATCAGGCCCTGAAGACGACGGCCCCCGTCTACTTCGACAGTGAGATGAACAACTTCCTCTCGAAGACCATCGAGGACTATGCCTACTACGGCATGCTCAACTCGATGGCCGCACGCATGGGTATGGATGCCGCCAAGGCTCTGATTGAGCGCATGGGCGGATGCCACATCCGTCTCGACATGGAGACCATCCCCGGACTGTTCCGCACTCCGCAGAACAACTACGGCCTGTTCCATGAATCCAACATCGACATCACACCGCGACTGACGGCCACCGTCGGACTGCGCTACGACCTCAGCCAGACCTCCATCGACTATGCCACCCGCGGAGCCATGCACCTCGACGAGAGCGTCATGGGCACCACCGTCAAGGCCAACGTCGTCTCCGACCTGGCCCATAAGGAGGACAACTCCTTCGCTCAGTGGCTGCCCAAGTTCGGACTGACCTATCGCATCGGCAACAGCGGCAGCAACGTCTATGCACTCGTCTCCAAGGGCTACCGTGCCGGCGGATTCAACATCCAGATGTTCAGCGACATCCTTCAGACCGAGCTGCAGGGCATCGCCCAGAGGGCACGCGGCGACATGGAGATTGCCCACGACGCCGGCGCCTATCGCAACATCCGCGAGACCATCTCGTATAAACCCGAGGAGTCGTGGAACTACGAGTTCGGCGCCCACCTCAACCTCTTCGGCTCGAAGGTGCAGGCCGACCTGACAGGCTACTACATGCAGATCCGCAACCAGCAGCTCTCCGTCATGGCCGGCAACTACGGGTTCGGCCGCATGATGGTCAATGCCGGACGGAGCTACAGCTGCGGCGTCGAGGCCTCATTGCGCGGACGTGCACTCGACAACCACCTGAACTGGAGCCTCAACTATGGCTACACGCGGGCCGTCTTCAAGGAATACGTCGACAGCACCACCGTCGACGGACAGACTGTCGCCCTCGACTATAAGGACAAGCGCGTACCCTTCATCCCGGAGCACACCTTCGCCGCTACGGCCGACTATCGCATCGACTTCGGCTCCCTTCTCCGTTCGCTCACCCTGGGTGCCAACCTGACGGCACAGGGCAAGACCTACTGGGACGAGGCCAACACCTCAGAGCAGAAGCTCTACGCCGTACTCGGGGCCCACGCCGATGCCGACTTCGGACACCTCGTGGTCAGCCTCTGGGGCCGCAACCTCACCGACACGAACTACAACACCTTCGCCACGCCCAGCTCTATGGCCGGAACGCTCAACTATTATGCCCATCGGGGCAATCCCCTGCAGGTGGGCGTCGATGTCCGTTTGCACTTCTGATGATGCTTTTTTCGGTCTTTTTCTTGCGTATATCGGCAGAATTGCTTATATTTGCAGGCAGAAACGTATTTATTTAACTAAAAGAACGAAAAGCAATGAAGAAACTGATGATGATTGCCATGATGACCATGGCATGCATGGGCCTTCAGGCCCAGAACACGGTGACCGTGCAGGATGCTACCAACATGACCGCCAAGGAACTGAAGGCCGCTGCCAAGGAGCAGGCCAAGAAGGAGGCAGCCGTGAAGGATTACGAGAAGGCTAAGGTCGCCATCACTAAGGCCGAGAAGGCTCAGGCCAATGCCGAGAAGGCCGCCCAGAAGGCTGCCCAGAAGGTGGAGGCTGCTCAGAAGGCTGCCGATAAGGCTGCGAGCAAGGCTCAGGACGCCGTCAAGGAGGTGGAGAAGGCCCGCGACAAGGCCAAGGCTGCTAAGGAGAAGGCCGAGAAGCTGCTCGGCACGCCGCTGGCGGAGGAAAAGTGAGTTTAAGGAAAAAGGAAAAGTGAAAAGTGAAAAATTTGCTACCGCGCTGAAATATCATTCATGCAGCGGTAGCAAATTTTTCACTTTTCACTTTTCCTTTTTACTTTAGGTTCATCCCTTGATGGCTGCCACGCCGGGGAGCACCTTGCCCTCGATGGCCTCAAGCAGAGCGCCGCCGCCCGTCGAGATGTAGCTCACCTGGTCGGCCAGGCCGAACTTGTTGACGCAGGCCACCGAGTCGCCGCCGCCGATGAGCGAGAAGGCGCCCTCCTTCGTAGCCTTGGCAATGGCCTCGCCGATAGCGCGGCTGCCAGCGGTGAAGTCGTCGCACTCGAACACGCCGGCAGGACCGTTCCACAGGATGGTCTTGGCGCCCTCGATAGCCTTCTGGAAAGCCTTCTGGCTCTCAGGACCGGCATCGACGCCCTCGAAGCCCTCGGGCACCTTCGTGGCGGGGCAGGTGATGATCTCAGAGCCGGGCTTCACGGTCATCGTGCCGAAGTCGAGGCCGTTCGTAGCGGTGCAGTCCGTGCCGAGCACGAGCTCCACGCCGTTCTTCTTGGCCAGCTCCTCGACGCCCAGTGCCACGTCGAGCTTGTCGAGCTCCACGATCGAGTTGCCGATCTCGCCGTCGTGAGCCTTGGCGAAGGTGTAGGTCATGCCGCCGCAGAGGATCAGACGGTCGACCTTGCCCAGCAGGTTCTCGATGATGCCGATCTTCGAGCTGACCTTCGAGCCGCCCATGATGGCGACGAAGGGGCGCTTGATGTTCGACAGCACGTTGTCGACGGCCTGCACCTCTTTCTCCATCAGCAGACCCAGCATCTTCTTGTCCTGGTCGAAGTAGTCGGCGATGACGGCCGTCGAGGCATGCTTGCGGTGAGCCGTGCCGAAGGCGTCCATCACGTAGACGTCGGCATACGAGGCCAGCGTCTTGGCGAACTCCTTCTGGCGGGCCTTCATCTCCTTCTTGGCGTCCTCGTAGGCGGGGTCGGTCTTCTCGATGCCGACGGGCTTGCCCTCCTCCTCGGGATAGTAGCGCAGGTTCTCAAGCAGCAGGGCCTCGCCCATCTTCAGGGCTGCAGCGGCCTCCTGAGCCTTTGCGCAGTCGGGAGCGAAGCTGACGGGCACGCCGAGAGCCTTCTCCACGGCCTCGCGGATCTGTCCGAGCGACAGCTTGGGGTTCACCTTGCCTTTGGGCTTGCCCATGTGGCTCATGATGATCACGGCGCCGCCGTCGCTGAGGATCTTCTTCAGCGTGGGCAGTGCACCGCGGATGCGGGTGTCGTCCGTGATCTTACCATTCTCGTCGAGGGGCACGTTGAAGTCAACGCGCACGATTGCCTTCTTGCCGGCAAAGTTCATTTCGTTGATTGTCATAATCTGATTTACCTTATTGTTTATTAAATTAAAAAATGTAGTATCTCTGCTATCGCATGCAAAGTTACTACATTTTCTTGGTTTTCCGACAAACGTCGGCTATTATTTAAAACTTTTTAGAACGGAAGCATCCAGTAAACTTACGACACGACGTGACGGCATGCCGTCACGTCGTGGTTTCATGCCGTCACGTCGTGCCGTCATGGCGTCACGGCGTGACGAGAGTTTCAGGGAACCGTTCAGAACGGAAGACGCAGTCGGCCGCCGACGACGAACCAGGCGCCGGGCTGCGGCACGTTGCCGTAGTCGACGTAGGAGCGGTTGTCGAGCACGTTGTTCACCTCGGCATAGAGCGCGTAGCTGGGCCGGGCCCACTCGAGGCGCGCGTCGACGAGGGCGAAGGGCCGGTAGTCGAGGACGTCGCCGCCGAACGTGGTGTACTGGCCCGTGCGGTCCTGCCAGCGGAGGTTCAGTCCCAGCGACAGGGCCCGCCAGAGCGATGTGCTGAGGCGTGCCACGAGTTTATGGCGCAGATACTCAAGGGCATACTGCGAGACGAGTCCCTCCTCGAGGTCCTTGTCCTGCGTGATGTAGCTGTAGGACAGGTCGAGCGTCGTGTGGCGTGTGGGGAGTGCGAGGAGCTGCTTCAGGTCGAGCCCCATGGCGGCCTCCACGCCCGTGGCGTTGATGCGTGTGTGGTTGACGCTCTGCCACTTGGCCTCGTCGCCCAGGCGGGTGTCCATGATCCAGTCGATCATGTTCCGTCCGTGGTGATGCCATAGCGTCAGCTTCGCCTGCAGGGTGGGGGAGACGTAGCGTGCGCCGGCCTCGAGGGCGTGCATCTCCTCTGGCTTCAGGTGAGGGTCGGCAGCGTAGCCCTGCAGCTTGTAATACATCTCGGTGAACGACGGCAGTCGCATCGACGAGTTATAGCCTGCGAAGAGCTTCCAGCTGTCGCCGAGGCGATAGCTCAGGTCGATGCCGGGATAGACGTGCCATCCGGCGGCGCTTTGCGAGCTCTTCATGGCGACGAAGCCCGCCGAGACGGTCAGCCGGCGGAGCAGGAGGTTGTGCTCCAGGTGGGCCGACGTGTTGGTGCGGTTGAGTCCCAGGGTGTAGTCGCGGTCGGTGCCGCTGATGTGCTGTGGCGCGAAGAGCGGTTCGCCGAGGTTGCCGCTGACGAGGTCCTCGTTGCGTATCTCGGCGCCGAAGGCGGTGCGGCCAGCAGCCCAGTCGAAGTAGCTGTTGAGGTTGACGCCGTAGACGTTACACCTATTATAATTAAACTTCATCACGTCGGGCTTGTCGCGGTAGCCCTCATAGCGGTCGCGGCTTTGGTTCCAGTAGATGGCGGGACGGAAGTGGATGGCTCCGCGCTTCGTCTCGGCCTGCAGGGCCGTGAAGAACTTCGTCGTGTGCTCATACTGTTCGTCGGCCTGCCAGCGGGGCGTGGCGTAGAACGTGCCGGAGCCCCAGCCCTTGTCGGCCAGGCCGGCATGCCACGAGAGACGGACGTTGTCGTCGTCGTAGCTGCCCTGATAGAAGGCCTTCGAGCCTGAATAGTCGGTGTTCAGGCGGCCCGCCTTCGAGCGGCTGAAGCCGTCGCTGCGCTGATAGGAGGCGCTGAGGCCGCCACCAAAGAAGCCTCCCCCAGCCCCTCCGAAGGAGGGGAGCTTGGTTGCAAAGCCTATCTTCGCATATCCGAACGACCCTACCTCACTAAATATCTCCCCTCCCTTGGGGAGGGGTCGGGGGTGGGCTTCCCCTCCCTTGGGGAGGGGCTGGGGGTGGGCCCCTGTGTTCGTCACAATATTGATGGCACCCACGAGCGACGACGTGCCATAGGCGCGTCCGGCCGGCCCCTCGAGCACCTCGATGCGTACGATGTCGCTGAGCTGGCAGGGCAGGTCCATCACGTTGTGGCCCGTCTGTGCATCACAGATGTTGATACCGTTGAGCAGGAGGGTGATTTGCTCCTGTGTGCCGCCCCGGATGGAGATGTCGGTCTGGGAGCCAAGCGCTCCCCGCTGGCGCACATCGACGCCCACGGCATACTTCAGCAAATCGTTGACACTTTGTACTGGCGCCGCCTGAATGTCCTCGCGGCTCAGTACAGTTACCATTCTCGCAGCCTGACTCTGGGTCAGGGGTGCGCGGGAGCCAGTGACGCCGACGTCGCCCAGCCATACCTCCTTGACAGCCTGGGCCGAGTCGGCACGCCACACTTCGTCGCTGATGGAGGCCGCCTTCGTAGCCGAAAGCGTAGCCACGCTCAGGACCGAGATGACCACCTCGCGTCCCAGACAAGCAAAGAGCGACCATCCCTTCCGCTTAAACTGACGGAAGACGATGACCTCGCGCTTGTTGAAAATTGGTTTGTACATAATGTTAATAAAGATGTGTTTTACAAAAAAACGGTGCAAAGGTACAAAAAAGTTTCCAATTCCTTGTGTGATGTCATGTTTTTTTAGTATCTTTGCCCTCACAATAATTGTCTAATCCTAATAAATGAGTACAAAAACGTTATGAAGAAAAAGTTTATCTGCGCCGTTTGTGGATATATCTACGAAGGCGATGCTGCTCCCGAGAAGTGCCCCGTCTGCAAGGCTCCGGCCTCGAAGTTCTCTGAACTGAAGGAAGAGGGCGACGTCACTTATGCCACCGTCCACCGTCTGGGCGACGGCAAGATCGAGGGTGTGCCCGAGGACATGATTGAGGAGCTGCGCAACAACTACCGCGGTGAGTGCGGCGAGGTGGGCATGTATCTGGCCATGGCCCGTCAGGCCGACCGCGAGGGCTATCCCGAGATTGCCGAGGCCTTCAAGCGCTACGGGCTGGAGGAGGCCGTGCATGCCGCACAGTTTGCCGAGCTGCTGGGCGAGGTCGTGTTCGACACGAAGACCAATCTGGAGAAGCGCGCCGCTGCCGAGCACGGTGCCTGCGCCGACAAGTTTGAGCTGGCCAAGCGCGCCAAGGCCATGGGCTTCGACGCCATCCACGACATGGTGCACGAGGCTGCCAAGGACGAGGCTCGCCACGGTGCCGGCTTCGCCGGGCTGCTGAAGCGCTACTTTGGGTAATGTACAATGTACAATGAACAATGTACAATAAATGAAAGGAAAATCCGTTTTATCATTGTTATGGTAAAACGGATTCTTCATTATAAAGGCCTCCTTTGTGCAGCATTGTACATTCTTCATTGTACATTGTTCATTGTTCATTGTACATTGTTTACGGCCTGCTCGGACAACGACTCGTTCACCACGAGCCCTACGGCCACGCTCTCGTTCTCAACCGACTCGGTGCTGATGGACACCATCTTCTCCACCGTCGGGTCGCGGACCTACGACTTCTGGGTCTACAACCGCTCGCGCGACGGACTGCGGCTGAGCAGCGTCCGCCTGCGGCAGGGCAACCAGACGGGATTCCGCGTCAACGTCGACGGCTCCTATCTCGACAATACGCTGGGCTCCGTCGTCACCGACCTCGAGGTGCGCAAGGGCGACAGCATCCGCGTCTTCGTGGAGCTGACGGCCCCTGAGAACAATCAGCCCGACCCGCAGATGATCGAGGACGACCTCCTGTTTACCCTCGAGAGCGGCCAGCAGCAGCGGGTCCATCTGCGTGGCTGGTCGTGGGATGCGCTGTTGCTGCGCGACGTCGTCGTCAGCCATGACTCGCTGATAGAGAGCAGCAAGCCCATCGTCGTCTATGGCGGGCTGCGCATCGACTCGGCTGCCACGCTGACGCTGCGCAACACGACGCTCTATTTCCACGACCAGGCCGGCATCGACGTCTATGGTACGCTGCTGGCTGACGGCGCGACGCTGCGTGGCGACCGGCTGGACCACATGTTCGACTATCTGCCCTACGACCGCGTGAGCGGCCAGTGGCGGGGCGTCACCCTCCATTCGTCGTCCTACGGCAACCAGATCATTAACACTGAGATACGCAGCGCCTGCGACGGCCTGGTGTGCGACTCGGCCGCTTTCCTCGGCCCCGACGTGCAGCGCCTCTACATGGAGCGCAGCATCATCCACAACTGCAAGGGGGCGGGCCTGCTCTCGTATAACAGCTATGTGGGTCTCTCGCGCTGTCAGTTCACCAACACGCTGGGCGACTGCGTGGCCATCATCGGCGGAGCGGCCGTCATCGACCGCTGCACGCTGGCCCAGTTCTATCCCCTGTCGGCCGACCGCGGTGCCGCCTTGCGCTTCACCAACTTTGCGGGCGACTATGCTTATCCGCTCGAGACGATGCAAATGACGGGCTGCATCGTCACGGGCTATGCCGACGATGTCGTCATGGGCGAGACGCGCGACGACGACTCCACCACCTTATTTAATTATCACTTCGAGAATTCCCTGCTCCGTACGCCAAAGGTCGAGGACGACTCGGTCAACTTCGTCAATATCCACTGGGAGACAAAGGACGACTCCATACAGGGCAAGCAGCACTTCCGTCAGATTGACGAAGAGAACCTCATCTACGACTTCCGCCTCGACTCGCTCTCGACGGCCCACGGACTGGGCTGCTACGACGACTGAGACTGTGATGATGGTTTAACTACGAATTATACGAATTAAACGAATTAGAAGCGTGTAGGTTGCGCGCAGCTAATTCGTTTAATTCGTATAATTCGTGGTTAAGAAATAATGATAACCAAGTTGTTTTAACTAATTGTTGGCAATCAGCTGGCGGGCGAACTCGATGAGCGTGTCGCGACCGCGGCGGAAGTCGTCGTCGGTCAGGTCGACGCGATAGTCGGGGGCTATGCCGAACTCCGTCGGCTGGCGCTCCGTGTCGTACATCGGCACGGCCGAGAAGCGCACCGTCCACCCGCAGGGCAGCGACGAGCTGAAGGGCATGCCGGAGCCGCCGCCCGTCTGGTCGCCAACGATCTTGACGTTGGGCAGCGACTTCATGTAGAGCGTGAACTCGTTGGCTGCGGAGAAGACCTGGCGGTTGGTCAGCACGACGACGGGCTTCTGCCATCGGATGTTGGCCGAGGGCTCCAGATAGCGGGGCTCCATGGGCGAGAAGTCGCTGTGGCCGGTTCCCCTCTTATGTTGCCTGTAGCCGACGAGCGTCTTCTCGTTGCAGAAGCGGGCTGCCATTTTCTCGGCATTGGTTAGGTCGCCGCCGCCGTTGCCACGGATGTCGACGATGAGTCCGCGACAGAGGATCATGTGGAGCAACGCCTCGTCGAGATTGCCCTCGCCGACGCCCTGCGTGAACGACTCGTAGCGCACGTAGCCGATGTTGTCGTCGAGGATGCAGTAGTCGATGCCTGCGGCAATCTTATAGTCGGTGCCCATATAGCGGCGCAGGAGCGTGTCGCTCACGTTGGACGGATAGTCCTCCGACCAGGCCCAGTAACGCCCGAAGTCGTGGGGCGCCGAGAGGTTGACGTGGCCGTCGCGCAGTTCGGCCAGCATATTACACAGCACCTCGAAGAGCTGTTTCTGCGACATGCCGTCGTTGACCTGTGCAGCGTAGCGTGCGTGAACCTCCTGCCAGTCGAGCCCGTAGGCGTGCTGCTTGTAGTCGAAGAAGCAGTAGTGCTCGTCGATGATGCGCCATAGGGCCTCGAGGTTGCCCTGTGGCGTGTCGTCGTATTCTTCTTCGTTGACGCAGGCCGACGTGGCGAAGCACAGCATCAGGCAAAGCAGCCCGACGAGACGGTAGACATGGCTGATGGCAGGATGTTTCATTACTTTTGCTTGAGAGGTTTGGTGTGGGTGAGACTGCGCACGTAGCCCACCATGAAGCGATGGTGGAGCACGTGCGACTTCAGGTTGTTGACCCGCAGCTGCTGATAGTCGCCCAGGTAGCCGATGCGCAGGCTGGCGTTTCGCCACAACTTATAATCAATGGTGATCTGTTGGCGGAAGTTGGGGGCGGAGACAAAGGTGGTCGGCACTACGTTGTGGTCGTAGTTGCCGAGCGAGAAGATTTCGTAGTAGGACTGTCCGTAGTTGGGGCTGAAGGCCACCCCGACGAGTGGCAGGGCCAGTTCGTAGCGCATCTCCAGGCGACGCTTGAAGAGGTCGACGTGGGCGCGTGCTGCCGCCACGGGCATGAGGTTGAGCGCGAGGCGGGCCTGAGCCGGGTTGTTCGAATTGCTTGTGTTATAGATGAAGCCAAGGTTGCCGTTGAGCATCGCCCCGGCTTCCACATAGACGGCATTATGATAGTTGTGCCAGGTGAAAGCCTGCCAATGGCGGACGCGACCGACGAAGAACGAATAGTCGCCCTGCAGCTCGTCGCGCGAGCCTGAGCGGTCGTCGGCGGTGGATAGCGACAGCTGGTGCTGGATGAGTGTGCGCCAATTGTCGTAATCGACGTAGGAACCATAGCGCTCGGTGGTCGACAGGAAGGTGAAGCCCGTGCCGTGGAACTTCTCCTGCGACAGATAGGTGTCGAGCAGCTGGGTCGGTCCGACTCCCAGCTGATACGACTGGCGCGTGTGCGTGGCGGGCAGCACGGGGTTGGCCCGCGCCGTCAGCGCAGTCAGGAGCACTGCGCACGTCAGGAGGCAACGCTTAGAACTCGTCATCGGAGAACAGGTTTAGCTGGCCGGTCATCTCGTCAATCACTTGCTGCTGGCTCTTGCCGGCATCGGGGTCAAGGTTCTCTGCCCCAGAAGGCGAAGCCCCGCCTGCGGCCCCCGATGGGGCTTCTGTAGTTTCAGGGTCATCGTCTGTCGTGTCCCCCTCGGGGGACGAAAGGGGAGCCTCCTCTGGGAATCTCACGGGTTCCTGCTCCTCGATGCTCTCAATCTGCCATGTGGAGATGCGTTTGCCCTTGGCCTTGAAGCCCTTGACGGCGATGAACTGCTCGGCATCGATGTCCTCAGAGCCGCGATATTCGTCGGCTCCGCCGTAGGTGACGCGGATCAGGGGATAGACCTCGTCGCTGAGCAGCACGAGCTTCGACGTCTGGTTGTCGCCCATGAAGTTCTGCTTGCGCTTGGTGGCCTCCATGAGGAATCGCTTGAGGTAGGGGTAGCCTTGGTTGTCGGCATCGAAGAGCACGGCCGTCCACACCTTGTCGGGCTGGAACTTCTCGATGCGCAGGATATTCTCCTCGTAGTGGTTGTTGGCGTCGAAGTTGGTCAGATAGAAGTCGCCGTTCCTCAGGACGACGAGAATCTGGTCGTCGTCGAAGAATTCGCCCAGCAGGCGTCCGTGGTCGTCGTAGTTCAGACGGTTGACATCGGGGTCGAACCAAACCTTGCGGCCGCCCAGCGTGGAGTGGCCCTGCGACTTGAGGGTGATGCGGTGTACGGGCTTCTTGGTCAGCAGGTTACCCTTCGAGGCGCGCCCTTTGATGATAATGTCGGCAAAGGAGCGCTCGAGGAAGATGCTGGCGCGCGGGTTCTGGGCCTGGACGGAGGCGTCGAGGGTCACCTTGATGACCTCGGCCTCGCCGTTGGGGTTGACGGTGAAGTACATCACCTTCGAGCCCGGCGTGCCCTGCGTCAGGTCGTTCTCGCGGTCGCGCGTGATGCCCGTGATGTTGAATCGCTTGATGAAGTAGGGACCCTGGCGGCCGTCGCGATAGACCACATTATATATGGTGCGCTTGTCGTTCTTCTTGAACACGCCGAGCCACAGCACGTTCTTGCCCACGAAAAGCTTCTCGGCCACACGTACCACTTTATATTTGCCGTCCTTATAGAAGAGGATGACGTCGTCGATGTCGGAGCAGTTGCAGACGTATTCGTCCTTCTTCAGCCCCGTGCCGATGAATCCCTCCTGGCGGTTGATGTAGAGCTTCTGGTTGGCCTCGGCCACCTTCGTGGCCTCGATGGTGTCGAAGTTGCGCAGCTCCGTGAGGCGCGGGTGGTCCTTGCCGTACTTGTCCTTGAGGAACTGGAACCAGTCGGCCGTCACCTCCGTGAGGTTGGCCAGGTCGCGCTCTATCTGGTCGATCTCGTCCTGCAGCCGCGCCATCAGCTCGTCGGCCTTGTCCTTGTTGAACTTCAGGATGCGCTGCATCTTGATCTCGAGCAGGCGCAGGATGTCGTCCTTGGTCACCTCGCGCACCAGTTGCGGGTAGTAGGGCGTCAGGCGCTCGTCGATGTGCTCGCAGACGGCGTCGATCGTAGGGGCCTGTTCGAACTTCCTGTCTTTATAGATGCGCTCCTCGATGAAGATCTTCTCGAGCGAACAGAAGTGGAGCTGCTCCAGGAGCTCGCCGCGGCGGATCTCCAATTCCTGGCGGATGAGGTCCTTGGTGCGGTCGACGGAGTGGCGCAGCACGTCGCTGACGGTGAGGAACTGGGGCTTCTGGTCGGCAATGACGCAGCAGTTGGGCGAGATGTTGATCTCGCAGTCAGTGAAGGCATAGAGGGCGTCGATGGTCTTGTCGCTCGACACACCGGGGGCCAGGTGCACCTGGATCTCCACCTCGGCCGAGGTCAGGTCAGTGACGTTGCGGGCCTTGATCTTGCCCTTCTCGATGGCCTTGGTGATGCTTTCGCAGAGCGTGTTGACCGTCTTCGAGAAGGGCAGCTCGCGGATGACGAGCGTCTTCTGGTCGAGCTTCTCGATCTTGGCGCGCACTTTCAGCACGCCGCCGCGCTGGCCGTCGTTATATTTCGACACGTCGATGGAGCCGCCCGTCTGGAAATCAGGGTAGAGATGGAACTCCTCGTCGTGCAGATAGCTGATGGCGGCATCGCAGATCTCGTTGAAGTTGTGGGGCAGAATCTTCGACGACAGGCCCACGGCAATGCCCTCGGCGCCCTGCGAGAGGAGCAGGGGGAACTTGACGGGCAGCGTGATAGGCTCCTTGTTGCGCCCGTCATAGGAGAGCTGCCACTCCGTCGTCTTGGGATTGAACACTGTGTCGAGGGCGAACTTCGATAGGCGGGCCTCGATGTATCGGGGCGCAGCGGCACGGTCGCCCGTGAGGATGTTGCCCCAGTTGCCCTGCGTGTCGACGAGCAGGTCCTTCTGTCCCAGTTGCACCAGGGCGTCGCCGATGGAGGCGTCGCCGTGGGGATGGAACTGCATGGTGTGGCCCACGATGTTGGCCACCTTATTATATCGTCCGTCGTCCATGCGCTTCATCGAGTGCAGGATGCGCCGCTGCACGGGCTTCAGGCCGTCCTCGATGTGGGGGACGGCGCGCTCGAGAATGACGTAGGAGGCATAGTCGAGGAACCAGTTCTGATACATGCCGCTCAGGTGGTGGACGGCTGATGCGTCGAATCGGTTGACGGGCTTGTAGTCGGAGTGCCCTTCAATGACTCCGCCGGCCTCGTCGTTATCTGTTGTTCCTGACATTAGCTCTTCGCCAATGTCGTCTCTTATTTCATCGTCCATTGTGCAATGGTTTTTAGTTTTGCGCACAAAATTACAAAAAAAAATTGAAATAATGCCTTTCCTGTCAGTTTTTTTTGTACCTTTGCGCCTATGATTGGAACAATCGTCAACACAATAGCTATCATCGTAGGCACCTTGCTGGGCAGCTTTCTGCACCGAGGCATCAGGGAGCAATACAAGACGGCCCTCTACGATGTCCTCGGACTGGCCTCGCTGGCCATCGGACTGAACGCATGCATCAGCAACCTGCCCAAGAGCCAGTATCCCGTGCTCTTCATCGTAGCCATGGCCCTGGGCACCGTCGTGGGCACGTGGCTCGACATCGACGGACGCTTCCATCGCCTCGTCGACAGCCGTTCGAAGGGCGGCAGCCGGCTGGCCGACGGCCTCTCGACGGCCACGCTGCTCTATTGCATCGGCCCCCTGTCGATGCTGGGGCCCGTCATTGCGGCCCTGAAAGGCGACCACACGTTTCTCTTCACCAACGCGACGCTCGACTTCGTCTCGTCGACCATCTTTGCCTCGACCTACGGCCTGGGTATGCTCCTGGCCGCTCCCGTGCTGTTCCTCTGGCAGGGCATGTTCTTCATGGTGGCGCGGCTGTCGAGCCAGGCCGTCAGCGACCAGCTCATGGCCGAACTGCTCATCGTGGGCGGACTGATGATCACGGCCAGCGGACTGAAACTTTTGGCCGTCAAGCGGTTGAAGACGCTCGACATGCTGCCGGCGCTGCTGGTGCCGATGGCGTGGTTTCTGCTGAAAAGTTTTGTCTAATTTAAAATATTAAAAGTTATGACAGGTATTATTGGTTCTATTATCATTGGATGTTTGGCTGGCTTCTGCGCCGGCAAGTTGATGAAGGGCGGCGGTTTCGGATTCCTGATGAATCTGCTGCTCGGACTGTTTGGCGGTGTGCTCGGAGGCTGGCTCTTCAGCATGCTCGGCATTGAGTGGGGCGGCCTGCTCGGCCAGCTCGGAACGGCCATCATCGGCGCCGTCGCCATCCTGTGGATTGCATCGCTGCTGAAGAAGTGATCGGCTCATGCAACTGTCGGACCGCAACGCTGAAAACGAAGCGGTCCTTTGACCATGTCAAAGCGGTCCTGTGTCTCAGACACAGGACCGTTGTGTTTGTGACACAGCGTTGCTTCGTCCAGCGTCGAGTCCTCCGTCGCCGTGTGCGTCGGGGGACTTTTGCATTAGAAAGGCATGGGCTGACGTGTCCGATTGTTTAGCATCGCGTTCTGACGCTATAGGGATAAAACAAAAGCGACGAGCTTCACAGCCGGCCGCTTCTATCTTCAATAGGTATTAGTTCTTTTAAGGTAAAAAGATTGTTTTCAGGATAACGCTGCAAAGATAGGACTTTTTTCCAAACCGACCAAATGTTTTTGATACTTTTTTTCAACATTTTTAGTGTGTGGGCACACAATTTCTTGATTTGTGCTAAATTCGCACAGTTTTGTGTGTGCTCAGCTTCGCTTGTTAAGCTTTTTTAGTCGACGTTTGGCCTCATTTGCCTCAGGATAGAGCTCGAGAGCCTTCTCGTAGTTGCGGATGGCAGCATCGGGCATGTGCTCCTGTTCGCACTCCTTGCCGAGCAGCGTGTATTCGGCAGCCAGTCGCTTGAGGGTCTTCTCGCGCTCATGCTTCTCCTTGCGGAGCGCTTCGATCTCACGCTTCTGGCGGTTGATGATTTCGAGCTTGCGGCGGATGTAGCGTCGCACCGTGGGTTTCTCGATGTCGTAGCGGCTGTGGATTGCCTTGAAGAAGTTGTCGAGAAACAATTGGAAGTCGCCCTGGTCGAAGGCCTTGACGGCATCGTGGTATTCGCGGTCGGCGCGGCCCTCCTGCATGGCCTGCGAGATGAGCAGCTGGTCGTTGTAGCGGCGGGCGAACTGGACGACCTCGCTGCGCACGAAGATGTCCTGCGGGCGGATGGGGGCGACGAGGGAGATGCCTTCGAGCGAGGTGCAGCGCGACAGGGCGACGTAGGTCTGGCCGCCAGCGAAGGCGCCTCCCGTGAAATCGATTCTGACCTGGCTGAACGTCAGGCCCTGGCTCTTGTGCACGGTGATGGCCCATGCCAGCCGTAGGGGGAACTGTGTGTAGGTGCCGAGCAGCTGCTCCTCGATCTTCTGCTCCTTCTCGTTGAACGTGTAGCGCATGTTTTCCCACACCTCGGGCTCGACGCTGACGTCGCGTCCGTCCTCGAGCATGACGCAGATGCTGCCTTCGTCGGCATCGATCTCTGTGATCGTGCCGAGGGTGCCGTTGACCCATCGCTTCTCCTTGTCGTTCTTGATGAAGATGACCTGGGCGCCGAGCTTGACGCGTAGCTCCATCGGCGTGGGCAGCGACGTCTCAGGGAAGTCGCCCTCGATGGCGCCATGGAAGACGGTGGGGCTGCCCTCAAGCTCTGCGAGCCGCTGCTCGTTGACGTAGTCGACGGTGTCGCGTCGTGTGGCCAGGATGATCTGAAGCTTGTCGCCCGTAGTGTCGAGGCTGGCGTTGAGGCGTGCGTTGAGCGTGGTCAGGTCGGATGGCGTGGCGGCATTCTGGCGGATGCGGTCGAGCATGGCGATGAAGCGGTCGTCGCGCTGGCGGTAGACCTTGCGCAGCTCGATGGAGACGAGCTGCATCTGCTGCCACACCTTCGCGTTGAAGAAGTAGGCCGACTGGTAGAAGGGGCGCAGCAGCTGGCGGTCCTCCTCCTTGACGACGGGCTCAAGCTGATAGATGTCGCCCACAAGAAGGAGCTGCTTGCCGCCGAAGGGCTCGTAGGAGCGTGTGTAGATGCGCAACACCTTGTCTATGAAGTCGATGATGTCGGCGCGCACCATCGAGATCTCGTCGATGATGATGAGCTCCACCTCGCGCAGCAGCTTGCGCTGGGCGCTGGTGTACTTGAGCGACTCCTTGATGTGGCGGCGGTCGTAGCGCGAGTCGTTGGGCAGCAGGGGATGGAAGGGGAGGCGGAAGAAGCTGTGGAGGGTTGAGCCGCCCGCATTGATGGCCGCGATGCCTGTGGGGGCCAGTATGACGTGCTTCTTCTTCGTGTTGGCTGCCACGTATCTGAGGAAGGTCGACTTGCCCGTGCCGGCCTTTCCCGTGAGGAAAAGCGAGCGACGGGTGAAGTTGACGATCTGCAGGGCGTCCTGCCACTCCTTGTTCTCGAGGTCCAGTTCCATGGCTTTACTCCTCCTCGGCGGGTGTGGCTTCCGTGTTCTTCGTATCGATGCTGACGGGCAGGTCGGGGATGTCAGGCTCGTCGAGGGGTGCGGTGCTCTCGCGCTCGGGATAGTTGACGGCAGCGGGGAAGTAGACGACACTGTCGTTCGACGTGGTGTCAGGCTGATAGTAGGTGTAGGTGCACTGCTTGTACATCTCGTCGGTGATGTTCGGATCGTGCGAGGGGGCGAACTTGGCGCGATACTTCTTGAAGTGCTTGTCGGCGAGCACCTTCTCGAGGAACGCGCCGCAGATGGGCATGGCGGCACGGCTGCCCTGGCCCAGTGCGCCCGTGCGGAAGTGGATGGCGCGATACTCTCCGCCAACCCACGAGCCACAGACGAGGCGCGGGGTGACGCCCATGAACCAGGCGTCGCTGTGGTTGTTGGTCGTGCCTGTCTTGCCGCCGAAGTCGGTGTCGTCAGCAAAGGGGCGCACGAAGCGCCACAGACCCTGGCTGGTGCCGCCGGGCTCCTGCAAGCCGCCCTGCAGGAGCTGCTGCATGAAGAAGGCCGTGCGATAGCTGATGGCCTGCTCCTGTGGCTCGTCTTCGTGATAGATCTCATTGCCGTCGCGGTCGAGGATGCGGGTGACGAGGACGGGCGCCTTCATCTTTCCGTCGTTGGCGACGGTGGCATAGGCGTTGACCAGCTCCTCCAGACAGACGTCGCCGGCTCCGAGTGCGAGCGAGGGCGTCTCCTCGAGCTTGGTGCGGATGCCCATGCGGTAGGCCGTCTTGGCCACGCGGTCGATGCCCATCTCCTGTCCGAGCTTGACGGCCACGGAGTTGATGCTGCGTGCGAAGGCGCGCTTGAGCGTCATGTTGGCATAGGTGAAGTAGCCGTTGGCGTTGCTTGGCGACCAGTAGACCTCTTTCTTATATACAGGGCTCCATACCTTCATGCCCAGCGGCGCGTCGGTGCGTCGGTCGCAGGGCGTGAGGCCCTGGTTCATGGCCTCGGTGTAGACGAAGAGCTTGAATGTGGAGCCGGGCTGACGGGTGGCCGTCACCTTGTCATATTTCCATGTGGTGAAGTCGATGTCTCCCACCCAAGCCTTGACGTGCCGGGTGTCGGGTTCGATGGCCACGAATCCGCAGTGGAGAAAGTGCTCCATGTAGCGGATGGAGTCGAGGGTGCTCATCTCCGTCTCATAGGGCCCGTCGTCGTAGCTGAAGAGCTTGACGTGATGCGGCTTGTTGAGGTATTTCCAGACGGAGTCGGGCTGTTCGGGGAATAGCTTGTTATAGTATTTGTAGGCCGATGTGCGCTTGGCGATGTTCTCTATGAAGTTGGGGATGTCGCGGCCGCGCTCGTCCTGCCAGGGGTTCTGGCCGGCCCAGTGTTCGTCGAACCGGCGCTGGAGGGTGCGCATCTGGTTCATGGCGGCTGCCTCGGCGTAGCGCTGCAGACGCATGTCGATAGTGGTGTAGATCTTCAGTCCGCTGGTGTAGATGTCGACGCCGTTGTCGCGACACCACTCCTTGACGTCGTTGGCGACGGCCTCGCGGAAGTAGTGGGCCTGGCCGTCGTAGGCCTTCTCGACGTAGTAGTCGAGTTCGATGGGGTTGGCCTTGAGCGTGTCGCAGGCCTGGCGTGTCAGGTGGCCGTGGGTTCGCATGTTGTCGAGCACGACGTTGCGGCGTTCGCGGCTCTGGTCGGGGTGGAGCCGGGGGTTATAGGTGGTGGTGGCCTTGAGCATGCCGACGAGAACGGCGGCCTGTTCCGGGCGCAGCTCAGCGGGCGTGATGCCGAAGTAGGTCTTGCATGCCGTCTTGATGCCGTAGGCATTCGATCCGAAGTCGACGGTGTTGGCATACATGGTGAGGATCTCCTGCTTGGTGAAGTTCCATTCGAGCTTGATGGCCGTCACCCACTCCTTGCTCTTCTGTATCAGCAGCTTCAGTCCCGGCACGTGGCCGAGCAGCCCCGTGGAATATTCGGTGCGGACGCGGAAGAGGTTCTTGGCCAGCTGCTGGGTGATGGTGGATGCGCCTCGGGCCTCGTCGTTCATGACGTAGTCCTTGAGTGCTGCGAAGAAGGCGGTGAAGTCGATGCCGAAGTGGCGATAGAAGCGTTCGTCCTCAGTGTCGACGAGTGCGTGCCAGAAGACGGGGTTGACCTCATCGTAGGTCACGGGCGTGCGGTTCTCGCTGAAGAACTTGCCGATCATGACGCCGTCGGCGCTGTAGATCTCGGAGGCCTGAGCGGGCCGCGTGTTCATGATGGTCTTCATGCTGGGCGACTTGCCGAACAGTCCGAGGAAATTGACGTCGACAGCTCCCAGATAGAGGATGAAGGCGACGGCGAGCGATGCCAAGGCCGCCAGCGTCTTGACGTACCAGGGGCGTTGCCTGTACAGTCCGACATACCATCTGACGGCCTTCATGAGAGCCTTGCCGACGGGCGCCCAGAGGCGTCGGGCCGTCTGCAGGGCGCGCTCGGTGACGGTGGGCGTCAGTTGTTCTTCCTCTTCGTAGTTGTCGTTGCTCATTTAGCGTTGTAGGTGGTTGATGATTTGTTGGTAGTCGCCGGGTGCGAACCAGCTGACGTCGGGGTCCTTCTTGAACCACGTCAGTTGCTTGCGGGCATAGCGGCGGGTGTTGCCTTTCATGCGCTCGACGGCTTCCTCAAGCGTCCAAGTGCCGTCGAGATAGGCGAACATCTCCTTATAGCCTACCGTGTTGAGGGCGTTCAGCTGTCGGCGGGGATAGAGCCTCCGGGCCTCGTCGAGCAATCCGTCGGCCATCATGCGGTCGACGCGCATGTTGATGCGCTCGTAGAGTTCCTCGCGGGGACGGTTGAGCGCTATCTTGACGATGCGGAAGGGCCGCTGGCGCCGCTCGTTGCGACGGAAGGAGGTGTAGGTGCGGCCCGTCATGTGGCATATCTCGAGGGCATGTACGACGCGACGCGGGTTCTGGCGGTCTACGATCTCGTAGTGTTCCGGGTCGAGCCTCCGCAGCTCTTCGACGAGGCTTTCGAGGCCTTCGTCGGCCAGTCGCTGCTTGAGCACGCGCCGGGTCTCGTCGTCGACGGTGGGTATGTCGTCAATGCCGTTGCACACGGCGTCGATGTACATCATCGAGCCGCCGGCCATCAGGGCGTAGTCGCTCTCGCGGAAGAGCTCCGGGAGCAGGCTGATGACCTGCTGCTCATAGAGCGATGCACTGTAGTAGTCGTCGAGCTGCAGCTGGCCGACGAAGTAGTGTCTGGCCTGCCGCAGCTGTTCGTCGGTGGGTGCGGCCGTCCCGATTTTCATCTCACGGTAGATCTGGCGCGAGTCGGCGTTGATGACGGGGATGCCGAAGTGGCTTGCCAGCCGAAGGCACAGCTCGGTCTTGCCGACGGCCGTGGGGCCTGTGAGGACGATGAGGGTCTTATCCAAAGTGAGAGGTGAGAAGTGAGAGGTGAGAAGTCTGAGAACTATGAACTATGAACTATGAACTATGAACTCTGAACTCTGAACTCTGAACTACCTGATGACGCCTCGCTTCGATGTCTCGATGAACGAGCAGATATATTCCACCTCCTTCGAGTCGGGATACTTCTCGCGGGCCTCGGCGATGCCGTCGCGGAGGATGCCGTGGCCGTAGATGGTGCGATACGTGTCGTGGATCTGCTCGATGGTCTCGTTGGAGAATCCGCGCCGCCGCAGTCCGATGAGGTTGACGCCGGCATAGCGGATGGGCTCCTTGCCCGCGATGATGTAGGGCGGGATGTCCTGGCTGGTGCGGCTGCCGCCCTGGATCATGACGTAGCTACCGATGCGTATGAACTGATGGAAGAGCACCTCGGCGGAGATGATGGCGCAGTCGTCGACCTCCACCTCGCCTGCGAACTTGGTGGAGTTGCCGATGATGCATCCGTTGCCGATGACGCAGTCGTGGGCGATGTGCATGTTCTCCATGAGCAGGTTGCCCGAGCCGACGACGGTCTTGCCGCGCGAGGCGGTGCCGCGGCTGATGGTTACGTTCTCGCGGATGGAGTTGTTGTCGCCGATGATGCACAGCGTCTCCTCGCCCTGGAACTTCAGGTCCTGGGGCTTGGTGGAGATGCTGGCTCCGGGGAAGAACTCGTTGCCCGAGCCGATGCGGGCTCCAGTGTGGATGGTGACGCTGTTGAGCAGGCGGTTGCCCGAGCCCATCTCCACGTTGGCATCAATGACGCAGAAGGGTCCGATGACGTTGTTGTCGCCCAGCTTGGCTTCAGGCGAGACGACGGCTAAGGGGTGTATCTGGTTCATGCTGTCTTATTTGTTCTTGACGATTTGGGCGGTGAAGGTGCATTCCGAGACGACGTGGTCGCCGACGAAGCAGTAGCCGTGCATCGTTGAGATGCCGTGGCGCAGGGGTGCGAGGAGCTCTACCTTGAAGAGGAGCGTGTCGCCGGGCACGACCTTCTGGCGGAACTTGACGCCGTCGATCTTCATGAAGTAGGTCGACCATCGCTCCGGCTCTTCCACCGAGTTGAGCACCAGCAGTCCGCCCACCTGGGCCATGGCCTCGATCTGCAGGACGCCGGGCATGACGGGCTCCTGGGGGAAGTGACCCTGGAAGAAGGGCTCGTTGGAGGTGATGTTCTTCACGCCGACGATGCTCGTGGGGCCGATGGCGATGACCTTGTCGACGAGCTGCATGGGATATCGGTGGGGCAGGAGCTCACGGATGCGGTTGACGTCCATGATGGGTGCCTCGTTGGGATCGTAGAATGGTGCCTGCACCTCGTGCTTGCGGATCTCCTTGCGCATCTCGCGTGCGAAGCGGTTGTTGATAGTATGGCCTGGGCGGGTGGCTACGATGCGTCCCTTGATGGGGCGCCCGATGAGGGCCATGTCGCCGATGATGTCGAGCAGCTTGTGGCGGGTGCACTCGTTCTCCCATTGCAGGGGCTTGTGCTGTATGTAGCCCAGTTCGTTGGCGTCGCGGTGCTCCACGTGAAGCAGGTCGGCCAGCATGTCGAGGCGCTCCTGAGTGGTCTGCCGCTCATAGATGACGATGGCGTTGTCCATGTCGCCGCCCTTGATGAGGTTGGCCTGGAGCAGGGGCTCGATGTCGCGCACGAAGACGAAGGTTCGTGCGGGTGCTATCTCGCGCTCGTAGTCGGCCGGCGATGAGAGTGTGGCAAACTGCGAGTTGATGAACTTCGACTCGAAGGAGCACATGGCCGTGATGGAGAACTCGTCGTCGGGCAGCAGCGTGATGCACGAGCCCGTCGCCTCGTCCCTGACCTCGATCTTCTTGCGGATGACGTACCAGTCCTTCGGGGCTGTCTGCTCCTCGGTGCCTATCTCGCGGATCTTCTCGACGTATTTGATGGCCGAGCCGTCGAGGATGGGGAACTCGGGGCCGTTGACCTGTATCAGACAGTTGTCGACGCCCAGGGCATAGAGGGCCGACAGGGCGTGCTCGACGGTCGAGACGCGCACCTCGCCGCGGCCCAGTACGGTGCCGCGCTGCGTGTCGACGACGTTTTCGGCCACGGCGTCGATAGTGGGCATGCCCTCCAGGTCGATGCGCTGGATCTTGTAGCCGTGGTTCTCAGGTGCGGGGTTGAACGTGACGGTCAGGCTCAGCCCCGTGTGCAGGCCCTTGCCGCAGAGCGAGAAGCTGCCTTTCAATGTCTTCTGTTTCATGTTATTCTGGATTTATAAGCCCTTAAGACAGGGGGGATTGTTTCATCTGCTCCATCTCGCGCTTGAGCTGCGAGAGCTCGCGATACATCTCGGGCAGGTGTTGATAGATAGCTTTGGCCTTGAAGAACATCTTCGGGTCCATGGCGGGCGAGCCGATGAGGGCCTCGCCCTGGCCGCGAGTGTTGCGGATGACGCCGCACTGGGCGCCTACGTTCGTGCGGTCGGCCACGTGGATATGGCCTGCGAAGCCTGCCTGGCCGCCGACCATGCACCACGACCCGATCTTCGTCGAGCCGGCCAGTCCGGCCTGGGCCGACATGACGGTGTTCTCGCCCACCTCGCAGTTGTGGGCCACCTGGATGAGGTTGTCGAGCTTGACGCCACGATGGATGACGGTCTGTCCCATCGTCGAGCGGTCGATGCACGTGTTGGCGCCGATCTCGACGTCGTCCTCGATGACGACGATGCCAATCTGCGGAATCTTGTCGTAGCCCTCGGAGGAGGGGGCGAAGCCGAAGCCGTCGGCTCCAATGACGGCGCCGGCGTGGATGGTGACGCGGCTGCCGATGCGGCATCCGTCGTAGATGGTGACGTTGGGATAGAGGGTCGACTCAGGGCCGATAACGACGCCGTCGCCGACGACGGCGTGGGGATAGATCTGTGCACCGTCGCCCACCTTGGCACCGTCGCCGATGACGGCGTAGGCGCCGATGTAGACATTGCTGCCCACCTCGGCCTTCTCGGAGATGCTGGCCGTCGGGTGGATGCCCTTGCGGCGGGGCTTCATCGACTCGTAGATCTGCAGCAGACGGGCCACGGCCTCATAGGCGTTGGGCACGCGGATGAGCGTGGGCTTGACCTCATGCTCCAGCTCGACGTCGTCGCCGATGAGGACGACGCTCGACTGTGTGTCGTAGATGTAGTGTGTGTATTTCGGGTTTGAGAGGAACGAGATGGCTCCCTCGCGGCCTTCTTCAATCTTGGCGAAGGCGTTGACCTTGGCTTCAGCGTTGCCCTCGATGCGTCCGCCGATGAGCTCGGCAATTTGTTTTGCTGTAAATTCCATTCCTAAATATGTATGATTTAGGGTGCAAAGATACGAAATAAATGCGAAACGGCGGCATACTGGCACTACTTTTTGTGTTTTTTTATTGATAACGGGGGCTTGCGGGGGGCGAATGACACGGCTGCCGGACGCCTTTTCGAGGACTCGTTTTGTCATTATTTTTTCGAATTGTTCTGTCGATAATGACAAGTCGTTGGTTTTCAGGCGGGTAGCTGTGACGGAAAAATGAAGCGGTGCTTTTTGATGAGAGAAGCGGTGCTTTTCGGGTTGAGAAGCGGTGCTTTTTGGGCCGAAAAGCGGCGCTTTTCTTTCGTCGGGAGGGGATTTGTCAATAAAAGTGACAGTGGATGCTTGGCGATTATAGATGCAAATGGGGGCGGATCCCTGCGGCTGAACCGCAGGGCACACTTAAAGCGCCGCGAAGGGCGCGGGGGGATTCGCGGGCGAGGGCGCGGCGCGATTCTCGGGGCGGGGGTGGGGGAGGGTCAGATGCGCTGGTAGCAGAGGTAGTACTTGCGCACTTTCTTGGAGAGGAGCTCGACGTTGAGGATCTCGGAAACCTCGGCGATGGGGCGGGTGGTGCCGTCCTTGAGGAGAATGTCGATGGAGTCGTCGTCGACGCTGTACATGTCTTTCTCGATGGGGGCTACGTAAATCATGTAGCGGGCGTCGGACTCGGGGATACCGAGGGAGCGGGCTATCTGGGCGCGGAGGTCGGCGAGGCGCTCCTCGGTGGGCGGCTGCTCGAGCACTTCGACGCGGAAGATGCGGCGGTCGAGCATGTCGGCGGCGAGGGTGGCGAGGATGACGTCGGGCGAGTGTCGCCAGGCTTTCATGGCTGACCAGATGTCGCTGTCGTCGAGCTCGCCGTAGCGGGTGAGGGCCTCGGGGTGGTCGGCGAACCACTGGCGGTCGACGTCGTTGCGCAGGAAGTAGCTGAGGGCGGGCGGGGCGAAGACGTCGTGGCCCTGGCGGGCGAGATGCTTGGCGCGCAGGAGCATGTTGACGAGCACTTTCTCGCAGGCGACGGCCGTCTTGTGCAGATAGACTTGCCAGTACATGAGGCGGCGCGTGGTGAGGTAGTTCTCGAGCGAGTAGATGCCTTTCTGCTCGACGACGAGGCGGTCGTCGACGACGTTGAGCATCTTGATGATGCGGGCGGAGCCGATGTTGCCCTCGGTGACGCCGGTGTAGAAGGAGTCGCGACGGAGGTAGTCGAGGCGGTCCATGTCGAGCTGCGAGGAGATCATCTGGTGGAGGAAGCGCTTGGGGTATTGGTCGCGGAAGATGGCGATGGCGAGGTTGAGCTGGCCGCCGCCGAGGTCGCGGTTGATCTGCTCCATCATCATGAGCGAGATGTCCTCGTGGGAGATGCCGCGGATGAGGGTGTTCTCCAGGACGTGCGAGAAGGGTCCGTGGCCGATGTCGTGCATGAGGATGGCGGCCTGGACGGCCTCGGCTTCGGCGTCGAAGATGAAGATGCCTTTCTGCTGGAGCGACTGGATGGCTTCCGACATGAGGTGGAAGGCGCCGAGCGAGTGCTGGAAACGGGTGTGGCGTGCGCCAGGGTAGACGACGTAGGCCAGCCCGAGCTGGTTGATGCGCCCGAGGCGCTGCAGGAGTGGGTGGCTGACGATGTCGTAGAGCAGTCCGCGGGGCACTTTGATGAATCCGAAGACGGGGTCGTTGATGATCTTTGTTGAGTTCATTCCGTGGTGTGGGGGCGTGGGGGCTTAGCTGAAGATGATGGTCTTGTTCTTGTAGGTCAGGATCTTGCGCTCGATGTGCTTGGTGACGGCGCGCGAGAGGACGATCTTCTCCAGGTCGCGGCCCTTGAGGACGAGGCTGTCGGGGGTGTCCTTGTGGGTGACGCGCACGACGTCCTGCTCGATGATGGGGCCGGCGTCGAGGTCGGTGGTGACGTAGTGGCTGGTGGCGCCGACAATCTTGACGCCGCGCTCCCAGGCCTGGTGGTAGGGGCGCGCGCCGATGAAGGCGGGCAGGAAGGAGTGGTGGATGTTGATGATGTGGTGGGGGTAGGCCTCGATCATCTCGGGGCTGATGATCTGCATGTAGCGGGCCAGTACGATGAACGTGACGCCCTTCTGGCGGAGCAGCTCCATCTCGGCTGCCTCCACTTCGGCCTTGTTGCTGTGGTCCTTTCGGATGGACCATACGTAGTAGGGGATGTCGAACTGCTCGGCGACGTAGCGCAGGTCGTCGTGGTTGCTGATGATGCAGGGAATGTCGACGGCCCACTCGCCGGCCTTGTAGCGGGCGAGCAGGTCATAGAGGCAGTGGCTCATACGGCTGACGAAGATGGCCATGCGGGGTCTGACGTCGTTGAAGTAGAGGCTGAAGGTCATGTCGTAGCGTGGGGCGTAGAGCGTGGCGATGTACTCGCTGATCTTGTCGCGCGGGATGAGGAATGCGTCGAGCTCCCATTCTATTCGCATGAAGAAGATGCCGTCTTGGCGGTCGACGTGCTGGTCGAGGTAGACGATGTTGCCCTGGTTGTCCGTGATGAACTTCGTGATGTCGGATATGATGCCCTGCCTGTCGGGGCAGTGGAGCAGCAGGATGGCCGTCGGTTTCATGTCGTATGTGTCTCTTTTTGTCTGTGTCTGTTGTCCTGAAAATCGTGGGGGCGCCGTGGGCCTCAGAGTCCGTGGCGCGTGAGCTCGAGGTCCATCTGCTGCTGCAGTTCGCGGGCCTTGTTGCCGGCCACCTCTGCGAAGTGGTCGTCCTGGGAGGCATAGATGATGCCGCGCGAGGAGTTGACCAGCAGACCGCAGTCGTCGTTCATGCCGTAGCGGCACACCTCCTCGAGCGAACCGCCCTGGGCTCCGACGCCGGGGACGAGCAGGAAGTGGCGCGGGGCCACGCGGCGCACGTCCTCGAACATGCGGCCCTGAGTGGCGCCGACGACGTACATCATATTGTCCTCCGTCGCCCATTGCTGGCTCGTGCGCAGCACGCGCTCGAAGAGGCGTTCGCCCTGTGCATCGGCCGTCAGCTGGAAGTCATGGCTGCCCTTGTTGCTCGTCAGGGCCAGCAGGACGACCCAGCGGCCTTCATACTCGAGGAAGGGCGTCACGGAGTCCTCGCCCATGTAGGGGGCGACGGTCAGTGCGTCGACGTCGTATTCTTCGAAGAACGTGCGGGCGTACATCTTCGACGTGTTGCCGATGTCGCCTCGCTTGGCATCGGCGATGATGAGGTGGTGGGGATGGTGCTCCTTCAGATAGCGGATGGTCTTGACGAAGGTCTCCATGCCGCTGAGCCCGTAGGCTTCATAGAAGGCCAGGTTGGGCTTGTAGGCCACGCAGTAGGGGGCCGTGGCGTCGATGATGGCTCGGTTGAACTCGAAGACGGGGTCATAGAGGTCGAGCACGCACTGGGGCATCTTGCGCGGGTCGGTGTCGAGGCCCACGCAGAGGAAGCTTCGCTTCTTCTTAATCTGTTCAATCAGTTCTTGTCGTGTCATATCAGTTCATAGTTCTTAGTTCATAGTTCACAGTTCCGTCTCCTTCATGCGCTCGGCATTCTCGGCCACGGTGAGGGCGTCGATCATGGGCTGGATGTCGCCGGCGAGGAAGCCCTGCAGGTCGTGGGTGGTGTAGCCGATGCGATGGTCGGTGACGCGGCCTTGGGGGAAATTGTAGGTGCGTATCTTGGCCGAGCGGTCGCCCGTGGAGACGAGGGTCTTGCGGCGCGAGGCGATGTCGTCGACGTACTTCTGGTGCTCCTTGTCGTAGATGAAGGTGTAGAGTCTCGAGAGGGCGCGCTCCTTGTTCTTAGGCTGGTCGCGCGTCTCGGTGCACTCGATGAGAATCTCCTCGGTCTCGCCCGTGTTGGGGTTGCGCCACATGTAGCGCAGACGGACGCCCGACTCCACCTTGTTGACGTTCTGGCCACCGGCTCCTGAGGAGCGGAAGGTGTCCCACTTGATCTCGCCTTCGTTGATGTGGACCTCGAACTTGTCGGCCTCGGGCAGCACGGCTACGGTGGCGGCACTGGTGTGCATGCGGCCCTGAGTCTCCGTGGCTGGCACGCGCTGGACGCGGTGGACGCCTGACTCGTATTTCAGCGTGCCGTAGACATCGGCGCCTGAGACGGCGAAGTCGATCTCCTTATATCCTCCCACGGCGCCCTCAGAAACGTCGGTGACGCTGAGCTGCCAGCCCTTCGACTCGCAGTACGACTTGTACATCTTGAACAGGTCGCCGGCAAAGAGGCAGGCCTCGTCGCCGCCAGTGCCCGCACGGATTTCCATCTGCACGTTCTTGGCGTCCTCGGGGTCTTTGGGGATGAGGGCCAGCTTGATCTCCTCCTCAATCTGCGGCTGGAGGGCCTCGTTGGCGGCGAGCTCCTCGCGGGCCATCTCCTTCATCTCGGGGTCGTCCTCATGGGCGAGGATGTCCTTGGCCTCGCGGATGCCGTTGAGGCATGCGACGTAGCGGCGGCGGGCGTCCATGATGTCGGAGAGATCCTTGTACTCCTTGGTCAGTCGGACGAACCGCTGCTGGTCAGCGATGACGTCGGGGTCGGTGATGAGGGTCGACACCTCTTCGAAGCGGCTCTCCAGTCCGTCGAGCTTCTGTAGTATGCTGTTGTTATCCATAGTTGAACGTTCCGTATTCCGAGGTGATGGTCAGCGAGCGTGACCCCTCCTCGATGTGGCCGACGACCTGGGCGTCGATGTTGAAGCTGCGGCTGATCTCGATGACCTTTTCGGCCATCTCCGGGCGCACGTAGATCTCCATGCGATGGCCCATGTTGAAGACCTGGTACATCTCGCGCCAGTCGGTGCCCGAGCAGTCGTGGATGATCTGGAACAGGGGCGGCACGGGGAACATGTTGTCCTTGATCACGCGGCAGTTGTCGCCCACAAAGTGCAGCACCTTCGTCTGGGCACCGCCTGTGCAGTGGACCATGCCATGGATCTCTTCATGCGGCAGGGCGTCGATGATCTGCTTGATGACGGGGGCATAGGTTCGTGTAGGCGAGAGCACAAGTTGGCCGACGGTCAGCCCGGCGCCTTCCGTCCGTCCCTCCTTCTCGTCCTGTCCGGTGCTCTGTGACATTGTCGCAGAGAACGGAACGGGATCCGTCAGCTCATATTTCCCGCTGTATACGAGCTCCTCGGGCACCTGGTGGTCGTAGCTCTCGGGATAGCGTTCGGCCAGGTACTTGGCGAAGACGTCGTGGCGGGCGGAGGTCAGCCCGTTGCTGCCCATACCGCCGTTGTAGCGGTCCTCGTAGGTGGCCTGTCCCGTAGAAGAGAGACCGACGATGACGTCGCCCGGACGGATGTTGGCGTTGTCGATGACGTCGCTGCGGCGCATGCGGCATGTGACGGTGGAGTCGACGATGATCGTGCGCACCAGGTCGCCCACATCGGCCGTCTCGCCGCCGGTGGGCCAAATGCCGATGCCCATGCGGCGCATGCTGGCAAGGAGGTCGTCGGTGCCCTGTATGATGGCCGATATGACCTCGCCGGGGACGAGCAGCTTGTTGCGTCCGATGGTCGACGAAACGAGGATGTTGTCCGTCGCTCCGACGCAGAGCAGGTCGTCGGTGTTCATCACGATGGCGTCCTGTGCGATGCCGCGCCATACGGAGAGGTCGCCCGTCTCGCGCCAGTACATGTAGGCGAGGCTTGACTTCGTGCCGGCTCCGTCGGCGTGCATGATGTTACAATAGTTGGGGTCGCCGCCCAGGATGTCGGGCGTGATCTTGCAGAAGGCCTGCGGGAAGAGACCCTTGTCGATGTTCTTGATGGCGGCGTGGACGTCCTCCTTGGCGGCCGAGACGCCCCGCTGCATGTATCTGTTGTCCATTATGATCGTTTAGAATTTCACTTCGGGAGCCTTCTCGGCACCAGCCTCGGCCTCAAACTTGGTCATCTTGTCGAATCCGAACATGCCGGCGAAGATGTTCTTCGGGAAGCGGCGGATCGTCACGTTGTAGTCCTGGACGGCCGTGTTATACTTGTTGCGGGCCTCGTTGATGCGATTCTCGGTGCCTTCCAACTGCACCTGCAGCTCGCGGAAGTTCTCGTTGGCCTTCAGGTCAGGATAGGCTTCGCCGACGGCGATGAGGCGTCCCAGTGCGCTGGAGAGCTCGCCCTGTGCGGCCTGGAACTGCTGCAGCTTCTCTGGCGTGAGCTCACCGGCCTCGAGGTTGATGCTCGTGGCCTTGGCGCGGGCGTTGACGACGCCCTCGAGGGTCTCCTTCTCATGGGCGGCATAGCCTTTGACCGTTTCCACGAGGTTAGGGATGAGGTCGGCCCGTCGCTGATATGCCGACTGGACGTTGGCCAGCGAGGTGGTGGCTTTCTCCTGCATCTCTACCATTGAGTTGTAGGCTCCTGTTGCCCAGCTGAACAGTCCGAGGGCAACGACGGCGATCACGATGATCGTAATCAGTGATTTCTTCATAAGGCTTTTACTTTTAATGGTTTATATTCGTTTTGTTTGCTTAATTCATTACTACCAGCTCGACGTCGCGCCGCCACCGCCAGAGCTGCCGCCACTGAAGCCGCCGCCAAAGCCGCCGCCACCGCCGAAGCCTCCGCCACCGAAGCCGCCGCGCGACGAGCCGCCGCCGACGTAGATGCCTGTAGACTGGGGCTGGACGTAGAAGGGGTTGGGGTAGAAGTAGTGGCTGCCGTAGTTGTCGCTGTGCCATCCGTGGCGCTTGGCTACGAAGGCGTAGAGTCCGAGCCATCCGAGGCCCATGAGCATGTAGAGCATGAGCAGGGGGAACGACTCGTCGGTGTCGTCGGCAGTCAGTTGCATGACGGGCATCTCCTTGCCCTTGAGCAGGTTGTAGGTGGCCTCGACCATGTAGATCATGCCACTGTCGGGCATCTCGGCCTTCATCGAGGGCACGAGGTAATGCTCCTGTAGCCTGAAGCTCTCGACATCGGTCAGGTCGGCTTCGAGGGAGCGACCCGTGTGGGTGCGGAAGAGATGGTCGCCGTAGGCCAGCACCATGACCAGTCCGCGGTCGTCCTTGCCCACCTTGTAGATGTCGAAGATGTCCTGCGCGAACTGGAAGATGTCCTGTCCGGCTACGTGGTTGACGACGATGACGGCTGACTCAATGCCTAGCGAGTCGTCCATCTCCTTCAGCCGGGCGTCGAGGCGGCTGACCGTCTCGTCGCTGATGATGCCGTCGGGGTTGGAGACGTACCGCCGGCCGTCGGTCAGGTGGGGCATGGGCACGCTCTGTGCCGTCCACTCCGTCGTGGCATCGTCTGCGACGACGACCCTCTGGGGCTCAGGCTGTTCCTCTATCGAGGCGCCGAAGGAATAGGCGAAGGCCACGACCATGGCCAGCAGTCCGCCGCCTATCAGCCATTTCCACATGCGGCTTCCCTTGGAGGGCTTCTCCGTCTTGGCCCATTCCTCGAGGAACTGTCGGCGCTCCTGCGTGTAGGCCGCCTTGTTCTTATAGTATTTCTTCTCGTACTGGCGGCGCAGCTCGCGCTTCGTGACGCTCTGCGACGTGAAGCTGCCATAGCGGGTCAGCTTGTTGGATTTGACGTCGTCCTTGTAGCTGTCCTCAAGCAGCCGGGTGACGGCGTTGTAGCGGAAGACGATGTCGAGCAGCTTCTGGCGCTTCGTCTCGAGGCGCTTCTTCTCCTCGGCATTGTTGCGGTCGGCAATGAGTCCGACGGCTACGCCGCCCACGGCGGCTATGGCGTAGCCCCAGAGGGCCGACCATGCGGTGCTGACCGTGCCGTAGTGCAGTCCGTGCTGGAAGGCAAAGACGACGCCGACGATGGCCACCAGGGTGGCGACCATGACGCCAGTGACGCTGAAGAGCCGATGTTGCTGCTTGCTGTCGTTAGCCATCTGTTGCGGTTTTTGTGGTTAAGTCTCTTTCCCCTGCCAGAATTCCCATGAGGCGAAGGCCTGCAGCAGGAGCATCTCGAGGCCGTTCTTGACCGTGGCTCCCCGCTCGGCGCCCAGCTTCATGAAGAGGGTCTCGTCGGGATTATAGAGCAGGTCGTAGAGGATGTTGCGCTCGTCGAGGGCCTCGTAGGGCAGCTGCGGGCACTCCTCTGTGTGGGGGAACATGCCGACGGGGGTGCAGTTGACGATGACGTTGTACTCATGGACGACGTCGGGCGTGATGCTGGCATACTGGATGGTGCCCGACTTCTCGTAGCGGCTGACGTGGACACACTCCAGTCCGAGCGACTTCAGTCCGTACTCGACGGCCTTCGAGGCGCCGCCCGTGCCCAGGATGAGGGCCTTCTTGTGGTAGTCCTCGAGCATGGGCTCGATGCTCTGCGTGAATCCGATGACGTCGGAGTTGTAGCCCCTGAGACTGATCTTCTTGCCCTCATGAACCACTCGGATGACGTTGACGGCCCCGATGGCGCGTGCCTCCGGACTGATGAAGTCGAGGAAGGGCAGCACTTTCTCCTTATAGGGGATGGTCACGTTGAGTCCCTTCAGGTTGGGATTGGAGCCGAGCACCTGCGGCAGCTCGTCGATGGAGGGTATCTCGAAGTTCAGGTACTTGGCGTTGATGCCTTCGTCGGCAAAGCGCTGGTTGTGGTAGCTGATGGAGAAGGAGTGGCCCAGGGGATAGCCAATAAGTCCGTATATATCCATTAGTCGTGTTTATTTGGTTGCGAAATACATAGTGCAGATGCCGAAGGTCAGACGGCGGAACGAAGCCTCGCGGAAGCCCGCCTTGCGGAGGATGCCGACCATCTGCTCGCCTTGGGGGAAGGCCTCGATGGTCGCGGTGAGGTAGGAGTAGGCCTGATGGTCGCGCGAGATGAGGCGTCCGTAGAGGGGCAGCACCGTGTGGGAGTAGACCCAGAAGAGTTGGCGCATGGGGAAGGCCACGGGTCGGGTCAGCTCGACGATGCTCAGGTGGCCGCCCGGGCGCAGCACGCGTTGCATCTCGCTGAGTCCGCGGTCGAGGTCGGAGAAGTTGCGGATGCCGAAGGCGGCGGTGACGGCGTCGAACGTGTCGTCGGCATAGCTCAGCGCCATGCAGTCCTCCTTCTCGAACGAGACGATGCCGTCGAGTCCCTGGAGCGCCGCTTTGTGTCGCCCGATGGACATCATTCCCTCGCTGATGTCGGCACCTATGAGCCGCTCGGGGCGCAGCATCTGGGCGGCCATGATGGCAAAGTCGCCCGTGCCGGTGGCGATGTCGAGCATCGTCTTCGGGCGGTAGGGCTCGAGCTGGCGGATGGCCTTGCGCCGCCATCCGCGGTCGATGTTCCACGACAGGCGGTGGTTCAGCTTGTCGTAGTTGTCGGCGATGTGGTCGAACATCTGTTCCACCTGATGCGTCTTCCCGCCGTCGGCATCGTAGGGTTTAATCTCCTCCTGTCGGTACATCCTGTGTCTCCGTTTTTCCGGTTCTCACTTTCTCAGCTCTTTCAGGCACTGGCTGACGTTGCGCTCGATGCGGGCGGCGATGTCGCCCTCCTCGGCAGCGCGGTCGAAGCGGCGTCCCGTGATGTGCTCGTAGAGCTCGATGTAGCGCTCCGAAACGCTCTCGGCATATTCGTCGGTGATCTCAGGCATCACCTGTCCGGGCTCGTTCATGAAGTTGTGCTCGATGAGCCACTGGCGCACGAACTCCTTCGACAGCTGGCGCTGGGGCTCACCCTTGCGGAGCTTCTCCTCGTAGCCGTCAGCATAGAAGTAGCGTGATGAGTCGGGCGTGTGGATCTCGTCGATGAGGTAGACCTTGCCGTCCCGCTTGCCGAACTCATACTTCGTGTCGACGAGGATGAGTCCGCGCTGGGCGGCTATCTCCTGTCCGCGCTTGAAGATCTTGCGCGTGTAGTCCTCCATGACGGCGTAGTCCTCGGCCGAGACGATGCCCTGGGCGATGATTTCCTCGCGCGAGATGTTCATGTCGTGACCCTCGTCGGCCTTCGTCGTCGGCGTGATGATGGGTTCGGGGAACCGCTCGTTCTCCTTCATGCCGTCGGGCAGCCGCACGCCGCAGAGCTCGCGGCAGCCGTTCTTGTATTCACGCCATGCCGAGCCGGTCAGGATCGAGCGGATGATCATCTCCACGCGGAAGCCCTCGCACTTCAGTCCCACGGTGACCATGGGGTCGGGCGTGGCCAGCTTCCAGTTGGGGCAGATGTCGGCCGTGGCGTCCAGGAACTGGGCGGCGATCTGGTTGAGCACCTGGCCCTTGAAGGGTATGCCCTTGGGCAGCACCACGTCGAAGGCCGAGATGCGGTCGGTGGCTACCATGACCATGAGGTCGTCGTCGATGTTGTACACGTCGCGTACCTTACCGTGGTACACGCTTTTCTGTCCCTCGAAGTGGAACTCAGTCTTTGTTAATGCGTTCATTGTCGTATGCTTCGTATGCGTTTACTATTCTTGTGACGAGCTTATGCCGGACGATGTCGCTCTGCGTGAGGTTCACCACGCCGATGCCTTCCACATTATTTAATATATGCAGGGCCTCGATGAGTCCGCTGCGCTGCGAGTGGGGCAGGTCGATCTGCGACGTGTCGCCCGTGATGATCATCTTCGTGTTCCATCCCATGCGCGTCAGGAACATGCGTATCTGGGCCGGCGTCGTGTTCTGCGCCTCGTCCAGGATGACCACGGCGTCGCTCAGCGTGCGGCCGCGCATGAAGGCCAGGGGGGCAATCTGGATCTGGTGCTTCTCCATCATGTCCTGCAGCTTCACCTGCGGCAGCATGTCCTCCAGCGCGTCGTAGAGCGGCTGCAGGTAGGGGTCGATCTTGTCCTTCATGTCGCCCGGCAGGAATCCCAGCTTCTCGCCAGCCTCGACGGCGGGCCTTGAGAGGATGATCTTCTTGGCCGTCTTCTCCTTCAGGGCGCGTACGGCCAGCGCTATCGAGAGGTAGGTCTTGCCCGTGCCCGCAGGGCCCACGGCGAAGACCATGTCGTTGGCGTTGTAGGCATCGACCAGCCGCTGCTGGTTCTCCGAGCGTGCGCGGATGGGGCGGCCGCCCGTCGTGTAGCAGATGACGCCGTCGGGCACCTCGTCGCGCGTGCGCTTGCCGCCCACGATGTCGATGATGTCCTCCTCCTTCAGCGCGTTGAATCTGACAACATGCATGCGCATCCGCTCGGCTGCCTCCTCGAATGCTGCCATCTGCTCCTCGTCGCCGAGGATGCGCAGCACGTTGTCGCGCGCCATGATGCGCAGTTTGGGGAAGAGCGCCTTGAGCATCTGCAGGTGTGAATTGCCGACGCCATAGAACACGACGGGGTCGATGTCCTCCAGTACGATATGCTTTTCTGTCAAAACTTTCTCAGTAAAAATACGTATTTTGTTGAATTTGTCGGCAAAGTTACAAAAAGTCGGGCGAAATGCAAAAGGAAATCATGATTTTCTTATCCAAGGTCGAAAAAATCACGATTTGTTTTGCCGTCTCGCTGATTTGACGTAACTTTGCAGCTGAAAAAGAAAAAACAGACGATCTTGGCAACAAAGCGACTCAAGAACCGATACCTGCAGACCCTGGGTATAGCCACCATCACGCTGGCACTCGTGCGCTGCGCCTTCCCCGGCGTGGCCGACGGCGGGCGCAAGCCCGTCGTCTGCGAGGTGCTCACAGGGCCGCGGGCCGTCGCTGTCAGCCATCTGCCCGACGGCGAGCTGCCTCACCGCATCTACAGCGTCCACAGCTATCGCGAGGCCTTCCCCGACAGCAACGCCGTCCAGCTCGTCGCTGCCCGGCGGTGGGGCGTCCGCCCCGTGCGCGACCGCCGTGATGCCGAGGACCGCCGCTCCGAGCTGGTCTACATGGGCGCCTCGCCCTATTATCGCGTCGACCCGCTGCAGGCCAGCATCCCCTATCTCGTGCCCCGCGCCTCGATTCTCCTGCAGGACATCGGCCAGGCCTTCTTCGACTCGCTGCAGGTGAAGGGCGTCCCCCTGCACCGCTTCATCGTCACGAGCGTGCTGCGCTCGCAGGCCGACGTCAGCCGCCTGCGCCGCTATAACCCCAACGCCACCGAGCAGTCGTGCCATCTCTACGGCACAACCTTCGACATCGCCTACAACCGCTACGAGACGGTCAGCGACCCTGACGGCCCCCCGCGCCGCGAGGTGCGGAGCGACACCCTCAAGTTCGTCCTCAGCGAGGTGCTCCGCGACATGCGTGAGCAGGGCCGCTGCTACATCAAGTATGAGGTCAAGCAGGGGTGCTTCCACATGACCGTCAGGTGACACATCAACACCCTCAAAGAAACCTCACAGCATTGTCATGACACAGTGGGGCTTGTTTTGAACAAAAGCCATATAGCAAAGGCAACGAATCGCAGCCGAAGCGCTCGATGTCGTTGCCTTTTATTTCTTTACGTTAAAAATTTCGCTCTTTCCCCTCATTTTGCTTTCAGTTTGTTCTTCTTGTCAAACAAGTCGGAGTGAGTGCCTGTCCGCGAAAGTGAGATAATCTTGATGTCGGTGTCCTTGACGTAGATGAGCAGCCAGTTTGGAGTGATGTGGCACTCGCGGTAGCCTTCGTAGTCGCCGTGCAACTGGTGGTCGCGGTTCTTCTCTGGCAGAGGCACGTCGTCAAGCAACTTTCCGATAATCTCGTTCAGCAGACTTTCGTCCATGCCGCGCTTGCGAGCCAACTTCAGGTCGCGCAGATAACGTTTGGTGAGTTTCAACGTGAACTTTGCCATCGTCGGTTATAGGTTTTTTACCAACTCAAGATATTCGTCCATCGAGCCGACCTCTATGACGTCCTTTCCCTTCCGTGCATCCTCAATGACCTTCATCGTGGCATCGTTCAGACTATCGCCCGTCTCAGGGTCGTAGAGACGAGGCTTTGCCGCACGTTTGCGCTCAATCTTCCAGCCCATCTTCTTGGCAATCGACTTGAAGAGGCTCACATCGGACTTCGGCACGGTCAGCGTGAACGTGTCAGGGCTTACCCTTGGTGTTGCTGTTCCTATCATAATCTTCTTCGTTCTATAATCTGGCTACAAAGATACAAAAACTTTTTGATAAAAATCACACTTTGCCGATATCTTTTTATAACTTGGCATTACATATATGTCTGCTCTTTTACTATCTTTGTAACCAAATCGGTTATTTTCTCTTCGACTTGTATTTCTTTTGGTGATTTTGAATCCATATTTTCAGCTTATTCTTTATTCGTATGTGAATGAATCCATTCATCCTTTTGGGGCACAAAGATAGTGTTTTTATCTGAGAAGTCGGAATAATGCGTATTAAAATGTTATGAAATACTCCAAAATGCACCTTTTTCCGTTCTTCATGAACGATCTCGAGGAGTCGGACAGGCTTACGAATAAAACTCTCGTCACGTCGTGACGCCATGACGTCACGACGTGACGGCATGAAACCACGCCGTGACGGCATGCCGTCACGACGTGACGTAAGTTAGCGACAACGGCCTTAATCCTTATTTCTACTGCTTGATTCTATTGTTGGTTACTACTTTTATGAAAGAGGCACAGCCATACACCTATTCTTCCCCTTTCTCTTCATACTCCAACATTAGTTCGTCTGCCTAACTAATAGTTATTACGCCGTTTTGCTGTAGGAGGCGACGTGTCTCACGTCGCATCAATCTGCTGGATTGCGACGTGAGACACGTCGCCTCCTACTTGTGCGCTGCAAAGAAACAAAAGATTCTTCATATATTACAGCCTTTCGTCGTGAATATCTTAAGACGGACAATCAAGTTAAACCCATTTCCGTTTCAACCTTTCGTTCAGCAGGTCGCACAACTCTTGGGCCTTCATGTCTGTTCCTGTGGTGGAGATAGTCTCCTGCGCATTCACCAGCCGGAGATTCAGTTGGCGGACGCTGCGGCGGGGGGCATTGGCTTCGTCCAGCTTCTGGCGCTCCACGCTGGGCTTGTAGTGGACGGCAACGAATTCCTGTCGTCCCACTTTCACTACATTGAACAATTCTACGTCAGCAAAGCGGATGACCGCCTGCTTCATCCCCTCCATGATAACGGCCTCGTCGGTAACCGTCAGGAAGGGCTTACCGGTCAGCCGCTCCTTCAGCGAGGCATAGAGCATATAAAGGCCACCCAGACCAAAGAATGCAACACCTATCCACCCCACAACGATATGGAATCCTTTTGTGGAGTGAATAGCCATCAAGAAGCCGGCAACTGCAAAGGCAAGACTGGTCAAGACCAGAAGCAGCATTCGCCACGAGGAGTGATAGATTCTGACGGTTTCCATCATATCTTTTGATTACTCTTTAAGCTGTGAAACCAATGTTTCTACAAATAATCGGGCTTGGGGCAGTAACTCGTCAACAGTTTCAAGAGTGTGATTGACAAAGTCGTCATAGTCCCCCGTACTGCGCTTAGAGAAAAGACGGCTATAGAATCGCCCCAACTCAGGAGAGAGAAGGCCTTGCATAACAACGTGCTTACCGAGATTGAGTCGAACTCCATCGTGCGACTTTACTTCTACTCCTAATGAGACAAGCATAGCCGTAGCTGCATAATAACAGGCATAGTACATACGGTTGATGGCTGTATTGTAGAAACCGTTTTCACGATGGCTCTCCACCTAGAAGAGCATCTTTTGCGCGTTCTCTATCAGATAATGCACGATGTCGCGACGTTGGTCGTCCGTCAATGTACGTTTGCTCATAGCCTTACTCCTTCATTCTCTACGTTCAGGTAAAACGGACTAATGTGGCGCCCCCATTCATGCTTGGGCATGATGATGGGATTGATGAGCACACCTGTCTGCAACTCTATCTGATAGAGAGGTGCGAAGATACGGTCTTCGTCACGATCGGTCACGGTTGGCTGATCAACAAGTATCAGCAGGTCAATATCTGAATCAGGCCTGGCATCACCTCTGGCTTCACTGCCGTAAAGACGTGCTTCAAGGCTCATAGGCAGCGAGTGAATTGCCTTGCTAATAGATTGCGTGATGTCTTTCCTATTCATGCTATAATAGTTTTATAGTGCAAAGATACAACTTTATTTTGAGATTCTGATATAATTGGGCAATTATTTATTTGCTATTCGTTTTTTCTGGTTTTTACTGGTTCTACCATATATCCCTCCCGCCGCAGCAGGGCAATGAGCGATTCGCTGCCCATCAGGTGTCGGCAGCCTACGGCAACCAGACAAGAGGCGTCGGCGATATTCTTCTTAATGACAGGTATCCATTTCACATTACGGTCATACTGGATTTCGTGGTCGTTGTCGTCCTCTGATTCTGCACCGGCTACAAATCCGGCCTTATTCAAATACTTCCACAACATACAAGTGTCGTTCTGCAAATAGACATTGGCAAATTCCTCAAAATAACTGTTCAAGCTATCATTGTTAATGACGTAATGCACAATGCTATACAGGCTCTTGACCTGCTCCTTCATCGAGAGCGTGTCAATGACTGACGTATCCAAGATCTTTGAAAAAAGCGTGTTGCCTATCTCGTCGCGCTCTTCCACATATCGTGACTCAATGCCACGCTTGATCGTTTCCTGCTTCAGTACAACGTCCAACGGGGTGCCCCGCCTCATGCCAAAAGCCATGTATAAACGCATACGCGCCAACCAGTAGCGCGGGTTCTTTTTCCAATACTCCGGATCTTTCATCTTATAGTATAGGAACTTGTTGACCTCGTTGAAATGCGCCACGGTGTCGAAGAGTGGCTTGTAGTATGTTCCCTCCGGCATCATATACTCCGCCCCAGGATGCGCTAATTTCTTCATGGTGTTCTGTACTTCGGAGAGGATAGCAGCCGAGTCGGCCTTGGAAATCTCTGTGTTCACGCCCCCTTCGAAAAACACTGCCTTCACGTCGTTCAGCGCACCGTCCAGACCGCTGATGCCGAGTAACTCCTCGCGAGTGAATTCGTGTCCTTCGCCGTGGCAGGTGCCGAAGAGATACGACTTCTGCTGAAGCCCGTTGCCGCTGATTTCCCAGAGCCAGCCGGGATTATTCTCTGCTGCATCCTTCGAGTCTTGTGCTGCCACCGTCACGGAGACAAGGGCCATCAATATTGTGATGATGAACGATTGTTTGATCATGTCGAGTCTGTTTATTGTTGGTTACTTTTGGGTTTGTGAGGGCAAAGTTACATAAAAATCTGCATTCCACACCGCCCGTTTTAACTTAAAAAACTATAAATAAAAGTTGTTTGCTCAAAAACTATGCGGAATCTTGATTCGGTGAATACTTTTCGCAGAGTTTTGAAAAGCATTTCGTACCTTTGTAAGCACAAAATGCTACGGGGGGGAATTAAAAACTGAGGGAAGTGAAGGTGCTCTTAAAGTACTGATAGAAAAAAGGCCAGTGACTCAGCACTGGCCTTTTGATGTCATGATACGAAGCACGAGGTCGTCGGTCTGGCACATGGCGTCGGCTCCGATGGCCGTCAGGTTGTGGATGGAGCGGTCGACGCAGTCGTCGACGATGCCCTCAGACGAGCTGACGCACTTGCCCTCCATCGAGAGCAGGGCGGAGAGGACGGCGGTGGAGACGCCGCTGGTGATCTTCAGTGAGCAGGAGGGCTTGGCGCCGTCGCAGATCATGCCTGTCAGGTTGGCTATCATGTTCTTCACGGCGTGGCAGATGCGGGCGTAGTCGCCGCCCATGAGATAGGTGATGCCCACGCTGGAGCCGATGGAGGCGACGACGCATCCGCAGAGGGCCGACAGTCGTCCGAGCGACTGCTTGATGTAGATGGCCGTCAGGTGGCTGAGCATGAGGGCGCGGATGAGCTCCTCCTCCGTGTTCTCGTTCTCCTTGGCATAGACGCAGACGGGGTTGGTCGCGCAGATGCCCTGGTTGCCTGAGCCCGAGTTCGACATCACGGGAATCATCGCTCCGCCCATGCGGGCATCGCAGGCCGAGGCTGTGCGCGAGATGATGTGGCAGTAGATGCTGTCGCCGAAGATGCCTTTCGACATGGGGCGCTCGATGGTCTTGCCGAGGTTGTGGCCGTAGTTGCCCTTGAGGGCCTCGCGTGCGGCATTCATGTTGTAGGTGCGGGTCTCCTCGATGAAGCTGATCTCGTCGAGGGGTACCGTCGTGGCGAAGTCATAGACGAGCCGCAAGTTGAGCTGGATGTCGCCGTTGTCGCCCTCGCCATGGCCCTCAGCGGCTTTTCCTAAGGCGAGGGCTTCGGCCTCGGCCTGGCTGACGAAGCGTGTGTGGCCGCCAGCGATGTAGGCGGTCTGCTCGCGCTCGCCAGCCTTGGCGGTGATCTCGATGTAGAGCTTCTCGTGGTTATTCTCCTTGAGACCAATCTCGATGTGGTTCCCGGCAATGTATTGCTTGCCTTCTTCGAGGGCTTCAGGCGTCAGGTCCTTGAGCACTTCCAGCTGATATTCGCTGCGGCCGATGAGCGCGCCCAGGGCAATGGCGATGGGCAGGCCTATCATGCCCGTGCCCGGGATGCCGACGCCCATGGCGTTTTTCAGTATGTTGGCGCTCAGCCGGGCCGTGATGTGCTCAGGCCGGCAGCCGAGCATCTCGGTGGCGCGGGCCGTGCAGAGGGCCACGGCCATCGGCTCCGTGCAGCCTATGGCCGGCACCACCTCCTGATGCACCAGCGCGATGATGCGTTCGCGTGTCTGTTTGTCAATCATAGCTTAGGGATTTGGGGTTACGGAAAGGGTGGGGGCTCTGTCCGCCCCCACGAATCTTTATTTCTTGTAGTTCTTCAGTCCTTTCTGCAGGAAGTCAACATATTCGGAGATGTTCTCGTCGTAGGAACGCAGGCCGTTGAGCGGCTTGCCCTCGTTGTCGAGCAGCACGTAGTAAGGCTGCGTGTTGGCTCCGATCTTGGTGCGCTGCAGATAGCTCCACTTGTCGCCGATGGTGCGCAGCTTGCGCGTCTGTCCGTTGACATCGGTTACCTCGATGGGCTCTGGCAGCGGCGTCTTGTCGTCGACGTAGAGCGAGATGAGCACATACTTATTGTTGAGGATGTCCTGCACCTTGGCGTCAGTCCACACGGCGGCCTCCATCTTGCGGCAGTTGACGCAGCCGAAGCCAGTGAAGTCGACCATGACGGGCTTGCCCTCAGCGCGTGCGGCAGCCATGCCCAGGTCGTAGTCGGTGTACTTGGCCTCGACGGAGCCTGTGTAGAGGTTGAAGTCCTGCGTGTACATGGGCGGTGCAAAGGCTGAGATGGCCTTCAGCGGAGCGCCCCAGAGGCCCGGCACCATATAGACGGTGAAGGCCAGCGAGATGAGACCCAAGAAGAACTGGGGCACATTGGTGCGGTGATTGTCGTCGTCGTGGGGGAACTTGAGCCAGCCCAGCAGGTAGGCACCGAGCAGTCCGAAGAGGGCTATCCAGAGGCAGATGAACACCTCGCGATCAAGCAGTCGCCAGCCGTAAGCCAGGTCGGCCACGGAGAGGAACTTCAGGGCGAAGGCCAACTCGATGAATCCCAGTACCACCTTGACGGTGTTCATCCATCCGCCCGACTTGGGAGCCGACTTGAGCAGCGAGGGGAACATGGCGAAGAGGGTGAAGGGAATGGCCAGTGCGATGGCGAATCCGAGCATGCCGACGGTGGGGGCGATGATGTCGCCCTGGGTGGAGACGGCCACGAGGAGGAATCCGATGATGGGGCCGGTGCACGAGAACGATACGAGCGTCAGGGTGAAGGCCATGAGGAAGATGGAGAGCAGACCGGTCGTGTTCTCCGACTTCTGGTCGATCTTGTTCGACCAGCTGGCGGGCAGCGTCAGCTCGAAGGCTCCGAAGAAGGAGGCGGCGAAGACGATGAGCAGCAGGGCGAAGAAGATGTTGAAGATGGCGTTCGTGGAGAGGGCGTTGAGGGCCGAGGCGCCGAAGAGCAACGTCACGGCAAGGCCCAGGACGACGTAGATGACGACGATGGAGAGGCCGTAGGTGATGGCCTCAGAGATGGCCTTCTTGCGATCCTTGTTGCGCTTGAGGAAGAAGGAGACCGTCATGGGGATGATAGGCCACACGCAGGGGGTCAGGACGGCCAGGAAACCGCCGAGCAGTCCGCTGAGGAAGATGTACCAGAGGGAGCTGTTGGCGTTAGAACCGCCCTCCTCGAAGGCTTTCAGCTCCTCGATGATGGGTGCCCAGAGGTCGTTGCCGCCGTTGTCCTTAGCCACGAGGACGACGGCCGCCGTGTCGACGGGCTCGGCCTTGACCGTGTCGGCTGCCACGGCCTCCTCAGCCACGGCCTCCTCCTTGGCGGGCACGGCCTCCTCCTCCTTCACCTCCTTGGTGGGCGACTGGCCGCTCTGCTTGAATTGCACGGTGGTGGGGGGCATGCACATCTCGTCGTTGCAGGCACCATATTCCAGATAGCTGTCGATGTCGTACTTGGGTTTTGTGAACTTGATTTTCTGCACAAACTCGCCCTTGCCGACGAAGAATCGGAGGTTGGTGCCGAACATCTCGTCGAACTCCTCAGTCACTTTGCCGCGAGGCGTCAGCCGGCCCACCAGCTCGGCACCCTCCATCTTGTCGACGTTGAAGGTAGCCTTCGTCGGGCCGTCGTCAGTGATGTCGGTCGAGTAGAGATGCCATCCCGGGTCGATGGTGGCCGAAAAGACAATCTCGGCCATGTCGCCTCCAAGCATGTTCAGTTTCGTACTAAAGTGGACGGGGTCGGCCATCTGGGCTTGTGCCATCAGCACGAGCAGCAGCAAGGTCATGGTTGAATAGATGCGTTTCATATGCAAGTTTTTGTAATGTGTTTTCACTCTTTGCGTCCTAAGACTCCGCAAAGGTACAATAATTTGTTGATTTAGAAAATGATTTAAATCTTTTTAAATGATTCATTTCGCTTTTCGACAAAAAAGTAGTACCTTTGCGCCGTTGATTCCGCTCCGTGCGGACCCGACTGCTATATATAAATAAGGAGTAAGATCGGAAATGGAATATATGTCAAAGGAGGGCTACGACAAGCTCGTGGCCGAACTGCACCAGATGGAGAGCGTCGACCTGCCGCAGGTGCGCGATGCCATCGCTGAGGCCCGCGACAAGGGCGACCTGAGCGAAAACTTCGAATATCACGCCGCCAAGCGCGAGCAGGCGCGGCTGCTGGGGCGCATCCGTTTCAAGCAGCGGGTGCTGGCCAATGCGCGCGTGCTCGACACGTCGAACCGCAATGCCGACAGCGTCCAGCTGCTCAGCCGCGTGGAGATGACCAACATGGGCAACGCCAGCCGCATGACCTACACCATCGCCAGTCCGCACGAGGCCAACCTGCGCGAGGGCAAGATCTCCATCAAGTCGCCCATCGGCCAGGCCCTGATGGGCAAGAAGGTCGGCGACGTCGTCGAGGTGCGCGTGCCGGCTGGCACGCTGAAGCTCCGCATCGACAGCATCCAGCTGTAGGCGGGTCGGATAAGCATCACAACACCTGTCCGAATAAATATAGGTAAAACTCGTCAGGAAACGCGGCAGAAGCGGCGACGTGAAGCGTTGTTAGCAAATTTTCACCTTTTTAATTTGGCCGATTCAAATAAAAGCCGTATCTTCGCGACCTAATTGCAAGTGTAACTCTTGTAACCTTATTAATATTTAACGATTATGAAAAAGTACAATTTCAATGCAGGTCCCTGCATTCTCGACCGCTCGGTCATCGAAAAGACTGCTCAGGCAATCTTGGATTTTAACGGTATCGGCCTCTCACTGGCAGAAATCAGCCACCGCTCAAAGGACTTCCAGCCCGTCATCGACGAGGCTGAGGCGCTGGTGAAGGAACTGCTCGACGTGCCCGAGGGCTACTCGGTGCTCTTCCTCGGCGGCGGTGCCTCGCTTGAGTTCTGCATGATCCCCTACAACTTCCTGAAGAAGAAGGCCGCCTATCTGAACACGGGCGTCTGGGCCAAGAAGGCCATGAAGGAAGCCAAGCTGTTCGGCGAGGTGGTCGAGGTGGCTTCGTCGGCCGACGCCAACTATACGTTCATTCCCAAGGGATGGACGGTGCCCGAGGATGCTGACTATCTGCATATAACGACCAACAATACGATCTACGGAACGGAAATCCGCGAGGACCTCGACGTGCCCGTGCGGCTGATTGCCGACATGTCGTCCGACATCTTCTCGCGTCCGATCGACGTGGCTAAGTATGACGCCATCTACGCCGGTGCACAGAAGAACCTGTCGATGGCCGGCGTGACCATCGTCATCGTCAAGAACGACGCCCTGGGACAGGTGGACCGCCAGATCCCCACCATGCTCGACTATCGCACGCATGTCGAGAAGGGCTCGATGTTCAACACGCCTCCCGTGGTGCCCATCTACACAGCCATGGAGAACCTGCGCTGGATGAAGGCTCAGGGCGGTGTGAAAGCTATGGACAAGCTGGCCCGTCAGCGTGCAGAGATCGTCTACGGCGAGATCGACCGCAACAAGCTCTTCCGCGGCACCGTCGCTGAGGAGGACCGCTCGGTGATGAACATCTGCTTCGTCATGAACGACGAATACAAGGAGCTGGAGAAGGACTTCCTCGACTTCGCCACGTCGAAAGGCATGGTCGGCGTCAAGGGCCATCGCTCCGTCGGCGGCTTCCGCGCCAGCTGTTACAACGCCCAGACCATCGAGGGCTGCCAGGCACTCGTGGCTTGCATGAAGGAATTCGAGGCTCAGCACTAATTGTTTTATTAAAAGCAAAAGGAAATGAAGGTACTTGTTGCAACAGAGAAACCCTTCGCAGCCGCAGCTGTCGAAGGCATCCGCAAGGAAGTGGAAGCAGCCGGACATGAGCTCGTGCTGCTCGAGAAATATGCCGAGAAGGCTCAGTTGCTCGACGCCGTGAAGGACGCCGACGCCATGATCATACGCTCCGACAAGGTGGACGCCGAGGTGCTCGACGCCGCCAAGCAGCTGAAGATCGTCGTTCGTGCAGGTGCTGGCTACGACAACATCGACCTCGCCGCTGCCACGGCCCACAACGTCGTCGCAGAAAACACGCCCGGACAGAACTCCAATGCCGTCGCAGAGCTCGTCTTCGGACTGCTCGTCATGGCCGTGCGCAACTTCTATAACGGCAAGAGCGGCACCGAACTGCTGGGCAAGAAGCTCGGCATCCTCGCCTTCGGCAACGTCGGTCGCAACGTCGCTCGCATCGCCAAGGGCTTCGGCATGGACGTCTATGCATACGATGCCTACTGCCCCGCTGACGTCATCGAGCAGGCCGGCGTACACGCCGTGGCCAGCCAGGACGCCCTCTTCGAGCAGTGCGACGTCGTCAGCCTCCACATCCCTGCCACGGCAGAGACCAAGCAGAGCATCAACTACGCCCTCGTCGGCAAGATGAAGAAGGGCGGCATACTGGTCAACACGGCCCGCAAGGAAGTCATCAACGAGCCCGAACTGCTCCGCCTGATGGACGAGCGCCAGGACCTGAAGTTCGTCACCGACATCATGCCCGACGCCAACGACGACTTCAAGAAGTTTGAGGGCCGCTACTTCTCCACGCCGAAGAAGATGGGCGCACAGACGGCTGAGGCCAACAACAACGCCGGACTGGCCGCTGCCCGCCAGATCAACGCCTTCTTCAAGGACGGCTGCACCAAGTTCAAGGTCAATTGATCCGAAAAGTCAAAGCGGTACTTTGAATGCAGAGAAGTGCCGCTTTGAGCTACGCAAAGTACCGCTTCTCACATCGCGAAGCGGTACTTCTTTTTTTCAGACGAAGCAGGAAAAATAAGACGGAAATATTTGGCCGTTACGAAGAAAAAGCGTAACTTTGCACAGTCAACAAAAATCTTAATCATTAAACAAATGTAATACTATGGCAACAATCAAGCCTTTCCGTGGCATACGCCCGCCGAAAGAATTCGTAGAACAAGTGGAAAGCCGTCCCTACGACGTGCTCGACTCTGAAGAGGCACGCGCCGAAGCCGGCGACAATGAGAAGAGTCTGTATCACATCATCAAGCCTGAGATCGACTTCCCCGTCGGCACCAGCGAGTATGATCCACGCGTCTACGAGAAGGCAGCCGAGAATTTCCAGAAGTTCCAGGACAACGGATGGCTCGTCCAGGATGCGCGCGAACATTATTATATATATGCGCAGGAGATGAACGGCCACTGGCAGTACGGCCTCGTCGTCGGCGCCTGGGTCAACGACTACATGGAGGGCCGCATCAAGAAGCATGAGCTGACGCGTCGCGACAAGGAGGAGGACCGCATGAAACATGTCCGCGTGAACAACGCCAACATCGAGCCCGTCTTCTTCGCCTATCCCGACAACCGTGTGCTCGACGAGCTCATCATGCGCTATGCCGACCACGTGGAGCCCGAATACGACTTCATCGCCCCCGTCGACGGATTCGGCCACAAGTTCTGGGTCATCAGCAACGAGAACGACATCCAGCTCATCACTGACGAATTTGCCAAGATGCCCAGCCTCTATATCGCCGACGGCCATCACCGCTCGGCCGCTGCCGCACTCGTCGGCGCTGAGAAGCAGAAGCAGAATCCCAACCATACCGGCCGCGAGGAGTATAACTACTTTATGGCCGTATGCTTCCAGGCCAGCCAGCTGACCGTCCTCGACTACAACCGCGTGGTGAAGGATCTCAACGGGCTGAGCAGCGAGGAGTTCCTCGAAGCACTGCGCAAGAACTTCACCGTCGAGGACAAGGGCACCGACATCTATAAGCCCCGCCAGCTGCATGAGTTCTCACTCTACCTCGACGGACACTGGTTCAGCCTTATTGCCAAGGAGGGAACCTACGACAACAACGACCCCATCGGCGTGCTCGACGTCGACATCTCGAGCCGTCTCATCCTCGACGAGATACTGAAAATCGGCGACCTGCGCTCATCGAAGCGCATCGACTTCGTCGGCGGTCTCCGCGGGCTGGGCGAGCTGAAGCGCCGCGTCGACAGCGGCGAGATGCGGGCCGCACTGGCCCTCTATCCCGTCTCGATGCAGCAGATCATGAACATCGCCGACAGCGGCAAGATCATGCCGCCCAAGGCCACGTGGTTCGAGCCGAAGCTGCGCTCGGGTCTCGTCATTCACAAGCTGGCATGATCGACGAATATAAGACGATAACGACGACTATAGGCGAGGGATTTTACTCCGAAAAGCGGAGTAAATTCCTCGCTTTTGCCCATCATGTAGAGACCGTCGACGAGGTGAAGGACCTCATCGCGCAGTATCGCAAGAAGTATTATGACGCCCGCCATGTCTGCTATGCCTACATGCTCGGAGCCGGACGCGACGAATTTCGGGCCAACGACGACGGCGAGCCCTCGTCGACGGCAGGCAAGCCCATCCTGGGACAGATCAATTCCAATGAGCTGACAGACGTGCTGATCGTCGTCGTCCGCTACTATGGCGGCGTCAACCTGGGCACCAGCGGGCTCATCGTGGCCTATCGCGAGGCGGCAGCCGATGCCATCGCCCATGCGACCATCGAGACGCGACAGGTGGAGGAAGTGGTGACCTACGACTTCCCCTACGTCATGATGAACGACGTCATGCGCATTGTCAAGGAAATGCAGCCCCGCATTGTCGGACAGACGTTCGACAATACATGCCAGATCCGGCTCAGTATCCGCCGGTCAGAGGCCCCTCAGCTGCGTGAAAGACTGAATAAATTAAGTTTTGAGTGAATTTATTCCAAAAAGATTTGGCCGATTCAGAAAAAAGTATTACCTTTGCATCCGCAATAAAGCACTGGTGCCTTGGATGAGTGGCTTAGTCAACGGTCTGCAAAACCGTCTACAGCAGTTCGAATCTGCTAGGCACCTCTAAATCCGAAAGTCGGGAAGCGCAGTTGAATGACTGGCGCTTCTCGATTTTCTTTTTGAAGCAAACCATATTGAAGGGTTGCTCTTAGTTAAAAAACTTTAAGGATAAACATAATTCTTAAAGAGTGGTTCGCGGTTCACAAAATTTTTTGTACCTTTGCACCCTGTTTGGAGTAAGTATCAATTAACGGAACAAAAGAAAGTAGATAGCAATGTCGAAAGTTTGTCAAATCACAGGAAAGAAGGCACAGATCGGTAACAATGTGTCTCACTCAAAGCATCGCACGAAGAGAAGCTTTGACGTAAACCTGTTCAGCAAGAAGTTCTACTATGTAGAGGAGGACTGCTGGATTCAGTTGAAGATTAGCGCTGCTGGCCTTCGTATTATTAACAAAGTGGGTCTTGACGCCGCTCTGAAGCAGGCTGTTGCCAAGGGCTTCGTGGATTGGAAGGACATTAAAGTTATAGGAGACTAATAACCATGGCAAGCAAGAAAGCAAAGGGTAATCGCGTCCAGGTCGTACTGGAGTGCACCGAGATGAAGAACAGCGGCCTTGGCGGTACCAGCCGTTACATTACGACGAAGAATCGTAAGAACACGCCTGAGCGCATGGAGCTGATGAAGTATAACCCCATCCTGAAGAAGATGACCCTTCATAAGGAGATTAAGTAAACCGTAGCAGCAGTATGGCAAAGAAAACCGTCGCAACCCTCCACGAAGGCTCGAAGGATGGTCGCGCTTACTCGAAAGTTATCAAGATGGTTCGCAGCCCGAAGACGGGTGCTTACATCTTCGACGAGCAGATGGTTCCCAACGAAGCCGTTAAGGACTTCTTCAAGAACTGATACCGACAGATTAATTCTTTAGATAAGAGACAGACAGTGCAGACGTTTCCATAGCGTCTGCACTGTTTTTTTTGCTTGTGGAGTAAGGTTCTGAGGTGACAGGGGGGGAGGTCCTATAGCTGCTGATAGAAAGCCTCATATTGTCGTGCCACCTTGAGGTAGTCATGATGTCGGCGGACGTACTCCGTGCTTTGGCGCTTCAGGTCAGGAATGCGTTCTGGATGGAGGACGAACTGTTCCAGCTGGCGGCAGACGCTCTCATAGCTCGGCTCGACATTGATGATGGGGCGGAGCTCCGTCTCGCCGAGGATGTCGTAGTTCTCTGGCTCACCTCCGCCGATGCAGATGATGCCCTTCGACATGGCCAGTAGTGCGTTCATGGCGGGTGTGTAGCTGTAGAGCTGGTCCATGAGCACGTCGCAGCCGTCCAGCATCCTCTGGTATAGGTCGAAGGGGATGCCTTCCACCTTGATGAGCTCTAGTCGGTCAGGGTGTCTCTGCCTGACTGCCTCTGCGGCCTTGAGCATGATGTCTGTTCCTTTATATACGCTGCGTCCTTTGCTGATGCCAATGAAAAGCTTGATAGGCAGTGCTGCTGAGCCGGCCGGCTCTAATCCCGCCTGTACTTTGATGGGGTAGGGGATGAATTGCGTCTTCTGCGGGAAGTACGGTTCGTAGCACACCTGGTACTCGTAGAGTCCCGTGACGATGCCGTCTGAGTCGGCCGCAATCATTTGGTTGAGCCTGCCTTTGGCGGTATTGAGCCAGTCACGTTGCTCCCTGACGGCCGCCTCGTCTGTTCTGACGTGGTCGCCGATGTTGAAATCGCTGTAGCGCAACGGCTTGTTGTATGTGCATTCATTGACCCAGTACCAGTCCATGCCGTAAGCTCCGAGCACCATCTTCCTGTTGTGCCTGCGCAGATACTTGTATATGGGGAATATGCGCTCAGCCTTGAGTTCGAGGAACATGGGGTTGATCAGTTGCACGACGTCATAGTCGCGCCATCGTGGCAGCAGTGAGCAGACCTTTGCCATCAGCCTGATGCCGCCTATCTTTCCTGGGCGTCTGGCCAAGTCGATGTCACGTGGATAGTCCTTCCAGAAATCGCCGTTGGAGGCCACTGTCACGTCGTGGCCCAACTGTCGGAGCCCTTCGGCAAGGGTGTTGTGAACGTTGCTGTATTCGCCAAGTAACAGAATCCTCATCTCTCCTTGTTTAGCAGTGGAATGGTTCTCATCAGTGCCGTCAGTCCAAGTTCCGAATTAGCCATGTGGCGGAACCAGCTGTATTTCTTCGTGTAGTTCTTGTCAGGCAGGGGATAGAGCCCGATGCTGCTGAGCTGCTGCAGTTTTCGGTCCAGATAATGACGGCTGCCGGTGATGACGATGATGTTATAGATATAGTCCATGGTGAGCTGGGCGACACGTCTCTGCATGGCCTGGCGGTCGGCCGTGGGCAGTGTCTCGGCTATGTCGTGAAGCCTTCTGATGACCTCCTGGGAGTCATTCAGTCGCCAGAGCTTGCGCTTGATGTCGTCAGAGCCTGTGGCCGAATTGGCCCTTTGGCGGTAGTAATAGGCCTTTGCTGTGGTCTGGCATACGCTGTCGGCCCTCAGCAGGAGTTGCGGGGTGAACTCCTCGTCCTCCCCGTAAGCGATGTCGGGGCTGAAGCGCAGGCTGCCCAGTATGCTTTTTCTGAAGACGTTTGACCAGACCGATCCGTGGATGTTGTATTGTCTCATGAGTTCTGAGCCGCTCATGGGGGTGCTGTCCTCGTAGTTCACTGCGTCCTGCGGGTCTTTGGTGAAGTCGAACATCACCATATCGCAATTGCCGTAGCGCAGCATGTCAAGCACATGCTCGTAAGCAGGCTGGATGAGGCAGTCATCGCCGTCGATGAACTGTATGAACAGTCCGTTGGCCATTGTCAATGCCCGATTCCTGGCCGAGGATACTCCCATGTTCTTCTGTCGGACGTAGATGATGTTGTCAATCAGGTCCTCGATGCCTTCCGTCGCACTGTGGTCAGAGCCGTCGTCGATGACGATGATTTCCCGTTCGGCTTCGCGCAGCGACAAGGCGAGGATGCTCCCGATGCACTTTCGGAGCATGTCGGCAGGCACGTTGTAGACGGGGATGATGAAGCTGATCAGCGTCTGCCCGTCCATTGGTGTATGGTTTTGTTTAGCTTGCATATTGTCTTCACATCAGATAAGTTCAGGAAAAGCCCTTTCATTCGTTCCTTGAAGGACAGCTTTTCGGCGAGCAAAGCGATGCTTCTGTAAGGTAGAAGGGGCGCTTCGCCAGTGAGTTCGTAGACGTCCATCTGTATGTTGAGCACGTGCAGGTAGTAGCGGTCGTCGCACCAGTGGCCGATCACCTTGCAATGTGCATCCAGCAGCATGCTGAGCTCTCGGCCCGAGGCTGTGGCAGTGATGCCCCTCGGGTTGGTGCAGTAGTAGTAGCAACCCTTGTCTATTGTCTGCACCCGTCGGGCATTCGCCAATAGATGTGGTAGCGTGTGCACGTCTTCGAACACTATTCCTTCGGGGAAGCGGACGTTGTCGAACAGATTCCGTCTGTAGAGTTTGTTCCATGCGTAGGCATGCTCGTAGGCCCTGCCCTCGATCCAGTAGTCGCGCATGTCGGAATAGTCGTGAGGCTGGAGCGACAGCAGTTTCTGTCTGTGCGTCCCGTAGAACCTGAGGACGGGAAACTCCACGATGTCGGCATCGTCGATAAAAGGCATGGCAGCCTCGTATGTCCCGGGAGCTATGAAGTCGTCGGAGTCGATAAAGGTGATGACGTCGCCTTTAGCTGCCTCGATGCCCGAATTGCGGGCGCCGCTCAATCCCTTGTTTTCCTGGTGTATCACGTGGATGCGAGTGTCGCGCCTGGCCCACTCGTCGCAGAGGCGTGGACAGTTGTCAGGTGAACCGTCGTCAACCAAGATGATTTCGAGATTGTCGAACGACTGTCCCACGACGCTTTCCATGCAGCGTTCAAGTGTGTGCTCCGTTTGATATACAGGTATAATGACGCTTAACTTCATTACTATAATGTTTCAACAAAATAACGAAGAATAATAATAAATGTTGTGTTTTTGCGTTATTAATTGAAAATAAAAAAATGCACGACGAACGCGAAGACAGCTTTACTCATGTCCTTAAATATACAGGCATCTTTGGCGGCGTACAGGGACTGAATATTCTGATAGGCCTTGTGCGCAATAAGGTGGTCGCCCTGTTGCTGGGTCCTGGTGGAATGGGTCTGATGTCGCTCTTCAATACAACGATCAATTTCATCTCGCAGGCCACAAACTTTGGTATCTCCTTCAGTGCTGTCCGCCATGTGTCAGAGCTGTTTGATGCTGGGGATGAGGATCGCATACGCCATTTCGTCAAGGTCGTTCGCTGGTGGTGTCTGCTGACGGCATTGCTTGGCATGCTGGTATGTGTGATGGCCGGCCCCCTCCTTAGTAATTATACATTCTCCTGGGGCGACCATACCTTGCACTTTGTCATGCTGGCACCGGCCGTAGGGCTCATGGCCATCTCAGGCGGCGAAATAGCTATCCTGAAAGGTGCCCGCCAGCTGAAGTCGCTGGCTGTCATACAGTTGCAGAACATGTCGTTGGCTCTGATCATCTCGGTGCCACTCTTCTATTTCTTTGGCGAGCGAGCCATCGTGCCCGTCATCGTGCTGAGTGCGCTGAGTGCTATGCTGGTGACGCTGCGCTATTCCTATCGTTTATATCCCTTGCAGCTGCGAGGCGAAAAAGGCCTCTTTCGCGAAGGCGGCGAGATGGTGCGTCTGGGCGTTGCCTTTGTGCTGGCAGGCATTCTGGGCAGTGGTGCTGAGATTGTCATACGGTCCTATCTGAACGTTACGGGCGATCTGGACACCGTCGGCCTCTACAATGCCGGTTATATGATAGCTGTCGCCTATGCTGGCATGGTGTTCTCTGCGATGGAGACCGACTATTTTCCCCGTCTCTCGGCTGTCGGTGATGACCGTGAGACCATGTGCGACATGGTGAACAAGCAGATTGAGGTGTCTGTGCTCATCTCGTCGCCCATGTTGTCCCTGCTCATCGTCTTCATGCCGCTCATCATTCCGATGTTATTCACTGACGCCTTCCTGCCTGTAGTTCCAATGGCTCAGGTAGCTTTGCTGTCAATGTATATGAAAGCCATCTCGCTGCCAATAGCCTATTTAACGCTGGCCAAGGGCCATTCGTTGAATTTTTTCCTGCTGGAGGCTGTCTTCGACATTGTCTTGGTGGTTCTGATTGTGCTATGTCATAATGCTTGGGGACTCTATGGTACGGGCGTGGCCCTTGTCTTGGCTTATTCGTTTGACGTCGTCTTGGTCTATGCCTATGCGCATGTGCGCTATGGATATACCTTCTCGGCACCCGTCGTCCAGCTGGCTGGCATCCAACTACCTATCGGCATCGCAGTTTATCTGACGACCCTCATCTCGCCCCTGTGGTTGGGCTGGGGCTTGGGCCTTTTGCTCTGTTTCGTCAGTATTGGGGTAGCATTCTACATCCTGCGCCAGAAGTCGTCGCTATGGAATGCCTTAATTAAGAAGTTCAAGTCAAAATTCCGCAGCCATGCCTAAAGTAACCGTCCTTATTGCTGTATACAATGCATCTGCCTACCTGAATAAATGTATTGATTCAATACTTGGACAGACGCTTACCGACCTCCAAGTCGTATGTGTCGACGATTGTTCGACTGACAATTCACTCTCGATATTAAAAGATTATGAGCAGCATGACCATCGCGTAGAAGTCGTGCATTTGGAGCAGAACGTAGGACTCGCGAAAGCTCGTAATATAGCGCTGGCACGTGCTTCCGGTGACTATATTTGTATGGTAGATGCCGACGACTGGTATTCTCTTGATGCTATGCAACTTGCGGCCGATATCTTAGATGCCCATAAGAAGACAGGGTGTGTACTGTTCCGCTTTGTCTTGGCTTTTCCTTCCGGCCAAGGCTTTAGCCTGAAGGACTTCCCCTCTGCTGAGTTTTCTGTCATGAGTGGTGCCGAAGCATGTCGCATGAGCCTTACTTGGCAGATACACGGCATCTATATGGTTCGGGCAGACATTCATAAGCGTTATCCTTATGACGAAACCTGCCGCGTGTACAGCGACGAAAATACCTGTCGCATGCATTATGCTGTGTCAGAAGAAGTACGGTCCTGCTCAGGCGTCTACTTTTATCGTCAGCACAACCAGTCGGTGACTCATAGCGTTACCGTGCACCGTTTTGACCGGTTGAAGGCCAAAGAGAGCTTAATGGCTCAGTTGAAGACTGTAGATGTTGGTCTTGATATGACCGGTATCCTGACTAATCAGTTGTGGCTTGATGTAGTCGACTTGTATATGTTTCTTTACGTTCATGGCCGTGAATTGACGGAGGCGGAGCGTCGCTATGGGCTCGGCGAGCTGAAGCGCGTGTGGTCGACCATCGACCGCACGCTGCTGGACCCTCAAGCTCACCGTAAGCTGGGCTATCGGCACATGCCCACTTGGACTTTGTTCCGCCTGCAAGAGTGGATCTACTTTACTTTGAGAGGATTCTTAGGAAAAAACAAATAGCGTTATGATAAAAGACTTCAATTTCTATGCGCCGACGCGCGTGGTGTTCGGCCGCCAGTCGGAAGAACAGTTGGCACAGCTGCTCAAGGCCAATGGTGCCACGCGTATACTCATCCACTATGGTGGCGGTTCGGCACGCCGTTCGGGCTTGCTCGACAAGGTTTATGGCTTGTTGGCCGAGGCTGGCATCGACTATGTAGAGCTGGGCGGCGTCGTGCCCAACCCGCTGCTGTCGAAGGTGCATGAGGGCATCGCCCTTTGCCGTAGTGAGCATGTCGACTTCATCCTGGCTGTAGGAGGCGGCAGCGTGATTGACTCTGCGAAGGCCATCGGCTATGGGGTGGGGTACGACGGCGAGGTATGGGATTTCTGGGAGGGCAAGGCCACCCCGCAGTCATGTCTGCCTATCGGCGTCATGCTGACCATTCCTGCCGCCGGCAGTGAGATGTCGAGCTCGTGTGTCATCACCAAGGACGACGGCCTACTGAAGCGCGGCATCAACAGTGACCTCTGCCGTTGCAAGTTCTGTATCATGAACCCCGAGCGCACATACACCTTGCCGCCATATCAGACGGCTGCCGGTGCTACGGACATCATGATGCATACCATGGAGCGCTATTTCTCGAACTACGAGGACATGACGCTCACCGACAGCATCAGCGAGGCTCTGCTGCGCACGGTGAAAGACTGTGCCGTGGAGGTGCTGCGCCATCCCGAGGACTATCGCAACCGCGCCCAGATCATGTGGGCTGGCTCGTTAGCACATAACGACCTGACCGAATGCGGCACCGAGAAGGACTTCGCCACACATCGTCTGGAACACGAGCTGAGCGCCCTCTTCGGCGTCACCCATGGGGCAGGCCTGGCCGCTCTGTGGGGCTCGTGGGCACGCTTCGTCATGCCTCGACACCAGAGCCGCTTCGTACGGTTCGCAGTCAACGTGATGGGCGTGACCAACGACTTTGCCCACCCTGAGCTGACGGCAGAGCGCGGCGTGGAGGCCATGGAGGCATTCTATCGTCAGATAGGCATGCCGACGAGCATTCCTGAACTCATCGGCCGCCCTGCGACTGACGACGAGATAGCGCTCATGGTCAGCAAGTGCAGCCGTGGCGGCTCCATTGCCGTGGGTGCGTTGGAAGTGCTCCACGAGGCCGAAATGGCAACGGTCTACCGCATGGCCAATGGCGCAAAGTAAGTAAAACCTTGAGTTTCCCGTAAGCAAACAAAGACCTTCAAGGGATGGAACTACTGAATCAATTGAACGACAGCCAGCGCGAGGCCGTCTGCTATTGCGACGGCGCATCGCTGGTCATTGCCGGCGCAGGCTCAGGCAAGACGCGCGTGCTGACCTACAAGATAGCCTATTTGCTGCAACAGGGGCTGAAGCCATGGAACATCTTGGCCCTGACGTTTACCAACAAGGCGGCGCGCGAGATGAAGGACCGCATCGGCCGGCTGGTGGGGCTGGATCAGGCCCGCTATCTCCAGATGGGCACCTTCCACTCCGTCTTCTCGCGCATCCTGAGGGCTGAGGCCGACAAGCTGGGCTATCAGTCGAGCTTCACCATCTACGACCAGGCCGACTCACGCTCGCTGATGAAGAGCATCATCAAGGAGGCGGGGCTCGACGACAAGGTCTACAAGCCCTCGTCGGTCAGCGACCAGGTGTCGATGGCCAAGAACCATCTCATCCTGCCCGATGCCTTCGTCAACAGTTCGCTCTACGACGAGAAGCGGCCCAAGGTGGGCCAGCTCTACAAGGTCTATGCGGAGCGCTGCCGCCAGGCCAATGCGATGGACTTCGACGACCTGCTGGTTCAGACCTATCTGCTGTTCGAACGCTTCGAAGACGTCAGGATGAAGTATGCCGACAAGTTCCAGTTCGTGCTCGTCGATGAGTATCAGGACACCAACTTCGCCCAGCAGAAGATCGTCTATCAGCTGACGCGCGAACGCCAGCGTGTCTGTGTCGTCGGCGACGATGCGCAGAGCATCTATAGTTTCCGTGGAGCGAATATTGATAACATCCTGAATTTCAGGGAGGCATACGATGACGCAAAGCTCTTCAAGCTGGAACAGAACTATCGCTCCACACAGCTCATCGTGCAGGCTGCCAACAGCCTGATCCGAAAGAACGAGCGCCAGATTCCCAAGGACGTCTACAGTCGCAACGAGCATGGCGAGAAGCTACAGCTGAAGCCTGCCTACAGCGATCGCGAGGAAGCGATGATCGTCTGTCAGGACATCAAGCGCCTGCGCCGTCAGGAGCACCTCGACTATAGCGACTTTGCCATTCTCTATCGCACCAATTCGCAGAGCCGCTCCTTTGAGGAGCAGATGCGCAAGGACGGCATTCCCTATCGCATCTATGGCGGACTGAGCTTCTATCAGCGCAAGGAGATCAAGGACGTGATAGCCTACTTCCGCCTCGTGGCCAATCCCGACGACGAGGAGGCCCTGAAGCGCATCATCAACTATCCGACGCGTGGCATCGGCGACACGACGCTTCAGAAGATTGTCGCCGCGGCGACGGCCTATGGCGTGTCGCTCTGGACGGTCATCTCGCAACCGGTCCTGTTCCGTCTTGACGTGGCAAAGACGACGGGCGCCAAGCTCGAGGCCTTCCGCCAGCTCATCGAGGGATGGCGCGCCCGGCTCGCGACGGAGGACGCCTATCAGCTGGGTCATGCCATCATCATGGAGAGCGGCATCTCGAAAGACATCTATGGCAGCCGTAATCCTGAAGACTTGTCGCGCCAGGAGAACCTCGAGGAATTCCTCAGCGGCATGCAGGACTTCGTCGAGAGCCGTCGCGAGGAGGACGAGGGCGACCACGTCGGCATTGCCGACTTCCTGCAGGAGGTGGCTCTGCTGACCGACCTCGACAGCGATGGCGACGAGGAGCAGGCCAAGGTGTCGCTCATGACGATCCATTCGGCCAAGGGTTTGGAGTTCCCGACCGTTTTCGTCGTAGGACTGGAGGAGAACATCTTCCCCTCGCCGATGTCGACGGGCTCGATGCGCGAGCTGGAGGAAGAGCGTCGGCTGCTCTATGTGGCCATCACGCGAGCCGAGAAGCATTGCATCCTGACCTGTGCGCAAAACCGTTTCCGCTATGGACGTATGGAATATGACACGCCCTCGCGCTTCATCCGCGATATCGACCCGCAGCTGATCCAGGTGGACTCGGGCGTGCCCGAGGAGGTCAGGAGCAGCACGCCGCGGCGGCAGTCGTGGACGCAGAATCCACGCCCTGTGGCCACCCAGTTCCGGGCCGACCCCATGCCGCGTGCCGTGGCCCCTCGCAAGGCCGAGACGCCTGTCGACCCGCTCTCCGACGGCTTCAAGCGCCAGCTGAGCCAGGCCAGCGGCGGGCGCTATCGTCCTGTGCGGCCGTCGGCGCCTTCCAGTCCCGCGCCGTCCTCGGCCGGCGGCACGCTTCACGAGGGCAATGTCATTGAGCATCAGCGTTTCGGCATCGGCACCGTTATTAAGACGGAGGGCACGGGCGAGAATGAGAAAGCCACCGTCGAGTTCCGCAATGCCGGCACCAAGCAGTTGCTTTTGAAGTTTGCCAAGTTCACAGTCCTAAAGTGAGGCCGTCGCAAGGCCTTGTTTGTCTGTCGATTTGTAAACAAAATTCCGAATCATTCGCCCTGCATTTGGAATTGCTTGATTATTAGAAGATTACCTGAAACGAATAAAAGAAGCGGCACTTCTCGACGTGAGAAGTGCCGCTTTTCGATTCGAGAAGTGCCGCTTTTTGCCCCGAAAAGCACCGCTTCTTTTTCGTGGCGGTGCTGTTTGTCATGAAAATTCGCAATGTTAGGGCGGAGGCGAGGTAGCGTCAGTACTTGAAGCTTGACCCGCCGACGAACTCGCGCATGATGCTTGTGGGTGGGATTTCCTTGTCGCTCACGGGGATGAAGAAGTGGATGAACTTTAGCAGGCGGTGGGCCTCGGCATACTCCGGACAATTCTTCGGCACAGAGGCCAGGATGAGCTCGGCATGCGTGCGCAGCACGGCGAACTCGATGTTGAGGGCCGAATTGAACATCACGTCGGCCGTCTCCTGGAAGGGGAAAATCCACTTGTCCTCCGCCTCGCAGACGTTCTTCCACTGGGCGATGGTCTCCTGGGCCGTGTAGGCGCCCTTGTTGTAGTCGCGGATGATGCGTCGCAGCAGTCGGTTGTCGCGTGTGGGAATCCAGTTGTGGTCGTCGATCGAGATGCTCGTCAGTGCTGAGATGTAGATCTTGTACTTCTTGTCGTCAGGGATGTTCTTGGTCAGCAGCGGGTTGAGGGCGTGGATGCCCTCGATGATGAGCACCGAGTCGTTCTGCAGCTTCAGCCGCTTGCCGTTATATTCGCGCTTGCCAGTGACGAAGTTGTATTCGGGCACCTCGACGCGCTCGCCCTTCATCAGGCGGGTCAGGTGGTCCTCCAGCAGGTGGTAGTCGACCGTCTCGATGTTGTCGAAGTCGTAGTCGCCGTTGGGCAGCTTGGGCGTGTCGACGCGATTGACAAAGTAGTCGTCAGTAGAGAACGACACGGGCCTCAGTCCGCAGGCCAGCAGCTGGATGCTGAGGCGCTTGCAGAAGGTGGTCTTGCCTGACGACGAGGGGCCCGTGATGAGCACGAGGCGGATGGGGTTGTCCTCGTCGTGGAACCGGCGGTCGATGTCCTCGGCTATCTGGACGATCTTCTTCTCCTGCAGGGCCTCGCTGACCTGGATCAGTTCCGACGCATGTCCCTTGAGCACGGCCTTGTTGACGTCGCCCGCATTCGACAGCCGCATGATGATGTCCCACCGACCTTTCTCGGCAAACATCTCGAACGTCTTGGGCATGTCGACCTTCTCGGCCAGCCGCGAGGGGTCGTTCCAGTCGGGCACGCGCAGCAGCAGTCCGTCGTGATAGCGCTCCAGCCCCCACACCTTGAGGTAGCCGGCCGAGGGCACGAGCGGTCCGTAGAAATAGTCGACGGTGTCGCCCAGCATGTAGTAGTCGCTGTAGATCTGGCCGCTGGTCTCAAGCAGCTTCACCTTGTCCTGGAATCCGCGCTCCTGGAAGACGCGCACGGCCTCCTCCGTCGTCGCTTCGCTGCGGCGGAAGGGCATGTCGAGGTCGATGATCTCCTTCATCCGCTGGCAGATGTTGCGGATGTCGTCGTCGCTCATCGGCTCGCCCGAGCGCTTCTTGAAGTTGCAGTAGTAGCCGCGGCTCAGCGGGTGTTCGATGAAGAGCTTGGAGCCTGCGAAGAGGTCCTGCGTGGCCTTGTAGAGCACGAAGCACAGCGAGCGGACGTAGGCACGGTGGCCTGAGCCCTGTCGGGCGTCGAGAAACTCCACGTCGCGGTTCTGGAAGAGCCGGAACTTGAGTCCCTGCGAGGCGTTGTTCACTTTGGCCGAGACCACGGGATAGGGCATCTGGAGCTCAGGTGCGAACTCCTGATAGACATCGAGCAGCGAGCTCCCTTCAGGGAAGCTCTTGGTGATGCCGTTGTTTTTACAGCGGATTTGGAGCATCTTCGTTAAAGGTTTTGCATGCAAAGATAATCATTTTCCGGGAAAAGAATGGCTGTTTGCGCATTTTTTTGTAACTTTGTAGCGGAAAAAACTGATAAACATGGAAAAACGAGAATGGAAAGAGATTCGGAAGTTCGAGGAGATTCTCTTCGAGGAGTATAACGGCATTGCCAAAATCACCATCAACCGGGCGCGCTATCGCAATGCGTTCACCCCCAGGACGACGCTGGAGCTGAGCCAGGCCTTCGCCATGTGCCGCGAGCTGCAGCGCATTCGCGTGGTGCTGCTGACGGGCGCCATGTCGGAGGTGCCTGAGGGCCAGCGGCTGGAGGACGTCAAGCACGCCTTCTGCTCGGGCGGCGACATGCACGTGAAGGGTCGCGGCGGCTACATCGACGAGGAGGGCGTGCCACGCCTGTCAGTGCTCGACGTGCAGATGCAGATACGCCGTCTGCCCAAGCCTGTCATCGCGATGGTCAACGGCTACGCCATCGGCGGGGGCCACGTGCTTCATCTGGTCTGCGACCTGACGATAGCCAGTGAGAATGCCGTCTTCGGACAGACGGGGCCCAAAGTGGGCTCCTTCGACGCCGGCTTCGGCTCGAGCTATCTGGCCCGCATCGTAGGCCAGAAGAAGGCGCGCGAGATATGGTTCCTCTGTCGTCAGTATACGGCTCGCGAGGCCGAGGCAATGGGGATGGTCAACAAGGTGGTGCCGATCGGCCGTCTGGAGGATGAGTGCGTCGAATGGGCCGAGACGATGATGGAGCGTTCGCCCCTGGCGCTGCGCATGATCAAGGCCGGACTCAACGCCGAGCTTGACGGACAGGCCGGCATTCAGCAGCTGGCAGGCGACGCCACGATGCTCTACTACTTCCTCGACGAGGCTCAGGAGGGCGGCCGCGCCTTCCTCGAGAAGCGCAAGCCTGACTTCGGGCAGTACCCCCAGATTCCGTAAGTTCACATTATTTTTTTATAGCCATGGGAAAGATGCATATCAAGGAAGAGGCGTCACGGTGTCTGCTGTGTGTGGATGCACCGTGCAGTAAACAGTGCAGGAAGGGCGACCCCGCAAGGGCTATCCGTGCCATCCGCTTTGGCAATGAGGCTTTGGCAGGGCGCTGGGTCGCCGAGTGTAATGACCAGGAATTGGAGGCTGCAGAGAGGGCTTGCATCCACTATGACCGTCCGATACGAATTAAGGAGTTGCTGCGTTCCGTGGGCTATGAAACGACTGCCGCAGACACGGCTCCTTCGCTCAGTATCGACTTTTGCGGCATCCGTTGTGAGAATCCTTTCTTTCTGGCCTCATCGGCCGTCTGTACGAACTACGAGATGGTGGCGCGGGCCTTTGATGCCGGCTGGGCGGGTGTGTTCTACAAGACCATCTGCCTGCAGGACATCAGGGAGGTCTCGCCACGATTCGATGCCCTGCACAACGACGGGACGAGCGACTTCTTCGGCTTCCGGAACATGGAGCAGCTGAGCGAGAATCCCGCCTCGGTGGACTTCGACATCCTGCGGCGGCTGAAGCAGGACTACCCCACGAAGGTGGTGGTCGCCTCCATCATGGGACAGACGGAAGAGGAGTGGATAGAGCTGGCCAAGATGGCCGAGGAGGTGGGTGTCGACGCCGTCGAGCTGAACTTCTCGTGTCCCCAGATGCGTTTGGCGGGTATGGGCAGCGACGTGGGTCAGAATCCTGAGCTGGTGCTTTTCTACACAGCCTACGTTAAGCGCACTGTCAAGATTCCCGTCATACCCAAGATGACGCCGAATATCACGCAGATCAACCAGCCCGCTATGGCCGCCTATTTCGCCAATGCCGATGCTATCTCAGCCATCAATACCATCAAGAGCGTGACGATGGGTGACCGTGCCGAGGTCAATGGACGTCATGTCGTCAGCGGACTCTCGGGACGTGCCGTGAAGCCTATCGCCCTGCGTTATATCCTCGATATGTCCAAGAACCCCCTTCTCACTGGTGCGCATGGACAGACTGTCCAACTGAGCGGTATCGGAGGCATCGAGACGTGGCGCGACGCTCTGGAGTTTATCCAGTTGGGATGCCGTTGCGTGCAGGTGTGTACGGCTGTCATGCAGTATGGCTACCGCATTATCGACGACCTGATACTTGGCCTTCAGCATTATCTCGCAGAGCGTGGGCTCACCTCGGTTGAAGCCCTTGTCGGCGAGGAACTGCCCAACTTCGTGACGCCCACCGACCTGGACCGCGAAACGATTGTCTATCCGAAGATCGACCGTGACCGCTGTATTGGTTGTGGTCGCTGTTACGTGTCGTGTCAGGACGGTGGTCATCAGGCCATTACGTTCGACGCTGACAGCCGCCAGCCACGTATTGCCGGCACAAAGTGCGTCGGCTGTCATCTCTGCCGTCTCGTCTGTCCCACGGGAGCCATAGGCATCACGAAACGCATACCCAAGAAATCCCCTATAGAATGAAAGTGACGATAGAGGAGCGCGTGCTCCATTTCAAGCAGCCGGCAGGGACGTCGCGCGGGGTGTACACCGAGCGGCGCAGCTGGTTTGTGACCGTCAGCGACGGTGAGCGGTGTGGAGTAGGGGAGTGTGCCCCGCTGCCCGACCTCAGCTGCGACGCACGCCCGGACTACGGCAAGGTTCTGCGGGCCTTCTGCGACCGTCTGGAACAGACGGGCGAGATTCCCTACGAGGCGATGCGCGACTATCCGTCGATGCTCTTCGGCTTAGAGACGGCGATGCTCAGTTTAGAGTGTAGAACGGAGAGTGTAGAGTTTGCTACCGCCGTCCCCTCTGCGGAAGGTATGGCGGTAGCAAACTCTACACTCTGCACTCTACACTCTACACTCTACGACACGCCCTTCAGCCGTGGCGAGGCGGGCATTCCCATCAATGGGCTCGTCTGGATGGGCTCCTACGAGGAGATGCTCCGACGGATGGAGGAGAAACTTGAGCAGGGCTACCACTGCGTCAAGCTGAAGATCGGGGCCATCGACTTCGACCATGAGCTCGACCTGGTGCGCCGCATCCGCGAGCGTTTTTCGCATCGCGAGGTGGAGCTGCGGCTCGACGCCAACGGCGGTTTCCCCTACGACGAGGCACTCTATAAGCTTGAGCTGCTGTCGCAATATGCCATCCACTCCGTCGAACAGCCCATCCGCCAGGGCCAGTGGGCCCGCATGGCCGAGCTATGTCGCGACGCCCCACTGCCCATCGCCCTCGACGAGGAGCTCATCGGCGTGAACGACCCAGGACAGAAGCGCCAGCTGCTGCGCATCGTCAAGCCTGCCTATATCGTGCTGAAGCCGTCGCTCCATGGGGGCATCAGCGGCTGCCGCGAATGGATAGCCCTGGCCCGCGAGGAGGGCATCGGTTCATGGATCACGTCGGCCCTCGAGAGCAATGTGGGGCTCAATGCGATTGCCCAGTTCTGTGCTGACGTCTATGGGTCTGACATCCGTATGCCGCAAGGGCTCGGCACGGGCCGACTGTTTACTGATAATATTCCTATGCCCCTTGAAATCAGGGGCGAACGGCTATGGGTCTCAAGGAATTCTTGACCGAATGGCACGACCCGTCAGCCCGCCTTCTGGTTCACACCAGCGGCTCTACGGGCCAGCCTAAACCCCTCTGGGTCGAGAAGTGGCGCATGGAGGCCTCGGCACGCATCACGTGTCAGTTCTTAGGCTTGAAGGCTGACGACACGGCCCTGCTCTGCCTGCCCCTCGACTATATCGCGGGCAAGATGATGGTGGTCAGGGCGCTGACCTGCGGCCTCAGGCTCGTCAGCGTGGAGCCCAGTGGCCATCCGCTGGCCAGCGTGACAGAGCCGGTCAGCTTTGCAGCGATGATTCCCCTGCAGGTCTACAATTCATTGCGCGTCGAGGCGGAGCGTCGGCGACTCATGCGGATTGACCATTTGATCATTGGTGGCGGCGCCGTCGACGACGATCTGGCGCGCGAGCTGAAGGACTTTCCCAACGCCGTCTGGAGCACATACGGCATGACAGAGACCCTGTCGCACATCGCCCTCAGACGGCTCAGCGGTCCTGAGGCGAGCCAGTGGTATACGCCCTTCCCGTCAGTCAGCGTCAGCCTGAATGTTGATGGCTGCCTGGTGATCGATGCGCCCCAGGTATGCCAGGAGACGCTGACGACCAACGACATCGCAGAGATGGCCGATGGGCGCTTCCGCATCATCGGACGACGCGACAATGTGGTCTGTTCGGGGGGAATAAAGATTCAGATAGAGGAGGTGGAGCGGAGGCTGCATGGTCGTACGGAGGCGCCGCTGCTCATCACGAAGCGGCCCGACCAGCGGCTGGGACAGGCGCTGGTGCTGCTCACCACCTCGCAAGAAGCGGCCGACGAGCTGCGCAGGCTGTGCGCGCAGGTGCTGCCCCGCTATTGGCAGCCCAGGGACTATCTCGTCGTCGACCGGCTGCCCCTCACGCCGACAGGCAAGCCTGCCCGCGGCGAGGCTGAGCGGATGGCCGTCATGGCAGGTGGCTGACGACCTCCTGATAGCCTACGAGCCGCCACGTGCGCTCGCCCGTACCTTTATAATATACAAAGGCCTCGTAGCGGTTCTCCGTCTGGAAGAATGAGCCTTCCTCGGGCACGCGGCTGACGGCGCCTTGCGCGTCCTCCATCATGAGGCGGTAGTTGTAATAGCCCAGCTTCTGCAGGACGACGGCATTGTAGGATCCGTCCTCCTCGTCGTAAGTCATCGTATAGACGTCGCGAGGCTCCGTCGTCCAGGCACCGTCGATGAAGAGACGGGCGTCAGGATAGGGGTGGACGGCCATCAGTTTGTAGTGGACGAGGACATACTCGGAGGTGCGCTCCGACTCGTAGTTGTCGCTGTTGCGCAGGATGAAGGCTCCGTCGGCATCCTGGTCGTAGATATAGTTGCGCTGAGGTTCGCACAGGTAAGGGAAGACGTGGTAGCGGCGCTCGTCCTGCGACCACGCGACATGGGCCAGGCCCATGGTGGTATGGTCAGGGTCGAGCACCTCAAACTTGTGATACTCGTTGCCGGCGTCGAAGATGAGCTCGCGGTTGTGCTCCCACTGCAGCCCCCTCTGGTTGATATAGTTGGGGCGGGGGTTGACGACCATATTGTCCTCGCAGCCGTTCTGCATGACGACGGTCTGCAGCTGCTCCTCAAGGTTGGTGACGCGCAGCGTGTTGTAATTGACGGTCATGCCCAGCTGCTGGTAGCGGCCGTTTAGCTCCAGGTCGGTGTTCGTCGTGACGCCCAGGCCGACGTTGACCAGCGGCTCGACGACGCGGAACTCCACCGTAGCGACTTCCTTCTCCTCGTCGTCCTCTTCGAGCAGCACGTGAAGCCGGTAGTTGCCGCTCATCTTCAGGCGCATCTGGTCGTTAGGTATCGTGAGCTGATAGTGCGTGTAGAGCACGTTGGTGTTGATGGAGTTGTCGTAAGTCTCGATGGGCAGACGGCTGAACCCCTCCAGCCAGTCGCTCTCGAAGAGTCCCTCCGTCGGCGTCCAGTCGGGCTCGCAGTGCTCGACGGCGTAGACATAGCGGTGGAACGTGTGCGACAGCTCGTCGAACGTGACGCTGAGCACATCGCCCGAACCCAGCTGCATGACAGGCTGCAGCTGCATCCAGTCGTCGTTGACGCATACCTGGAGCGACTTCACAGTGGGATCCCAGATTCTGTGGCGGGCATGGCCGACAATGGGCAGGATGATGAGGCACAAGGCCATCAGGGACTTTCTGAACATAATTCTCAATGGTTGGTTATTGGCGACAAAGTTAAGTAAAAAATCTGATATCAGCATCCTTTCAGGCGATAAAAATGCGGGTGAAAGACTGAAAATGCAGGTTCTTCAAAAAAAAGAACCGAAAAAGTTTGGCGGGTTCGGAAAAAAAATGTACCTTTGCACCCGCAATTCGACAAAGGATGCACCCTTAGCTCAGTTGGTAGAGCACCTGACTCTTAATCAGGGTGTCCAGGGTTCGAGCCCCTGAGGGTGTACTCCGAAGGTCGGAAGCCAAAGAAAAGGCACATTTTGATGATGCACCCTTAGCTCAGTTGGTAGAGCACCTGACTCTTAATCAGGGTGTCCAGGGTTCGAGCCCCTGAGGGTGTACGAGTGATAAGCCGACATGGCTCAGTTGGTAGAGCAACGCATTCGTAATGCGTAGGTCCCCGGTTCGAGTCCGGGTGTCGGCTCACGGAGAGGAGGGGTAGCGTCAAGTCCCCTTTTCTTGCATTTATAAGCTTGTGTAACGCGGAATTAGCTCAGTTGGTAGAGCATTGGCTTCCCAAGCCGAGGGTCGCGGGTTCGAGTCCCGTATTCCGCTCTAAGCTGAGAATCAGGAGGTTAGGTTTACGACCTCCTTTTTTCGTAATATTTTAGTTGGGAATATGCGCTGAAATGTGAAAATTATTTTGTACTTTTGCAGACACATTACTAACTGACGGATTATGAAACGTATTTTAATGCTCGCCCTCATGATGGGCACATTGACAATGAACGCAGCAAAAAGTGTGAAGCCGACGGTCAGCCGGATCGACCCCACTGACTGGTATGTCGGCATGAAGAACCCGCAGCTGCAGCTGATGGTCTACGGCAGCGGCATCCGCAACGTCAAGACCGTGACGACCGACTATCCCGGCGTCGCGATCGACAGCATCGTGCGGCTCGATTCGCCCAACTATCTGCTGGTCTATCTCAACCTGCGCGATGCAAAGGCTGGGACGATGACCCTCAACTTCGATAAGCGTAAGGTCAGCTATGAGCTGAAGCAGCGCGCCATGAGTGGGGCGGAGCGCCGCGGCTTCGACATCGGCGACGTGCTCTATCTGCTCATGCCCGACCGCTTCGCCTCGGGCCGCCAGGACAACGACCAGATTCAGGGAATGAATGCATACCATAACGACCGCTCGAAGCCCTCGCTGCGCCACGGCGGCGACATGGAGGGCATCCGCCAGCACCTGGACTACTTCACGGAGCTGGGCGTGACGGCCCTGTGGTTCACCCCCGTTCTGGAGAATAATTCGCCCGACACGCCCAACGGCTATTCCACCTATCATGGCTATGCCACCACCGATTATTATAAGGTGGACCCCCGCTTCGGCACCAACGAGGAGTATTGTCAGCTCATCCGTGAGGCTCACGCGAAGGGATTGAAGGTGGTGATGGACATGATCTTCAACCACTGCGGGTTCGAGCATCCGTGGGTCAGCGACATGCCGTCGAAGGACTGGCTCAACACGCCCGACTGGCTCAGCGAGAAGCAGTCAGGGCGCGACCCCATGACGGGCTTCACGGCCAATGCCGACGGCAGCGAGCCGGCCAAGAGCGCCTATCTGCAGACGAGCTATAAGCTGACGCCCGTCGTCGACCCCTATGCCTCCAAGGCCGACCTGCGGGAGACCGTCGAGGGATGGTTCGTGCCCTCGATGCCCGACCTGAACCAGCGCAACCCACACCTGATGCGCTATCTCATCCAGAACAGCATCTGGTGGATCGAGACGGCCGGCATCGACGGTATCCGCATGGACACCTATCCCTATGCCTTCCGCGAGCCGATGGCCCAGTGGATGAAGGAACTCGATGAGGAATATCCCAACTTCAACACGGTTGGCGAGACATGGGTCACGGAGCCTGCCTACACCGCCGCCTGGCAGAAGGACTCGAAGCTGTCGGAGCAGAACTCATACCTCAAGACCGTCATGGACTTCTCCTTCTTCGATAAGCTCAATCAAGCCAAGCACGAGGAGACCGACGCATGGTGGCAGGGCCTGAACCGCATCTACAACTCGTTTGTCTACGACTACCTCTATCCCAACCCCTCGAGCGTGCTGGCCTTCATCGAGAACCACGACACCGACCGGTTCCTCGCTGATGGGCGTGACTCGCTCATGCTCAAGCAGGCGCTGGCCTTGCTGCTCACCGTGCGCCGCATCCCACAGCTCTACTATGGCACCGAGGTGATGATGAACGGCACGAAGGAGGTAACTGACGGCAACGTCCGAAAAGACTTCCCCGGCGGATTCCCTGGCGACGACCACAACGCCTTCACCCGCGATGGACGCACGCGGCAGGAGCAGCAGATGTTCTCGTGGCTCAGCCGCCTGCTGCACTGGCGGCAGGGCAACCGCGTCATCTCGGAGGGCTCGCAGACGCACTTCATACCCTACAACGGCATTTATGTCATTGCCCGCCAATGGCAGCGCCACACGGTGCTCACGGTGCTCAACGGCACGTCGAAGCCGGCCACGATGGAGGTGGCCCGCTATCAGGAGGTCATCGGCAAGACCTCGCGAGTGAAGGACGTCGCGTCCCAGCGCTATTACGACCTGTCGAAGAACATTGAGCTGAAGCCTCGCCAGTCGCTCGTACTGGAATATACAATGGAAGAATAATCATCAAATATATTGAACATACAATGAAGAAACTACTGACACTGGCAGGCTTCGTGCTTGCCGCAATGGCCACGCAGGCACAGAACATCCAGCGTGGCGACTATGGCTATCTGTATTGTCACATGAGCGACCGCGGCGAATACACCGCCTATGCCCTCAGCCGCGACGGCTACCACTACGAGGACATCATCGGCGGCGACCCCATCATGGACCCCAAGGAGCACGCTCGCATCGAGGGCGGACAGCGCGACGCCTACATCACCCGGTCATGGGACGGTAAAGGCTTCGTCATGGTGACCACCGACATGTGTGTGGCCAAGTCGCACAAGTGGGACAACTACGGCATCGACCTGCTGCGCTCCGACGACCTCATCCACTGGGAGAGCGTCACCTTCGACTATCGCAAGGGCACGCAGATCTTCTGCGACCCTGAGTCGAAAAGCGTCTATCGCGACTGGTCTACCATCAACCGCGTCTGGGCACCCCAGATATTCTGGGACCCTGACTATCGCTGGCCCAACGGCGAGTGGGGCGGCTACATGATCTACTACTCGATGCTCAACCGTCCTGAGGAGAAGTACGACCGCATGTACTACAGCTATGCTGACAAGTCGTTCACCCGTCTGACCCAGCCGCGCCTGCTCTTCGACTGGGGCTATGCCACCATCGATGCCGACATCAACCTCCTCGACGACGGCCTCTACCACATGCTCATCAAGAAGGAGGGCGGCAAGCCTGGCATCTACACGGCCACTTCCGAGCACCTGACCTACGGTTGGGGCGAGCCTGTCGACGACGACTATGTCTCGTTCGAGGGCAAGAAGAACTGCGAGGGCTCCAGCGCCTTCCAGCTCATCGGCGACAAGACGTGGCGCGTGGCCTACATCCAGTACAGCGACAATCCCAAGCACTACCGCATCTGCAAGGCCGACGAGCACCTGCGCAACTTCCACGACCCTGTCGACATCGAGGGCGTCACCGGTCCGCAGCACGGCTCGTTCATGCGCCTGACCAAAAAGGAATACAAACGGCTACAGAAGTGGAGCGCCCGGCAGATGAAAAAGCGCCGCTGACCACCCTCCCCTTTGGCAATTGTCCAAAAAGTGTATAGCCCGGCTAAACACTGTGTATAGTCCGGCTATACACTGTGTATTCCCGGGCTATACACTTTGTTTAGTCCTACTATACACAAACTAAACACCCCGGTGTGATTATTAAAACAAAAATCTTTCAAAAATCTGACGCGAATCTTCTATTTAGATGATTACTGTCAGATTTTTGAAAGATTTTTGTCCTTTTACAATGTGCCAATTATGCGTAACTATTCAGCAACCCTGAATAAATGAAAGAAATTTTCGTAATTAACATAATAAACAGCACCGGACAAGCCTCTTAGGCGTATGAATTACGAAAATTATGGAAATTTCTTTCTTTTTCAGATTGGGGTGCTGAGTAGTAACATGAATTCATGCAGGAGTTAATTAAGGTTAAATTCGACGGACTACGGCTATTGATTTTCCCTTGACATGCGTTTGAAATTGATAGAAATGAGACTTGACAGACCCATGGACGGAGAACGCACGGAACTCTACCACATCGCCCAAGGCAACCAACTGGCCTTCGACGGTTTTATGGACCGCTACGGCCCACAGCTCTACCATCATGCCTATGGTATTCTCGGTCAGCGCGAGCTGGCTGAGGAGGTGGTCAGCGACGTGTTTCTCGAAGTGTGGAAAAACCGCTCGCGACTTCAACAGATGGAGAGTCTGGCGGGATGGATGAACACCATCGTCTACCACCGCTCCGTCTCGGCGCTGCGCCACCACCGGCGGCAGCGGCGCGAAGTGTCCATCGACGGATTCCAGGACTTCCTCTTCCCCCAGATCCAGCCGGCCTCGCCCATCGACCACCTCATCAGCGACGAGGAGAGCCGCCGGCTGAACGAGGCCATCGCACTGCTGCCACCGCGCACGAAGCATGTATTCTTTCTGGCCAAGGTGGAGCGTCTCAGCTACGCCGACATCGCCCGCATGCTCGACATCACCGAGGCCACTGTCAACTACCACATCACCCAGGCCCTCAGCCAACTGCGACGGCAGTTGCGACGCCAAGCCTGACCTTTAACCGTAAAAAAAGTAACAAAGGTTATAATTATAATAATGAGTGAAACTAACACTAATCACGATAACGAGATGAGAATCCAGATGCTCATCGACCACTGCATGCCCATGAACAGCGACCTCGACAGCATTAAGCTTAAAACCTATGACAAAATTCAGCGTCATAATCTCTCTCGACGACGACATCGCTGGCTGGTCGCTGTCATGGGTATTGCCGCCTGCGCACTGTTGGCCTTGCTCATTGGGGTTGGGCATGACCGGATGACCGCGACCGACAGCTCCACGCTCTTGGCTGAGGCTCAGACCGACGCCCGCGACGAGGCTCCCGTGGCCATGCGCTCCGTCAGCGTGCCCTCGGGCCGACGGCTGACGCTGCGCTTGAACGACGGATCACGCATCGTAGCCAACGCCCGCAGCCGTGTGGAGTGGCCCGAACAGTTTGCTGCCGACAGCCGCGAGATCTACGTCCACGGCGAGGTCTACATCGAGGCCGCCCACGATGCCACGCGCCCCATGACCGTCAGGACCGACGGTTTCTTGCTGCGCGTGCTCGGCACCCGCTTCGCGGTCTACGACTACGACCGCAGTCGCTCGTGCGTGGTGTTGGCCGAGGGACAGGTAGAGGTGACCACCACCCACAACGACAAGGCGAAGATGAAGCCAGGCCAGCTGCTGACCGTCGAGAATGGCGACATCACAAACATCGATCACGTCCGCACCAGCGACTATCTGCTCTGGACCGATGGTCTCCTTCCCCTCAACGGCGAGGACATCTACCACGTCGTCAGCCGCATCCAGCACTACTACGACGTGCCCATCGTCTGCGCTCCCAACCTGCCCCGCCATCAGCTCTACGGCAAACTTGAACTGAAGCGCGATGCCGCCGACGTGCTGCGCAGTCTGCAGTCACTGGCCCACATCCAGGTCGAAGATCAGGGTGCCCGGCGAATCGAAATCAGCAAATAAGAATCTGCGGTGGCGTCTGTCCTCATACCACCACACTCACGAATACCTTTTCATAACACTCAACAAATATTAAAACAAAACCCTAAACAATGATGAAACAAAGAGAACTACTAACTCGTAGGATGCTCCGCCGCATCGGCGCGGGCATGGGCCTCGCTGCCACGCTCGTGGCACTGCCGCAGACAGCCGCTGCCGCCGAAAGCCTTCGGCTGAGCCACACCGACGGCATCTACATGCTACAGGCCCACCAGACCACCATCAAGGGCGTGTTCGACTACATCGAGCGCAACAGCGACTACGTCTTCGTCTACGACGAAAAGGTGCGCAGCCGTCTGAGCGAACCGGCCGACGTGACACTTGAGGCTGACAACGTGGACGGACTCATCAGCGAGATGTGCCAGAAGAAGGGCTTGGCCTACGAGGTGTCGGGCCGCCAGGTGACCGTCACCGAGGGTCAGCAGCCCCAGCGGCCCGCCAAGAACCAGAAGACCGTGAAGGGCACCGTCAGCGATGCCGACGGCAATCCGCTCATCGGAGCCACGGTGCAGGTGAAGGGCTCGGACGTGAAGACCGTCACCGACCTCAACGGCCAGTTCACGCTCGACGTGCCACGCGGTGCCCAGCTCGTCGTGAGCTACATCGGCTACGACCAGACGGAACTCAGCATCGGCACGGCCACGAACTACGGCGTCGTGCTCCGCGAAGACACCAACACGCTCAATGAACTCGTCGTCATCGGCTACGGCCAGGTGCGCAAGAAGGATCTCACGGGCAGCGTCACCGCCCTCAAGCCCGACGAGCTGAACAAGGGTGTGCAGACGGCTGCCCAGGACGCCCTGATCGGTAAGATTGCCGGCGTGAACGTCGTCACCAACTCGGGTGCGCCCGGCGCCAGCTCCACCATCCGCATCCGCAGCGGCGCCTCGCTGTCGGCCTCCAACGACCCGCTCATCGTCATCGACGGTGTACCCGTGGACAACTCCTCTATCGAGGGAGGCGGCAACCTCATCGGTGCCATCAACCCCAACGACATCGAGACGTTCACCGTCCTGAAGGATGCCTCGGCCACGGCCATCTACGGTTCGCGCGCATCGAACGGCGTCATCGTCATCACCACGAAGAAAGGCACTGACGGCGGGCTGAAGTTCAACTACAACGGAAACTTCTCCACATCGGTCGTTGGCCACCGCCTCGACCCGCTCACGGCTGATGAGTTCCGCGCCTTCGTGCCCACCATCACGGGTGTGCCTGCCAATATCGAGTACGGCAAGGCCAACACCGACTGGCAGGACGAAATCTACCGCACGGCAATCGGCACCGACCACAACTTCTCCGTCTCGGGCAACGCCGCCCGCATGGCCCCCTTCCGCGCCTCCGTGGGCTACACCAACCAGAACGGTATCATCCGCACCAACAACTACGAACGCTTCACCTTCGATGGCGGCATCGCCCCCTCGCTTCTCGACGACCACCTGACCATTTCGCTTAACCTGAAGGCAAGCTATGAAAACAACAAAATCGTGGACGGCAGCGTTGTCAACAACGCCCTGCGCTACGACCCCACACGCCCCGTGCATCAGGGCAGCTCAACCGACCCCGGACTGGGCTACTTCATTTGGATGAACGGCTCGTCGCCCATGGCCATCCAGACTGACAACCCCGTGGCCCAGCTGGAACTGCAGGACGAGCACAACAAGGTGACCCGCTCCATAGGCAATGCCGCCATCGCCTACAAGGTGCATGGTTTTGAAGACTTGACGCTCAATGCCAACCTGGGCTACGACGTGCTTCAGAGCAAGTTCATGCAGGACGTGCCCGACAAGGCTGGCATGATGTACACCGCAAACAAGAAGGACGGCACGGGTCTGGACTACGACGGCAAGCAGCAGAAGCACAACTACCTGCTTGACCTCTATGCCAACTACGCCCACACCTTCGTCAAGAAGCACGACCTGAGCGCAATGGTCGGCTACGGCTGGCAGCACTTCTGGCGCAAGTTCGACGAGACGACGCTTTCGCCCTCCGGCGACGAGCTGTTTTCGCCCAAGCACGAGGAGACCGAGTACTACCTGCTCTCGCTTTACGGCCGCGTGAACTACACCTACGACAACCGCTACATGCTGACCGCCACGCTGCGTGGTGATGCCTCGTCGCGATTTGCCAAGGAAAACCGCTGGGGCTACTTCCCCTCGGTGGCACTGGGCTGGCGCATCACTGAGGAGCAGTTCATGAAGCAGGTCGACTGGCTGTCGAACCTGAAGCTGCGCCTTAGTTACGGCCAGACCGGTCAGCAGGACATCATCAACGACTATCCCTACATGACCACTTTTTCCGTGTCCTATCCCGAGTCGAGCTACCGCTTCGGCGACACATGGTACTACATGTACCGCCCCAACGGCAACGACCCCGACATCAAGTGGGAGACCACCACGACGTGGAACGCCGGTCTGGACTTTGGTTTCCTCGGCAACCGCATCTACGGTGCCATCGACGTCTATAAGCGCCACACCAAGAACCTGCTGAACACGATCAACGTCTCGGCCGGCACCAACTACTCGCCCATTATCACAACTAACATCGGCGAGATGGACAACAAGGGCGTCGAGCTGGCCATCGGGGCCGTGCCCATCGAGACCCACGACCTGAAGTGGGACGTCAACGCTAACTTCACGTGGAACACGTCGAAGATCACCAAACTGAACACCATCGACTCGAAGGACAACTACGTGGCTACGGGTGCCATCTCGGGCACGGGCAAGTTCGTGCAGTGCTTCGTGTTAGACGAGCGCCCCTATACCTTCTATCTGGCCAAGCAGGCCTACGACCAGAACGGCAAGCCCCTCGAGGGTCAGTACGTGCAGCCCGACGGATCGGTCTCGACTACCGAGACGCGTTACGCCACGGGCAAGAGCGCACTGCCCAAGACGTACATGGGCCTCTCGACGTCGCTCACCTACAAGGACTGGTACCTGGGCATCTCGGGCCACGGCGCCTTCGGCAACTACGTATACAACTACATCAAGGGCGACCAGTACCTGCAGTCGGCCTACAGCGACCAGGGCAACTTCTCGAACCTGCTACCCTCTACGCGCGATAACGGCTTCGAGATCCAGCAGCTCTACAGCGACTACTGGCTCGAGAAAGGCGACTTCTTCCGTCTGGACAACATCACCCTGGCCTACACCTTCCGCCGGCTGTGGAACAAGGCCAGCTCGCTGCGCCTGGCTTTCACCATGCAGAACGTCCACACCTTCACCGACTATTCGGGCATCGACCCCGAGCTGTCCAATGGCATCGACCGCGAGGTGTACCCCCGTCCGCGCACTTTCTCCGTTTCAGCTAACCTAAACTTCTAAACAAACTTAAAGACCTGACACAGTTATGAACAAGATATATTCCAGCATAGCAGCAATCGCCCTCGCCACGGCAGGGCTTACATCGTGCTTCAGCGATCTCGACACCATGCCCATCGACGACAACCAGCTCGTCAGCGAGCAGGTCTACTCCACGGCCGACGGCTACACCGGCATGCTGGCCAAGTGCTACGGCTCGCTCATCCTCACCGGCCAGAAGGGCGGCGACGGCGGCGACGGCGACCTCGAAGGGGCCAACGAAGGCTACTCGGGTTACGTGCGCCTGCTGTTCTACCTGCAGGAGATGCCCACCGACAACTTCCTCATGCCCTCGTCGTCGAACGGCCTGCGCAAGTGCCTCAACCTGCAGTGGGACGCTTCCAATGCGCCCGTGGCCACCTGGACCTACCAGCGCCTCTACATGACCATCGCCTATTGCAACGAGATGCTCCGCGAGTGTACCGAGGGCAAGCTGCGCGACCGCGGTCTGTGGGACAAGCTGGGCAGCGAGCTGACAGCTTATCGCGCCGAGGTTCGCTTCATTCGAGCCTACTGCTACGCCTCGCTGTGTGACCTCTTCGGCGGTGTGCCCTATATCGACGAGAACATCGGGGCCAAGGACGTGCCCGAACAGATGACTCGCAAGCAGACCTTTGAGTATGCCGAGAGCGAGTTGAAGGCCATCGAGGCCGACATGAAGGCGCCGGGCCAGGCCCTCTACGGGCGTGTGGACCGCGTAGCCAGCTGGTTCCTGCTCTCGCGCCTCTACCTCAACGCCAAGGTCTACACCGGCGAGGAGCGCTACACCGACGCCCTGACCTACGCCAAGAAGGTGATCGACGAGGGCGGCTACCCCCTGGCCCGTGACTATCGCGACATCTTCCGCGCCGACAACGAGGACTGCACTGAGATCATCTGGCCCCTCGTGCAGGACGGCCAGCGGGCACAGTCGTCAGCCGGTACCAACTTCTACGTGAAGGCCTTCGTCAACGGCCCGATGAACGAACTGTTCGTCACCGGCGTTGGCTCGCGCGGCTGGGGCAACGTCCGTGCCAAGATGACGCTTGTCGATGCCTTTGATGCCAGCGACGTCGCCTTCGACACGGCCGACACCTGGGGCGACCAGAAGAAGGACAAACGTGCTCAGTTCATGACGGCCCTGCCCAACCAGAAGAAGGAGACCTACGACGACAACGGCGCCATGACCAGCACCTTCACCTGCGGCTATGGCTACATCAAGTGGCGCAACGTCGACCGTAACAACCTGTCGGCCGCACAGGGCGAAGCCTACTGCTCGATTGACTTCCCCCTGTTCCGCACGGGCGAGGCTTACCTGACTGCTGCCGAGGCCATCCTGCGCGGTGCATCGGGCGGCACGCGGGCTGAGGCGCTGAGCTATGTCAACGAAATCCGCGAGCGGGCTTACATGCACGGCAGTTACGCCAAGGCCGGTGTGCGCACCGATGTCAGCGGAGCCATTACCGACAGCGAACTGACGCTCGACTTCATCCTTGCCGAGAGGCAGCGCGAACTGGCCAGCGAGCTGGTGCGCCGCACCGACCTCGTACGCTACGACCTGCTCTGCAAGGGCAAGAACTGGGACTGGAAGGACGGCGTGCGTGACGGTCAGGACGTGGACACGAAGTACAACCTCTTCGCCATCCCCGAGACTGAGTTGACCAACAACCCGACACTGAAACAGAACCCCGGATTCTGATGAATAAGGCAATGCTTGCGTGGACAGCCATCGCGCTGTCCACCCTTCAGCTCTCAGCTCAGACCACGCGTCAGGAGATGATGGACAACCCCCGACTGGCCTCGGGCGTCTATCTGGCCTACCCTGAGCCGACTGACGCGCCGACGCCTGCGCCAAAGGGCTATGCGCCTTTCTACGTGAGCCACTACAGCCGCCACGGTTCGCGCTACCTGATCAGCGACCGCGACTACCAGTGGGTCACGCGGCTGATGGAACAGGCCGACTCGGCCCATGCGCTGACAACGCTGGGCTGCGACGTGCTCTCCCGCCTCGAGCAGCTCGCGCCCTTGGTGGACGGCCGCAGCGGCGACCTGACCCCCATCGGCGAGCGCCAGCACCAAGACATAGCCCGACGCATGGCTGAGCATTACCCGCAGGTGTTCCAGGGCGAGCGCAGCGTCTCGGCCCGCAGCACGCCGTCGCACCGCTGTGCCATGTCGATGGCTGCCTTTGCGGAGAGCCTGAAGTCGATTGCTCCGCAGTTGCACATCCGCAGCGAGATCAGCGATCGCTACGTGCGCTACCTGAACTGGCACAGCGACGCGTCGAACCGCTTCACCAACCTGAACAACGGGCCGCTGGCCGAGGAATACCGCAAGTTCGAGGCCCGACAGACACGCCCTGACCGGCTGATGCGGGCGCTGTTTGCTGACTCAATGTACGTCGTGCGCCACGTCAACCCGCACGACCTGATGTGGGGCCTCTACTGGATTGCGGTCGACATGCAGGACGTCGAGACCGACGTCACGTTCGACAATGTGCTCACACCCGATGAGCTATTTGACCTCTGGCAGGTCATCAACTACCGCTTCTACGTCAGCAGCGCCAATCACGCCGAGGGCCGCGGCGTCGTCATGGCCAACGCCGCCCCCCTGCTACGCAACATCATCGAGACGGCCGACGAGGCCATCGCCCGTGGCGACGTGGCGGCCACGCTGCGCTTCGGCCACGACGGCAATGTCATCCCCCTGCTGGCACTGATGCACATCGAGGGGTTCGATGCCGCCGTCAGCCGCCCCGAGCAGGTCTACCGCTCATGGTGCGACTTCCGAGCCGTGCCGATGGCGGCCAACGTGCAGATGGTCTTCTATCGCAACCATGCGGGCCACGTGCTGGTTCGTCTAATGCACAACGAGCGCGAGGTCAGCATCCCCGTCGCTACCGACCTTTTCCCCTATTACGACTGGCAGCGCGTGCGCGATTACTACATGGGGCAAGTGTTGCCTGCTGCTGAATCTTTATACCAGGACACACAGGCACACACTAAAGTGAAGGATTTGCATTGATTTAGGTTAGTTTAAGTAATAAGTAGTTAGGTAGTCAGATTGCTTCGTCTGGCCCCTGTAGAAGTTTTCAGGATAGCAGAAGTTCCCGCCACCCCGTCGCACTGGGGTTGCGGGAATCTTTTTTGTGAAGGGCCAGAGCTTTGGAGAAGCGCCATTTTTCGTTTGGAATGTGATTCACACTGGCTGCCGTTTGTAGTCCTGGGGCGTCAGGCCCGTCAGCCGCTTGAAGTATTTGCTAAAGAACGACGGGTTGGGGAAGTTCATCTCGTCGGCTATCTGGGCCGCGCTCTTGTCCGTGTGGCGCAGTTCGGCCTTGACCCGCATCACGATGGCGCGGTCGATCCAGGCCTTGGCCGTGGTGCCGCTGGTCTGGCGCACGACGGTGCCCAGATAGCGCTCCGTGAGGCACATCTTCGCGGCATAGAACTGCAGGTGGTGCTCCGTCTGACTATGGCGGTTGACCAGATAGATGAAGCGGTCGAAGATGGTCTGCTCCCTCGACCGCGTGGCCTCAAGCTGGGCCTCATGCTGGCGGAACAGGCGGTCGTAGTGGTGCATCTGCGCCGCCACCAGGGCGCCCACGGTCTGCCGGTTGTAGTCGGGTTGATGCACGATTTGCCAGATGGTGTCGACGATGCTCCTGGCCGTCACGAGGTCGGCTTCGTCGGCCGGCAGCTGGAAGTCGCGCACCTGTCCGTTGAAAGCCTGCGGCAGCTGCCCTGGCGCAAAGGGCATGGGGAAGAGTGGCGACAGCCCGATGCCGTACAGCTCGGCGTCGGGCGAGATGCTGACGGGGCTGAGAATGGAGCCTGGTCCGATGAAGACCAGTGTGCCCGGCGTCAGGCGCTTCTCCACCAGGTTGAAGTTGGCAATGAGCTCTCCCTTCGTGATGATGCCCAGTCGGTGGTCGTCGATGACGAAGGGCGGCTGTTGCTGCATGACGAGGCGGAAGATGAGCGGGTCTCCCTGAACGATGGCTATCTCGCTGTTGATGAAGACGTGTTCACGAAGCTGCTCACCCTGAGTGCCGAAGATGTCGCGCATGCGCGACAGACTCATTAGTTTTGGTTGTGTGCTCATAACGTGCGTTACCTTTATTTTGTTTGCAAAGATAATGATTTTTGTTGGATTACGTTCAATTCTTCATGATAATCGAACAAAAAGAACATTATTCAGTAGAAAGAGGTAACGCGGGAATGAGGAAAAAGGCGTAACTTTGCAGCGGAATTCACAAACAACGATTTATATATGCGACATTATCTCATCATGGCCATCGCGTTAGCGGCGTCGCTCAGCGCTGCAGGCCAGACATTGCAGGAATGCCAGGAGGCGGCAGAGCGCAACTATCCGCTCATCCGTCAGTATGGGCTGATAGAACGGACGACGCAGCTCAGCGTGGAGAACATCCGCAAGGGCTGGCTTCCGCAGCTGTCGGCCATGGCCCAGGCCACGCTTCAGAGCGACGTGACGGCCTTCCCCGACGAGCTGCAGACGCTCTATCAGCAGGCCGGCATCACGATGGAAGGACTCAAGCGCGACCAGTATCGCGTGGGCGTCGACATCAGCCAGACCGTCTTTGACGGCGGCGCCATCCGCCATCGCCAGACGGTGGCCCAAAGAGAGGGCGACGTGGAGCGGGCCGAGACCGCGGTGAGCCTCTACGCCGTGCGCCAGCGCGTCAACGAGATGTACTTCGGATTGTTGCTCATCGACGAGCAGATCCGGCTGAAGCAAGACCTGGCTAAGCTCCTGGAGGGCAGCGAGCAGAAGCTGGCCTCGATGTTCAAGCGGGGCACGGCCGCAGAGAGCGACTATCTGGCCGTCAAGGCCGAGCGGCTGGGCGTGGAGCAGCAGGTGCTGTCGCTCCAGTCGCAGCGGCAGTCGCTGGCCGGCGTGCTGAGCACTTTCTGCGGCCTTGAGGTGTCGGCTCCCGTGAAGCCCAACCTGCCAGTTCCGTTAACAACATGGCAGACTGCACAACAGCGGCCGGAGCTCCAGGCCATCGACGCCCGCCTGCGCCTCGTCGATGCTCAGGAGGCGGCCCTCACCTCGGGCCTACTGCCCAAGCTGAGCATCTTTGCGCAGGGCTTCTACGGCTATCCGGGCTATAATATGTTTGAGGATATGATGCGCCGCCGCTGGTCGCTTAATGGCATGATCGGCGCCCGACTGACGTGGAACATCGGGGCGCTCTATACCCACCGTAACGACAAGTCGCGCCTGCAGAGCCAGCGCGAGGCAGCCGAGGTGAGCCGCGAGGTGTTCCTGTTTAACAACCGGCTGGAGCAGATGCAGCAATCCGACGAGGCTGAGCGCTATCACCGGCTGACGGAATCGGACGCTGAGATTGTCAGCCTGCGCGCCTCCGTGCGGCGTGCAGCCGAGTCGAAGCTGGCCCACGGCATCATCGACACGAACGATCTGGTGAAGGAGATGAACCTTGAGAGCGCAGCCCGCATCCAGCAGTCTGTGCACGAGATAGAGATGCTCAAAAAGATGTATGAACTGAAAATAACACGGAATAACTGATGGGAAAGACAAAGATTGCTTGGGCCGCTATGGCCCTGCTATGGTCCGCTTGCGGATCGGAGAAGAAAGACTACGACGCCACGGGCACGTTTGAGGCTACTGAGACCACCGTCTACGCCGAGCAGAGCGGCGCGCTGCTCACGTTCAGCATCGACGAGGGCGACAGCGTTGCGGCGGGCCAGGAGGTCGGACTGATAGACACCACCCAGCTCTGGCTGAAGGTCAGGCAGCTGGAGGCCTCGAAGGCCGTCTATCAGAGCCAGAAGCCCGACGTCGAGGCACAGGTCAGCGCCACGCGCCAGCAGCTCAGCAAGGCTCGTCAGGAGCAGCAGCGCTATCGCGAGCTGGTGGCCGACGGGGCCGCTCCGTCCAAGATGCTCGACGACGCGACCAGCCAGGTGCTGCTACTGCAGCGCCAGCTTGAGGCCCAGCTGTCGGCCCTGCGCACGACGACGCGCTCGCTCGACCGCCAGACCGATGCCGCCGACGCCCAGCGGGCCCAGCTGCTCGACCAGTTGGCAAAGTGTCATGTCGTGGTTCCGATGTCCGGCTGCGTCCTTGAGAAGTACGTCGAGCGGGGCGAGTTTGTCGCCGTGGGCAAGCCGCTGTTCAAGATGGCCGATACGGAGCACATGTACATCCGTGCCTACGTCACGACGGCCCAGCTGCAGCATGTCCGTCTGGGCCAGGCGGCCAAGGTGTTTGCCGACTATGGCGACGGCCAGCGTCGCGAGTATGAAGGGCATGTCAGCTGGATCTCGAGCCGGTCGGAGTTCACGCCGAAGACCATCCTGACCGACGACGAGCGGGCCGACCTGGTCTATGCCATCAAGGTGAGCGTCAGGAGCGATGGCTATGTCAAGATGGGCATGTATGGCGAAGTGAAGTTTGCGGAATGATAGACGTTAGAGGCATATCGAAGAGCTATGGCCGCGTGAGGGCGCTCAGCGACGTGACGTTCAGCGTCGGGCGGGGTGAGGTGTTCGGACTCATCGGCCCTGACGGAGCGGGCAAGACGTCGCTCTTCCGCATCCTCTGCTCACTGTTGCTGCCCGACGGCGGCACGGCGACGGTCGATGGCTTCGACGTGGTCAGCCAGATGCGCCAGGTGCGCCGGCTCGTGGGCTACATGCCGGGCCGCTTCTCGCTCTATCAGGACCTGACGGTCAGGGAGAACCTTGAGTTCTTTGCCACCATCTTCGGCACCACCGTCGATGAAGGCTACGACAGCGTCCGCGCCATCTATTCGCAGATTGAGCCCTTCAGCAACCGCAAGGCGGGCGCCCTCTCGGGCGGCATGAAGCAGAAGCTGGCCCTCTCGTGTGCGCTGATCCATCAGCCTCGCGTGCTCTTTCTCGACGAGCCGACCACGGGCGTCGACCCTGTCAGCCGCAAGGAGCTCTGGGCGATGCTCGCCACGCTGAAGGAGCGCGACATCACGATTGTCGCCTCCACGCCCTATCTCGACGAGATCCGCTGTTGCGAGCGTGTGGCCTTCCTCAGCGAGGGTCGCGTGCAGGGCATCGGCACGCCTGAGGCCATCCTCGACCGCTTTGCCGACGTCTTCTGTCCGCCAGGGCTTGAGAAAGAAGCCGGGGCAGGGGTGGACAGCGGAGCCGAGACGGTCATCGAGGTGGAACATCTGGTGAAGGCTTTCGGCACGTTCCATGCTGTCGACGACATCTCGTTCTCAGTGAAGCGGGGCGAGATTTTCGGATTCCTTGGCGCCAACGGGGCCGGCAAGACGACAGCCATGCACATGCTGACAGGACTGAACCAGCCGACGAGCGGCCGCGGCCGTGTCGCGGGCTTCGACATCAGCCGCGACTATGAGCAGGTGAAGCGCCACATCGGCTACATGAGCCAGCGCTTCTCGCTCTACGACGACCTGACGGTGCGCGAGAACATCCGTCTCTTCGGCGGCATCTACGGGATGAAGAGCGACGAGATACGCCGCAAGACCGACCGCGTGCTCAGCGAGCTGCAGTTCAGCGACCATGCCGACGACCTGGTCGGCAGCCTGCCCCTGGGCTGGAAGCAGAAGCTGGCCTTCACCGTCAGCATCTTCCACGACCCGTCGATTGTCTTCCTCGACGAGCCTACGGGCGGCGTCGACCCGGCCACGCGGCGCCAGTTCTGGCAGCTCATCTACGAGGCGGCCCGTCGTGGCATCACCGTCTTCGTGACGACTCACTACATGGACGAGGCCGAATATTGCGACCGCATCTCAATCATGGTCGACGGCAAGATCAGCGCCATGGGCACGCCCGCCGAGCTGAAGCAACGCTACGGCCAGCCCGACATGGACCACGTCTTCACCCTTCTGGCCCGCCAGGCCAGGCGTTCAAGCGACTGAAAATAAACGATATGAAACCATTCCTCTCATTCGTCATCAAGGAGATGCGCCACATCCTGCGCGACCGCCGCACGATGCTCATCCTCTTCGGCATGCCCGTGGTGCTGATGCTCCTCTTCGGATTTGCCATCACGACCGATGTGCGCAATGTGCGGACGGTCGTCGTCACGTCGCAGATGAGCCCTGAGACGCAGCAGGCCTTCGACCGCCTGGCGGCGTCCGACTACTTCACGCTGACGGCCGCCGTAGGCACCCCCGCCGAGGCCGAGCGACTGATCAGAAGCCAGCAGGCCGACCTGGCTGTCATTCCCGGCAGCGGCCACACGTGGCAGATCATGGTCGACGGCAGCGACCCCAACATGGCCCAGCAATGGAGCAGCTATGCGCAGCAGACCATCGTCAATCCGTCGGCGGCCCTGCTGCAGGTGAAGATGCTCTACAACCCCCAGATGCGCTCGGCCTACAACTTCGTGCCTGCCATCATGGGCATGCTCCTGCTGCTCATCTGCGCCATGATGACCTCCGTCTCCATCGTCCGCGAGAAGGAGCGCGGCACGATGGAGGTGCTCCTCGTCTCGCCCGTCAGACCCCTGATGATCATCGTGGCCAAGGCCGTGCCCTATCTGCTGCAGGCGCTGCTCATCCTGGCCGTCATCCTGACGATGTCGTGGACCGTGCTCGACGTGCCGCTGGCCGGCTCGCTGGTGTGGATCGTGGGCGTCTCGCTCGTCTATATCATGCTGGCGCTGGCCTTGGGGCTGCTCATCTCGAACGTCGCCCAGACCCAGTTTGTCGCCCTGCTCGTCTCGGCCATGGTGCTGCTGCTGCCGACGGTGATGCTCTCGGGCATGCTCTTCCCCGTCGAGTCGATGCCGCGCGTGCTGCAATGGGTGTCGGCCGTCATCCCCCCGCGCTATTACATCCAGGCCATGCGCAAGCTGATGATCATGGGCGTGGGCATCCGCGAGGTGCTGCCCGAGGTCGGCTTCCTCCTTGGCGCTACCGCCCTGCTGCTTTTCGTCGCTCTCAAGAAGTTCAACCAACGCCTGTCCACTGCCGTATGACCACCCTACGCTATCTCATCTGGAAGGAGTTCCTGCAGATCCGCCGCAACTCGTTCATGCCGAAGATCATCTTCGTCTTCCCCATCGTCATCATGTGCGTCATGCCATGGGTGATGAATCAGGAGGTGAAGCACATCGTCGTCGAGACGGTCGATAACGACCGCTCGCCGTCGTCGGAGCGGCTGATCCGCCAGATTGAAGCCAGCCGCTACTTCGTCTTCGCCGGCCAGAGGCCCTCATGGCAGGCAGCGCTGAGCGACATCGAGCAGAGCCGCGCCGACATCGTCGTCGTCATCCCCCCGCACTTCGGCCGCGACCGCTCGTCAGGGCGCCCCTCGCCGCTGCTCATCGCTGCCAACGCCGTCAACGGCACCAAGGGCAGCATCGGCTCGGCCTATCTCTCGCAGATGGTCGTCCCGGCTCACGAGGAGACCTTCTCGCTGAAGACGCTCTACAATCAGACGCAGAGCTACAAGGTCTTCATAATTCCCGCCCTGATGGGCATCCTGATGATGATGCTCTGCGGATTCCTGCCGGCCCTGAATATCGTGGGTGAGAAGGAGAAGGGGACTATCGATCAGATCAACGTCACGCCCGTGCAGAAGTGGGCCTTCATCCTGGCCAAGCTCATCCCATACTGGATCATCGGCCTGCTGGTGCTCAGCGTCTGTCTACTGCTGGCATGGGCCGTCTACGGCATCACCTGCCAGGGGCCCCTCGTGCTCGTCTATGTGCTGGCCGTCGTGCTGGCCCTTTTCTTCTCCTCGCTCGGACTGACCATCTCGAACTATAGCGAGACGATGCAGCAGGCCATGCTCGTCATGTGGTTCTTCGTCGTCTGCCTGATGCTGCTCAGCGGCCTGTTCACGCCAACCCGCTCGATGCCCGACTGGGCCTACGCGACGACCTATGTCAATCCGATGAGCTATTTCATCGACGGCGTCCGGACGGTCTTCGTCCGCGGGGGCGGGCTGGCCGACATCGCCCGTCAGCTGGCGGCCCTCTTAGGGTTGTCGACTGCCATGGCTGTCTGGGCGGTTGTCAGTTACAGGAAGAATCATTGAGGTGATTTTGTAAAATAAACTGACAGTAATCCGTGTGTAATTCGCAACAGTCTGATTTATAGCGACATATTATTTTAAAGAAAAAGAAGCGGTACTTCTCGACCCGAGAAGTGCCGCTTTTCGTGTCGAGAAGCGGTCCTTTTTTGAACGTGAAGTGCCGCTTTTCTGCTGGCTAAATTTAGTATGTAAATAAAAGTTACTGCTCGCTCCAGGACTTTAGGGCACAAAAAAGCCATCCGACGTGAGTGTCGGATGGCCGTATGAGATGAGCGGGGACGTTTACTTGTCAGTCTCGGGGGCCTCGCCGATGAGCTCCATGAACTCGTCGAGCTTTGGCGTGATGATGATCTGAGTGCGGCGGTTGCGCTGCTTGCCAAGCTCAGTGTCGTTGGACTGCAGGGGGTTGTATTCGCCACGTCCGCCAGCCGTCAGACGCTTCGGGTCGACGCCGTACTTGGTCTGCAGCTCCTGGACGACGCTGGATGCGCGGAGGCAGGAGAGGTCCCAGTTGTTGCGGATGTTCTCGCGGTTGATGGGCACGTTGTCCGTGTTGCCCTCGATGAGCACGTCGTAGTCCTTGTAGTCCTTGATGATCTTGGCAATCTTCGACAGCGTCTCCGAGGCACGGCTGTTGATGGTGTAGGTGCCGCTCTCGTAGAGCATGTTGTCAGCCAGCGAGATGTAGACGACGCCCTTCAGCACCTGCACGTCGACCTCCTTGAGCTCCTCCTTCGAGAGGGATCGCGTCAGGTTGTTGGTGAGCACCATGTTGAGCGAGTCGCTCTTCGACTTGACTTCTACGAGGTGACGGATGTACTGATTCGACTCGTTGATCTGGTCGACGAGCTTCTCGATGGAGATGTTGTTCTGCGAGGCGTTGGTCAGACTCTTGTCGAGTGACTCCTGAAGCTTGGCGTACTTGGCCTCGGCGGCCTTCAGAGCCTGCTGGAGTCCTTTCTGCTGCTCCTCGAGGCTGGTGATGCGGGCGTTCTTGCCGGCCAGGTCTTCCTTGGTCGACATGAGCGACTCGGTGAGGGCCTTGTTCTGGTCCTGACAGGCCACGAGGTCTTTCTTGCTGGCGCAGCTGCTGATGGTCAGCGCGGCGGCTGCCAGACTTATTAATGCTACGTTTGTTTTCATAATCGCGTTCTTTTGTTTGTTGATAATTCGGTTGCAAATTTACGTTTTCTGACGTCAAAAACCTCGGAAAGTGAGTCGTTATTAGCATTATTTAAGCAAAAGGCAGGCGTTTTTCAGCTCCTTTATGGCCTTTTGGGGCGTGCACATGGCGAGAGTGGTCAGAGCGTGGGCCATCCGTCGGCAGTCCACGTGATGGGCCTTTGGATGAGAATCGACTGTCCGCCCAGCTTGGTGCTGTAGCCATGGCAGATGAAGACCGACTCGCCGCCCGGCAGGTCGTAGGCAGCGCAGTGGCCAGCGGCCTCATATTCAGTCTTGTCGCCCTCGAGGAACAGCGTGCCTCCTCCTTCGAGCATGTCGCGGCCCTCACGGTCGAGGTATGGCCCGCTGACCTTCTTGGAGCGTCCGACGGCCACGCGGTAGTTGCTCTTCGCACCACGGCAGCAGTAGTCCCACGAGACAAAGAGGTAATAGTAGCCGTCGTGCCGGAGGATGAAGGGCGCCTCGATGGCATTGCGGCCGGCATACTTCGAGGTGGGGTTCTCAGCCGCATTGGGGTCGCCGGGGCGATGGCGGCGGGCGATGGTCACAGGGCGCGAAGCCAGATGCATCGTCGAGTCGAGCCGGGCCAGCTGGATGCCGTCCCAGAAGGAGCCCCACGTCAGCCAGGGCTGGTCGTCGTCATCGATGACGAAGGCAGGATCGATGGCGTTCCAGTCGTCGCGCTTCTCACGCGAGGCGACGATGCAGCCCTCGTCGTTCCATCTCCCGTTGAGGCGGTCGGAGGTCATGAGGCCGATGGCCGATGTGTTCTTGCCGAAGGTTGAGCAGCTGTAGCCGAGCCACCAGCGGCCGTGCCAGCGGATGATGTCGGGCGCCCAGACGTGGTTACGGAAGCCGGGGACGGAGTCTTGGGTCCATTGGGGCAGCTGCTCGATGAAGGGGGTTGATTGTACGACCCACGTTTGGCGGTCCTTCGACGTGGCCCACTGCAGGCCCATGCCTGTTGAGAGCAGATAGTAGGTGCCGCGTTCGTAGGCCATCACAGGGTCGTGCACCATTACCGTGTCAGTCTGGAAGGCCATGCGGCGGTGGTAGGGGCGCTGGCCGCGAGGCTGGGGCTGGGCTTGGGCGAGGGCGGCATGGCATGCCGCCAAACAGAAGAAGAGCAGCAGGGGGGAATGTCGCGTTAAATGTTTCATGTTGGTCTTTTTGGGGGGATTAGTAAAGGAGTAGCAGGCCGGCGAAGCCAGCCATGAGTATCATCTTGATGGGGTTGATCTTGAACAGCTTGGTGCCGATGAAAGTCGCCACGAAGATGGCAATGCTGATCCAGAACTGCCAGCCGTTCTCCGAGGGCGACGAGAAGTTCTCCTTCGTGCAGAGTAACAGTGTGGCAGCTGCCAGCAGGCCGACCACGGCGGGTCGCAGGCCGCTGAAGATGCTCTGGACGGCTTGCGTCTTCATGTACTTCATAAAGAGACGGACAATGAGGATCATCAGGATGAGCGACGGCAGCACCAGGGCCGTGGTGGCCACGACGGAGCCCAGCACGGACATCGACATCGACATGCCTGCGTTGTGGCAGGCAGCATAGCCGCAGTAGGTGGCCGAATTGATGCCGATGGGGCCTGGCGTCATCTGGCTGATGGCGACGATGTCGGTGAATTGTGCCGACGTGAGCCAGTGCCAGTGCTCGACCGTCTCATGCTGAATGAGCGACAGCATGCCGTAGCCGCCGCCAAAGCCGAAGAGGCCTATCTCGAAGAAGGTGATGAACAGGTAGAGGTAGATCATTCCGTAGGTTTGATGTAGTTGCCATAGACATAGCCGCCGATGGCTGCGGCCAGGATGATGATGACGGGCGAGACGCCCAGGAGCCATATCAGCAGGGCGCCGGCGACGGGAATCCAGCAGTTGACCCACGAGATTTTGGCACTCACGGCCAGGTTGAACGTGGGCACGGCGATGAGGGCCACCACCGCAGGGCGTATGCCGCGGAAGATGGCCGCCACGACTGGATTGTCCTCAAACTGATGGAAGAACATGGCGATGGCCAGGATGATGAGGAACGATGGGAGGGCGGTCCCTATGGCACAGGCCAGTGCGCCCCGCACCTTGCGGAGCTTGTAGCCGATGAAGGTGCTGATGTTGATGGCGAAGACGCCTGGGCAGCTCTGTGCTATGGCGATGAGGTCGAGAAACTCCTCCTTGGTCACCCACTTGTGCTTCTCGACCACCTCCGTCTCGATAATAGGTATCATGGCATATCCACCCCCAAGGGTGAACATGCCAATCTTGAAGAAAGTCTTGAAGCTCTCGCCGTAGATGCTCATTGCTTTTCAATCCATTTGCGGGCGTTGACGAAGGCTTCGATCCATGGGGTCACCTCGTCCATGCGGTGCTGCTGCGGATACCATGCGCACTGCCAGGGGAAGATGGCGCGCTCCAGATGGGGCATCATGCAGAGGTGGCGACCGTCAGCAGAGCACAGGCCAGCCACGTCGTAGCAGGAGCCGTTCGGGTTGGCGGGATAGCCGTGGCGGTTGTATTTGGCGACGACGTTATACTTGTCTTCGCTCTCGGGCAGCATGAACTTGCCCTCGCCGTGGGCCACCCAGATGCCGAGCTTCGATCCGCTGAGCGACGAGAACATGACGCTCTTGTTCTCAGGAATCTGCAGCGTGAGGTAGCCGCTCTCGAACTTGTGCGAGTCGTTGTGGAGCATCCGTGCCCCAGGGGCGCCGACAAGTCCGAGCTCGATCATCAGCTGGCAGCCGTTGCAGATGCCCAGCGAGAGGGTGTCCTTGCGGGCATAGAAGCGGTCGAGGGCCTCCTTGGCCTTGGGGTTATAGAGGAAGGCGCCGGCCCATCCCTTGGCCGATCCGAGGACGTCGCTGTTGGAGAATCCTCCGCAGAAGACGATGAGGTTGACCTCGTCGAGCGTCTCGCGGCCCGTGATGAGGTCGGTCATCATGACGTCCTTGACGTCGAAGCCGGCCAGATAGAGCGAGTAGGCCATCTCGCGCTCGCCGTTGGTGCCTTTCTCGCGGATGATGGCAGCCTTGACGCCTGACGGCTGTCGGCGGTCGGCCGAGATGCCGTATTGTGCGAGCTGGCCGCTGAAGCCGGTGGGCAGCTTGATCTCGACGGGCTGCTCCTTATAGTTGGCGTAGCGCTTGGCAGCCTTGCCGTTGAAGCTCTGGCGGCGGTCGAGCAGGTAGCTGGTCTTATACCATACGTCGCGCAGGTGGTCGATGTCGAAGGTCAGTTCCGTCTGGCCTGTCTTGACGACGAGGGTGCGCTGGTCCTCGACGGGATAGCCGATCTTGGCGTAGCCTACGCCGCACTCTTCCATGAATTCCTTGAACTCAATCTTATGCTCGTCGCTGACCTCAATGACGATGCCGGGATTCTCGGCGAAGAGGGTTTTCACCACGTCGCCGTCGGGGCAGAGGTCGTGCAGGTTGATGTTCAGGCCGCCGCGCGTGTTGGCGAAGGTCATCTCGAGCAGACAGGTGATCAGACCGCCAGCCGATATGTCGTGGCCAGCCATGATCCATCCGCGACGGATGAGCTCCTGGACGGCATTGAAGGCATCGGCAAAGTATTCGGCATTACAGACCGTGGGCACGTCGTCGCCCACCTTGCCCAGGCTCTGCGCGAAGGCCGATCCGCCCAGACGCTGCTCGCAGAAGGAGAAGTCGATGTGATAGAGCGAGGCGTGCTTGTCGTTGACGACGACGGGCGAGACGACTCCCCGGACGTCGCTCACCTCGGCTCCGGCCGAGACGATGACGGTGCCCGGCGAGATGATCTTCTCGCCGTTGGGATATTGCTGCGAGAGCGAGAGCGAGTCCTTGCCCGTCGGCACGTTGATGTGAAGCTCACAGCAGAAGTCGCTCAGGGCCTTGACGGCCTGATAGAGACGGGCGTCCTCGCCTTGCTGCGAGCGGCAGGGCCACATCCAGTTGGCCGAGAGCGAGACGCCCTCGAGGCCGCCTTCGAGCGGTGCCCAGATGATGTTGGTCAGTGCCTCGGCCACGGAGAGGACGCTGCCTGCCTCGGGCGAGGCCAGTCCTGCCTGCGGGGCATGTCCGATGGCGGTGGCGATACCTTTGCGTCCGCGATAGTCGAGGGCGACGACGCCGCAGTCGCTCAGCGGCAGCTGCAGCTCGCCCTGACATTGCTGGCGGGCAATCTTGCCCGTGACGGAACGGTCGACCTTGTTCGTCAGCCAGTCCTTGCATGCGACGGCTTCGAGCTGGAGGACGCGCTCGAGGTATTGCAAGAGAGAAGCCCCCCCTACGGCCCCCGAGGGGGCTTCTATAGTTTTGTCGTCAGCAGGACTATCTGCTCCCCCCCTCGGGGGGGCGGGGAGGGGGGCTGAATATTTCACGTTCTCATAGTGGCGCTCGACGGTCGTATCGCGCATGATGGTCTTGGGCGAGTGGCCGAACATCTGGGCGACGTCGAGGTCGAAGGGCTTCACGCCGTCGCCCTGCACGAACGAGAAGTGGGCGTCGCCAGTGGTCTCGCCGACGACGTAGAGCGGAGCACGCTCGCGCTCGGCAATGCGGCGCACGTGGTCGATGTGCTTCTCGTCGATGAGCAGGCCCATGCGCTCCTGACTCTCGTTGGCGATGATCTCCTTCGACGAGAGGGTGGGGTCGCCGATGGGCAGCTTGGTCATATCAATTGTGCCGCCGCACTCCTCGACAAGCTCGGAGAGGCAGTTGAGGTGGCCGGCTGAGCCGTGGTCATGGATGGAGACGACAGGGTTGACGTCCTCCTCGCACAGGGCGCGCACCAGGTTGTAGGCGCGCTTCTGCATCTCGGGGTTGGCGCGCTGGATGGCGTTGAGCTCGATGCCGCTGGTGTAGCGGCCCGTGTCGACGCTGGAGACGCTGCCGCCGCCGAGTCCGATACGATAGTTGTCGCCTCCGACGACGACGACCTTGTTGCCCTTCTGGGGCTCCTTCTTCAGGCAGTCGCGCTTCGTGCCGTAGCCGACGCCGCCTGCCAGCATGATGACCTTGTCGTAGGCGTACTTCGTGGGGGCGGTTGCGACGGAATCGCAACCCGCAGTGCTTTGAGCCTCCTGATGCTCGAAGGTCAGGACGGAGCCGCAGATGAGTGGCTGGCCGAACTTGTTGCCGAAGTCGCTGGCGCCGTTGGAGGCCTTGATCAGGATCTGCTCAGGCGTCTGGTAGAGCCATTCGCGCACGGGCAGAATGTTTTCCCAATCCCTCTCCTGGTGAGAATTGAGAGGTGAGAGGTGAGAAGTTTTATTACCTTCAGCGTCGCAAGTCTGACAAGACTTCTCACTTCTCACTTCTGACTTCTCACTTAATCTTGGGTATGCCGTCATGTAGACAGCCGTGCCGGCAATGGGCCATGAGCCCGTGCCGCCGCCCATGCGGTCGCGAATCTCGCCGCCTGTGCCTGTGGCGGCGCCGTTGAAGGGCTCGACGGTGGTGGGGAAGTTGTGGGTCTCGGCCTTGAGCGAGATGACGCTCTCGATGTCCTTCACCTGGAACCAGTCGGCTGTCGACTGGTCCTGCGGGGCGAACTGCTCCACGACGGGACCCTGCGCAAAGGCTACGTTGTCCTTATATGCCGACAGAATCTTGTTGGGATTCTCCTGTGTCGTCTTCTTGATCATCTGGAACAGGCTCGACTCCATCTCCTTGCCGTCGATGATGAACGTGCCGCCGAAGATCTTGTGGCGGCAATGCTCGGAGTTGATCTGGGCGAAGCCGAAGATCTCCGAGTCCGTCAGCGGACGGCCGTTCTGCTTCTCCAGCCCGTGCAGATAGTCGATCTCCTCAGGCGATAGGGCCAGTCCCTCTGACTCGTTGTAGGCCTCGAGGTCGTCGACATACTTGATGGGCTCGGGCTTGATGTTGACGGTGAAGATGTCCTGGTCCAGCCCCTCGTAGCGGCGTTGCAGCATGGGGTCGAAATCGTTGCTGTCAGGGAAGTATTCCTCAATGCGCCGGATGCCCTGAAGGTTCATGTTCTGGGTGATTTCTACGGCGTTGGTCGACCATGGCGTCACCATTTCGCGGCGCGGGCCGATGAATGTTCCGTCGATGGCGGGGGCGCTGACGAGCTGTGCGCCGCCGTAAAGCCAGCAAAGTTTTTCTACCTCGGATTGTTGGAGCTGATGGTCGGCCTCAGTGGCTATCACGCTCTGGTTGGGGGTCTTGAAGAAGAAGATCATATACCTTAATTATATATATTAATCAAATTTGCCTGCAAAGTTACACCTTTTTAGGCAGAAAACCAAATACTTCGATTGAAAAATATGCCTTGGGGTGGCACGTTTTGGAAAAAACATTGTACCTTTGCAGTCGCAAGTAACCATAAAGTTGAAAAAACAATAAGACCATGACCTATTCAATAGAAAAAGTGACGACGCTCATCGGAGCACGACGCTACGGCGAGACCGATGCTGCCATCGGATGGCTCCTGACTGACAGCCGCTCACTCTGTTTCCCCGAGCAAACCTTGTTCTTCGCCCTGCGCACCAGCCGCAACGACGGCCACCGCTATATTGACGACCTCTATCGTCGCGGCGTCAGGAACTTCGTCGTAGAGCGCATCCCCGATGAGGGGACCGACCGCTTTGCCGATGCCAACTTCCTCCGTGTGCCCTCGCCTCTGGCAGCCCTGCAGCGGCTGGCCGAGCGCCATCGCGACGAGTTCCAGATTCCCGTCGTCGGCATCACGGGCTCCAACGGCAAGACCTGGGTCAAGGAATGGCTCTATCAGCTGATGAGAGCCGAGGGTGGGGTGGTGCGCTCGCCCCGCTCCTACAACTCGCAGATCGGCGTGCCCCTGAGCGTATGGCTGATGAACGAGCACTCGCGCGTCGCCCTCTTCGAGGCGGGCATCAGCCAGCCGGGCGAGATGCTGGCCCTGCGCGACATCATCCAGCCGACGGTGGGCGTCTTCACGTCGCTCGGCGCGGCTCATCAGGAGAACTTCCGCTCGATGGACGAGAAGTGCATGGAGAAGCTGCAGCTCTTCCACGACACGCAGGCCATCATCTATCCCAGCGACGACGACGTCGTCAGCCGCTGCGTCCGTCGTGCCCAGTATGCGGGCGAACGCCTCGGATGGTCGCGCTTCAACAAGAATGCCGCCATGTATGTGCATAGCGTCAGTCCGACTGACGACGGCCAGATGCAGGTGCAATATATATATAAAGGTGTCAGCGGCCAGTACACTATCCCCTACATCGACGAGGCTTCAGTGGAGAACAGCATCACCTGCGCCACCACGGCCCTCCACTTCGGCCTCTCGCCCGAGCAGATAGCAGAGCGCATGCCCAGGCTGGAGCCCATCGCCATGCGACTCGAAGTGAAGGAGGGTCAGCACGGGCTGACGCTGATCAACGATGCCTATAACAACGACCTGCAGTCGCTCGACATCGCCCTCGACTTCATGCAGCGCCGACCTGACCAGCAGGGGCGCCGCCGCACGCTCATCCTGAGCGACATCTTCCAGAGCGGCGAGTCGGCTGCCGAGCTCTATCGGCAGGTGTCAGAGCTGGCCCAGAAGCGCGGCGTCGACCGCTTCATCGGCATCGGCCCCGAGCTGTCAGCCCAGGCCGAGCGCATCGCCATCGGCCAGAAATGGTTCTTCCGCGACGTCGACCAGTTCCTCGCCAGTGGCGTCTTCCGCTCCCTCCACGACGAGGTGGTGCTGCTCAAGGGCGCCCGCACGTTCGGATTCGAGCGCATCAGCGAGCTGCTGGAACAGCGGGTCCACGAGACCATCCTCGAGGTCGACCTCAATGCCGTGGTCACCAATCTCAACCATTATCGCTCGTTCCTGCGGCCTGAGACGAAGATGGTCTGCATGATCAAGGCCGACGCCTACGGGGCAGGAGCCGTCGAGATAGCCAAGACGCTGCAGGACCACCGTGTCGACTATCTGGCCGTGGCCGTGGCCGACGAGGGCGCAGAGCTGCGGCGGGCAGGCATCACGCAGAACATCATCGTGATGAACCCCGAGATGTCGTCGTTCCAGACGCTCTTCGACTACGAGCTGGAGCCCGAGGTCTACTCCTTCCGCCTGCTCGGCGCACTGGTGCGGGCGGCCCGCGCACAGGGCATCACGGGCTGGCCTGTCCACATCAAGCTCGACACGGGCATGCACCGTCTGGGTTTCGAGCCCTCGCAGATGCCGGAGCTCATCGACCAGCTGAAGCATCAGCAGGCCGTCATCCCGCGCTCCGTCTTCAGCCATTTCGTGGGGAGCGACAGCGTCGACTTCGATGCCTTCTCGGCCCATCAGTTCGAGGTCTTCGATGCCGCCAGCCGTCAGCTTCAGGCGGCCTTCTCCCACAAGATTCTTCGCCACATCGACAATTCAGCCGGCATCACCCATTTCCCTGAGCGTCAGCTCGATATGGTGCGCCTCGGCATCGGCCTCTATGAGGGCGTCGAGAGCGTCAGCACGCTCAAGACCACCATCCTGCAGATCCGCGAGGTGCCCAAGGAGGAGACCGTCGGCTACAGCCGCAAGGGCGTCCTGACGCGCGACTCGCGCATCGCCGCCATCCCCATCGGCTATGCTGACGGACTGAACCGCCATCTGGGCAATCGCCACGGCTATTGCCTTGTCAATGGTCAGCGGGCCGAGTATGTGGGTAATATATGCATGGACGTGGCCCTCATCGACGTCACGGATATTCCCTGCCAGGAGGGCGACAGCGTCGAGATCTTCGGCCGCAACCTGCCCGTCAGCCTCCTGGCCAGCCAGCTCGACACGATTTCCTACGAGGTGCTGACGGCCGTCAGCAATCGCGTCAAGCGGGTCTACTTCCAGGACTGAGGTCCCCATTTCCTTTTCGGAGATAAGGCTTTTACGCCTGAAAAAAAAGAAGCGGCGCTTCTCGCATGACGAAGTGCCGCTTCTCTCATGTCAAAGTACCGCTTCTCTCATGTCAAAGCGGCGCTTCGTCTATCTGATGTTCCTGGCATTGAGGGCCTGCTGGTATCGGCGGGCGTTCTGCATGTGCTCGCTGCTGGTGCGGGCAAAGTTGTGAGTGCCGGAGAAGTCCTCCTTGGCGCACATATAGAGGAAGTCGTGCTTCTCGGCATTGAGGACGGCGTTGATGCCCTGGACGGAGGCCACCTTGATGGGGCCCGGGGGCAGTCCGGCATGACGATACGTGTTGTAGGGGCTGTCGGCCGTCAGGTGCTTGTTGAGGATGCGGCGCAGGGTGGGGTCGCCGACGGCAAACTTCACCGTCGGGTCGGCCTGCAGGAGCATCCCCTTGCGGAGGCGGTTCAGATAGAGCCCCGCCACGCGAGGCTTCTCGCTGCCCACGGCCGTCTCCTCGTCGACGATGCTGGCCAGTGTCTGCACCTCCGCGGGGGTCAGTCCGAGGGCCTCGGCCTTCTGCAGGCGGGCCTTCGTCCAGAAGGCGTCGTGCTCCTTCTTCATGCGCTCCAGCAGCTTCTCGGGGCTGATGTTCCAGTAGACCTCGTAGGTGTCGGGGATGAAGAGGCAGGGCAGGGTGGGGCCGCTGAATCCCAGCGCGGCGCAGAGGCTGCTGTCGCCCAGTGCGTCGGCCAGTGCCGTGCTGTCCGCCATCAGCTTGCGGCCGAGTGCGCCGGCCATCAGGTCGAGCGTCCGCACCTCGGGCACGGTGAGCATCATGGGCGACTGGTGGCCGCGCTTCAGCTGCCGGAAGACGTCGATGGTGCTGCTTTGCGGCTCGATGGCGAATCGCCCCGTATGGATGTGCTCCTCGTAGTCGCAATGTCGCACGAGTGTGCGCAGTCCTGTCATGGCGTGGGCTGAAGCCATGGGCGCCAGCTTGTGATAGACGGAATCGGCCGTGTCGTCGCCGTCGATGTAGAGATATTGCGTCTCGTCGCGGGTCGAGAAGTCGGTCATGAAGTAATAGTAGGTCATACCCAGCAGGCCCAGCAGGCAGAGGGCGACAGGCGTCAGATAATATTTGGCTTGGGTCAGTTTCATGATGTGTAAGCTCTATTTTGGTGCAAAGGTACGAAAAAAAAGCGAATTTCTTGGGGTTGTTCGGTTTTTATTTCGTAATTTTGTGCGCATGAATCAGTACGACACATATATCTTCGACCTTGACGGCACGTTGCTCAACACGCTCGACGACCTTGCTGCGGCCACTAACTATGCACTCCGGACGAACGGATTGCCGCAGCATTCCGTCGACGACGTGCGACGCTTCGTGGGCAACGGCGTGAGGATGCTGATGCGGCGGGCCGTGCCTGACGGCGAGCAGAACCCGCGGTTCGAAGCGGCCTTCGCTGCCTTTCGGCAATACTATTTGGCTCATTCGCTCGACACGACACGCCCCTACGACGGCATCATGACGATGCTTCGTTCGCTGAAGAGCCGCGGCTGTCGGCTGGCTGTGGTCAGCAATAAGTTCTGCGCGGCCACTGAGGAGCTCTGCCGCCACTTCTTCAACGGATTGATTGAAGTGGCCATCGGCGAGAACGAGGCGGCTGGCATCCGCAAGAAGCCGGCTCCCGACACCGTCTTCGAGGCCCTCCGCCAGCTGGGGGGCACGGCCGACGGTGCCGTCTATGTGGGCGACAGCGAGGTCGACATCCAGACGGCCCGCAACGCCCAGCTGCCCTGCATCAGCGTGCTATGGGGATTTCGCGACCGCGACTTCCTGACAGCAAATGGGGCAACCACTTTCGTAGCTGCCCCACTCGACATGTTGACTTGATAAAAGTAAAAACTCATCACTCATCATTCATCACTCATCAGTCATTTACTGATGCTGCTCGCGGAGCAGGTCGTTGACGGTCTTCACGGGGTTGAACGTGCCGAGGGGCACCTCGACGAAGACGGTCGACCAGTCGCTCATGGCGCCATTCCAGAGGCCCGGCAGCTCGAGCGCCTTCAGTTCCTTGCCGCCCTTCGACTTCGATGAGATGAAGCCAGTGGTCTTGTCGACGAAGGCGGGCAGGTCGAAGGGCCGTCCCTTGTAGTCCTTCACGGCGCAGACGAGGTCGACGGGGTTGAAGTGGGTGCCCTGCGTGAACATCTTCATGTACTCGCTGTTGTTCGTGTCAATCTGCGAGCTCTCCAGAATCTGCAGGCTGACGGTGCCGTCTTGGTTGTAGGTCAGGAACGGGCCGCCGCCAGGCTCGCCGACGTTCTTCACCACGCCGCAGACGCGCATCGGGCGGTTCAGCTTGCGACGCAGATAGTCGGCGTCGACCTTGTTGGCCTTCGGGTCGATGCAGAGGCACTTCTCCACGAACGCTGCCATCTCTCGGAGCTGCTCGTCGCTGGCTCCCTCGTCAAGCTGACGGAGGTATTCGAAGGCCTTCGACTGGAGGGTGACGAGGACGCCGGCGATGACCTGCTTCCACTCGACGGTCTCGGGCTTCAGGCGGTCGGGCACGACGTTGTCGATGTTCTTGATGAAGATGACGTCGGCCTCAATCTCGTTCAGGTTCTCAATCAGGGCGCCGTGGCCGCCAGGACGGAACAGCAGACGGCCGTCGGCCTCGCGGAAGGGCGTGTTGTCAGGATTGGCGGCGACGGTGTCAGTCGACGGCTTCTGCTCCGAGAAGGTGATGTCGTACTTGATGCCGAACTTCTGGGCAAAGCCGTCAGCCTTCTCGGCCACCTTCTGTTTGAAGAAGTCGATGTGCTCGTGGGAGACGGTGAAGTGGACATGGGCCTCGCCGTTGGAAGCGGCGTAGAGGGCGCCCTCCACCAGATGCTCCTCCATCGGGGTGCGGGCTCCCTCGTCATACTTGTGGAAGAGGAGCATGCCCTTAGGCAGCTGGCCATAGTTGAGGCCTTCGGGGCGCAGCATGTTGGCAGCCACGGCCTTATAGTTGCCCTCGCTCATCAGCGCCTTGATGCCCTTGCCCTCGTTCTTGCGGCAGACGTCGTCGAGTGCATCGTAGAAGGCGAACTTCTCAATCTCCTGGAAGTACTTCTTCTCGAAGTCGGTGGTCGGCACGTCGTAGTCGGCATCGACGAAGGCGAACATGTTCTTGAACATGCGGCTGGCGGCACCCGAGGCGGGCACGAACTTCACCACCCGGCGGCCCTCGGCCTTATACTTCTGCCAGGCGTCGACATACTGGCTGCGCTCGGCCTCGCTGGGGGCTATGATGCCACGGCCGACGGCGGCTGCGGCCTCTAATTTCAGGAACGGGAATCCCGTCTCAAACTGCTTTAACTGAGTCTCAATCTGCTCCTCGCTGATGCCGCGCTGAGCAATCTGTTTCAGGTCTTGTTGTGTTAGCATAATAGTTATTAAGAAATTTAGTTAATGTAATAGATGTCAAAAATCGTGTGCGTGTGTCATTGTTGCGTCGTCATCCGTCTGATGTCCTCCAGCTTGCTCCATTGCGAGCGGGCTGCCTCCTCGCCGATGACAATCATGCGGCGCATGGCCTCGTTGCCGAAACTCGATGCCTCGTAGTCGGGCAGGGGAGGGTTGATGTAGACGTCGGCCTGCTGGCGGTTCTCGTTGTATTTGCGGATGTCGGGGCGCGAGACGACCCAGTCGGCAATCTGGCCAAGCCCGATGAGGTCAGCCAGCCCTACGAGCGGGCTGTCCTTCTGCTCCTCGCGCGTGGGGCGCTTGGTCTGCTGCAGGTCGATGGCGATGACGATGTCGGCTCCCATCTGTCGCACGACGTCGACGGGCAGGTTGTTCATCATGCCGCCGTCGACCAGCGACTGGCCGTTGATGACGACGGGCTTGAACAGCCCCGGGATGGCCATCGATGCCTTCACGGCTTGCGGCACGGTGCCTTCGTCGAGCACGACCTCAGTGGCCGTCTTCAGCTCGGCAGCGACGCATCGGAAGGGAATCTTCAGCGACGTGAACTCTACGGCATCCCTTGCGGCCAGCATCGAGTCGACGACCTGCTCGACGCGTCCGCCTCGCAGGACGCCCCACGAGGGGTTGCCCTTGTCGAGCACGGGGAATCCGAAGATGTAGGTCACGCCGTTCACCTGCTTGAAGGGCTCGCCGCTCAGCTCCATGTTGCGGTCGGTCAGCAGCGAGAGCCACTCCTGCTGGCAGAACAGCGAGTCGAGCTCGGCCGACGAGTAGCCCGCCGCATAGAGACTTCCGACGATGGCGCCGATGCTCGTGCCTGCGATATAGTCGATGGGCAGGCCCGCCTCTTCGATGACCTTCAGGGCGCCCACCTCGGCCGCTCCTTTGGCACCGCCGCCCCCAAGCACCAATCCGATCTTGGGGCGTCGGGCGCTGGCGGAGAGCAGCAGCGTCAGGCAGATGATGAGAAGTGAGAGTCGTTTCATTGTCTGATGATGTTGGGTTGTTGGAGACCATAGCCCTTTTTGCCGTCAGTCCACAGCAGGGCGAAGGCTACGACGACGCCCGCCAGGGCCGTGAAGGCGAAGATGAGCATGCCGCTGGTGTAGCTGGGGTCGTGCTCGTTGGCACGTCCCACCATCATGGGGATGACGGCCCGTCCGAAGTTCTGGATGAAGAAGATGAGGGAATAGGCCGTGCCGAGACATTTCAGCGGGATGATCTTGGGAACGCAGGGCCACAGTGCAGCAGGTGCGAGCGAATAGCCGATGGCCAGGATGACCATGAGCGTCAGGGCAAACATGCTGCTGTGGAGGGGCAGGCTGAAGGCGAAGTGGACGAAGGCCAGCATGGCGGTGCCGATGATGACGAGGGTGACGCCGTGGCCCCTGCGGTCGTAGAACGACCCGAACAGCGGCGTCAGCAGCATCGTGCCGAAGGGTGCTATGGAACTGAAGAATCCGGCTATGTCAGGGTCGACGCCGTACTTGACCACCATCAGCTTCGTCGCAAACTTGAGGAATGGCGACACGGCGGAATAGAACAGCACGACGAAGAGCGTGATGAGCCAGAAGCCAGGGTTACGCACGATCAGTCCGATGTCCTTCAGGCGGAACTCGTCGTTGTCGTCGCGCGATGCGCCGCTGGGCTGGCTGGCGTCTAACCTGCGGTCCATCACGCAGAAGACGAGGAACGCGAGCAGTCCGATGATGAGGAAGGCGAGGGCGACGAGCAGTGGCGTGCTGAGCGTGAAGCGCTGCGCGATGGGGACCGAGACGCTCAGTGCGGCGGCTGTGCCGAAGCGGGCCATGGCCAGCTGGAGCCCCATGGCCAGCGCCAGCTCATGGCCTGTGAACCATCGCACCATGGCCTTCGACACTGAGATGCCGCACATCTCATAGCCTACGCCAAAGACGGCAAAGCCGAGCGACATGACGGCTGCCGACTTGGGAATGGTGAACTGTGTGATGGGAATCGTCAGCTCCGAGTTGCCGAAATCGGCCGTCAGCCCGTAGAGCTTCAGCAGCACGCCGGCCACCATCAGCGAGCAGGCCAACGTGCCCGTGAAGCGCACGCCCATCTTGTCGAGGATGAGCCCCGAGAAGAAGAGCATCAGCAGGAAGACATTGATGAAGCTGCCGGCGCCCGAGAAGAATCCGTAGTCGCTCGACGACCACCCGAGGCCTCCCTCCGAGCGCGGTGCTTCGAGCATCGACTCGAGGGGCGACATGACGTCATTGACAAAGTAGCCCATCATCATGGCCGTAGCCACGATGATGAGCACTGTCCAGCGTGCAGCGGGTGAATCGTTGAGCCTCATGCGTCAGTCCTTGATGTTGGGCTCCTCAAGTCCGAGGCCCTTCTTCTTGTCGACGGCCTTCAGGATGAAGCCGAGGATGAGGGCGGCCACACCCAGCGATGCCAGCATGACCAGCGGAGCCGTGTAGTTGAACTGCGTCGGGTCGGTGACGCCAGGGTTCGTCTTGTCGAGCACCTTGCCGATGAGCAGGGGGAACAGCCAGAGGCCGATGTTCTGAATCCAGAAGATCAGGGCATAGGCCGAGCCAATCACCTTGGCGTCGACCAGCTTGGGCACTGAAGGCCACAGCGAGGCAGGCACCAGCGAGAACGAGGCGCCAAGCACCAGGATGGTGAGGTAGGCAATAGCGATGCCGCCGACGGGGCTGCCCTTGAACATCGGCAGGATGAAGGCGAACGTCAGGTGGCAGGCGATGAGCAGCACAGAGCCCAGCACGAGCATGGAAGCGGCCTTGCCCTTGTGGTCGACATAGGAGCCGAGAATGGGGGTGATCAGCACGGCCAGGAGGGGGAACACGGCAAAGATGGATTCGGCCGACTGGCGCATATAGCCCATGTAGCAATAGGTGACGAGGGCTACGATGGAGAGGCCGAGGAGTCCGTACTGGCGGCTCTTCACCTTCTGGAAGTTAGAGGCGAAGCCAGCCGCTGCCACGACGAGCATGATGACATACTGGACGATGGTGACGCTCGATGAAGCCCAGAACGAATCGGCGGCGGGCTCCGTCAGGGTCAGGTTGCACTGCAGCATGTTGACGGCATACTTCTGGAAGGGGAAGATGGCAGAATAGTAGAGCACACAAAGCAGGGCGACGAGCCAGAAACCGCTGTCGGTCAGGATCTTGCCGAGGTCGCTGATCTTGAACGGGTCGTCCTTCTCCTCAGCCTCGCCCGTCTGGGCGTCGAGCTTCTTGTCCATGAAGAAGTAGACGATGAACATGATCAGGGCGATGCACATCAGCACCACGCCGAAGGCTACGGAACGGCTCACGCTCACCTCGCCGCCCAGCTTGGCAAAGAAGGGCGAGAAGATCATGCACGTGGCAACGCCCAGACGGGCCAGTGCCATCTCGGAGCCCATGGCCAGCGCCATCTCGCGGCCCTTGAACCACTTGACGATTCCGCGCGAGACGGTGATGCCGGCCATCTCGCATCCGCAGCCGAAGATCATGAATCCGCAGGCGGCAAACTTGGCTGAGGCGGGCATGCCCTCATAGAAAGGCGAGACGCCGAGCTCATCGAAGACGGGGATGTAGTTCAGGTTGTTGGTGAACCATGTCTCCAGGCCGCTGCCCATGAAGGCCTCGCTCACGGCATACCACTTGATCAAGGCGCCGCAGAGCATCACGGCTCCTGAGAGCACAGCCGTGAAGCGCACGCCCATCTTGTCGAGGATGATGCCAGCGAAGATGAGGAAGAAGACGAAGACGTTGAGGAACACCTCAGAGCCCTGCATGGTGCCGAAGGCTGTGGAGTCCCATCCACGCGTCTCCTGCATCAGGTCCTTGATGGGTGAGAGGATGTCCATGAAAATGTAGCTGCAGAACATGGCCAGGGCCAGCAGCAGCAGTGCGGTCCAGCGCATGCCGGCGCTGTCACGCAGAGTCTTTTGAATTGCTTGTGTCATAACTGTGTTGTTTTATTATGGTTGTTTTGCTTTCTTCGCGACCGCAAAGTTACAAAAAAGAAATGAAACAGAAAAGAAAATCGATTTTCTTTTCATTTCTCTCACTTTTTTTGTAAATTTGCCGCACAATCATTAATCGGTTAAAGGAGTTATTATGAAAAAGAATCTCGTCAGGGAGTATGCCTCGCTCAATCATCTTTTCCAGCACAGCACCACAGGGCTCCCGATGGAATATAGGCAGATTGAGGAGACTATAGCTGAGGAGGTGCTTGACGACATTGCCACGTGGATTGTCAACCAGGCGGCGTCGAGATAGGAAAAGGAATGACAAGAGAAAGCCGTTGGCTGCGACTCATGATGATGTGCAGCCAACGGCTTTTTCTGTTTAGGTGTCTTGACGCCTTATTGCTTCAGCCAGCGGTCGAGCCATGCGAAGTAGGTGCGCTGCCAGAGAATGCCGTTCTGGGGCTTGAGCACCCAGTGGTTCTCGTCGGGGAAGATCAGCAGCTGGGCCTCGACACCCTGCATGCGTGCGGCGTTGAAGGCCGACATGCCCTGTGTGGCGTTGATGCGATAGTCCTTCTCGCCATGGATGCAGAGGATGGGCGTGTCCCACTTGCCGACGTAGCGGTGGGGCGAGTTCATGTAGGTGCGGCTGGCGTTAGCCGTGCGGTCAACGTTCCAGTAGGCATCGTCGTACTCCCAGTTGGAGAACCAGTTCTCCTCTGTCTCAGTGTACATTGCCTCGAGGTTGAAGGCGCCGTCGTGGGCGATGAAGCACTTGAAGCGCTTCTGATGATGGCCTGCCAGATAGTAGACGGAGAAACCGCCGAACGAGGCACCCACGGCTCCCATACGGTCGCGGTCGACGTAGGGCAGGTTCTGGGCGGCATCGTCAATAGCCGTGAGGTAGTCCTGCATGCACTGCCCGGTCCAGTCGCCAGAGATCTGCTCGCACCATTCGCTGCCGAAGCCCGGCAGTCCGTGGCGGTTGGGGGCGATGATGACGTAGCCCTGCGAGGCCATGATGAAGAAGTTCCAGCGGTAGCTCCAGAACTGGCTGACGGGGCTCTGCGGTCCGCCTTCGCAGAAGAGCAGGGTGGGGTACTTCTTCGTCTCGTCGAAGTTCGGGGGCAGGATAATCCAGTAGAGCATGTCGCGGCCGTCAGTGGTCTTCACCCAGCGCTGGTCGACGGTGGGCTTGGCCAGCTGGTCGAGGATTTCCTTGTTGACGTCGGTGATCTGCTTCACCTCGGCCACGTTCATCTCCTCGTCTTCCTCAAGCGTGTTGGGCGTGACGACGTAGAGGTCGGCAGGTGCTGTGTAGCTGTGGCGCTCCATGAGGAGCTGGCTGCCGTTGTTAAGCATCTGCAGGCTTCCGAAGTCGGCCCACTCGTTGCTGAGCTGGCGCACCTCCATGTCCTTGGTGACGGCATAGAGGTTCTCCGTGGCATGCCATACGCCGATGAAATAGATGAGGGCTGCCTCGTCGTCGCTCCAGCAGAAGTCGTCGACGTTGGAGTCGAACGTCTCCGTCAGGTATTGCTTCTCATTGGTTGCGAGGTCGTAGCAGCAGAGGCGCTGACGGTCGCTCTCGTAGCCGTCGCGGGCCATCGACAGCCATGCGACGTACTTGCCGTCGGGCGAGAACTTCGGGTTCTGGTCGTAGCCGGGATTGTTCTTGAGGTTCTGCTCGCTGTTGACGAGCTGCGTGCGCAGCGTCTTCGTGGCGACGACCTCTGGGTCCTTGTAGTCGGCCGGCTTGCAGAGGTTGCGCGTCTCACGCGTTCCTATAGTATAGAGATAGATGTCGGAGTCAGTCGAGATGGAGTAGGCGCGCCCCGTCTTCTTGCGGCAGGTGTAGGCGATCTGCTCGCCGTCGGGGCTGAAGTCGAGCTGCTCGATGCCTCCGAAGGGCTCCATGGGGCACTCGAAGGGCTCACCCTCGAGCACGTCGGTCATCTCGCTGCTGATCTTCGAGCCGTCGAAGTCGGCCACAAAGGGGTGCTGGATAGCCTCGACGTAGTGGTCCCAGTGGCGATACATGAGGTCGTTGACGACGCGTCCTGTCGACAGCGGCAGGTCGTCGGGGCGTGCCTCGATGATGTCGTTGAAGGGTATCGACTTGACCAGTACGACGCGGTTCATCGTGGGAGCGAACTTGAATCCCTCGACGCTGCCCTCCGTCTCGGAGAGCTGTCGGCGGGCGGAGCCGTCGGCCTTCATGCTCCACACCTCGCCCTCGCGGATGAAGGCGATGGTCTCAGCGTCGAGCCATGCGGGGTCGGTCTCGTTCTGGGCGTCGGAGGTCAGCTGGCGCTGCTCGCTTCCGTCGGCGTTCATCATCCACAGCACCTGGTGGCTCTTGTTCTCCTTGACACTGTAGTAGCCCATCTGGAAGACCACCTTGCTGCCGTCAGGCGATGCGGCGTAGGCGGCGATGCGGCTCATGGCCCACAGGGCCTCGGGCGTCATCTGGTCGCTCTCGAGCGTGACGGTCTGTTTCTCGATGTTCACGGCTGTTTCCTTGTCGGTTGTGCCGCAGGCAGCCATCATGGCGGCCGCCACGGCGATAGTCAATGCTTTGTTCATATTAAGTTTTTGGTTAGCGTTTAAGGTTCTCGCGCTGTCGCTGCATCTCGGCGGCCTGCTTCTGCATGGCTTCGAGCCGTGCGGCCAGTCCGCTCTGCTTCTTCGGGTTGTTCTGGTTCTCGCGATAGTTCTGTTCGAGCTTGGCGAGCAGCTTCTCGTCGTTGGTCGTCTTGCGCAGGATGAACATGATGGCAGCCGAGAAGAAGAGCGAGATGAAGTAGTAGAAGTTGAGGCCGCTGGAGTAGTCGTTGAAGATGAAGAAGAACATCAGGGGCATGAGATACATCATCCACTGCATCATCTTCATCTGCTCAGCCTGCTGGCCCACCATCTGGTCGCGCTGCTGGCGCATGGTCATGTAGCTGTAGAGGATGTTGGCCACGCAGAAGAGGATGCAAGTCAGTGAGAGGTGGTCGCCGATGCCCCAGATGGGCTTGGCCCACTCGATGATGGGGTCGTAGGTCGACAGGTCGTTCATCCATAGGAACGACTCGCCGCGCAGCTGGATGGCGTTAGGCACGAAGAAGAACATGGCCATCCAGATAGGCATCTGAATGAGCATGGGCAGACAGCCGCTGAGCGGCGAGACGCCATACTTGGCATACATCGACATCATGGCCTGCTGCTTCATCATCTGGTCCTCGGGCTTGTCGTACTGGCGGGTGGCCTCGTCGAGTTTCGGCTTCAGGACGCGCATCTTGGCCGACGACATGTAGCTCTTCTTCACCATGGGGAAGGTGATGGCCTTCAGCAGCAGGGTGATCAGGATGAGGACGATGCCCATGGGCAGGCCCCACGAGGTTAGCCAGTCGAAGACGTAGATGGTGAACCAGCGGTTGATCCAGCGCACGAGCCACCATCCGAGGTAGACGAGCTTCTCCAGGTCGAGGTCCTTGCCGAATCGGCTCTGCTCCTCCACCTGCTTGATGAGGCGGAAGTCGTTGGGGCCGAGGTAAAGCTCAAGCTCCGTCGGCTGCAGTCCCGAGGGGTCGAAGGCCGTCTGAAGCTGTGCATCATAATATTTGAGGAATCCGGAGCCCTTCTCCTGGGGGACGCTGCGGAGCTGTGCACCCTGCTGGAAGTTGTCCTTCGAGATGAGCACGGCCGAGAAGAACTGGTTCTTGAAGGCCACCCAGTCGAGCTCCTCCTCTATGGTCTTCGTCTTCTCCGACGTCTCGCTCAGCTGCTCCGTGCCGCCGGCGTGCTCCTTGTAGGTCAGCGTGGCATAGCGGTTCTCAAACGTGAAGCCCTTCTCCTGCTGGCGGCAGGTGTCTTGCCATTCGATGGCCAGCGTCTTGGTGGTGGGGGCGAAGTGGCGGCTGAGGCCCTGGGCCTGGAACTGCATGTGGAGCAGATAGTCAGGGCCCAGCTCATAGCGGAAGACGATCTGACCGCCGTCGGCTGCCGCAGCCGTCAAGGTCAGCGTCGAGTCAGTCTGTTCAGAGGGGGTGAAGTATAGGTCGCGCGTGACGATGTTGTCGTCCTTGCCGGCGATGAGGAAGTTCATCTGCTGGCCCTCAGGCGTGAAGAGGGTGACATCCTCGGCGCCGTTGCGGTCCTTGAAGCCCAGGATGCGGGCGCTGCTCAGCGTGCCGCCCTTGGTGCTGAAGGTGAGGGCGAGCTTGCCGTTGCGGAGCTCTATCTGCTCCTCAGGGCCGTTCAGCGCAGCATAGAAGAGCGCCGTCGTGTCGCCCTTGGCGGCAGCCTCAGCAGCCTCGCGGCGGGCCTCCTCGGCCTCGAGCATCTGCTTCTGAGCGGCTGCGGCAGCCGTGGCGATGCTGTCTTGTTGTCTTTGGTAGGCTTCGACCTCCTCCTTCGAGGGCTGGTTATACCAGCTGAAGCCAATCAGTAGTGCGGCCATCAACAGAAGGCCAGTCAGGGTGTTCTTGTTCATTACTTAAATCTTTGTCGTATATATACTTCTTTTCTTTGAGCCTGCAAAGTTACGGATTTTTTCCCATTCCGCCAAGCGGAAAGGAAAAAAAAGATAATGATATCAAAGATAATAGATAAAAGATAATAAATAAAAGATACGAGAACAGATGAAGTTAAGAGATTAAGAGACGTTTTAAAAAATATCCCAATATCCCAATGTCCCAATCTCCAACGCCGCCGCTTATCTATTATCTGTTATCTATTATCTTTTTTCTCTTTCCTTTTGGCGGAATGAAAAAAAATCCGTAACTTTGCAGAAGTTATGAAAAAGTCCATGTTACTCATCGCGGCCATGGCAGCGCTCAGCAATGCCGCCGCACAGCAAGATCAGTCGGCAGAGCCCGACGGCCAGTACTATCAACTCTTTGCCCCCCTGACGTTCTATCACGGCGTGGCTCAGAGCCAGCTGTCGCTGAGCGACGAGGAGGCCGACGCCGACGTCAGCCAGGCCGTCAACGATGCCCTGATGCACGTCTATCTCGACCGCCCCGACCTCGTCGAGGTGACCCAGAGCGAGCAGGAGGCCTCGGGCCAGCTGCGCCAGGACATCATCGAGCAGCCCGTCGTGCAGAGCGTCGAGATGGTCGAGGTCGGCCCTGAGCCCCAGCCTGCCGAGCCCGAGGCCGAGCCCGTCGAGGTGGAGGTGAAGAAGCCTAAGTTCTGGAAATACAAGGGCGACGGCTATCTGCAGTTCATGCAGAACTACGTCTCGGGCAACTGGTACAAGGGTGGCGAGTCGAACTACTCGGCTGTCGGCGCGCTGACACTCGAAGCCAACTATGACAACAAGTCGAAGTGGAAGTGGGACAACAAGCTCGAGATGAAGCTCGGCTTCCAGACCTCTCGCACTGACGAGATCCATAAGTTCAAGGCCCACGAGGACCTCATCCGATACACGGGTAAGGTGGGTCTGCAGGCTGCCAACAAGTGGTACTACACGCTGCAGGGCCTTGCCTACACGCAGTTTGCCCGCGGCTTCAAGGCCAACGACATCCGCACCTACTCCGACTTCCTCTCGCCGCTCAACATCAGCGTTGGTCTCGGTATGGACTACAAGGTGGAGTGGTTCAACAAGAAGCTCACGGGCACCATCAACATCTCGCCCCTGGCCGTCAACTACCGCTACGTCGACCGTCGGTACTTCCGATCGAAGAACGACGCCGAGGTCGAGCAATTCGACTGGATGCCCTCGCGCTACGGCATCGACGACCAGAAGCACCACCTGACCGACTTTGGTTCGCAGCTGACGGCCGCCCTCGAGTGGAAGATTTCCGACAACGTCACGTGGAAGTCGCGCTTCTACACCTTCACCTCCTATCACCGTGCTGAGCTCGAGTGGGAGAACACCTTCGCCCTGCGCGTCTCGAAGTATATCTCGGCCAACCTCTTCCTCTTCCCGCGCTTCGACGACTCCAACCGCCGCGACGACGACCTCGGCTACTGGCAGTTCAAGGAGTACTCCTCGCTTGGGTTCTCCTACAACTTCTGATTGTAATAAAATTTCGCACCTTTTCGGCCTGATTTCTCAATTGCTTGAAAATCAGCATATTTACAAAACTAATAAAAAGAAACGGTGCTTTTCGTTCAAAGAAGCGGTGCTTTTCGACCCGAAAAGCACCGCTTCTTGGTCTTTAAAGGACCGCTTTGTCCCGCCATAGAGTGTGCTATGTAAAGAATATTCGGAATTCTGACGGCAGGCTAAGTTGCACGCTGCCATGAGCTCCATAATGGGCCACTTTGATGCGTATCTATTCAGCGAATCTGAGAAACGGCAGCCTTCGGCTGGAAATTTTTCAAAATTAATTCAAAATTTTTCATCTAGTGCGTTTAGATTTGTCATTTTGTTCAATTTTGTTTCAAATTTTGAAAAATTTCCCGCCGAAGGCGGTTCGATTCGCGATTCGCTGAAAGTTACTTTGATGCCTTGGAAAGTTAAATAAGTATAATGTTTGGGGCGAAAATCAATGGTGGAAGGAGTAATGTGAGGAAAATTTTGTAATTTTGCATTCAAATTGGCATATTATGCCTTCGTACGAATGAAGAAAAATAACAGTCAGACCGGCCGCCGACATGGTATGCAGGTCGTCACTTTGTGTATCAGCACCACGATGGTGCTCATCCTGCTGGGACTCGTAGTGCTGTCCGTGCTCACAGCCCGCAACCTCTCTACTTATGTGCGCGAGAACATGACCATGACGGTGATGCTGGGCGACAGTGTCCCCGTGCTGGAGGGCGCCGCCCTGGGCCAGATGCTCGAGGCAGAGCCCTGGGCCAGGAAGGTCACCTATATCAGTCGTGAGCAGGCCCTCCGCGAGGGCACTGAGGCGCTGGGCAGCGACCCGTCGGAGTTTGTGGGCACAAACCCGTTTGCGCCCATGCTCGAGATTCAGATGGCTGGCGACTATGCCAACGGCGACTCGCTGCGGCGGGTGTCGGCCGAGCTGATGAAGCAGTGGCACCAGGTGACGGACGTGGCCTATCAGGAAGACCAGATCGACGACGTCAACCGCAACCTGCATCGCATCAACATCATCCTGCTCGTGCTGGCCGCCCTGCTCATCTTCGTCTGCTATGCGCTGGTGAGCAACTCGGTGCGGCTGGGCATCTATGCGCGCCGCTTCAGCATCCACACGATGAAGCTTGTCGGAGCCCGATGGTCGTTCATCCGTCGGCCCTTCGTGCGCCAGGCCATGACGGTCGGCGTGCTGGCAGCCCTGCTGGCCTGCGGCGTGCTGGGCGGTGTGGTCTATGCGCTCTATCGCTATCAGCCCGGCATCGAGGACATCATCGGATGGCCCGAGATGATCGTCACGGCCGCCGCCGTGTTCGTCTTCGGCTTCGTCATCATGATGCTGTGTACGCTGCTGTCAGTCAACAAGTTCCTGCGGATGAAGGCAGGCGAGCTCTACAAGATTTAATAAAAAATAAAGGAATAAATATAAATGGACAAGAGAAATTTTGCATTCGGACGCATGAACTTCATCCTGCTTGCTGTCGGGATGGTCATCGTCATCATCGGGTTTATCCTGATGGGGGGCGACGGCTCTTCGGAGTCGGCCTACAATCCCGACATCTTCAGCGCCCGCCGCGTCAAGGTGGCACCGCTGGTGTGCCTGTTCGGCTTCGTGTCGATGATTTACGCCGTAGTTCATAAACCCAAAGACGGGGAGAAGGAGCAGGGCGCATGACATTGATTGAAACCATCATCATTGCTGTCGTCGAGGGACTGACCGAGTTTCTGCCCGTATCGTCGACAGGCCACATGATCATCGCCCAGAACCTGCTGGGCATACCCCAGGGCGACCCCTTCGTCCATGCCTTCACGTTCATCATCCAGTTTGGCGCCATCCTCTCGGTGGTCTGCCTCTACTGGAAGCACTTCTTCCAGCTCGACAACTCACCGGCCCCCGAGGGCAGCACCCTCTTCGGACGGCTGAAGCATAAGTTCAGCTTCTACTGGCTGCTCTTCGTCGGCGTCCTGCCGGCCGTCGTCATCGGCCTGTTGGCCAAGAAGTCCGGAGCGCTCGACTGGCTGCTCGACAGCGTCGAGGTCGTGGCCGTCATGCTCATCCTTGGCGGCATCTTCATGCTCTTCTGCGACAAGCTGTTCAATAAGGGCAGCGAAGAGAACCGTCTCAACGAGAAGCGGGCCTTCTTCATCGGCATCTACCAGTGCATATCGGTCATTCCGGGCGTCTCGCGCTCCATGGCCACCATCGTCGGCGGCATGACCCAGGGGCTGACGCGCAAGCGTGCGGCCGAGTTCTCCTTCTTCCTGGCCGTGCCCACGATGGCCGGCGCGACGCTACTCGACCTGCTCGACCTGCTGAAGGAGGACGCGGTGTGGGCCACACCCCACAACATCACCATGCTCCTGCTGGGCTGCGCCGTCGCCTTCGTCGTGGCCCTGCTGGCCATGAAGTGGTTCGTGGCCTTCCTCACTAAGTATGGCTTCAGGGCTTTCGGAATCTATCGCATCGTCGTGGGGACCATCATCATTGTCATGCTGCTCACGGGTCACTCATTAGCAATGGTCGACTGATGAACTTTCACGAAGGAGAGATACTCTATATCAACAAGCCCTATGGGATGACGTCGTTCGGCGCACTGGCTTTCGTGCGCACTCGGCTGTCGAGACGGCTGCACGTGAAGCGGCTCAAGACGGGGCATGCTGGCACGCTCGACCCGCTGGCCACGGGCGTCCTCATCCTCTGCACCGGGCGGGCCACGAAGCAGATCGAGACGCTTCAGGGCCACACCAAGGAGTACACGGCGACGCTCCAGCTCGGAGCCACCACGCCCAGCTACGACATGGAGCACGAGGTCGACCAGACCTATCCCACCGCTCATATCACGCGCGAGCTCATCCTCGCCACGCTGCCCAGGTTCGTGGGCGATATCCGCCAGGTGCCGCCCCTGTTCTCGGCCGTCATGGTCGACGGCGACAGGGCCTACAAGCTGGCACGCCGCGGCGACAACGTCGAGCTGCAGGCCAAGCCCATCCGCATCGACGAAATGGAGCTGACCCACTTCGACCCTGAGTCGATGCAGATGTCCATCCGCGTCGTCTGCGGCAAGGGCACCTACATCCGCTCGCTGGCCCGCGACATCGGCCAGGCCCTCGGCTCTGGCGCCTATCTGACGGCCCTCTGCCGCACCCGTGTGGGCGACGTGCGCCTTGAGGACTGCCTGACGCTCGACGACTTCCCGTCGTGGCTCGATTCAATAGACATAGAATAAGGAAACGATATGAAACTATCACAATTCAAGTTCAAACTGCCAGAGGACCAGGTAGCCCTCTATCCGCCCCATCGCGCCTTTGAGAACGAAGACGGCACCGTGGAGCGCGTCTACAATCGCGACCAATGCCGCCTGATGGTGCTCCATCGCAAGAGCGAGCGCATAGAGATGTTCAAGAAGGATGCTGAAGGCAGGGACACGGACGAGATGATGACCTTCCGCAATCTCGTCGACTACTTCGACGAGGGCGACACGTTTATCTTCAACGACACCCGCGTGTTCCCCGCACGACTCTATGGCACCAAGGAGAAGACTGACGCCAAGATCGAGGTCTTCCTGCTGCGCGAGCTCAACGAGGAGCTGCGCCTGTGGGACGTGCTCGTCGAGCCTGCCCGCAAGATCCGCATCGGCAATAAGCTTTTCTTCGACGGCGACGGCCCCATGGTGGCTGAGGTCATCGACAACACCACGTCGCGCGGCCGCACGCTGCGCTTCCTCTATGACTGTCCGCATGATGAGTTCAAGAAGGAGCTCTTCGACCTGGGCGAGGCCCCGCTGCCACGCTACATCGTCGACCGCCGTCCGGCTACGGCTGACGACATGGAACAATTCCAGACCATCTTCGCCAAGAACGAGGGTGCCGTCACCGCTCCGTCGACAGGCCTCCACTTCAGCCGTGAGCTGCTGAAGATGATGGAGATCCGTGGCTTTGAGTCGACGTTTATCACCGTCCACTGCGGACTGGGCTCCTTCGACCCCATCGAGGTGGAAGACCTGACGAAGCACAAGATGAACTCTGAGCAGATGATTATCTCGGCCGAGACGTGCCGCCAGGTGAATGCCTCGAAGCAGGCAGGCCATCGCATCTGCGTCGTGGGCGTCAGCACGCTGCGCGCCACGGAGTCGGCTGTAGGCACTGACGGTCTGTTGAAGGAATATGACGGGTGGACCAATAAGTTCATCTTCCCTCCCTACGACTTTGGACTGGGCAACGCCCTGATTTCGAATTTCTATCATCCTGAGTCGACCATGATGATGGCTACGGCAGCCTTCGGCGGCTACGACCTGGTCTACGAAGCCTACAAGCTGGCCTTGAAGAACAAGTACATGTTCGGTTGCTATGGCGACGCCATGCTGATCCTGGACGACTGAGAAGGGAAAAAGGGAAAAGTGAAGAGTGAAGAATTTGCTGCCGCAGTGGTGAGTGCTGATGTACATCAGGTCTATCTCGGACTGGGGGCCAACATCGGCGACAGGGAGCAGACCATTCTGAACGCGTATCGACGCATCGAAAGGCTGATTGGCACCATCAGGCGCCAGTCGGCCTTCTTCTATTCCCAACCGTGGGGATTCGAGTCCTGTAATGCCTTCGTCAACTCGGTCGTCATGGTCGAGACCGCGCTGTCGCCCCTGCAGGTGCTCCATCGCACACAGCTCATCGAGCGACAGCTGGGCAAGCGCCGTGAGCACGCCTCGGCGAAGGGTGGGGCAGAGGTGGTCTATCACGACCGTCCCATCGACATCGACATCCTGCTCTATGACGATCTGCGGCTCGACACGCCGAAACTGAAAATCCCTCACCCGCTGATGCAGGAGAGGGATTTCGTAATGATTCCGCTTCGTGAGGTCCTTCTTACTTACGCAGACCCAGAGCCTTGACGATGGCACGATAGCGAGTGATGTCGTTTTCGTAGAGATACTTCAGCAGCTTGCGGCGACGACCTACCATCTTGGTCAGCGAACGGGCGGTGACGAAGTCCTTGTGGTTCTGCTTCAGGTGCTCCGTCAGGTGCTTGATGCGATAGGTGAACAGCGCAATCTGGCTCTCAGCCGAACCAGTGTCGGTGGCTGACTTGCCGTACTCGGTGAAAATCTCTTGCTTCTTAGCTTGATCTAAATACATAATTGTTGATTGATTAATGTTTTGTGCTTTAACATCCTTCTGACGCCTTGACCACCTTAATCACGGGTAGCAACGTCGTCGAATGCTCCGGGTTTTCCGAAAAGCGGTGCAAAAGTACTACTTTTTTTTCATTCCGCCAAGTTTTTCGGACTTTTTTTGTTTCTTTGCGTATTTTATCTGTATCTATATCCGAAGTGAAGCTCGGATTTCTATTTATAAACAATTTTATTACGGATTATTTGCTTAATTAGTTTTTTTTTCATAACTTTGCGCCGCAAATTGGAGGGAATCTACCAGACTGTTTCCTCAGCGTTATCAGAAAAATATTAGTGTTATGTACAAGCGACTATCAATACTATTGATATTTTTGCTGCTTGTTGTGGGTGTGACCTTTGCACAAACGAAGATTACAGGCACCGTTGTCGAAGCTAACGGCGAGCCTGCCATCGGTGCGACGGTACAGGTGCAGGGCGGCAAGAATGGAACAGCTACTGACATCAATGGCCACTTCGCGATTGAAGTGCCTCAGGGCAAGAAGCTCGTCTTCAGCTATATAGGCATGGCGACGCAGACCCTTGTGCCGCGGAATGGCATGCGCGTCGTGCTGCAGCCCGACCAGGCAGTGATGGTCGACGAGGTGGTGGTCACGGGTATGCAGAAGGTCGACAAGCGCACGTTCACCGGCTCGACGACCAAGGTCAATGCTGCCGACGCGAAGATCGACGGCGTGGCCGACATCAGCCGTGCGCTGGAGGGTAGGGCCGCAGGCGTCTCCGTCCAGAACGTCAGTGGCACGTTTGGTGCTGCGCCCAAGATCCGCGTGCGCGGCGCCACGAGCATCTATGGCGCGTCGAAGCCTCTGTGGGTGGTCGACGGCGTCATCCTCGAGGACGTCATCGACGTCTCGGCCGACGACCTGTCCTCTGGCGATGCCAATACGCTGATCTCGTCGGCCATCGCAGGCTTGAACTCCGACGATATCGAGTCGTTCGAAGTCCTGAAGGACGGCTCCGCCACTTCTATATATGGTGCGCGCGCGATGGCAGGCGTCATTGCCGTGACCACGAAGAAGGGCCGCGCCGGCCACAACCGCATCAGCTATACAGGCGAATACACCATGCGACTGAAGCCCTCCTACTCGACGTTCAATATCATGAACTCGCAGGACCAGATGTCGGTCTATCAGGAGCTGCAGCAGAAGGGCTACCTCAACTACGCAGAGACGGCCAACGCCTCCGAGTCGGGCATCTACGGCAAAATGTATCAGATGTTCTCCGAGTACGACCCCGTGACGAAGACCTTCGCTCTCGACAACAACGATGCGGCCATCGCCGACTACCTGCGGGCCGCAGAATATCGCAACACCGACTGGTTCGATCGTCTGTTCTCGACCGCCATACAGCACTCTCACTCTGTCTCGATGGAGGGCGGAACGGACAAGACCACCTATCGTGCCTCTGTCAGCGCCCTGCTCGACCCGGGTTGGACTAAGCAGAGCAAGGTGGAGCGCTATACGGCCAACATCAACGCCGACTTCAACCTGTCGAAGCAGCTCTCGCTGAAGGTCATCTCGAGCACCTCGTTCCGCAACCAGAAGGCCCCGGGCACCCTTTCGCGCAGCGTCGACCCCGTGGCTGGCGGCGTCACCCGCTCGTTTGACATCAATCCTTACAGCTACGCGCTGAACACCAGCCGTGCCCTCGACCCTGATACCTACTATACGCGCAACTATGCGCCGTTCAATATATTCAATGAGCTCGACAACAATTATATCGACCTCAAGTCCAGCGAGTTCCGCCTGCAGGGCCAGCTCACCTGGAAACTCATCCGCAAGGTCGAGCTCACGGCCCTCGGCTCCATCCGCAGCGTGACCACCCGCCAGGAGCACTTCATCCGCGAGAACTCCAATCAGGCCATGGCCTATCGCGCCATGGACAACTCCACCATCCGCTCGCACAACCCCTACCTCTACACCGATCCCGACAACATCTATGCGCTGCCCGTCTCGGTGATGCCCGAAGGCGGCATCCTGCGCCAGTCGGACAACTCGATGTTCAGCTATAACTTCCGCGCGTCGGGCAGCTACAACGACGTCTTCGCAGAGAAGCATCAGCTGAACCTCTATGCCGGCATGGAGGTGACGTCGCTCAATCGCCATCGCAGCGAGAACACCGACATGGGCGTACTCTTCGACAGCGGCATGCTGTCGAGCTTCAACTACTTGGCCTTTAAGCAGATGCAGGAGCGCAATACCAGCTACTATGCGCTGGCCGATACGCGAGAGCGCACGGCTGCCTTCTTCATCAACGGCACCTATACGTTCAACCGCCGCTACGTCCTCAACGGCACCTTCCGCTATGAGGGCACCAACCGCATGGGGCGCAGCCGCTCCGCCCGATGGCTTCCTACGTGGAACGTGTCAGGCCGCTGGAACATCGACGAGGAGGCGTGGTTTGAGAAGTTGGCCCCCGTCTTGAGTTCCGCATCGCTGCGCGCCAGCTATTCGCTGACGGCCGACCGAGGCCCGTCTGACGTGACCAACTCCACCTATATCGTCGTGCCCATGGCCATCTGGCGTCCGTTCACCAGCGTCAAGGAGAGCGGCAATATCCTCGAGGCGCCTGCCAACAACGACCTCACCTACGAGAAGAAGCATGAGCTGAGCATCGGCCTTGATGCCGGCTTCCTGGACAATCGCATCAACCTGACCTTCGACTGGTATAAGCGCAATAACTACGACCTCATCGGCCCCATCTTCACAGCCGGCTATGCAGGTGGTGGAATCACCCAGCGTGCCAACGCAGCCGAGATGAGCGCTGACGGCATTGAGGTGAGCCTCTCGACGGTGAATATCCGCAACAAGCACTTCACGTGGACCACGTCGCTCGTCTATTCCCATACGCACAACAAGGTGACGCGGCTCATGTCGCGCAAGCGACTCATCGACCTGCTCACCAGCTCGAGCGAGGCCAGCCTGGAGGGCTATCCCGTCAACAGCCTCTTCTCGATTCCTTTCGCCGGACTCAACAAAGAGGGCCTGCCCACCTTCTACGTCGGCAATGGCATGACGACCACAACGGGCATCTACTTCCAAGAGACCGACCCTGCGGCCATGTCCTACCTCAAGTATTCCGGCACCATCGACCCCTCCGACATGGGCTCGCTGGGCAATGTCTTCAAGTATAAGGGCTTCACGCTGAACCTCTTCCTGACCTATTCCTTTGGCAACGTCATCCGTCTTGACCCCGTCTTCTCCAATCGCTACAGCGACCTGACGGCCATGCCGAAGGAATTCAAGAACCGATGGATGGTGCCTGGCGATGAGGCTCATACGGACATTCCCGTCATCGCCAGTTCGCGCCAGAACCGCAACAACACTGACCTCGGCTATGCCTATAGTGCCTACAACTACTCGACGGCCCGTGTGGCCAAGGGCGACTTCGTGCGGATGAAGGAAATCTCGCTGAACTATGATTTCCCGCGCAACCTCATCTCCCGTCTCGGACTGACCACGCTCGGGCTGAAGCTGCAGGCCACCAACCTCTTCCTGCTCTACAGCGACAAGAAACTCAACGGACAGGATCCTGAGTTCACTAACGCCGGCGGTGTGGCTGTGCCCATGCCGAAGCAGTTTACGTGTACCCTGCGCCTCGGAATCTGACGGCTTTTAACAAGAGAAAAGAACCTATGATGACAAGAAGAAATAAACTCTACGCTGTTTTAGTATGTTACGTTGCCAACGCAACAGCCTTCGTCAGCTGCGATGATTATCTCGACGAGCTGCCCGACAACCGCATGGAGATCACAACGGTTGAGAGCGTCCGTAAGCTGCTCGTGACGGCCTATCCTTCCAACGAGCCGATGCTCGTGGCTGAGTTCATGAGCGACAATGTCGACGACTACGGCAGCACTAATCCCAATACCTCGCGCTTCATGGATCAGGTGGTCTATTGGCAGGACGTCACTGAGGCCAACAACTCCAGTCCCGAGAACTTCTGGCAGGATTGCTATGAGTGCATCGCCACGGCCAACCAAGCCCTGCAAAGCCTTGACCAGCTGAAGGACAGCGCCACAGCTTCGGAACTGGCTGAGACCCGAGGTGAGGCCCTCCTCTGCCGCGCCTATGCCCATTTCATGCTGGCCAACATGTTCTGCCAGGCCTACTCGCCCTCGACCGCCGACAGGGAGCTGGGCATCGTCTACATGACGTCGCCTGCCACGGAGTTGGCCAGTAATCCTGATCGCGGCACCCTGGCCGACGTCTATCGCCAGATCGAGCGCGACCTGCTTGAGGCGCTGCCCTTGGTCAGCAGCAACTACAGCGTGCCGAAATATCACTTCACCCCTCGGGCCGCCTATGCCTTCGCCTGCCGTTTCTACCTCTACGCCGAGCAGTGGGACAAGGCCATCCAGTATGCCAACCTCTGCCTGGGTAGCGCCCCAGAGACGATGCTGCGCGACTGGGACTACATGGCATCGATGGCGCAGACCTTCGCCGCTCTGTCGCAGCACTATATCGACGCCTCGCTCAACTGCAACCTGCTGCTCCTCACCGCTTATTCCGCCATCGGACTCTGCTTCGGCCCCTACAACTACATGTCGCGCTATTCCCACGGCCAGTATCTGGCCCGTACTGAGACCAGTGAGGCCGTCAATATATGGGGTGGGGCAGCCTATTATCATGGCACTCACACCTATTCGGCCACTAATCTCGACAAGACCGTCTTCTGGAAGTTGCCCTATATGTTCGAATATGCCGACCCCGTGGCCGGCACGGGCTACTATCGCACCGTCTATCCTGCCTTTACGGCTGACGAGTGTCTGCTCAACCGTGCCGAGGCCTACGTTATGACGGGGCAGTACGACAAGGCTGCGGCCGACCTGACGCTGTGGATGCAGAACATCGTCGACACCTATTTCGACCTGACTCCTCAGATGATCACCGACTTCTACAACGGCGTCGACTATTGCTACAGCGACGAACGCCACATCCAGTCGACCATCAAGAAGCACCTGCATCCCAAGTTCGACATCGGCGCTGAGGGCGACACCCGTGAGGCCATGCTCCAGTGCGTCCTCGGGTTCCGTCGCATCGAGACGCTTCAGACGGGCCTCCGCTGGTACGACATCAAGCGCTATGGCATCGAGGTCGTCCGTCGCGTCATCAATGCCTCTGGCCAGCCCGAGACCGCGACGGGCCTGCTTCGTGTCGACGATCCGCGCCGTGCCGTGCAGATACCTATCAAGGTGCGCACGGCTGGTGTACAGCCTAATCCGAGATGAGAACTGAGAATTGAAAACTGAGAACTGAGAATTGCGAGTTATGATGAGTTTCCGAAATATCCGATCATTCCTTCTGGCGGCCGGTGCCGTCGTCGCAGCAGCCTGTTTCACCAGCTGTTCCGAGGACGAACTGGACCCCAAGAGCGTCATCATGGTCGACCAGGTTGACTATACCCCCTTCGACTATTGGCTGCAGCGCAACTATGTGGCGCCCTATAACATCCGTTTCAAGTATCGCTACGAGGACAACGAGAGCGACATGAACTATTACACCGTCCCCTCACGCTACGAGGATGCCGTCGTGCTGGCCCATCTGGTCAAGTACATGTGCATCGAGGCCTACGACGAGGTGGGGGGCATCGACTTCACCCGTGCCTACTTCCCCAAGCTCATCTTCACCATCGGCGAGTGGGAATACAAGAACAACGGCACCTACATCCTCGGAACGGCTGAGGGCGGACGCAAGATCCTGCTCTCAGGCACCAACTATCTGGGGCAGTATCTGAAGAATGCCGACGACCTGAACAATTACTATCTGAAGACCATCCACCACGAGTTCACCCACATCCTCAATCAGACCCGCGACTATCCTGCTGAGTTCCAGCTCATCACCGGTTCGGGCTACGTGGCCGACAAGTGGAGCGAGAGCCCCTTCGACGTGGGTTATCTGCAGCGTGGCTTCATCAGCTCCTATGCGCAACACTCTGATAAGGAGGATTTTGCCGAGATGCTCTCGACCTACGTCTGCAACTCGGAGAGCGTCTGGCGCCAGTGGATGGCTCAGGCCGGCACGGAAGGTGCGCACGTCATTGCCGCCAAGCTTGACATCGTGAAGACCTATATGCTTACCACCTTTGGCATCGACCTCGACCAGCTGCGCTCCTCGCTCCAGCGCCGCCAGAAGCAGGTGGTCAGCGGCTATATTGACCTCTATTCGCTGAATGACTGATAATTGAGTGCTAAAGAATTTATGATTATGACGAAACTGAAATATTTCTTCCTCATCTGCTGCGTGAGTGGCGGCTTGGCCGCGATGAGCTCATGCTCGTCCGAGGTCGACGACTACTTCGACCAGCCGGCCTCGCAGCGACTCGCCTCGACCCTCGCCCGTGCACAGCAGGTGCTGCGTAGTGCCGAATATGGGTGGGAGTTCGAATATTACCCCAGCTCCACGCTGGATTACGGTGGCGTGGTCTATACCATAAGGTTCGACTCGTTGACGGCCGCCATCGGCTGCTCGCTCATTCCTGACTCCGTCGAGACGACCTATTACAGGCTGACTAACGACAATGGCCCCGTGCTGACCTTCGACACCTACAACAACCTCATGCACTACTTCTCCACGCCTTCCAGCGAGGAGTATGAGGCCAAGGGCGGCGACTTCGAGTTTGTCATCGACAGCATTGCCGACGACTTCATCTCGCTCTACGGCAAGAAGACCCGCAACACGATGTACCTGCGTAAGCTCAAGGGCTCGCCCACCGAGTATGCCCAAAAGACCATCGACATCTTCGACCATTTTGTTGACTCTATACGTGGACGCGTCGGTACGGCCGAGGTCGCGGGCAAGTGCAACCCTTCCGTACGCAGCATCCAGCTCACCAGCGGGCGCGACACCTTCGACGTCCACTACACCTACACCGACCGGGGCATCCGTCTCTATCGCCCAGTCATACTTGGCGGGCTCAGCCTACAGTCGTTCGACTTCGACACCACGACCAACCTTTTCACCTGCACCGACCCAGGCCGCGAGGACGTCATCCTCCAGGGCGTGCCCTATCCTGACAACTTCATGACCTATGCCCTGTGGGAGTCAGACTATACTCTGACCTGGGGCACCAGCTCGTCGGCCGACGTCCGCCTCAGGCCCAATCGCCTGGAGGGCACCTATCTGATGGAGGGTCTCAGTCCAAAGTATGATCTTGTCTTGCGCTATGACGCCGCGACGGGCGTCCTGAAGCTGGGCTCGCAGGTCATCGGCGACATCGATGGCAATGCGGTCTATTGGTCGTGCGTCAACTATTCCGGCAGCAGTCTCTCCAACATCTCCATCGCTGACGAGGGACAGTTCACGATCACCTGGAACGGCAACCGCTTCTATCCCCGCTTCAACATCACGCCTACCGGCGGGGCCAGCTACAACAGCGCTGTGCTCATCTACCTCTACTATAATGCTACGGGCAACCTGACGGCAGGGCTTCTCACCGACTCCGAATGGCTGACCAAAGGCACTTATCTGTTCAATAACCTCAAGACGCTCAACCGCAAGTCGCGCATGGTGGGCGAATAACTGTTAATGACAAGAATGATGATCAGACTACGGAACCTTCTCATGACCGCCCTGATGGGCTGTGGCGTTGCTGCCCTGCTCGTCTCCTGCGGCGACGATGCCGATGGCTACGCCGATAGTGGCGAGTCCATTCGCATCGTGAGCAACGATCTAATATTCCCCGCTGCCGGCAGCACGGCCAGTGTCCAAGTGCAGACCCAAGGCGCAGCGCCTCTCGAGGCAGCAGTCGACGCCGACTGGTGCGTGGCCAGCGTCGACGGCCTTGTCGTGACGGTGACAGCCCAGCCCAATTACGGTTTCGACGGCCGCACTGCCCTGCTGACCCTCACGTCAGGTCAGGCTGTGCGTCAGTTGCCCGTCCAGCAGCTGGGCATGGTGCTCGACATGCCGATGGCCGTCAATAGCCACTATTCCCCCCGCGCCGGCGAGGAGTTCACGGTGACCATCGCCCACGATCTGCCCCTGACGGCCACGCCGCTCCAGTCGTGGCTCCATCCCGAGGTCGACGCTGGCACGCTGCGTGTCCGTGTCGACAGCAATGTCGGCGGCCACATCCGCCGTGGCCAGATCGTCTGTGCCTGTGGCGATTATGTCGACACACTCCGCATTGCCCAGTACGACATGCAGGATGACGTCGTGGGATCTTATTATATGATGGGCTACCTCGGAGGCAACGGTGGTACGCCCTCCGGCACCCGCTTCGACATCATCCAGCGCAGCGACAGCCTCTTCATGCACTGGCCCCAGGAACTCTACGCCAATGCCTATATCCACATCCCCATCGACCGCGCTGACTGCGCCCTCTTCATCCCCTCCGGCTTTGTCCTTCGCAATGACGACCGTGCCCTCGTAGCAGGCTATTTCTACGACACCGACGGCACGGTGGCCACCAGTTCCGACGTGGGTGTCACGGCCCGCCTCGACTACTCCGCCTCCACTGGCTTCAACTCGGCGCCGCTCCGTCTCGCCAACTGGCCTGGCCATGCCCTTAGCGGTTTCGTCATCCGTCAGACATCCTTTGTCACCACCAACATCCTCCAGCTGGGCTCACCCGTCTTGATGCGTGTCGGCCCTGTCGGCACCACTATCGACGATATCTAATCTTTCCCCATAGACGATGAAGCAACTCATTTCATTCTTAACCCTTGCAGCACTTTCCCTGACCGCTGGCGCCCAGTCGGCTCCGGAGACCTTCCTTCGCCGTTCCGTCGTCGAGGAGTTCACCGGCACGTGGTGTGGCCATTGTCCGCGTGGCACTGTCGGCATGGAGCGCCTCTCAGAGGACTTCGGCGACCGCTTCATCGGCATCGCCGTCCATACGGGCAATGGCGAGCCGATGGTCATCCCTGCCTATCCAGACCTGCAGAGCGACCTGCTCCCAGGCAGCGGCGCCCCCTCGTGCGTCATCGATCGCGCCCCCTTCAAGTTCGATCCCTATTCGGGCAGCGGCCGTCGGGGCACCCTCCACTATGGCATCGATCTCGACTTTGCCGATGCGCTCGCCGTGCCCACAGAGGCCAAGGTTGAACTCATGGCCGAGTGGGCCGACGAATACCAGTGGGACGTGCGCTTCACGGCCACTACCACTTTCAATATCGACAGTCCGTCGGCACCCTATCGTCTCATCTTCGTCCTCACTGAGGACGGGCTCATGGGCACCACCGACGCCTGGCGCCAGACCAACTACTTCTCGCTCGACTATGAAGCCTCTGCCGGCACCAACTATCAGGACGACGACATGGCCCCCTGGCGTGAGGCACCCTACTACGCCGAGGGCGTCGTCTACAACCATGTGCCCGTCAACACCCTCGGCATCCGCTCCGGCATCCAGGGCAGCATCGAGGCCCCTGTCGTCGCCTGGCAACCGCAGACCTACAGCAACACCATCACCACCCTGGCGAGCCACACCCAGAAACTCATCCAGGACAAGAGCCGTCTCCATGCCGTCTGCATGCTCATCGACACGTCGACGGGCGCCGTCGTCAATGCAGCCCAGAGCGACGTCCGCCCCTATGGCGCCAGCGGCATCACGGAAGTCCGCTCCTGTTCCTCTGCCTCCGATGCCCGTTACGACCTGCAGGGTCGCCGTCTCCGTTCGATTCCCGCCCGTGGCCTCTATGTCGACCGTTCTCGCGGCAAGACGATCTTGGCAAAATAATCACTAACAAAAAAATAATGCTCAGTCGAATATGAAAACGAATTCTACGCTCAACCTGGCGTCAGCCCTGCTCCTCGCAGTCTTCATGCTGACGCATCCCCTGACGTCGACCGCTCAGGACGAAATCGAGATCAGCGGCTATGCCAACCTCTACGTCCAGGTCAAGGCCACCCCACAGGGCGGCGGACAGGTGTTCCCCTTCTATCAGGAGTCGACCGTCAAGGCATGGCGCGACGCATGGGACTTCCGTCAGCCTGTAGCCGTCGGCACCATTCTCGGCACACCCTTCACCATGCTCTATCTCTATGCCAAGCCCAACGAGGCCGAGGGCTATGCCTTTGGCGGATGGTTTCTCGACGACGGCGACGGCCTGTTCGACATGGACAAAGACCAGCTGCTCTCCGAGGAGGCCGAGTACGTCAGCCTGACCACCCTCAGCGACGACATCACCGTCTATGAGTCGCAGGCAGCCGCCAAGGCTGGCACCTTCCCCGACGCACCCACCGACGTCATCTTCGCCTACTTCACCCGTGGCGCCCAGGTCAGCCTGTCCTACTATCAGGACGGCAACGACGACCTGCACGCCAACTGCGGCACCGTCTGGATCAGCAAGGTAGCCAACGAGCCCGGCGACCAGGTGACCGTCCGTGCCATCCCCAACGACGGCTACCATTTCGCCTACTGGCAGGACGCCTCTCAGATGGGTAATATCGTCTCGCGCGACAATCCCTACACCTTCACCGTCCAGGGCGGCGAGCATCTCTATGCCTACTTCATGGCCGACGACGCACCCGTCTTCCACCTCCCAGACGAGGGCGGCTTCACTGTCGCCAGCGTCGGCGCCTCGTGGGTACTCTCCGAGGAGTCAGAGCGCCAGGGTGCCCTCGTGCTCGTCATGGAGGCCGACGACCTCCGGCGCACCGCTGACGGCAAGGTCTACCTCGACATGACCGCCGAGGACGCCCACATCAACGTCACTCAGCATCGCACCATCCCCTCCATCATCTACGGCAAGGGCGACGTCCGCTTCGCCTACCGCATCCCCTACGGCATCGCCCGCCAGCGGGATCCCCTCGTCAGATGGAGCGGCAGCCAGGGCGTCAGCGTCACGGGCGACGTCGTCTACGTCTACGTCTTCATCCCCGAGCTCGGCGCCTTCATCCAGTATGGCACCACCGACAGCTTCAGCCCCAACTACTCCGAGACGGTCAGTGTGCCGGCCGGAATGGCCTATTTCTCCATGTCGGCCTACGACCTCACTGATGACTACGGCAACATCCCCGCCGTCATCGGACTCTCCCCCGAGACCTGCGACAAGGGTCTCGCCGGCTATCAGGATGCCCTCGACCAGCTTGCCGCCATCGAAGGCGTCACCGTCGGCCACTCCACCCTTCAGGGCCTCAAGGTCCACACCCTCAGCGGCATCGAGGTCAAGACCATGCCCGAGAAGGGTGTCGTCATCGTGGGCGGCAAGAAGGTCGTCGTCCGATAATTCCCAGAAATAATAAGTTGCAACTGTAGCAAGCTACCTAAGTACATGATCTCTCCTTACGACACGGCGTGACGGCATGGCGTCACGCCGTGATTTCATGCCGTCACGCCGTGACGTCATGCCGTCACGTCGTGACGGAAGTTTAAAGTCATGAATTCAAGTTTCGCTTGTACTAATTATCTGATAATGAGTGTCACTTCGTGACAGAAATCTAGCAAATCTTTTCAAATCTTCCAAAGCAGATTTGTTTGATTTGTTCAGATTTGAAGGATTTCTCGCCGTAGGCGACTAAAAA